>CAYPPG010000040.1:0-70176 GCA_964412555.1 uncultured bacterium
AGCGGGTAATGACCAATAATTGTCCTTTATCCTGGCCTTCTTGTAATCCTTCTTGCCGTCCTTCTTGTAATCCTTCTTGTAATCCTTCTTGTAATCCTTCTTGTAATCCTTCTTGCCATCCTTCTTGTCGTCCTTCTTGTCTTAATTTATCCGCAACCGAGGGCATGATATGATCTCCTTCTTCTGGAAATTCATAATGGATGAGTTTTTCAATTTCTCGATGATCATTCTGATCTACGTACTGTAACAAGTATAGCATAAACGCTTCAAAAAAAGGGTAGAAGTCGGGTAGATGGCGGGCTTCTTTGAGGATTCGAAGAATCATGGGGAGATAGTCGCGCAGGTTGGGATGGAAAATGTATTTCATCAGCAGCAAGGCTGCTTTCAAATCGGCTCCGCCTTGAAATTGGTCGTCGCTTATCGTGGATAAATCAATGAGGAGATACCGAAAATCGGGGATAAAGGGAAAGAATTCTTCGGGACAATCAAACCGGGATTTGAATTCAGTCCCCATGTTCCACGGGCGTATTCCATGGTACAGAACAATCCCGATAATCGGCGGAAGATTTTGTCCAGGATGATTCGCGGTAAATCGAGTCCAAATACGGTTCATGTAGCGTTGCAGTTGAAGGGATATTTCCGGATCCGGCGCGCTTTTGTGATCCAGCAGGAAATAGACATAGGCCGGTGTTCCGGATTGAGTTTGGAGTTTGAACAAAGCGTCCGAATAGTGATGTTTGAGTTGTGAATCGACAAAAGTATCGGTTTCGGCGGTCAGAGTGTCGAAAAGTAGATGTTGAGCCACGTGTTGTGGAATGTGAAAGCGGAATAGGTCTATCGTGCGTTTCTCTTTGGAAAGCACGAAGCGGATGAAGGAATCATGCGGGTGAGTGATGTCCATGAAGTTTTCACCTGATGAATTGTGTGTTGGGGTATTGTAATGAGATGTTGAGGGGATAGAAAGATGAGCTTATGAAAATATACCAACATGCATCGAACAATTGGAATTGATATTACCGCAATTCCCAGATGAAAACAAAAAATAATTATAAATTTGTAGAAGGTTTTTAAGATAACGTCAATGAACTTCGAATCTCCATCCATCGGTTCGGTGCTCGAATCAAAGTGACGAACTTAATGGAATATAATTTGTGGTTTGTCAAGCATTTTGAGGAAGAATCATGCTAGAATAAAAGAAATAAAAAGAGCAAGAGGGTAGCAAGAGGAAGCGAAGTTCCCTTTGCCGAATCGTGGATATACCGCCAGGGCAGACCTGACGTCTTGCCCTGGCTACCCGATCAAATTAAAGACCTCTTGCCCTGGCTACCCGATAACTGAATGACGTAAAAAGGAGCAAACCAATGCGTAAATTGACATTTTTATTAATACCACTGCTGTTAGTGTGTATGAGTGTGGTCGCGGCGGAGAAAGCGCCGGCTCCGGTGGAGCAAAAGGCGGAATCAACCTCGGCGGAGATTTATCACGTTCAAGTCCGTGTGATTTTTGCCGGAACAACGGGGATGTACGGCAGTGTTCCCCGCGATCTTTCGGATATGCATAAGATACTGACTCGTTCGTTCAAGTATCCCTCTTTTGAACTGTCGAATGAGATCCGGTTAAGTTTGTTTTCGGATGAAGAAGTGACAGCGCTGGTTTTTCCCGAACATTATCTCAAAATAATTCCGCGTGGAACGGCGGACGGGGGGGAGAAATTGAAAGTCAAAGCGGAGTTATACAATATTCCGGAAGAAAGAGCCAGACATTTGGGCATCAGTTTGGGGGAGCGTCCGCAGCGATATCATGTTGGCGAAGTGACCGGTAGCAATGAAAAGAAACAGGAATTTCCGATTATGAGTTCGGCGATGCTGTTGAATGAGGACGATTGGGATGCATTCGGCGGAGTGCTGGTACGGGTGAATACGCAGGGGCGGGTGCGCTCGAATGTCATGTCGAGTTCGCCGTTGAATTCTTCCGGGGAAAGCAACACATTGGGGCAGCAGAAGTTCCTTATTTTAGGCGTTCGATTGGAAGAGAAATAAATTTAAAACTGGATCGAGACGATACCCGCCGTTTGCAACCCTCGGATGAAGATCGCGATGCCGATCAAAGTGACCAAAACCGGCGAGACGATTTGCAGCCATTGAAGGGAACTTTCCTTCGTTTGAAAGTGGTCCAAAAATCGTTTGGCCGTTACCATCAAAATCCCGATCGTAATCAAAACCGCTGCCAGTCCAATGCTGAAAAATACGATCATCGCCATTCCAAACAGTATCCGGCGCATGGCGATGGCGACCAGCAGGACGACGATGGCGCTGGGGCAGGGAACAATCCCGCCTGTAATTCCCAATAGCAGCAAATCTTTGAATGTCGCGTCCGCTGGGATTTCGTGGGTGTGAGTTCCCGGCCCATGTTCATGATCCATCCAGCCTCCGTGTGAATGGGGATGTTCGTGCTCATGGTCATGGTGGGAATGTTCATGAGGATGGGAATGATCGGATTCATGGTCATGATGGTGATGAGGATGCGAGTGATCGGATTCATGGTCATGACGATGATGGGTATGGGGATGTTCGTGGTTGTGGGAATGAACTTCTGCGTGATCGTGATGGTGATCATGAGGATGATCATGGTGGTGATGAGCATGATCGTCTATACGAATTCCCATGCTTTCGGCGTATTTAATTCGCTGATAGGCCCCGTAACGCCTTAAAAACAAGGAGATACCGATACCCATGATGAGTAAACCGGAGGCTCCTTCGATGATTGGATACAACTTATCCGGCACGATATATTCGGAAAGATATAAAGTAACTAGTCCAATTAAAAACACGCTGGATACATGCGTCAGAGTCACCACGATACCGAGAAAGACGGCGTGATAGATTGTCCCGCGCGAGCCGACAAGATAGGCGGCCACCACAGTCTTGCCATGTCCTGGTGAGAGCGCGTGAACCGCTCCGAAAAAGACGGAAAAAATCAACGCTAAAACGACAAAACTGAAATTCAATTCTTCCGCACCGATTAAATCCGCCCATTCCGAATCCGTTTGCGAGCGGGTATAGGCGGAGTCTTCACCGACTTTTACTGCCTCCGGATTGACTGGCAAGGTTCTCGAGGGAGTCGCTTGCGTCTGCCCCATTAGGGCTGCCGTGGCATTGACTACGTTGCGAGGCTGCAGCATGGATATTTTGGCTTGTACTTCTTGATCGGGTTGGATAGGGGATTTCAGGATTTTGTACGAGCCATCCGGTTCTTTTTCCAGAGGAAACTGGGGAATGGATGCGGCGTTGATCATCGTCATCGTGTCGGTCAGTTGGATATCGTTCATATCCCTAGTTTGAGTGACTGAATAGCGGATTGTAGTATCCAGGCCGCTGAGAATGTATAAATTGTCCGCCAAAGGAATGGGGATCGCCGGGCCAGATGATGAGATATCCGAAGGTTGAACTTCCACACCGGGATGATTTTTGATGCGGATTTCCCGCACACCGCGCATATGGGTTAAATTGTTGTCTTCAAAGGCAAATTGGTGCGTCCCGGTTTGTGCCAGGATCTCGGAATCGAAGCGAAAGGCGAGTTGGATTTGAATACAGGTTAAACTTCCCTCTCCCCGGGCTAGGATGACTTTGTTTCGCAGCAGTTCCGGAGTCAACGGCACCTGTTTATCATTGTCGATTGTCGAGAAAAGATAATTGGGCAAAAACCGTTCAAGCAGAGAGGATCGATAGCGTTCCATCTCTTCCGATGAGACACTATTGTCTCCGTCGAGGTCGAGATTCTTCAGTTCGTTGAAAGATGGGATTTCGGCAAAATCCAGTATATGCTGTGTAACCACACCTCCTGGATGGATTTCAATTACGTTATAGTGATTCAGTGAAAAATTTCCTAAAGGATGTCCCCAACTGTTGAAAACAGTAAATCCGAAATAAAAGAGGGAGAGTAACAAAAATCTCATCGTTCAACCTTAAAAAATCACTCGCGTTCGATGACATGAATAGGGGCAGACTCACGCCTGCCCACCTATTATAAAACAAATTGACATTCCTGTTTAGAAGCGAACGAATTACAAGGCTCCGGAATTCTCGATAATCCCGGCGAAGGAATCGACTTTCAGGCTGGCTCCGCCTACAAGAGCGCCGTCGATATCCTGTTGAGTTAAGAGTTCTTTGGCATTATCGGGTTTCACGCTGCCGCCGTATTGAATCCGGACGGTTTGCGCCGTAGAATCGTCAAACAAATCAGTGATGATTTTACGGCAGAAGGCGTGAACCGCCTGCGCATCACCCGGTGTCGCGGTTTTTCCCGTTCCGATAGCCCATACTGGTTCGTAGGCGATGATCATGCTTTTAACCTGTTCAGATGTCAATCCGGCGAGGCCGCCGCGCAAATGATCTTCCACCACCGCTTCGGTTTTTCCGCTTTCGCGTTCCTTTTCGGTTTCCCCGATACACATGATGGGCGTCAATTTGCTTTCAAAGGCAAATTTTACTTTTTCGTTGATGAATTCATTGGATTCATTGAAAAGAGTACGGCGTTCCGAATGGCCGATGATGACATATGTGCAGCCGCAATCCTTGATAAAATCGGCCGAGATTTCACCGGTATACGCTCCTCCTGCTCGTGGATAGATATTTTGGGCGCCCAAACCGATTTTCGTTCCGCTGATGACGGAGTGAACTGCTCTGAGAGTTGTATAGGGCGGGCAAAAAACAATATCCACAGCCTCGGTTTGTCCGTGTTTATCGGCGATGCCTGTTGCAAGGGTTCTTGCATCGGATTCTATTCCGGCGTTCATCTTCCAATTACCTGCAATGATCAGTTTACGCATTGAATCGAGTCTCCTCTATCCTGAAATTGTATTTTGGTTGATATAATACCACCTCAGAATCATTAATGTAACGCCGGCATCCTGCCGGCATATGAAAGGTGCCGCCGAGACGGCGGCGTTACACATGGAGATGCAGCAATGCGTTCATTTCAGAATATTTCCATCCGCAGCAAACTCACCTCCATCAATATGTTGACAAGTGTCATTGTTCTGTTGGTGGCCTTGTTTTCATTTGCGACGTACGAATGGATCAATTTCCGGCGTTCTATGGTCGAGAAATTTTCAACGTTGACCGATGTGGTCAGCAAAAATTCAAATTTTGCCGTTTTTTTTGGAGATCGGGAAAGAGCCAAAACAAATTTGGAAGCCTTGAGTGCGGTTCCCAGTATTCTTTCTGCTCGCATCTATTCAGCAAACGGTGAGATATTTGCAGAATATGAGCGGGAGAAACCGCAGGAGAATGTTTCGGCGGATTCTGATGACACAGAACAAACCTTACTCTTGAACTTATCCGAAATCGATGATGCGGAATATGTGGATTACTATTCCTTCAGCCAATATGAACTCGAGATTACAAAACCGATCCTTTTCGCTGACAATGAAAACAGTGTTCCGAAAATTGTGGGAATGATCGTTATTCGCACGGATTTGGATGAATTGTATGATTTAATCGGATGGTATGGAAAGATCATCGGATTCGTGTTATTGGTGTCGCTCTTTATCGCTTTTTTCCTTTCGACCAAACTGCAGGAATTTATTTCCCGTCCCATTTTGAATTTGGCACAAACCATGAAATTCGTGTCCGACAAGAAAGATTATTCTGTACGGGAGGAAAAAAAGAATGATGATGAAATTGGAGTTCTCATCGATGGATTCAATGAAATGTTGGCGCAAATCCAATTACGCGATAACCAACTTCAACATCATCGAGAGCAATTGGAAGAGAAAGTCGAAATGCGGACAGCCGCTCTTTCCTTGGCAAACCGGGAACTGAAACATACGGTTTGTGAATTGAAAGAGGCAAAGGAGGCGGCGGAAGCGGCGAATTTAGCAAAAACGCAGTTTTTAGCGAATATGAGTCATGAAATTCGCACACCGCTCAACGGGATCCTGGGCACCACAGAATTACTTCTATCGACCGATTTGAATACGAATCAATGCCGGTTTGTCGAAACGACTAAATTTTCAACCGAAGCCCTCTTAAAAATCATCAATGATATTTTGGATTTTTCGAAAATCGATGCCGGAAAACTTGAATTGGAAAATGCCGAGTTCGATATTCGCCGTATTGTTGAAGAGACGGTTCATTTGTTCGCCTTACGCGCGCATAAAAAAGGGCTGGAAATCGTCTGTCTGATTCATAGTAGTATTCCATCCGTAGTCAGTGGTGATCCGTATCGTATTCGTCAGATTCTTACCAACCTTCTCGGCAACGCCGTAAAATTTACCAAAAAAGGCGAGATTGTCGTGCGGGTTATTCCGGAAGAAAGCGAACCGGATACGACAACGATTCGTTTTGAAATCAAAGATACCGGTATTGGGATTTCTTCGGAATTCCGAGAAAAAATCTTCGATTCGTTTTCCCAATCGGACAATTCAACCACCCGAAAATACGGTGGAACCGGCTTGGGATTGACGATCGCAAAACATTTGACAATGTTGATGGGGGGAGAGATTAGAGTCAATAGTGATCCGGGGATTGGCTCCACCTTCTGGTTTACGATTCCGTTCAAAGCATCTCCCCATCGAGATGACAAGATCATTCAACCGCCGGAAGACTCCAACCATTTCCGGATTTTACTCGTTGAAGACAACATGGAATCGTTTAATGCCATTCATTATTATCTTGATTCATGGGGGATCGGCAATGACACATGTGAAAATGAATTTGAAACGTTGGATCGTTTGAAACAAGCGACGTTGGAGTGCAATCCCTTTCATATCATTATGATCGACACAACATTGCCGGATATGGATGCCGGGGAACTTGCACGTAAAATCACAGAAGATTCATCGATTCTTGATTTGCATATTGTTTTTCTTGTGTCGCTTGTTCCCGGTGTTGACGGGCAGTATTTTTCACCTGTTCCCGGCGCGTATTTTATTGAAAAACCTGTTATTCCCACTCAACTAATCAGATGCTTTGAACAGATTCTTGGTCTTTCGAGCGAATCAATGTCCTTCTCTGATTCTTCGGCTGAGATTCCATCCGAGAAGACCTCTGTTCCTCGCCTTCGAGTTCTTCTTGTCGAGGATAATGTGGTCAATCAAGATGTGACAAAAGCGATGCTCGATAATTTTGGGTGTCAAACAGATATTGTCTCAAATGGACAGGAAGCCATCGATGCATTTTCCGGTTCGGATTACGATTTGATACTCATGGATTGTCAGATGCCGGAAATGGACGGATATGAAGCCACAAAAGCGATTCGGGAACGGGAACGGAGAAACGCACTCGAAAAACCGTTCGGCAAAAATAGCGCTTCTCATATTCCAATCATTGCGTTGACGGCGCATACATTGATCGGGGATCGGGAAAAGTGTTTGAGAGCTGGGATGGATGATTACCTTGGCAAACCTTTTGGCGTTCGGCAACTGCATGAGAAAATCGAGAGATGGGGCGCGCGAAATCTGCTTGTTTCTTTGAATCATATACCGGATAAAGCCACGAAAGTTGAGATGGAACCCAGTTCCGGATTAAATCAGTATGAAGTGAACCCTGCACAGACTCAAGGGCAGCCGGATTCACCGATTGATCGAAGTATGTTGGATAGCATACGTATGCTGCAGGGGAACTCGGAGGAAGATTTATTGCAAAAAGTTATAAAAAATTATCTTCATGATTCGGCACAATTGATGAACACACTTCAAAAAGCCATTGAAAATGAGGATTGTGACTCGATACGCATGGCTGCTCATAGTTTGAAATCAAGCAGTTCCAATGTAGGGGCGATTCAAGTTTCCTCTTTGTGTAAAAAACTTGAGCAAAACGGCCGGGAAAAAATTCTGGAAGGTGTGAACGGACTCTTTATTGAACTTCAGAATGAGTATGATCAAGCTCGTCTATTGCTGCAAAAGGAAATTCAATAAAGAACTCAGCTTGCGTACGAGTGTAATAATAGAAAAAGGGTAGTCAGGGCAAGACGTCATGTCTGCCCTGGTAGTAAATGCGCTTTATGGCAAGGGTAGACTTCGCTTACCCTTGCTACCCGTTGGAGGGATCCCATTTGATGCCCCGGCAAAAAGCATAAATTATGGTGCAGACATCCTGTCTGCAAAAATTGTGGTGCAGACATCCTGTCTGAAAAAATTATGGTGCAGACATCCTGTCTGCTCAAATTGTGGTGCAGACATCCTGTCTGCACTTTTTCCCGCCATATCATACTTGGAACAGTGAATTTCCTTTCAATTCATCACGCAATGCGGTGCTGACACGAAGGCATTCTTTCTCGATATCTTGGACGATATCATCGACATATTCCAAGTGATTATTCCTGCAAACATTATCCAGTTCCTTGCAAAGCGAAGTCAATCGATGCGCGCCGAAATGAGTTGCCATGGAAACCATGCGGATTGCCATCATTTGAACAATATCGATTTTTTGCTGGGAAAAGGCGGTCTTGATATCTTGGATGATTTTTGGAGAATCATCGAGAAACGTTTGTACAACCTCTTTGAGTATATTGACACCTTCTGTCGCTTCTAATTCGAGGATGTTTTTCAAAACGTCGGCATCGATTGGCGGATCGTCCTCGTTTTCTCCCATCATGGGTGGAATCGTTCCGAGTGAATATTGACTTTTTATATCTTCTTCCATGGCTTTTAAAATGAATTGATTGGCTCGTAACATGAAGCGGACTCTTTGACCTAACAAAGACCAGTTGACCGGTTTGGTGATGAAATCGGTCGCTCCGACCTTGTACGCTTCCTCGATCGATTCATAATCCTCCAATCCGGTTACTAAAAGTATTGGGATTCGCTCTCCGCCGGGTTTCTTTCTTATTGTGCTGCACGCTGTAAATCCATCCATTTCAGGCATTTTGATATCGAGCAGAATGATATCCGGCGATTCCTGATCGAAAGTTTCTAGAACTTGCAAACCGTTTTCCGCTTCGACGACATAGAATCCTGACCTTTCCAACGCTTTGCGGGCCAATAGCCGGAAATTCCTGTCGTCATCGCAAAGAAGCACTGTCGATTGTCCATCCGATAGGGGAGGAGATTGGTTGGCCATGTTTTATTGATAAAATATTTTCCTTTTGAGATTGTCTGAAAGCCATTTTTCGAAAGAATGTCTAAAGTTAACTCAGTTTCTCGAGGATGTCAAATAAAAATCGTTGATTTTTTTGTTAGAATCTTATGTGAGTGGAAAATTTCTCTATTTGTCACACATGGATGAAACAAGGAGTGGATAATAGAATACTGGAAAGCATGGATCGAAATAGATTTAATCTGGTGAAATTGATTGACACCGGTACGAACCGGCAAACATATTTTTTAGTAAAAAAGCGATGTACCATTGTCAAATTTGTGTTAAAAGAGAAAATGTAGTCATGGATTCGTTGCGTGAATCGCTATACTGATAGTGTGGGAACCCTTTAGGATTGATCATGATTTTGAGCAGATTTTGCTACATCTTTTTATTGGTGTTCAGCAGTATCAGTAATATTGTTCTGTTTTCTTATTCTCAAGATTTATCCCGCCCTTATCGAATTGCAACCGTAGAATGGATTGGTTGGTCCCCCCTTCAAGTCGCAAAAGACAAAGGATTTTGGAAAGAACAGGGAATTGCTGTTGAACCGGTTATTTATGACGACCCCAGTGTTATCCTGGAGGCTATTAAGGCAAAACGCATTGATTTTGCTATGGATATGGTCGGTTCTTTGATTGGGATTTATATGAAGGGCGAATCGGTTGTAATCCTCGCGGAAACCAATTGGTCGCATGGGGGGGATAAGATCATCATTCAAAAAGGACGGGAACTCGAGGATTGCAAGGGGAAACCTCTCGGTGTCTTTCTCAATCTCCCATCATGTTTATTTTTTTTGGGACAGTTTCTTCAAACTCGCGATATGAGTGTTTCCGATTTTCGGATTGTTGAACTGAAACCGGAAGATTTGACAGCGCAGTTTATTGCCGGGCGTTTGCCGGTGATTTTGAATTATGATCCCCATAACGAGCAAGCGATTCGTGAAGGGAATGGCCGGGTATTGGCTACCTCCGCTGATTATGAAGGGTGCATTCCGGAATGTATTTGGATATATGAGGAAAGATTGAAAGGGATTCTCGCTGAAGACATCCAGAAAGTTTTGAAGGGGTGGATAAAAGCCATACAGTGGATTCATGAATCGGATAATTGGGAGGAATATCAGAGAATAGTGAATGAGAAGACTTTCATCGATCACGAACCGTTTTCTGAGTTGGAACTGAAAAAACTATACAAGGCTGTTCGAATTCACTCTCTTCAGAAATTGAGCGTTCAGAATCAAGATGAAGGAGGACTCTATGCTTACCTTAATGAGTTGAATATTTTTCTGAAAAAGAACCGATTATTGTATCGGGATTTCGATGCGCATCAAATTTTCAATAATGACTTCATCATGAATGTGCTTCAAACCTTCGATTGAAAAGGGGAGAATTTTCATCCGAATGTGGGTGAAGTCAAGGAGCATCAAAGAAGTGATGAAAGAAAGGTTCATTCATGCGTTCCATAGGAACTCGATTGACTCTTGCGTTTTTATGTGTGGTGTTTTTTCTGCTTATCCAAGGAGTATTTGCCATCTATAACGCACGGATTGTTGCACACCATCAACGGATGGCAATCGAAAAAGAACTGGCTGTCAAAACCCTGAAAGAGAAATTGGCCCAAACTCGGCTTCATGTTTTTAAACTTATCGGAACAATGGATCCCTGGGAAATGGATGTGCAGAGGGAACAGTATGAGATAGATATGCATTATGTGAAAGATCAGTTTGTGCAATTGGGAATTGAGGATCGATTACTGCAGGAACATGAAAAAACCTACGATGAAATTATCCGTCAGCATTATGATTTTTATGTGAAAACCGCCCGGGAATTGATCAATTCCAAATCGAAGGAAGAATACGAGTCTCTCTATACACTATTGGAGGAAAAATCGGATGAAATCGCGTTAGCCACACAGACTCGCATCAAGGAATCCGATCGGCGTTCTGTTTTGATTACGATAGGACTTTGTGCCGCTGCCCTTTTCGTGGCATTTGTGTGGGCGTATATCTTGAAACAAACTCTTACGGATCGAAGGCGAGCCGAGAAGGCGTTGCAAGAGCGGGAGACCCTCTATCGTACACTTTTCGAGAGCTTATATGATGGGGTTTTATTGCTTCGAGAAGGGGGGGTGATCGATTGTAACGAACAGGCCTGTCGCATTTATGGTACTTCACGCGAAGAACTGATGGGAAAAAGACCGGAAGATTTTTCTCCACCCTTTCAGCCCGATGGCCGATGTTCGAAAGAAAAAGCCGGAGAATTAATTCGATCCACTACGACTGATTCCCCCCAACTTTTTGAATGGAAAGGACTTAGAAAAGATGGAACACTGATCGATGTTGAAGTCACTTTGAATGCCATATCTATCCATGGGAAAGATATGATCCAAAATACGATTCGGGATGTAACGGATCGCAGAAAAGCCGAAATGGAATTGCGGAAGCGGGAAGAACGATTTCGCGCTCTTACAGAAAATATCAGTGACATTACCTGGATTTTTGATTCAAACGGGATATTGACTTATACCAGTCCCTCTATGCGTTCCTATGGCTATTCACCTGATGAGATTGTTGGGAGCGAAATTCAAACCCTCATTCATCCGCAAGATGTGCCTGAATTCCTCAATTCGTTGCAACAGTCGCTTCGATATCCAGGGGAATCGATCCGGATGAAAGACTTTCGCCTTCTGAATAAAGAGGGCGTCGCTTTTCTTCTCGCAGGAATTTTAACATGTTTGCAAGATTTACCCGGCGTGGAGGGAATCGTATTTACGGGCCGGGATATTACAGAAAAACGAAAGATGGAAGAAGAATTGTTAAAATCGAAGAAATTGGAATCCATCGGAATTCTCGCCGGTGGAATTGCGCACGATTTCAATAATCTTCTCATGGCCATCCTTGGCAATATCTCTCTCGCCAAAACGTATTCCGAACCCAAGCAGGATATCTTCAATCGATTGACAGAGGCCGAAAAAGCCTCTTTGCAAGCCCAAAACTTAACCCAGCAATTGTTGACATTTTCAAAAGGGGGGGCTCCCCTCAAAGAATGTGCCTCCCTTCAGGAACTGGTGAAAGAGACGGTGTCCTTTACATTGAGCGGCTCGAAAGTTCGTTGTGAGTATACATTCCCAAAAGGTCTTTGGAATGTGGATGTGGATAAAGGACAGTTCAGCCAAGTGATCCACAATTTAATCCTCAATGCCGATCAGGCGATGCCTGAAGGTGGGACGATTGGAATAGAAGCGGCAAATGTTGTTATCAGTGAAAGCAATAATCACCAACCCTTTGTACTCGAAAAGGGCCAATATGTTTCCTTGACGATTCGGGATGAGGGAGTGGGAATTTCGAGTGATTATTTGCCGAAGATTTTTGATCCCTACTTCACGACCAAGCAAAAAGGCAGCGGTTTAGGATTGGCAACGACTTATTCGATTATCAACAAACACGGAGGTGCGATTTTCGTTGAATCCGAATTGAAAAAAGGAACGACATTTCATATTTATCTGCCGGCTTCCATGCATGTCGATTCTTCGTCCCCACAAGAAATCACGGAACCGGATATTGTGGGCAGTGGGCGTATTCTTATCATGGATGATGAGGAATTTGTCCGTGATGTCACAGTCCATATGGTGAACCGCTTAGGGTATGAAGCCGAAGTGGCAAAAGACGGTGACGAGGCTGTTTCAAGATATAAAAACGCCTTGGAATCCGGCAAGAAATACGATGCCGTGATCATGGATTTGACGATCCCCGGTGGGATGGGGGGAAAAGAAGCGATTCAACATTTATTAGAAGTGGATCCGGATGTAAAGGCGATTGTCTCCAGCGGGTATTCCGGAGATCCAATCATGTCGGATTATCAACAATATGGATTTACCGCAGTTTTGACCAAGCCCTATCAATTGGATCAAGTGGGAAATGCGCTCAATCGAATCGTCCACGAAAGTGATACGATTGATACGGTATAAAGTAGCTTTTCCAAAAAGAGTAAAAACCTTTTCTCTTCATACTATTGCTTTTTTCCCTAAATGATGCCATATTTGCTTACAGTGAAAATGAAGAACTGTAAGAGGGAGTTATTATGTTCAAATCAACCAGTAAACGACGGGATTTTTTGAAAACAATCGGTTGTGGCATGTCTTCGTTTCTCTTTCCAACGTTGATTCGCACGTCGGCATCTTCGGCTTCTGAACGATTGCCCAATGTGATCGTGATCTTTTGTGATGATTTGGGATATGGTGACTTGAGCATATTTGGGCATCCGACGATCCGAACAACCCATCTCGACCGCATGGCGCAGGAAGGGCAAAAATGGACGAATTTTTATGCCGCCGCCAGCGTGTGTACCCCCAGCCGGGCAGGGATTCTAACCGGTCGATTGCCGATTCGCAGCGGGATGTGCAGTGATAAGCGCCGCGTTCTCTTCCCCGACTCCGCCGGCGGTCTGCCGGAAAGTGAAATCACCATTGCAGAAGCATTGAAACCTCTTGGCTACGCAACCGCTTGCATCGGCAAGTGGCATCTTGGGCATCTCCTTCCCTATTTACCGACCCGAAATGGATTTGACACGTATTTTGGGATTCCTTATAGCAATGACATGGATCGAACGGTGAATATCGGGCGGGAAGCGTTCTGGAACCCCAAGCCGGAATATTTCGATGTGCCCCTGATGCGTGATGAGGAGATCATCGAGCGCCCCGCCGATCAAAACACGATCACGAAACGCTATACGGAAGAAACGGTGAAGTTTATCCAAAAGAATAAAGAAAAACCGTTCTTCATCTATCTGGCTCATAATCTCCCTCATGTTCCGTTGTTTACATCTGAAAAATTTCGGGATACTAGTTTGCGCGGATTGTATGGTGATGTCGTTGAAGAAATCGATTGGGGCGTGGGGAAGATTCTGGATACTCTTCGGGAAGAAGGATTGGATGAAAACACAATGGTGGTCTTTACATCCGATAACGGCCCTTGGCTAACCTATGACCAACACGGGGGTTCCGCCGGTTTGCTTCGGGAAGGCAAAGGCTGTACGTATGAGGGAGGAATGCGGGAACCGACTGTTTTTTGGTGGCCGAATCATATTCCATCCGGAGTCGTGACCGATATGGGTTCCACTCTGGATCTACTTCCCACGATTTGTAAAATTGCGGGAGCTGACGTGCCCGATGATCGGGAGATGGATGGCATGGATCTCCGGCCGGCTCTACTCGGGAAAGGAAAAAGTCCACGGGATGTGATGTATTATTATCGGGGGCAGCAATTGTATGCGGTACGGAAAGGGAACTACAAAGCGCATTTCATTACGGAATTGGCATACATGAGAGACACTAAGAAAACGCATCATGATCCGCCGGTCTTGTATCACCTAGGCCATGATCCTTCTGAAAAATATAATATCGCAAAAGACCATCCGGATGTTATCGAAGAAATCCGAACGTTGGTGAAACAACATCAAGCGACGATCAAACCGGTTGAAGATCAACTCGCGAAACGGATTTCCAAAGATAATTGATAACCGGGACTTTGGGGAAAAGAATCCCTTTTGAATAGACCGTACTGTTCTCATTCTGGCTATATGTCATTCTCATTGTAAGATAGGAATCTTCTGATGTTCAACAAAGTCATATCTTTCTTGCTTTTACTTTCTTGTTTTTTATTCACGAAGTCCATACGAGCCGAGGAGTCTGAGTGGATTCCTTTGTTTGACGGCAATACTTTAACGGGGTGGGAGGCCGGTGAAAATCCGAATTCATTCTCCGTCCGTGAAGGACGCATCGTTTGTGACGGAAGCCGCGCTCATTTATTTTATACAGGGAAGGTAGGGGATGCGGATTTTAAAAATTTCGAGTTCAAAGCCGATGTCATGACCCAACCCGGCGCGAATTCCGGTATCTACATTCACACCTCATTCGAGAATCAAGGGTGGCCGAGTAAAGGATATGAAATCCAAATCAACAACTCGTACACAGGGCACGGATTTTATTATGAATACAAGAAAACCGGCAGCCTCTACGCCATTCGCAATATGTTCAAAACCCTGGCAGAAGACAACGAATGGTTCACGATGCACATTCTCGTCGAAGGCAAACGTATTCGTGTGAAAGTGAACGATATGCTGGTTGTCGATTATATGGAACCCGCTAAGCCGGTACGATTTGGGGAATATCTCGATCGTGTTCTCAGCAGCGGGACGTTTGCGCTGCAATGCCATGATCCGGACAGTAAAGTGTTCTTTAAAAATATCATGGTGAAACCGTTGCAGGACGATATAGAAACGGCTCTAAAAGATTTGCCGGTTGTCGATGATACCTATGTTGAAATCCTGAAATTGAATATGGGGAATTTTCCACTAATCGATTTGCATGTTCACTTGAAAGGAGGACTGACCCTGGATGAGGCCTTGGCCAATTCCAGGAGAGTCGGCATAAACTACGGAATCGCTCCCAATTGCGGCGTTGGATTTCCAATCACTTCGGATGATGGGATTGAAGAATTTCTGGAAAGCATGAAGGGTGTTCCTGCCTTTCTTGGCATGCAGGCCGAAGGCCGGGAGTGGGTTGATTTGTTCTCGAAGGAAGCCATCGAGAAATTCGATTATGTTTTTACCGATGCCATGACGTTTACCGACGACAAGGGAAAGCGAACGCGGCTTTGGATGCCCGATGAGGTGGACATCAGTGACAAACAGGAGTTCATGGATATGTATGTCAATCGCATTTTATCCGTTTTGAACGACGAACCGATTGACATTTACGTAAACCCAACCTATCTACCCGCAGAGATTGCCGATGAATACGACAAACTATGGACCGAATCCCGTATGCAGAAAGTGATCGATGCAGCGGTGAAAAAGGATATCGCCATTGAAATCAACGCCCGTTTCCGCATTCCGAGCGCCAAGTTTATAAAATTGGCGAAAAAAGCGGGTGTGAAATTCTCCTTCGGCACCAATAATGGCGGCCAAGAACTCGGCCGTTTGCGGTATTGTTTGGATATGCTGAAAGAATGCAAATTGCAGCCGAACGACATGTTCGTTCCTTTAAAATAACGAAAAACTATTGAGGAGTGTTTGAGGCCAACGCCTTCGAACCGATGATGACCATGATTCATACATTTCGTGCCACATTTTTTCTTATCCTTCTTATCATACTTACTGCAGGTTCTCCCATTACGAATGGGAATGAAGCGCCTCCCTCCAAAAGAATTCTTATTCATAAAGTGAAAGAAGGGGAGATTCTCTTGAACATCGCGAATCGTTATGGCGTTTCCTATAGTGATGTCCTTTCAGAGAATAAAATCGATAATCCCTCCCACATTCTCGTCGGTCAGAAAATTCGTATTCCAACAGATGGAATATCCATTGAGCCTGATCTTCCGGCAGAACAAGATGAAATCATACACGTGGTCAAAGAAGGAGAAATTCTATTAGAAATCTCTCGAAAATATGGAGTTGCTTATGATTCGATTCTAGCGGCAAATCGTATAAAAGATCCTTCTCATATTCTGGTCGGCCAAAAAATCCTCGTTCCAACCGGCTCATTGTCGAAAGAAACCAGTAAGAACTTGTCCGCTTCCTCTCCCACTATCAAATTCTCGACACGGATACAGGACAAAGAGAAAATTGAAAGAAAGCTAGCGAAAACTCCAAAAGAGGAATCCCCGGCGCAAAATAAGATACATGTTGTGCAGAATGGTGAAACGTTGATCAGTATCGCTCGTACATACAATACGGATTTGGATGCGATAATATCCGCTAACAACATTGAGAATTCTGCTTTGATCGCACCCGGCCTCGAAATCGTTGTTCCTAGCGATGCACCCCCTTTTGTAGAACCGTCCCTTAAAAAGGAAGAGATAGAGAGTGATTTGGAAGAAACACAGGAGAAGGGAACTAATGTCAAAAAAATTGCTCCCCAAACGGCTCAGACGGAATCCGAAGAAGAAGACACTTCAACGATCGATCCAATCGAAACATTTGAACCATCGAAAAATGAGGAAGAGTCACAGATTTCGACGCAACAAAATCTCATTCATACGATTCAAAAAGGAGAATACCTCACCCAAATCGCCCGTCAGTATGATGTGACAGTCGATTCTATACTACTCGCAAATCAAATCGAAAATCCTTCTCATGTTGAAATCGGCCGGAAAATTATCATTCCGACTGTTTCTCCATTTGATTCCGAAGCGGAAGATGAGGACGAACTTCCGGAGCAAAAACGTGGTAAACCTGTACAAAATTCCACAAAACCGGACTTTCCCCTTTCCGGTTACCTTCGCGAAGACTCGGTTCTTTTTATGGGAACCAATGAAGGGATCGATGCGTTTGCGACGATAACGGAAATTAAGGAGTATTTACAAGAGGAATCGAATAAATTGATTAACTATATACGTTTTCTTGTACTTGTTCACAATCGCAGCAATTCTGCCATTTATATTTCACCCCAAAATGTGACATTGGTTTTGAGCAGCAATAAAGTTGTTTCTCCATTTCTCGGAAAAAAATTAGCCTCCGGCGAACTATTGTTCTTTCCCAAAATCCTTGAATACAATGGTGGTGATTTAAGCCAAGAAAATGTGATCATTCAGCGTTTGAAGAAGGGAGACTCTTGCGTTTTGGAATTGACCTTCAGCCGGGAAGGAATTATGGATAAAACGGAAATTTTTAATAGCTGTAAACAGTTGGATCTTCGGGTTGCAGGAGAGAAGACGACTCACATTCTGTTAACATTCTCTCCGGCATTTTTTGGCGAGAATTAATTCAAGGATTCTTTTATCGGTTGAAAGTTGTAATTGTTGTAAAAGGTGTCATGGCTGAAATAACTATCCTCGATTTTGGATTCGGTAATGCTTTCCTTTTCTCATTTTTGAAACTGCATTGTTTACGAAAAAGACGAGAATAACATAATTTTGCTTTTTGTAACGTTTTGAGCGAGCGATAAACATTGATTATCCGCTAAGAGTATTGGCGTATTTTTTGCTTTATTTGAAAGCAGTTGACGATTGAGATCATTATTTATATGAGTGAAAGAATGCAAAAGTAGGAGCCATGTATGGGGTTTCGTCACCATAAACCGGCAAATGAATTGAGAACTGAATTTGATCGTCCTTCTCAAAAACAGGATGATAATCGATTGGAAAATAATAACTTAAAGAAAGATATGGAGCGGAAAATCATAAAAAAAGATGATCATCTTTCTCTTTTTTCGAGGAGTCGGGATTTTCTCCAATCGATTTTTGATTGTACTGCGGCTGGCATTTGTGTAACCGATGAAAATGGGCTGATTATGGCAGCCAATGATGCCTTTTGTAATCTTTACGGTTACAATCTGGAAGAGTTGATTGACCAGCCTTTTACAATGCTTCTTTCTCCGGAGTATCATGAGAATGCCAAGAAAATGCACCAGGATTTTCTCCGTGATGGGGGAGAAATGTTGGAGGAATGGGAAGTTGTTCGAAAAAATGGAGAAAAATTTTATATTCATGCAAAAGCAGGGAAATTTACGGATCAGGAGGGGAAACGGTATAAGGTTACTTCGATCACGGATGTTACGCAGCACAAATGCGCGGAACAATTGTTGAAAGAGAAGGAAAATGTCTCAAAATCTCTTCTCAATGCTACGCTGGATTCTGCGTTCTTGATCACTCCAAGCGGTTTCTTTTTGGCCGCCAATGAAATGGGAGCGAAACGGCTGAAAAGTCCGGCTGCAGAATTGATCGGTAAAAATATTTCTGAAGTCTTGCCCCCGAACGTTTATGAAAGGCGTATGAGTTACATTCGTCTTGTGTTGAAGGAAAAGAAACCGGTTCGTTTTCAAGATGAGCGGGAAGGTTTACATTTTGATAATTATTTATCCCCCATTTTCAATGCAGAGGGACAGATTACCAAAGTCGCGTTATTTGCCCAAGACATCACAGAGAGAAAAAAAGCGGAAGAGGCTTTGCTTTTAGCCAAGGCTTCCATTGAACATGCGTCAGAATGCATATTTTGGATCGATGAACGCGGGGAAATTGCCTTCGTGAATCAGGCCGTCTGCCGAATGCTTGGGTATACTCGTGACGAGTTGATATCCAAGACAATATCATTTGTTGAACCAGCTTTTCCGATGGAAAAATGGTCTTCTCACTGGCAAGAATTAAAAGAGCGCAAATTTTTGCTTTTCGAGTCCCGTTATTGCCGAAAAAATGGAAGTGTGATTCCGGCCGAAGTAAGCGCAAACTTTTTTCAATATGGAGACCGAGAGTATATCTTCGCCTCTGTGCGGGATATATCCGAAAAAATTAGACAGCATGAAACCCTCGTTGAAAATATCTATAAATTCAAAGCTCTCTTCGATTTGGCTCCGGATGCGGTTTTTTTAGGTACTTTGGAAGGAGAAATCATCGATTGCAATGAAGCTGCGGTGAGTATGACCGGATATCCCAAAGAAGAGTTGGTCGGAATGTCTTCTAAGAAATTGCTCCCAGAGTATCTGGCAAAAGATTTTGAAAAAACAATGGAACAGATGCTCTTGTCGAAAAGCGCATTCCTTGGATTCGAAAATCAAAGAAAAAATGGAGACATTTTTCCGGTGGAGATGTCCGCCAAAGTGATTGAATTCAACAAAAAGAACGCGGTTCTTGTTGTTGTACGGGAGATTACGGAGAGAAAAGAATATGAGCAAAAATTAAAACTATTCCAAAAAGTGTTCGAAAATGCTTTGGAAGGGATCACGATTACCGACGCCAAAGGCAACATTGTGGCTGTGAATGAGGCGTTCACTGAAATTACCGGCTATAAATCCCATGAAGTGATCGGCAAAAATCCCCGTATTCTTAAATCGGACCGCCATGACGATAACTTTTACAAAACCATGTGGCAAAATTTGAAAACCCAGGGGCAATGGGAAGGGGAAATCTGGAATCGCCGGAAAACAGGGGAAGCGTATCCTGAATGGTTGAGCATCAGCGCGATCAAAGCCAATAGTTCCGATATCACACATTATGTTGCCGTGTTTCACGATATCACTGATTTGAAGCATCAGGAAGAGCAAATCAAACATCAAGCGTATCACGATGCCTTGACCAATCTGCCCAATCGCCTTTTGCTGCATGACCGTCTTTCTGTTGCCATCAATCATGCCCAGCGGAACGGTCAAAAAATTGCGATACTTTTCGTAGATTTGGACAACTTCAAACATATTAACGATAGTCTCGGACATGCTTTGGGAGATCAATTGCTGCAGGCTGTTTCTCAACGGATTGTGAAACTGATGCGGGAGGAAGATACGGTTTCACGTCTTGGGGGGGACGAGTTTGTCATCATGCTGGAGGATGTCAAGGATGAAAGCGTTGCGATCCATATCGCTGAACGTGTGCTGGCTTCATTCCAACGTTCCTTTCATGTCCGAAACCATGAATTGTTCATTACGCCTAGCCTCGGATTGACGCTGTTTCCGGATGACGGAAGTGATCCTGAAACCTTGATCAAGAATGCTGACCTGGCCATGTATCGGGCGAAAGATAAAGGGAAAAATCGTTTTCAACTATTTACGTCGACGATGAACGATCGAGTGACGAAACGATTGGAAATGGAAGGGAATTTAAGGAAAGCGACGGAAGGAGATGAGTTTCTTGTGTATTACCAACCGAAGATCGACATCCGGACGGAGAAAGTGACCGGGATGGAGGCTTTGGTTCGTTGGCAAAGACCGACGGGAGAACTTGTGAATCCTGGTGATTTTATCCCGCTGGCCGAAGAAACCGGATTGATCGTAAACATCGGGCAACGCGTATTGGAAACCGCATGCCAGCAGACAAAATTGCTGCATGAGCAGGGAATGACAGATTTGAAAGTGTCGGTGAACTTCTCCCCCCGCCAATTCCAGCAATCCAACGTTGTCGATATGATTATCAATACATTACAGAAAACCGGTCTTGATCCTTCTGCGTTGGAAATCGAAATCACTGAAACGATTATCATGTCCAATGTCGAGAGCACCGTCTCCCGCTTGCAGGAGTTGAGCAGACAGGGCATCTCGATTTCCATCGATGATTTTGGAACTGGCTATTCCTCCCTATACTACTTAAAACATTTACCCATTCATGTCTTGAAAATCGATAAAAGTTTTATCCATGATCTTTCCGTGGATGTAAACGATTCGGCGATTGTGGAAACAATTATTCTCATGGCCAAGAATTTGAACTTACGGGTTATCGCGGAGGGCGTTGAAACACAGGAACAATTTCAATATCTCCGTGACCGGAACTGCGATGATGTGCAAGGCTACCTCTTCAGTCCTCCTCTTCCCCTCAGCGAATTTGAGAAATATTTACTCAAGGATGTTCCGTTACTATCTTAAGCGTTGGTACAGTAAAATTCTTGAATTTTTCCCTCAATATACTCTTTTTGATTTTGTGTTAATTCCGGGTAAATCGGAATGGAAAGTGATTCTTTGGCAGCCGATTCCGTATTCGGGAAATCTCCTTCTTTGTATCCCAAATAGGCAAAACATTCTTGGAGATGCATCGGCACCGGATAATAAATCTCGCAACCGATTTTGTTATCCTTTAAATACTTCATCAATTCGTTTCGTTGTTTCACTCGGATCGTATATTGATTGAAGATATGGCGATCCTGCTGAATGGTGGGTAGAATAACTTGTTTTCCTACCAGGCCGGATTTTTCAAACAAATGAGCGTAATCGGTTGCGTTTTGCTGCCGTTTGGCTGTCCAGCCGTCCAAATATTTTAGTTTGATGCTAAGCACAGCGGCTTGCAAAGCGTCCAGCCGGAAATTTCCCCCGATGATTTTGTGATAATATTTCGGTTTGGAACCGTGCACCCGGAGAATCCGTATACGTTCCGCCAATTCCTCATTGTTGGAGACAACCATCCCCCCATCCCCGAACGCTCCGAGATTCTTCGAAGGGAAGAATGAAAAACACCCGACATCCCCAATCGAGCCGGCGCGATGTCCGTTCCATTCCGCCCCGATGGACTGCGCTGCGTCTTCCACTATAGCCAACGAGTGCTTTTGGGCGATTTCTTTGATCGGTCCCATTTCACAACACTGACCGAAGAGATGCACACACAAAATGGCTTTAGTTTTCGGCGTAATTTTCTCTTCGATTTTAGTGGGATCGATGTTGAATGTATCCGGCTCGATATCGGCGAAGACCGGTTTGGCTCCCAGCCGAGCGATACAACCGGTTGTGGCGAAAAACGTGTGCGGCGTGGTAATGATTTCATCCCCTGCATGAATGCCAAGGCCCATCAATGCGATCAAAATCGCATCGGTTCCCGATGAAACGCCGACTGCGAATTTGGCCTGAGAATATTCGGCAACCGCCTGCTCAAATTCTTGAACTTTGGAACCTAAAATGAACGCTTGATTTTCACAGACTTCTTGTATTGCCTGGTTCACTTCTTCACGAATCGTTTTGTATTGTGCTTTGAGATTCAGTAATGGTACTTGCGTGATTTGATCGGAGGTGGATATTTCTTGAATCTCTTTTTCGGAGACCATCTCGTATTGTTTTCCGCACACGGAACAGGTTGTATGGATATCGTGGAAAGTCAGTCGAATGCCACAGGAACACATCCATCCCACATGTTTGGCCGGAACACCCGTCACCAAAGCGTAGGGAACCACATCCTTCGTGACGACCGCACCGGCGCCCACGAAAGCGTACTCCCCGATTGTGATGCCGCACAAAATTGTACAATTCGCCCCCAAAGTGGCTCCCCGCTTGACGAAGGTCTTCCGATACTCGTCTTTACGGGAAACATGGGAACGCGGATTGATGACATTGGTGAACACCATCGAAGGGCCGCAAAACACGTCATCTTCCAAATAGACTTCATCGTAGATGCTCACGTTGTTTTGGACTTTCACATTGTCACCCAATTTCGTGCGGCTGGCGACATTGACGTTTTGTCCCAAAACGCAATTTCTTCCGATCTTCGCTCCGGGCATCACATGGCTGAAGTGCCAGATTTTTGTTCCTTCACCGATCTCCACCCCCTCGTCCACTACAGCGGTTTCGTGTATTTTGACATTGATGTTGTCTGTCATTGTATCTCCATTGGCATCCCGTTTTCCTTCAGAGACCGGGTTGCTGCATCCAGAATTTTCACGACGCGTAATCCGTCATGTGCATCACTCCGGGGAGTTTTTCCCTCCAAAACACAATCAGCGAAATGTTGCGTTTCGTTGAGTAATGGTTCTTGATTGGGAACGATTAGACTTCGGATTTCGCCGTGCCGCACGGTGATGGTTTCCACAAAATCGGCGGAGCCGACCTTCACATTGGCACTTTTGTCGAAGACGCGCACTTTTTCGCTGGGGTGCATGTCGTCGAACACCGCCATACGCTTTGAACCGACAATCACGAGTTTGCGTTCCTTATGCGGATCGAGCCAGGAAACGTGAATCTGGGCTGTGTGCTCATTCCCAAAGCGCAAATTGGCAAAGACGACATCTTCCACACCCGGATTCAAATACGATTGCCCCACGGCGGTTACATGCGTCGGTTCTTGCTCGAGCAAATACAAAACGACGGAAATATCATGCGGCGCCAGCGACCAGAGGGCGTTCTCCTCCAACCTTACGACTCCCAAATTCAGACGGTGGGAATAAATATAATAAATGTCACCTAATTCTCCATCGCAGATCAGTGTTTTCAATACATCCACTGCTGGATGGTATTCCAGAAGGTGGCCTACCATTAATACTCGTTTCCGTTGTTCCGATAAAGTGACCAATGTTTGGGCATCTTCAACGGTAAGGGACATCGGTTTCTCGACGAAAACATGTTTGCCGGCTTCCAGCGATTCTCGCACCAGTTGAAAATGAGTCGGGGAGGGGGTGGCGAGTGCAATGGCCTCGATGTTCGGATCATTCAACAGTTCGTGATACTCTGTTGTCGCTTTTGCTTGGGGATAGAGACTGCCGTGTTTTTCCACGGTGTCGGGATTTTCGTCGCAAATCCCGTACAACTTGACTCCTTGGGTTTGAGAAAAACTCCGTAACACATTCTTTCCCCAACCGCCTAGACCGATTACTCCCATATTAAATATATCCATTCCATTCTCCCTTGCTATTTATCTCATAAACTGATTAATCTGTGATTGTCACTGGTTTGACAAAGTACGGAAAATCGCCTGTGTACTCTTGCTGCTTTATTGGATAATAGATGCCAATCCATGATTTTCTCACTTGGATCGTTCCCGGCCATGGGAATCATACACTTTCAATCCGGCTTCGATGACATTCTCCTTTGTCGAAGGAAAATCATGCAATGCCCCATCAATCGCCGCATGGATATTGGTACGCACGGTGTGTGGATCGAAAAGAGCCGTTGCCGTTTCCCGTGCGTTCCGGCCGATGGTGTCCGGATCGGCTGCCAGCGCTCGCTGGATCGCTTCGGCCAGAGAGTCAGGAGAATTGTCTTCGTATAAAAACCCGTTATATCCTTCTGTAATGATCTCAGCGCATCCTTCCTGCGGAGCTGTCAGAATTTTTCCCAACAGTAAACTTTCCATTACAACTCGGGAAAAACCGGCTTCCGCCTGTGTTGCTTCCAAAGATACTCGACAAATGTTAAGCAGGTCAAGTGAATCGGAACGGTATCCGGTAAAGATCACATACGGTTCCAGGGGAGTGTGTTCGATTGTTCGCTGTAAATAGGCGTAGTATTGCCGATCCCGTATCTCACCGATCATCAGAACATAAAAAGGATGTTCCGGATTCCATGCCCTCAGAATGCCTTGAAGAATGATGTGCTGGCTTTTGATGGGATATACCGTTCCAACATGTCCCAGAAGGGGAACGTTTTCCGGAATGCGGAATTCGTTCCGGTATTGCGTATCGACTTCGTGAACAGGCCGTTTCGGTACATCTTCCGGATGGACGGAATTATAAATGACGGTGCGATAGCGAGGAAAAATTCCGGCTTCGAGTAGAATATCCTGGTATTTCATCGAATAAAATATCATCAAATCAACGAACCTGGAATACCAGCGATCTAGGAGTGTATAAGGAACAAGAATTCTTTGATGAGCGATACAAGGTATTCGTAATGTACGAGCTGCCATAATGGCGCCGAGTCCGTTCGTGAAATTGCCGTTCAAATAAATTAATTGCGCTCCGATTTCTTGAGCATAAGCACGAATCGCCCGATAACGTGCAATTTCTTCCTTGAAAATCTGTTTCACCCGAAAACCGAGATCCCGCCAAGTTCCCTGTAACGATTGCAGACGGTAAACGGGTGGAATGTAATTTTCTTGAAGCCGAACGGGTGTATTCTCTACATGTACTATCCCTGCCATCTCCGGATGATGGTTCCGATAAGGTATGTCGTATTGTTGTAATTTCTCTTCCATGTCATGCGAAACATATTGAAACACATGGGGAGCAAAACGATCTCGATCCAGAGAACGAAGGATGAACAATAGACTCTTTTGAGCGCCCCCTTTTGTCGGGATCGAACTGGTGTCGAGAAACAGGATCGGAGTTGGTCGTTCCATACTGGAGTCAGTGAGACAAGAAACATTTGGGGTTGATTGAGAATATTGTTCAATAAATCTTTTCGAGTATCCCCCTACCCGGTTTTATCGATTTTCCCTCGGGAAACATATGTGTTCATGGCTGCAACTCTATACAAAATGGGAGAGTAATCATTTTCTCCGCTTTTATGTTTCTGCAAAAGGGTTTGAATTGTTTGGGGAGTATACAATCCGCTTTCGTCTCGTTGCAGACGTTCATCAAGTAATCCGTCGCGCAACCACGTGTTTATAGGCGGAATAAAACCTTGTTTCGGACGTTCAAAAAAGTGAGAGGGAAAATACCGGTTCAATAGTAAGCGTAATATATACTTGGGTTGGTTCTTTCTCAAATGGTTTCGAGCTTCGATTTGTTCTGTCATTGCAAATAAATCGCGTTGAAGAAATGGAGTACGAACTTCTAAACCAAAACGCATACTCGCTCGATCCGTGGAGGCCAAGATCGTATCCGGTTGGGTAAACAGAAGATCGTATAACCGGAATATCTGCCATAACGGCTTCGCATTATCCCGAATCAAACGTTCCATGGGTTGATTTGAACAACAAGCAGAACCATTGCGAAACAGTTCCTGGTAGTATCGATGATTTTTGATCGCCCAATAACTATCTTCTAATTTTCGAATAGAAAAGAGAGTTGAAAAACTCGCGGAGCGCCGATGTCCCCAGATTTTTTCGGCGAGTCTGGCGATGCACCACCGGAAGGAAAATGGCCAAGATAAAAAGCGTTCATAGCGAGCGATATATGGATATCTTCCATATCCGTAAAACAATTCATCTCCCCCATTACCGCTCAATACCACTTTGTAATCTTTGGCCACATGTTGACATAAGAATAGGAAGGGTAAGATTCCATAATTTCCATTGGGTTGATCGAACAGGTTGATGGATTCTTCGATGAATTCCTCTGCTTGAGTCAATTCGCAAGGAATGATTTTATGAGGTAAATGAAGGTGTTTGGTAACATTGGCAGCGAATTCCGATTCGTCTTCACGCGCCGATGGAAACGAGATGGAATAACATTGTACGTCCGGTTGAATCGTTTGTACCACTGCCGCGACCAAAGACGAATCGATACCACCGGATAATAAAAGACCGATCGGAACATCGGCCTCCAAACGTTTTTTCACAGAAAGGGAAAACAAGCGATGGATTTCTTCGATTTTTTGGGGAAAAGTTAAGGCCCATACATCTTGGGATTGCTCATCTTCTGGTGACCAGTAAGGTGTAAATGAAGGAGCCTGCGGCATTTGGATTCGATCGGAATGGCCGGGGGATACTGCATACACATCACGATAAAAGGTAAACGGTGGCCGAAAAAATCCTTCATGATAATACTCTATGATATGATTTCTGTCCAATTCTGGAATCAAAGGGGTCAGAAATGCCAAGGCTTTCAATTCCGATGCGAAAGCAAATCGCTCGTTGTAATACACCCAATAAAGCGGTTTCTCTCCAAATGGATCTCTCGCGAGCCAAAGCCCCTTTTTCGGATCCCATAAGGCAAAAGCGAACATTCCGTCAACACGTTCAAGACAATCCGTATCCCATTCTTGATACGCGCGTACAAGCACTTCTGTATCTGAAGTACCTAAGAAATCATATCCCTTCGCGATCAACTCCTGACGAATGTCTTTATAATTGTATAACTCACCATTGTAAGTCAGTACAATGCCATCTCGTTCGAGAGGTTGATTGCTGTAAGCATCAAGCCCAATGATGGAAAGCCTCCGATGGCCGAGAAACAACCCTTGTTCTCGATTCCAGTACACGTTTTCGACATCTGGCCCTCGATGGGATAAACTTGCAGTCGCCTGCCGCCCCTTTTCGATATCGTGATCGGTTAACGGTGTTTTTTGATAAAATCCGACAATTCCGCACATAGTTTCAAAAATTACTACAGTGATATTTGTTGGTCAAAAGGATCTATCTCCAACACAACTTTCCTCCCGTCTACGGTTCATTTTTTCAATTGTAGATACACATGCATGCTGCCTGATGGTAATCGGGTACGACACCCTTACTCTCTCTCCTCCAAGATGGATTGTAAATTGACCCATAATGCATGTATTGTTTCCTCCGTCGGAGGTTGCCGGTTGGAGCCTTTAATGATGTTGTCACCCAAATCCACGGAAATAGATTCCAATGCTTTTAGAAAGCGCTGGCCATCACACTTTGCCTTTTCTCGTATCTCTTCATTGTGCACCAAGGTGCTTAGGATTGATCTCAACTGAGAGAAATCTTGAATGACATACACATGATCCAAAAAGTTGAATATGTTGTTGCGTCCAAATGTGATTACGGGAACACCAGCCATGGCGGCTTCAAATCCAGGCGTTCCCGTTATGGTTACCGTTGCAAGACTGTTGAATACCAGTTCGGCACCATCCATATAGGGGGACGCCACATACGCATTGGGGACAGTATCCAACCAACGATAAAAATCCAATGGCCGCAATCCAATAGATGAGAAATGTTCTTTCACAACCAGCTTCACACCGACGGGGAGGGCTTTTATGATCAGATCGATAATGCTTAATTGGTTGTTCATCTGCGGTTCAAAAATCATCGTTGTGGCTTCCGGACTTAATTGGAGAGGAAAAAAAACATATTGCTCCGGCAACGACTCACGCCCATGCTTCTTCACAATGTGCATGAGCTTCCGGTACTGGAGATAACTCGTTATACCATAAGTATAAATATCCGATGACAACGGGATACGAGGGTAACGGAGATAGCCGTGAACCATATAATAGATATATTCCATTCCCCGTTTGTGTATGCTTTTCAAGATACGTCGTGCCGTTTGATTCAACGTATATTTTCGGTGAAGCATGGTTTTCTTGGATTGAAACGCAACATATTGAGCCGGCTTTTTATACTGTGTGGGCTCCACATGTTCAAGGGTATGAAAGACCTCTTCTACTTTCGGTGTATAACCGAATTCGTTCGGATCCCAATGAAAGCAATTTCCAATTCGACTGGTTCGTAGGATCCGAATCGGGATATTCCGCAAACGGGCAAGAACGCACATAAGTTTTGTTTGCAGTGACGCTACCCCATCCAAAAGAATCAAGGAAGGTTGTACTTCATTGTAAGTCTTTTCAAAATAATCGATCAATTCCACACAAAACCGTAAAGTATTCCAATAACTCAAGGGTTGCTTGAAATGAAAAATCGGATATTGGATTCCCATATAATGGAATCCCAACGCGAATTTCCGATCGCTTTGCAGAAAATCCACAATCAATTCGCCGCTATCCTTCTCCAACTTCTCTAATCGTTGAAGGATCGATTCTTGATGGATCTTTAATTCTCCATAGCGATGGTTTAAATCATCGAACGTCCCGACAAGATGGAAGGGAACGGACGATCTTTCGTAATTTTTCAACGTTAGAGGATTCGCAGCCACAATATACGGATCGTACAATTTCTTTTCATAGGCATATTGCCCAAACTTCTCCCAAAAAGTGAATCCCCAATTATGACCAGCGTATATCAATACTCGTTTCATCGCGATTCGTTTTTTTGCTTCTCCGGAGATTGGTTCTTGGAAACAGCCATTACTCGATGACCCGGCAAAAATTATAAATTTTTGCAAGAATCCAACACCAATCAAAACCCGATCGGTTTGTTACTCTACCAATATTTTCGGACCTTTCTGCATTTCGAGCAATCGGTCAACAACTAGATTGATTTGTGGGGCATATTCTTCTATGGTTTCCCACGATACAGGATCAAACAGTTTCTTCGGAAATTCAAAACCCGTTTGAAAGATGGAGGCAAGATAATACAGAAGTTTTTGGTCACTTGCGGGTGGCATGGTTAACGCCCGTTGAACGGCATCAGGCAACTGCGACAAATCAGGGCAATGAACAAATCCTTCTTGCACAATCTGAAAAGGGGTTTTTCCGATAATCAAGGCGGGACGCCGAAGCATCATGGCCTCCCATGTCGATGTTCCGGTGATGGAACAAGTCAAAGCGGCTTGTTGAATCAATTTGTAGTTGTCCACCGTCGGCAATAAAAGCTTCACACAGGGAAAGCGGGTGATCCTTTCATAAAATCCTTTTTGCCGCCTCCCCAACATTGGATTGTGCTCTTTGACTACAAGATTCCAATGCATCGGAATGCTTTTGGATAAGGCTTCGATAACCGCAATCTGATCCACATGCATGGGGGCAAGCACCATCGTGGCGGCTTCCGGATCGACATGTAATGGGAAATAGACAAACGGTCGATCGTGTATATGCTCCCACGAATGGAAAAGTTTGGAGTGCCGAATGGAGTGATAGTTGGTGCGGTTTCGCATATTGTCGAAAAAGTCCAACAGCTTATCGAAACCACTTCGCGTTCGAAGCTCTTGTTCCCGCCGTTGGAGCAAATTCAGAAATGCAGATCCCACGTTCGAACTCAAATATCGAACTACACTTCTCACCGTATGCTGTTCACTTTTACTTTTAATGGTAAAACTTGAATATTGTGGACGGGAGGGGTTCTGCCGAAATTCTTCCAGATAGTGCCGCGCCTGCGGCATAGAGTCGTCCAGATGATTTGGATTTTCAAGCGCTTGTTCAAATTCCCGGATGACCGGCGCTAACAAATTCTTATGATGGGTTTCCAGAATACAAAGTCCTTTGACTCTAGTACTGTGTATTCTATAATAAGGAATGTTTTGGAGGTGACAATACTCATTCAAAGACAATGTCCATGCATTGGCCGGCACACCGGAAAACACCAGATCGGGTTTTTCATTCTCGAACAGTGTTTCCCAAAAACGAAGCAACCCGCAAATGTATCGACGGATCCATTCGTCATCCCGGCTTTTTCGTACCATGGGGCACCGCAATGTGATCGCGCCACTGATATATCCTGTGCCTAACTGACGATCCGCAACCAGAAGGCGCTTCAACGTTCCAGGGCCGTATTGTCGCTCAAACCGTGCCAGTTCCGAATCATCTTCCCTCTCTCCCCATTCCTTTTCCAATTCGTTCAATCGAAAAATCGGCGAAATGTTAAGATGTTCCTGGGCAGCCACACACCGGTATACATCTTCTGTTCCAGTTGTGAAGCCAATGACGGACACTTCTTCTGGGATTTTTTTGTGAAGTTTCTGGATAACCGCAAGCGGCACTTTTAAAAACTGAGGTGTAAAAGTAACCAATATTCGCATGATTCGTATCTTTTGTTAATGGCTGATTTGCAGCGAGTGCATTTCTTGAAATTTCCCCTGCGCGTATATCAATGTTGCCGGAGAACCTGCTTCGACAACCTTTCCTTGTTCCAGCACAACGATCTTATCCGAATTGATGACAGTGGACAGGCGATGCGCTACCCCGATGATTGTCATTTGACCACGAAGCCCTTCCACAGCGGCTTGAATTTTCTTCTCGGAATACGTATCCAGTGAACTAGTGGCTTCATCGAGTAACAGAATCTGTGGTTTGTGCACCAAGACTCGCGCCAACGCTAAACGTTGTCGTTGCCCGCCCGAAAGTTTGATGCCACGGTCTCCAACAATCGTATTGTATTGTTGGGGAAGGTCATTGATGAATTCATGGGCGTCAGCTATTTGCGCAGCCCAATAAATATCCTCTTCTTGCACAGAGAGACGATACAAGGCAATATTATTGAAAATTGTATCATTAAACAGAATACTTTCCTGCGGAACATACCCAATCAAATCTCGCCATTGCCAAAGATTGATGTCGCGGAGAGGAACATGATTGACCAGTATCTCGCCCGACGTGGGGTGCAACAAATCGAGCACCATGTCCACAAATGTCGTTTTTCCCGCTCCGGAAGAACCCACGATCCCGACAAACTCACCCCGTTCAATGGTTAAGTGGATATGCTCCAAAGCCGGTTGTTTTGTATTTGGATAATAAAAAGTCAGATCCTTGAACTCGAGAATTTCAAAACTCTCGATCGTACCGGCAGCATGGGATTCTCGGTTTTTTGTCAAGGTTTCCGGTAGATTGGCGACCAGGGAAACACTGGGGATAAACTCTAAACTCGAGATCCAAAATTTTTGTACGCCGGTAATCTTCTGAAAACAACGATACAAAATGACGACGATGACGGCCGCTTCGGAAAACACCGCGAGTTCGTATCGGTACAAGATAAAGAAAATCAACCCTACCGAGAAAATGACGAGTGGATCGAGGATGGAACCAGGTAGGTGTTTTAAAATAGCATACCGAATCATGTAATGTCGGTAACAGCGCGATTGCGTGGATACGAATTTTTGGCCGACGTCTTCCATCCGACACCCTTTGACGACTTTGAATGCGTTGAGCAACTCCGTAAGATGATGCATCAAGCCTTCTCGCGCGTCTTTCAAAATATGAGCGTATTGCTTGCACTTTTTCATGATGGGTAAAATCGTTCCGCCGATGAAAAGAAATATCAGAAAAGCAACACCCATCGCGGTAGGGGAGATAAACGCCGCCGTGGCAATATAAAATAGGATCAACGTACCGGCATCGATCAGCGAAATGGAATTCGTAAAAAACCGGCTGGCACGCGTGGTCTCCCCGAATATGGTATTGATCGCATGTCCTGTTTTTTGGTTGATAAAATACATCCATTTGGAATGAAGAAATCCTGAAAACAGAGTTTCTCGTTTGTCATTCTCAAAGGAACTTTGGATGAGTGCGGAAAAAAAATAAAACAGAAGTGTCATCACTCCTTTCGCGACCGCCGTCAAGACAAGCAACACAAATACCAACGTAATTCTCGATTGAATGCCGGAATGTACATGAAAAAAATCGATAAATTCATTTAAAATTGATGGGGTGGAGGAGGTTTCCTGGAGTTCGTCTAAAATCGGAAGCAAAAGGACCGACAGAGATGTCTCAAATACTGTTTTGAGAATCATCGCAACGATCAAGATCACGATCCATTTCCGGTAGGGGTGATACTCTCGCAATAACAATCGCAATGCGGCGATAAATCGATGAAGCTGATGGGTGGATAATTTCATAATAAGGGAATTAAACGGCTTTTCAACTCATTCGACATACTGAGCTAGACCATGTTGATACAAGGCATCGGCAAAAGAACGAACAAATTCATACTCGATCCCCAGCCGGTCCGCGATGTGCAGACAACTCGTCTTGCCGTTCATGAGAATTTGAATCGCCTGCAAACTTCGCGCTCCTTTTCGGTTTTTGTTGGGATCGATATAGAGTTTATATTTGGATAAATACAAAGGACCTTGATAGAGTCTTTTCGCTACACAATCCGTTTCAAAAATGTCCGTGATCTTTTGCAAGATATTCAAGGACTCTTCGAGCTGGTTTATATCACAATACTCCAAATTATCCCGGTCTGTGTGATAATACGAAAAATATTCACGCCCCAATCCGACCATGGGAATCTCAAAATCCGGACCGTCATAAAACATTTCATCATTCCCCCACAAATCGCGATAGTCTTTCACGAGATAATCATCGGTATGCGACGCCAATACATTTTCCACTATACGATCAAGATAGGTATCCCCCCGAAACGATTTCGAAAACCCGATTCGTTGACGATTCCCCAACATATCCAAATAGATACCGTATCGAATGTTTTCGATATCCCGCCCTTGATGCAACAACGCGGCGGCTGCATAGTATTCCGGCCCAAAAACAAAACGATACGTATATTTTCTCTGGGAATGTTGCTGAAGCCATCGAAATAATTCCACTGCCACCGCAATACACGCAATACCGTCATTTACTTGTCCTTGATGGCAGGTATGAGCGCCAATGAGAATCGTATCCTTCTGCTTTCCGGGAAGAATACAATCGACAACATCCAACTTACCGGTTTCAAATTCCGTGTCGATATGAACAAAATAACGATTCTCCTGAAGCGACTGGACAACATTGTAAGGCAGGCTGAATCCCCACTCCGTTCGCTCGTTAAATTGATACTGCGCCCGGTAGTCAAAGACAATACAATCCGGCCGGTTTGGATCCGTCAGGACATGTTTCAGCAACTCCTCACGGGAGACTTCGCCGGAATAGGGAACCGAATATGATTTGAGATAAAGCGGATGCCATTGAAAATTCGCGATGTGATGTCCATCCAACGTGGATAAATACGCTTCACGCACCTCCCAGGCGGGGGGAATCACCCAGGTTAGACAGGTGTTCCCGGATGGAACGGAAATCAGGTCGGCCTTCAACTCCTCCGCCACTTGACGGGCAAATTTGGAAGTTTCCATACCGACGGGGACTCGATTCCACATGTAATACGTTTCGATAAAACGCTTCATTCGATCAAGAGAAATTGAGGGATGATTCATGATACGCTCTCATTCGATACGAGAGTTCGGCAGTGGGAAAAATAATCCTCGAACAAACATAGTTTCCGTTTGAGAACGTCGGATATCTCTTCGGAACTGGCTAGCACTTGTTCGCGCACATATTCCAACGACATTTCTCGCATTACCTCGTCCAATCGTACTTGACTGTATGGAATGATCCACGAGGCTAGGTTCTCTTCCGAGATGATTGGTGGCTCAAAAATCATTTGCCAGAAGGGGGAAGACGAATCCGGAGTTACCGGCGCATAGTCCCATGTTTTCATTTCCGCTTGACATAAGTTTTCGATCATCTGTACTTGCGAAGTGTCCAACATGGATTTCCAGCGATCTACGGAGGTCACGTTGAACTTCTGGATTCCTTCAACATAGGATGAGTTTTGCTTCCACTTTTTGCCTTGTCCATTTTTGAACGCTTGAGGATCAAGCATGTCGGAGTGAAGGTCAATGTTCAGAAATGTACAAATTCTTTGAATCTGTTCTTCAGGATTTTGGATTAACGATTCATATCGAACTACCAAAACTCGATCATGATTCGCAAAAGAATACTGGGTATGCTTCCAGGCGAATGTGGTCAGTTTGCGCCACTGCCGAATCAAGAAAAGCCAAGGGTATTTCTCTTCCGAGACATTTTTCGAAGCGCACACCGCACGAGGATCCCGAACGATATGAATCGCTTTGGCCCTGGGAAACTGCTGAAGAAGATGGGGAACAAACTCCCCCGTCCAGACTTCCTTGAATCCTACCCAGTGGGAATCGGTCTTTCCGTACGCCTTCTCAATTATGTCAAATCCGCGTTCGAATAACTCGGCGAATGTGTTTCCTTTCAATTCGCTTAAATACGGGGCGATTAATGGAGAGTAGGGAGCCGAGGCTTTCTCAATCTGGTCCCGCAAATTTGCAAGAGAAAGACGGCCGATGGGAAGGGTAAGCGGTGTTTCTTGGATGCGGGTCATGAGCGCCTGTTGGTCGGTATCAAAATAATAATCACCCAACGGTGCCGCTGCATCGGTTTTCTCCGTTCCCCATACTCTCTCCGCAACGGTGTTGCGAAAGGCCTTGAACAACCGTGCAAACGGATCGGACGCAAATACAATACGAGGGTGTGCGTTCAGTAATCGGGCGGCTAACGTTGTTCCTGAACGAAACATTCCCGTTACGAACAACTGTTGTTCATTCATGCAATCAGACTCCTCCATACACATTTTGGTTAGATAGAGATTTTCGTTATATGAATTGAAATGAGGAAATGGTTATTGCAAGCTCCAAATCAGTTCAAAGGCTTCCGCCGCTTGACAGCCCACAACACTACCCCATCGTTTGGCGTAAGCATACAGAGCCTCTGACGAACGGGGATGGGGAAACGGATTCGATTCGGATTCATACAATTTCATGGCCTGGATTTTCCGCTCCAAAGTTTCCTCGATATCATAAAAGACCGACGGGCGAAACGCTGGAGCAAATTGTTGAAACGCCCATTCTGACGAGGAAGGCACTTCATACGCGCATACTTTTTTTACGGGCCGTCCCTTCATCGGTCGTGTCGCAGTCATGACGGCCCGATGCAGAACGACGTGATCAATATTCAAATCACCCCCGTGTTGCGTAAATACGATTTCTGCTTGAACGGTGTCAATGAGTTTTTCGATTTTTTTGATAATCTCCAGCAACGGAACGGTGTCAAATTGATTGTCCGGCAAACGGTCCATATATACTTTTTTGATCCCCAACAACTCCCCCACTCGATGACTACAAGCATGCAAGGAATCAATGGCGTTTTGATCCGCTTCCGTACGGTTTGTGTAACGAGAAGTGATCCCTTCTCCTAGAATCGAAACGAAAACATCATGCCCTTCATCACTCAGACGGGCCATCGTTCCGCCACACCCCAAGACTTCATCGTCCGGATGCGCGGCTATGATCAAGATATTCATCAACTCGAAACCATCCCTTTTTGTAATAGAAATTCAGCCCATTCAAGATCCATTGGTTCATCAATATCGACTGACTCCTCCGCTGCTACAAAAAATGCAAGAGTACGAGATCCCAAAAAAACTTTGGATTGTAAAAAACTGGAGATCTTCGTGATTACATGGCCCCCATCTCCTTTGACGGTGGGGGGTATTTGAGGGCGAGGAGTTTCAAAGTCGTTGGGAAACATCGGTTTTAACCATCCGTTTTCCACGGTCAAAGCCCATTGGGGGGGATACGAAGTGGGGACAACACTCATCAGAGATTCGGCATCACTTGCAAGATAATGATTCCATGCTTCACAAATTGTTTCTTTTCTGCGGAACGGTGAGGTTGGCAGCATGAGATACAAATGCGTATATTCTCTTTCTGTAAGTGTGGGTTGTTGAATGAGATGCCATAACAATTGGGTCAACATGACTTCGTCCGTGGCCAAATCTTCGGATCGCAATAATGCCGTCCCCCCCCATTTTTCTGCAATCTCAAGTATTTCTTGATCCTCGGAAGAAATCCAGACAACGTCGAAAAGACCGCTTTGTTTCGCGCATTGAATCGACCATGCCAGTAAAGGCTTGCCTCCCAATAACGCGATATTTTTTCGAGGAAACCGTTTCGAACCTCCGCGAGCGGGAATGATGCAGCAAGGTTTGTAGGTTGAATGATTCACTGGACTGTATTCGACTCTTTCATGAGAACTTCATGGCTATGAGGACCGCTATTGAAAAGCAAATCGATAGCCGCCATATAAGGTTCAAAATTTTGGTAGTGTAACTGAGGATATTCGGGATGTCGAAAGTCATGATACTGAATTTGTATCCCAGCCTCTTGGAACATATCTTCGCGCAGATAATCACGTCCTAGCGGACCGGATAAGTAGATATCCGTTCCCATTTCTTGGCAGAGATTCAGGACCAATTCATCCTTGCTTCCGCTAATCTTTATATCCGAACTATACTGCAAAGGCGTGTGGATTCCAAAAGCATCCAATAAATACTGGGTGATCTCTCGGCACAAATCCGATAAATAAATCCATTCTCGCTCATAGACCGTTTCGAAGAAAGGGGCGTGCTCATCGAAATATGGTGCTTTTGCATAACATTGCTTTATGGTTTTCCAATGCTTACTTTGCCATTTTTCATTGGGATTGATTTCGATGGAATGAATGGGCAGTTGTCCGAATTTTCCTTTGGTCTTTACCGGTACGGACAGCCAACACCATCCCTGCGGTGTTCTCACTTTGTTCCGATTCGTAAAACTGTTTTTCTCGAATTGAACATGATCCAACACAATATGAGAATCACTCAACGCGATCCGGTGAAAATAACCAAGCCAGGGCAGATATGCGGGTTGATTGATGGATACGATCATTAGATTTTTGACACTCTCTACACTTAATCGGAAAGAATTCTATCAAGTACTTGTTCCATTGTCCGACATATCCAAAGTTGTTTCTCTTCGCTTAATGTCGGATAAATCGGGAGAGATACTAGATGCTGAAATGCTCGATCCGCGACGGGGCAAGGGGGATAATGATTATCTCTCCAATTCTCATTTGGTTTTTCCGCTTGGATGCCATGTTGTTTCAATGTGTCAAGAATCGGTTGTGATGGACAAGAAATCATTTCCAGAGAGTATCGATACCAAATACGATCTGGTCCTGAGACAGGAAGGTGAAAATGCTTCCTCTGATGGGATAAATTTAAGAAATAGTCCTGATAGAAATTAGCAATTTTCTCTCGTTGAGCAATCATGGATTCAAGACGCTCCAGCTGGCAAAGGGCCAATGATGCTTCGATATCCGTCATTTTATCATTCAACCGTGTCGGATCAGGAGATTTGTCTGTGTAATCCCGCCACTCTCGTATAAATTCGATGACTTGAGGATCATAGCTCAAAACGGCCCCTCCTTCTCCAGCGCCCATTAGTTTGGTCGCGTAGAAAGAGAGGATGGCGACATAGCCATGGTTTCCCAGTGCTTTCCCTTTAACCTCTCTACCGAAAGCATGCGCACAATCTTCTATCACGGGAACATCGAGGGATTGTAAAGAGTCAATGTCCGCAGGCAATCCAAAAGTATGAACTGCAATGATCGCCCTTGTTCGAGGAGTGATCGATTGTTTGGCTTTGACCGGATCGATATTCCATTCCGACTCGATAACATCGACGGGAATGACGTTGGCTCCCAATGATAATACGGCGTTGACCAATGCTACACAGCAATAAGCAGGGACAATGACTTCGTCACCCGATTCAATCCCAAGTGATTTCAGTGTTAAACGAAGCGCCGATAATCCCGAACTAACACAAATCACATGAGCGGCTTTCGCATAATTTGCTAGAAATTTTTCTAGTTTTTTGACCTGCGGACCACACGCCCAATGACCGCTCGAAATAACATCTACGACTGCCTTTTGTTCTTTTTTATCATGCGTAATTTGCGAATGAGGTATCAAAAATGGGCGGGCAAAACGAAATTCGACATGGTTTTTTCTTGAGCATTCATCTCTTTTTTTGAAAAGAACAAATCCGGCTTTTGGGAATGCGGAAATACTCGGAATGTTATCTGATCTTACGAAAGCAGTAACCCAATTCACATTCCAGAGCGCAATGATTTCGTGACACGCTTTTTGTAAAGCAACAATCCCTAATCCGCGCCCTGTGTGTTCACGAAGCAAATAAATGGATATTTCTGCACGGTTCGGTTCGACGCGGTCGAATCTAACCTGTCCGATAGGAACTTCATCGCCCAATACAATATATAATTGACGATCCGTTCCTTGGACTGTTTCTTGAAACCAGGCTTGATGTTCTTCCCAAGGAATAACTCGTTCAACGGTTCCTTTTGAAATGATAAAAGGATCGTTGCGCCATTTGTATATCATTTCTGCATCTGCTTCTACGGCAGCGCGAAGCTGAATTCTCATAATAATCGGTTGTTTTCTTTTTTTTATTCGTGTCCCATTATATCTAAATTTTTAAAAATAAGTGAATCCGCTTCCTGTTTTCGGGCGAGGCATTGAGAAAACTTATTGAGTCTGACAATCGAAAGCCTATAAAAAAAGGTAGACTTAATAAAAATCTTCCGGCTTGAAAATATCACCTTTTTCTACTTGATGTTTTAAAGTTCGCCCGAGGAGTAAGTACGAGTGATGGGGAGGGATTCCATATCCGGGACGACAAAACCCGATATCCTTTTCTGATATTTGATGATCCTTATCAAGAGAATATTTCGCCACACAGGAAAGCCGATAGTCCCGTCGTCCGATTTCTTCACCGGATGTTGGTTGAATGCGAGCATTTCCTAAACATTTTTCTATGGCTCGGATGCCCGCCGTAAGTGACTGGAATTCCGAAGGATCGACAGAAAAACGATGATCCGGACCGGGCAAATTGTGATCCAAGGTGAAATGCTTTTCAATCCAACACGCTCCGAATGCAATGGAACCAATAGCCGCATAGATTCCAGGAGTATGATCACTGAATCCCACTGGACAATCAAAGACGGATTGCATGGATGCTATTTTTCGCAAATGAGTATCTTCGAAAGGAGTGGGATAGGATGAAGTACAATGAAGGAGAATCAATTGAGTATTGCCAGTGGCATAAAACGTCCGCACCGCTTCATCAATTTCAGACAAGGTCGCCATCCCTGTCGAAATCACAGTAGGCAGTTGGGTGTTACCCATTGCACGAATAAGGTACAAATGAGTCAAACAATCGGAACCATTCTTAAGGATCGGAGTCTCGATTTCAACCAAATCTTGAATTCCCTCTTTTCCCATCGGAGTGGAATGAAAAATGGTTCCTACACTATCACAATAGGATTTGAGTTCCTGTAAATTGGATTTCGTCAATTCATATCGCTTGAACATATCGTATTGGGATTCGACGATTGTCTCCCCTTGGGAAATATATTCATACGTGAGTGTGCGATCGGAAATAAATTCTTCGGTTCGATAATTTTGAAATTTCACCGAATCTGCTCCGGCTTCGACGGCGGCATCGATTAGTTTCCGTGCCAGATCCATATCACCATTGTGATTGATCCCGATTTCGGCGACCAAAAAACAGGGTTGACCCGGTCCAATTTTTCGTGATCCGATCTTAATGGTTTCCATGGTCCTCTCCTATCATTATGATTCGTGGATCAATTCCTCAAAAGAGTCAGCCGCTCGCTCCGCACCGGCGCCGTCCACAAGTTGCCAGGCTCTATTGGACATGGTCTTCCGCCGGGAAGGGGAATGGAATAAATGTTCAAGGGTTTGAGATAGTCGTTGTGGAGAAGTATGATCATCCCAATGATGAAGATTGACTGCACAGCCTTCTTGCTCCAACAAATCTGCATTCCGTTGTTGATCCTCGGAAAACACCATGAGAATCATGGGTACTCCCATACAACACAATTCCCAACAAGTGCCGCCACCGGCATTGATGGAACAATCGGCCCATGCCATGTGATCCGGAACATTTTCAACGTTTTGTAAAAATTGTATGTCATGAGGAGACGCATTCATGGCATCACGTAACTCGTCTGTGAAGCGGATCAGGGCGGATACAATACACCGAATGCGTAAGTGAACGGAACTTTTCGATATCGCCTTGATGATTTGGGTGAGTTTCGCGGAAACATCCCCTCCGCCCAAGGTCAGCAACACGTTTCGATCTTCTGCATCGAATGTTCGCGAAACCTGTTTTCTGACTTCAGCAAATTCGGGACGCAGTAACGCAAAGGCCGGTCCGAATAATTTAATGCACGCATTCTTTATGTGATACTCAATCCGCAAAGCGCCTAGATTTTGATTGAGTATCCAATCGACCGTATGGAATGCACGATCCCCGAGATCATCGATTACCCCGACTTTGAATCCGCGATTTGACAAACCAGCCAAATAATTGGAAGAAGCGCCATAGTGATCCACGAGAATGATGGCGCTCTCGGTTTTGTGGGCGAGCGCCACCGTGAAATCTTGATCGGCGTCGTTGAGCTCCACTCCTTTTGTAATATCCGCAGCATTCGGAATATAGGCTACTTGAAAACCGTGCGTTGTGAGCCATTCCGCTGACTGGGCGGAACGGGGATTCATGACAAATATCACAGAGTGATTTAGCTTTTGCAAAGCCTTTGCCAGTGAACAACAACGGATCACATGTCCAAGGCCGATATCCGATGAACCATCACAGCGTATGAGTACGGTTGACATTCTTTTTTTAAATATTGTAGAGATTCCCTAGCGCTCCATTTCCTTGAATTAGATTGCATTCCAATCCAATAATTCATCGCGGTGGATATCCCGTTGTGCTGTGCGCCCAACGATGGTGTCCATCATTTCCGGAGAAATCCCTGTCCCGGGACGTTTGCAACATACCATTTCTTTTTGGATGATCGTACCGGCAGGGATATCTTCGTTGGCTGTAATGCTGACGTAATAAAGTTTCTTTTGGCGCAAATCTTCGGTTGACGGTTTCACGGTATATTTCCCTCGGATCCGTTCGGCATACCGGATCATATTTACATATTCTTTAAATTCCTCCGGTTCAAGGGCTTTGATATGATGATGCCCTTCGAAGTTTTTATTCAGCGTCAACCGCTTTTCGAGCATATGGGTACCCAGGGCAACCGCAGAAATATCCGGAACGAAATCACGGCTGTCCGCAGAATACCCCACGGGAATTTGAAAGACATCTTGTAAAAAAGGGATGGATCGAATATTAATTTCATGATCCTCTTTAGCGTGGCTGCAATGCAAAAGTGCTATTTGATCATTACCAGTCATCCGAATTTTATCAATCAATATGTCGATATCGCATAATTTCGTGGGGCCCAGATCAACAACAACCGGTTTTTGTGTGTGGGCCATTTTTTCGAGTAAAGGAAAGTTGCAAGCGTCCCAGGAACTGGATTTATAGGCTGCAACGTGCAATTCTTCAGCCAGATCGATCCCCGGTATATAATCGACAGTCGCGAAAAAAGTAATTTCTTTTTCTTTGCAATAATCCCGGATTTGAAGCCATTCCTCTTTTGTGAATTCTAAATTTTTGAACATTTCGTACATATTTTCATTTCTTTTCCCTCCCTGATATTCATACTCATAAGTCACGGATTTGTTACTCATGAAATAATCGGCATTGATGATCATAAATTTGATCGCGTTCGCCCCCGCATACTTCGCGGCATCGATCAAGCGAAAAGCCGTTTCTACATCTCCATTACTTGTCGTACCGACCTCCACGACAATAAATACGGATTCTTCTTCTCCGATCCATTGGTCAGCTATTTGAATCTTTTTCATGATGATACCTCAGTTTATTAGGAAGGATTGTATGTATTTTAATATCTCAGATATAAGCAATCCATATACCGGTTTCATAACAACGATCCGGAATAGGGTATCCTTGGAGCCATTCCTTACTTATTCCGAGGAAGTCAAGAATACATGTTTGATGGTTTCACAGATAGAATCGATATTCGCATTGTTCATGGCAGGGAATATAGGAATACTTAGCAATCGTTGATAGGCTTGTTCCGAAACGGGAAAGTCCCCTTTCTGGGTGTGAAAATGATGTTGATAATAGGGATGCAGATGCACCGGAATGTAATGCACATTGACTCCGATGCCGGCTGAACGCATGGATTGATATAATTGATTTCGGTCCATTTTGGCTTTTGGGAGATTGAGTTGGATCGGATATAAATGATAAGCGTGCCAGCTATCCGGGCGAACGGAAACAGGTTCGATACCTTCAATCGATGAAAAAAACGTATCGTACTGACGGGCTATTTCTCTTCGTTTTTCGATCCAGGCGGGTTGTTTCTTTAATTGACTGATCCCCAGCGCGCACTGAAAATCAGTGATCCGGTAATTGAATCCTAAATCCGTCATTTCGTAATACCATGTGCACAGTTCACTCCGCTGCCGGTGATCGTTGGTAATCCCATGATTGCGAAATCGGCGCATGCGTTCTGCGAATTCAGAGTGATTTGTTACAACCATTCCGCCCTCGCCGGTGGTAATGTGTTTGACCGGATGAAAGCTAAAGCAGGTCAAATCTGCTAAAGAACCAACTTTTCGATCTTTATAGCGCGCACCGAGTGAATGGCAAGAATCCGCGATGAGTAGTAAACCATGCCGATCCGTGATCGCTCGCAAGGCGTCGTAGTCACAGGGTTGACCAGCATAATCGACGGCGAGAATCGCTTTGGTTTTGTCTGTGACTTTCTTTTCTGCTTCGGAAGGATCAAGGAGCAAAGTATCCGGCTCAATGTCGGCGAATACCGGTTTCCCTCCCATATATAAGATGCAATTCGCCGTGGCCGCGAAGGTCAATGGAGGAACAATGACTTCATCACCGGGGCCGATCCCGGCGGCGAACATCGCACAGTGCAACGCAGCTGTTCCGTTGCTAACCGCCACCCCTTCTTGGGCTCCTACGAATGCAGCAACTTTTTGTTCAAATTCGGCGATTGTAGGTCCTGTTGTCAGCCAATCCGAACGTAACACTTCGACAACAGCCGCGATATCTTCTTCCGAAATGGAGTGCCGGCTATAAGGTATCAAAACGTTATTCATACAAGAAATGATACTGGCATAAAAACAGTAAAAAAAGCTTCACTCATTAGTTTATGTGCCAGAGTGGTTTATTCAGGAAATTTGTTTGAGCAACTCTTGCAGCTCGTTAACTTTGAGCCAGTGGGAATTATTACTACTTGAATAGCAATAATCTTCAGGAAGCGGTTTGCCTCCCGTCCAGTTACCGGTTTTCCACCACGAATGATTGGGTTGAATGACAAAAAAGTCATCCATTTCTAATGTGTGGCGTGATTCTTCCGCCGAAACCAGTAATTCGTGTATTTTTTCACCCGGTCGGATTCCAATTGTATCAATTTCGCATTCCGGTGCAAACGCCTTGGCGAGATTCACGATACTCATGCTGGGGATTTTGGGAACGAACACTTCACCACCGTGCATCAATTCCAGGCATTTCATAACGAAGCGCACCCCCTGTTCCAATGTAATCCAAAAGCGGGTCATACGATGATCGGTAATGGTAATACGGCCGGTTTCTCGCTGCTTCATAAAGAGAGGGATGACACTTCCGCGGCTACCGAACACGTTTCCATAACGCACACAGCTGAAACGTGTGAGTTTTCCGCCGGTGTAGGCGTTGCTCTGCACGAATAATTTTTCGGCGGTCAGTTTTGTGGCGCCATACAAGTTGACTGGATTGACCGCTTTATCCGTGCTGAGGGCAATGACTTTTTTGACTTTATTGTCAAGGGCAGCGTCGATGATGTTCCTGGCCCCCATAATATTCGTCAAGACTGCTTCAATGGGATTGTATTCGCAAGAGGGCACTTGTTTCAACGCCGCCGCATGCACCACGATATCGACTTTATTCATAGCGCGATGCAGCCGGCTCAAATCCCGTACATCGCCGATGAAGTAACGAAGACAAGAATGATCGAATCCTTGGGTGACCATTTCGTGCTGTTTCAGTTCATCCCGGCTGAATATAATTAATTTCCTTGGTTTGTAAGTTTGCAGAACGATTTCCACAAACTTTTTCCCAAAGGAACCTGTGCCGCCGGTGACTAGAATAACTTTGTTGTCCATTCGATTTTGTATGATCCTTGTTTGTTTTATGTTTGTTTAAAACTGCATGTTATTCCGATGTTGAAGGGGGGACGTGTTGTGTCGTGCGGTTCCGATACCATTCGAAAAACTGATTCCAGCCGTAACAGGCGGTGACGATCAAAAATGGCATCGCTGGGAGGCGATATCTCGAATCCGCATTGGGGGTAGCGGCGATCAGTAGAAAATAAACAACCATGATGCAAAGTAATACAATATAATGGTTGTTCAATCTCCAGGCGCGATAAGTACCATATACCATTCCTGTATAAAGGAATAAAAAAAACAAAATTTCAATTCCTAAAACAATGAACAAATCGATGGGAATCTGAATGTTTAAACCTTGATCGGGTGACCGGATAATTTCCATCAAATTCGATCCCTTACGGGCGAGTTCTGGGAAAAGAAAGTCATAATGGATGCGGGCCGAACCAAGGGTAGTAACATATAAACCTCCCAGCGTAGATTTCAAAAGAGCAAAAGGATGCGAAAGAATGTAATTTTTCGCTATTTGATTTGAAAGATGAAACTGGTCAACATAGGTGTTTGCCTGTTTTTCTTCGATTGAATTTTGCAACTTTTCTTTAAATACTTTTCGTGCCTTAAAGAAATTGATTCCTTCTACCTGCACCATTGTTCCGGCAGCGATATTGTATATGAAATGATAGTTTCCGGCACTCGAAATCATTGGAATTCCGAACGTTTTTGCGTTACGGACTACCCATGGCATGAGTACAATAAGCGTCCCTACCACAAAAGTGGCTATTTTTTTGAAGGATTGATATCGGATGCCGCTTTGGTAGAGAATCCACAGAGGGATCAAGACTACCAAAAATTGTGCCACTGGCCGACAAAGTATTGAAATACCAAGTAAGAGTCCACAAAGAAAGATATTCAACAAATCTTTTTCTTTCTCGCTTCCCCAGAGTAAAAAGAGAAATGTAAGAGCTAGCAGGAAAACAAAAAAAGTTTCGTGGAAAAGTTTAAAAGCCAAACCGAGTGATACCGGTTCGATCATGAGGAGTACAGCGAGAAGAGGAAGAAATCGTTCTGACAGAAAGCGTTTCCCAATCCAGTAGAAGATTAGCGCCGATCCCATGGCCACGAGAATATTCACAAACACTGCCAATCGAACATTTATACCTGCAATCTTATAAATACAAGCGAGAAAGAAAGGAAAGGCCGGTGTTCTTAAACTCGAGGGATGACCATTTTTTTCCATAATTCTGTTCTCAAGAAAATTCAAGGCGTACAGGTGATAGCCATGCGAATCTCCGGAACCCCACCCAATTCCACTTTCTGGGATGACATCATATGCCGCAATAAAGATAAACAGACGAAGGAGAAAACCAAGAGCAAAAATAACCGCGATTGTTTTATTCATTATGAAACACCTGTATGGTCAAGAACAAATGATTTTTACGATAATGAGCAAAATTCCAAATCTAACTCTTGAGCCATTTTTTGTAAATTGAACCGAGTATTCGTTTTTTCGGCAGGCGGAGCCAATACCAGGAGCAAATCCGCCAAACCGGCTTGGGAAAGCCAGGTTATGTCCTTGATCGTATGATCCACGCATCGCTTTCCGACTTGTTGCGGATCAACCACGGCTACCAATTCCATTCCCATTTCGCGTATCGCGAGATAGGCCAATTCCGCCATCTCACCGCTGCCGTAAAAAACCACCTTTTTTTTGCCCTCATGAACGTAGGGGGTGACCAATTTTTTGACCTTGCGGCGAATATCCAAAATGTACTGATAGGAGTAATGTAGAAATTCGAAAGTCAAGCGGGATTTTTCTTTGATCCCTTTTGGGGTTAACAAATAGCGCAAACGGCGGCGCTCGAGCTGTTTCGTTTTGACGTATCCTTTATAAATGATGCGTTTCAGATACGAGTTGACCAAACCTACGGCCACTCCGAGACGGGTGGAGAGATCCTTTTGCGTCGTTTCCGGTTGGTCTTCGATGGCGGTCAGGAGGGATAAAATCATTTGATCGTCGCGATCCATGACGCCATTTTCTTGGTTTTCCGTGTTTTTATTCATCTTGGAGGTAGGCAGGCTTCGCCCCCGTCAGCGGTACCATTATCATACGCCGAAGGGGTGATCGATTGGCTGTTTCCACCGCTCGCGAATCCACGGCGGTGTGAATATTCAAAATTCAATGAATGAATTTAGAATATTGAATATTGAATCTCCCGTCAAGGGGGGAAACTGAAAAAATACATCTGAAGTGAAAATTTTCAGGGAAATACATCTGCAAAGAAAATTCAGCCGGAATGAAACAGGGAGAACTCGTTTTTATTGGTATTGGCAGGTTTGTTTTAGGATTGAACGTCTGTATAATAGAATCGATTTTGGTGCAACGAAGCGCATAGCGAAGTGCACAATCCTTCCGGTCGGCATATCGGCGGACATGGCGGGTGATGATCATTTTTCTTTTAGGGAGTGAACCATGATGAACAACGTTGGATGTACCTCACGAAGGCATTTTTTGAAGTCCTCATTGATTGGTGGTATGGCGGCCATGGCAACCGTTCGTTCGCCGCAATTGGTGTTTGGTGTGCCTGGTTCTACGCCGCGAATGAAAGCAAGCCAAGTCTCATTCACGACGGGAGAAGACCGGGCGGATAACATTTTTCAGGGATTGAAACGGTTCGAAAGCGAGATCAAAGCCGCAATCGGTGATCGACGGGTTGTGATCAAGCCGAACAATGTATCTACTTCCGTACCGCTTTGCGCGACGAACGCGGATTGTTTAGTCGGAATTCTCGAATTTCTCCAATCGATTGGGAAAACGAATGTCATGATCGCCGAATCCGCTGCCAGTGCTCCCACTTTCGAGGGATTTGAAAATTATGGCTATATCCCGGTAGCGGAAAAATATTCGGCGAAGCTGCTTGATTTGGATCAAGAACCGTATGATTTGGTATATTTGGTCGACGAAAATGATTTTCATCCTCATAAAATCCGCATGTCGAGTTTGTTGCTCGATCCCGAGGTGTTTGTGATCTCTTCGGCCGTGATGAAAACGCATGATCGAGTCGTGGCGACTCTCTCGCTCAAAAATATTGTTTTTGGCGCGCCGATCAAGGATGAAGGATTTCGTTGGGGACGCGGGCGAAAAGAAGGAACACAAAACGACAAACCCATCGCCCACGGTGGCGGATATAAAGCCATCAATTTCAATCTCTTTTCGATGGCTCCCCGCTTGGCGCCCGATCTCGCTGTTATTGACGGGTATCAAGGCATGGAAGGCAACGGACCGGTTGGGGGCACACCGGTGGAACATCGTGTTGCCGTGGTGAGCCGGGATTGGCTTGCGGCTGACCGGGTGGCGGTGGAGTTGATGGGCATTGATTTTGAGAAAGTCGGCTATTTGAACTACTGTGCGCAAGCCGGGATGGGGCAGGGAGATTTGAGTAAAATCGAGATTCTCGGTCCCTCGATCCAGGAGCATCAAAAGAAATATCAGCTTCATAGGAATGTGGAAAAGCAATTGGTCTGGATGTAAGGAGATCCATCTCGATTGAATTTCTCTAGGAGACAGGCGCACCTGTGGTGTTTTGTTTTTGCATGATTTGTACCTCTGATTTCCCTTTCTTTTACCTATTGGGGGGTGAGGTTTGTACGCTTTCCTTTTCTCGATTCCTCTTATAGGATTTGGTTTTTTCAATCATCCTTTCTTTTTCTTTTTTTTGTCAGTTGGGCGCCCAACGGAGGGCGGTGACTACTGTTTAAACCTGCGAGGCCATTCGGATACGCACGCGGTATCGCCGGTTTCTTTGTTCGGATACCTGTACCGACAAAAGGAAGAACCGGGGCTGGCATCGCAGGGTGGTTCGTTCCGGGGGAACGAAGCCGGAGTTCATCGTGATGCACTCGGTTTTTTTAGGCTGAAGGTAGAAGGCTGAAGGGTGGGCACCTTGGTTCTTACATGGGTGCTTTGGCGCAAGGGCAGATGAAACTTGCCCTTGCTACCCTGGTGTCTATCCATCGCAAGAGTGGATAAAAACTTACTCTTGCTAGCCTCACGGACAGCCATTTGAAATCCTTTTTGGCCCGCTGAACCGGGGCGGGTTGCCGGAGGGGATTTTTTCATCCTCCGACGGTCCGGATTTCTTGTTGTAGTCTTGGTTCGGTTGTAACGGATTTCGGCCGAGAAAAATGTTACATCCCTCTACTATATAGGAGGAGTTCCTCATATTTTGGGGATTAATGTTTGGGGGAGGGAATGTTTAGGAGTTGTAAGTGTTGGGATTTGAGGGAGTTATGGGGGGATAGGGGAGGCGAATTTATTAAACATTTTTTGCGGGGGATTGTCTGAATCGGGATTGGCCTGGATTTTCGGATTTACAGGATTGGGGTGGATGAGAGTCTTATCGTTTTTGGGGGGTGTGGCGGTTAAATCACGAAAGCACGAAAATTGGATGTGGGGTGGATGGAATGAGGATTGATGGATTGGAAATGAGTGAGCCATTCTACGGATTCAGGAAAGTTTGAAATGATTTTTTAGTATAGTTGGCTATGAGTTCCAATGCGGATAAAAATGACAGTTTCGTAATTGTTTTTTACTTTAAAAAGCAAGCGTAAGTCGCCACCGGCTGAGATCGATCGCTTGTCTTTTTCTTTTCCATGCAATGCGTGGTTATGGAGTTGAGGATCGTGTGGATTTTCTTGAAATATTTCGATGGTTTTTTCGACTTTCTCTTGAATCGTTGGAGAGAGTTTTAAGAATTTCTTCTTAAAATTCTTGTGATAGAAAATGTTCATTTAGGCGTTTCGTATTCTTCTCAGATAATTGACCGCTTCTTCTCCTTGAAATGGTCCGTCAATATTTTCTCCCCGTTCGGCTTCTGCAATATCGTGATTGATCTTCTCCATATCTTCCGGAGAATAGTGGGGTACTCGGTATGCTTCATCCTGGATGGAAGCCATGAAGTCGATCACGATCTGTTTTTCTTCGGGAGGGAGTTTTTTGAATCCCTCGATATATTCTTGGGCGGTGTTCACTTTTTTCTCCATGTTGTTGGGATTGGATTGTATCGGATTTGATTATATTGGTTTTTGAGAATTTGTTGAAGATTCAAGGTGGGATTCGTTACCTCATCCCACCCTTCAGAGCTGATTGTTTGATGGTGTGATTTCTCGTATAATGGATACAATACTATGGAGTTTCAATAATGGGAGCAAGAAATACACTCCCACTGCGATTTCAAGCCGTATGATTCCTCAAAAAGGCTATTGGTTTTCTGTTACGGAATCCGCCCCTCTATCTCCCCTGCCCGAATTCCTTCCATTCAATCTCTGGGGACCGAAACACCTTTTTACCATTGATCCTCAAATTGGCGATACCCCATTGGCATATCTCCAAATGGGAATCGGGGAAAATGCCAACGATGAATTTGGCAACGAAGATTATCTCCCCCCTCCCACAATTCCGGAAGCAGGTGGAGCGGTATATTTTCTGACACCGCACGAAAACCGCACGATACACACTGTCCGCGATGTGTGTCAATCTCAAAGCAACCAGAAATGGCTGATCTACATCCGCTGCAATCCCACCTATTCGTTCTCACTAACCTGGGCGCCGTCTTCCTATCATTATTTGCTCGAAGCGAAAATCGTCGAACTCGACCTCGAAACCCGCTCACCCATTTCAGAAGTAATGGACATGAAATCATTCAGCTCCATCCACTCATCTCCAAATCCTACAGAAACAGAAGATCGCTTGTTCCAAGTAACCCTCTCGATAGACCCAAACAGCACCAATGTGCACTCGTGGGATATTTATTGATCCATATCAAAGAAGATCAGCACCCACTACCTCCGCTACATGATCATTCCACCATTTTCGTGCCTCTTCGTGCTTTCGGGCTTCAAACCAAACTCACAATCAAAACAAAAACCACCATCCACCCAAATCCTGAAAATCCAACAATCCAGGCCAATCCCGATTCAGACAATCCACCCGCAAAAAAAATACAATAATATATCCCCCCACTCCACCCGCTAACCACTTCAAATATCGACACTTACAGTGCCAAAAAATAAATACCTCATGAATTAACTCCCCAAATATGAGGAACCCTCCCTATATAGTAGAGGGACGTAACATTTTTCTCGGCCGAGAACCGTTACATCCGAACCAAGACTACAACCGGAAATCCCCCAGCCGGAGGAATAATCATTCCCCCCGGCTCCCCGCCCCGGTTCAGCAGGCAAAAAAGGATTTCCACAGGCTGTGGTGTAGATAAAGCCCAATAATGGAAAACATCGAATTCGGACAATCACGTAGGATTGCCCCTACGAACTTCAGCCTAATAAAACCGAGTGCATCAAGATGAACTCAGGCTTCGTTCAACGAACGAACCACCCTGCGATGCCCCTCTCGGTTTTTCCGTTGGCGTTAGGTATCCGAACGGAAAAACCGCAGCGATACCGCGAGCGTATCCAAAAGGCCCCGCAGGTTCAAACAGTAGTCGCCGCCCTCCGTTGGGCGCCCAACTCAAAAAAATAAAAAAAATGTAATACTTGCCGTGAATTCTTCCGGCTATGGCTCCTGCGGAACCGTACTTTTGTTCAATCCCGCCAGGAATGACCGCCTGTAAACGTGGATGTGAATTCACGATATCTTAGAAAGAATGAGAATGACACAGGCTGGAACTCTGCCTATTGATTTTTGGGCTAAATTGATGATACTATAAGACAATCTGGCGTAAAAATTGCTTGATCCCTTTACAGATTGCTCATTTTTATTTATAACCACATTATCTTTTAAGAAATGTTACAATCCACTTTTTGTGTGATATATTAAATCGAAATATCGAACTATGGATTTTTTTACAATCATATTTGATCAATTAAAGTCAGAACTCTGCGCCGAGTACTCGAAAAACTATACTCCCATACAAGAAAATGAGCTGGCCGCGAAATGTGTGAACGGCAAGTTTATCCTGCAACATATCCGCATCATGTTTCACGGATTGGCTCAAAAACCCTCCTTTCAGGATTTGAAGATTACCGAGAAAGAAATCCAGGCGGGCAATCTAACCGAAGACGAACGAATTACCTCTGCAACTATTTCAATCAATCGCTCTAAAAATTTAATCGATTTACTGTTTTTGTCTCCTTTTACTCAATTTAACTTATCGGACAAAAACCGCTATTCCAAAATGATCAAGGATCATGAATTGTGTTTTTATGAACAGTCCGAAGAATTAACAAAATTCCGCATCCAACTTTTGGATTTTTTAGTCAACGTCAAACCGGACGAATCTCATATCCGTGCATTGATCCTTGTTTACATTAAATCCACGGTGAAACAACTGCAATGCCTGATCGGTTTTTATGAAGCAGAGATGGAATTAGGAAATCGATTTATCGAACATGTTTCTGCATTTTTGGAAAAAAACTTCTCGAAATTGAAATCAAAAATCGATGCAGCCAAAATCAAAGAAATCCATAATATCTTTAAAACCTTGAAAAGGAGTTCCGAAGTGAAAGTCCATGACGTCAAAAATCTCAATAAAGCGATGTTGGATTTGATGATCGGCAACTTCGAAAATGATATGCAACTCCGGCGAAACCAATTGGATTCTCTGAAAAAAACCATGAACCTCCTCGAAGAAATTGTCTTAGAACTCGACGGCTCCCAAAAAAGTCAAAAGGAAGAGGCTATGAATGAAAGCAACAAGAAAGACGCCAAAAAAAAGGGAAGCCGCATGACATTCCTTTCCAGAATCATGGATCGATTCAAATAAATCAAAGCAAATCCCCTCAAAAACCCATATTCCTTTCTCCTCGATCAGTTTCCTCAATTCAATCATTGAACAATAAAGAATGCGCCCTGCGCTGGGGCGCATTTTTTTTACTTCGCGAGAGTTTTCCATTCCTGGTTCCCATGATATCCTGTCTTCTAAATTTCGCGCCGGCATTGTGCCTGCATAAAGGGAAAAAACATGATTTCACTCGCAAAACGTACAACAAAAATCGATTCATCCGGTATACGGAAGGTCTTCTCGCTCGCCGCTCAAATGAAGGATCCCATCAACCTATCCATCGGCCAACCCCACTTCGATGTTCCCGATGCGATCAAGGAAGTGGCGATCGATTCCATCCGCACCGGCAAGAACAGTTACACTCTCACCGCCGGCCTCGATGAATTCCGGCAAAAGATCAAACAGCGCTACCTCGACCGCGGCTTGGACCTGGGCGATGTCATGGTTACCTCCGGAGTCTCCGGCGGAATCCTTCTCGCATTCATGGCGCTCCTGGACGAAGGCGATGAAATCATTGTCCCCGATCCCTTTTTCGTCATGTATAAACATCTCGTCAACTTCATCGGCGCTCGCCCCGTCTATCTCGACACCTATCCCGATTTCCAGCCTGATCCCGAAAAACTGGAAAGCCTCATCACGCCTCGCACAAAAGTGATCTTATTGAACAGCCCCTGCAATCCCACCGGCGTCATATACACCGAAGAAGTTCTACGCGCTGTGGTCAAAATCGCCGAAAAACATGGCTTACTCATCATTTCCGATGAAATCTACGAACCGTTTCTCTACGATACCGACACACTTGCTTCCCCAGCGCAATATTATCCGCAAACGCTGATCCTTTCCGGCTTCTCCAAATCCGCCGCCATGACCGGCTGGCGGCTGGGTTATGCTTACGGACCATCGGACGTAATCGCCGCTATGATCAATATACAGATGTATTCTTTCGTCTGCGCTCCCAGTTTCGCCCAACATGCCGGAATCGCCGCCCTCGATCTCGACATGGGACCTACTCGCGAAGAGTACAAACACAAACGCGATCTGATTTACAATGGCCTGAAAGATCGATTCAACGTTGTCAAACCCGGCGGCGCGTTCTACATCTTTCCCGAAGCCCCCAACCGCGACGGAGACGCCTTCGTCATGAAGGCCATCGAAAACAATGTCTTAATCGTTCCCGGCAGCGTTTTCTCCGAACACAACACCCACTTCCGCATTTCCTTCGCCGCTGAAAACTCGACTATTGAACGCGGCCTCGAAGTGCTTAACCGTATGGCCGATGAGATGTAGTATGATTGTTTCTCCCAATTCTTGGGGGGATGTAAGGGGGATATAATAGGTCAGTTCCGCATAAGATCTTTGTAAGCTTGTACAGCGAGTTCATCACATCGTTCGTTTTCTGGGTGTCCGGAATGGCCGCGCACATGTTCGAAGGTCACTTGGTGTTTTTCTACCAATTCATCGAGTTCTTGCCACAATTCCTGGTTTTTCACCGGTTCGAAGCCATTTTTGACTTTCCGCTTCCAACCGTTTTTTTTCCATTTGTAAATCCAAGAGGTAATTCCCTGCTTTACATAAGTACTATCCGTCATGACATGGACACGTAAGGGGGATTTATTAAGCCGTTTCAACCCTTCAATCACGGCTTGCAATTCCATTTGATTATTCGTGGTATCCGCCTTTGCGCCGTAAAATTCCTTTTCTTTCCCGCTTTTGACATGCCGAAGAATACAGGCCCACCCCCCCGGTCCCGGATTCCCCGAGCAGGCGCCATCTGTAAACACAATCACATCGGGTTCAGCTTGGCTATAAATATCTACAAGCATTTTTAAAAAAAGGGTAGCAAAGGCAATGCATAGTCTGCCCAAAAGGGTAGCAAGGGCAATGCGTCAGTCTGCCCTTGCGAAATTGTGATAGAAACTGATCATAAACTGCTCCTACCGGCGAGGGTAGACTTCGCTTACCCTCGCTACCCGGGGGCAAAAATCCCTCATGGGTAGCAAGGGCAATGCGTCAGTCTGCCCTTGCGGAATTGTGATAGACAGTAGGGTGGGTTGAACAACGTGAAACCCACCATTTCGACTTACCAAATATCCACACGAACATTCAAGCGCGCATCAAGCGCCCGTTGAATTTTCGCGAGCGTTTCTGCCAAATGGTCGCGGGAATAATCGTCCACAAGGTCTTTCTCTTCAAGTTTTTCCACCAATGGACTAAGTTTTTGTTCCAAATGCCGCAATGAACGCCATGCCTGGGTACGCGCGTCTTCTGGCATACCGATGGGCGGATCGAGCATGATTTCGATCAATCGTTTGAGATGCTGCCGCTGCAGAATTCGGCGATAGGTGGAAAGCAGTGGCTTTTTGTTGGAAAAGTAAGTTTCCTCAAAGCTGGCTAAATCGAGGGATAACACTTCCCGCCAAATCCCTTCGTTCAATGTGTCGAACAATTCCGGAACGGTGAAACTGACCGCTTCGGGACGCCGCTGGTTTTCCGCATCCAAAATTCGCGTGATCGTGATAGGATCATACAGTTGATAAAGGATCAAATCGTATAGATTTCTTACCACATTCGTGACGGAATATTCTATTCGGCCGGAAATACCTCTTGATCCCCAATGATACCATTTTTCCGCCGCCAGCATGTTTAGCAGTTCCGGTTCCACTTCGAAGATTTCATCGGAAAACAATTTCGATGTGATAAAGGTCAACGCTTCCCGCTGTTTGACAGCCGAAACCGGTTCGAGCGGCAGATGGTCATATTCACCACCCTTTTTCACCCGATTGACATACTGCGCCCCGATGTGTTTCAAGGCATAATACGCCGAGTCGAAATAGTAATTCAACAGGTAATTGAATCCCAAACGAACCATCGTGTAATTCTCACCCTCTTGGATCAAATTCGGTAGTTTGGGAATGGTATCCAAAACGATTTGCGCCTGCTGCTTTCCATAGGCCAGCGGATCGTTCCCCAAATCATTTGTATTGCACATTGGATCGATTCCGACACCGATACCGGAATACAAATCCTCTTCCGTTCCATAAGAATTTTCCGGTTTTTCTCCCTGTTCGGCGATTTGATTTAAAATACTTTCCACTGTTACGCCGGTGGCGGGTTGAATCTCTTTGTAGGCGTATTCGACTGCCAGATAATCATACTGGCCGATAGTAGGCTCGAAATAATGTCCCTGCTCGATCCCCGCCGGTGCGAAATTGACAGGGGCGTAATCCATGATGCTTGCGCTGATGCTTTTTTCCGCTGTGATTTCCTTATTGTGCAACTGGTCGAGCGGCAGCAGAGTGCTTCCTTCGAAATTGTGCCGGAAACCCAGCACATGCCCGAATTCATGACAAGCTCGTGCGAACAAGAAATCATCCACAAAGTCTTCCATGAATTCACCGGTGATGTTTTCGATACCTTCCCGCGCGGCCAGGACGGTCAGCGCGAAAACGGCGTGATCGGTCAACTCTTCACCGTGTTCGCATACCATCTTCTTCGGATCGTCCGGCAGTTCGCGGGAGAGACGGTCTTTGAACATTTGAACCCGATCCGGTTCATTGACTCGCCGGATATTCAACAGCGAGCGAATATCTTCCGCTTCGATCAGAAATCCACCGGTTAGAATTTCACCACTGCGGGGATCGGAAATCCACTGGGAAATCGCGCCATACGCCAAACTGTGTGAGGTGTTCCAATGAACCGTGTTGTAGCGAATGTCGGAAATATCCCAATCCGCATCGTCCGGCTGAATTTTCACGACAATCGGATCTTTGATCCCGATTTTCCGGAAGGCTTTGTTCCATTCCAGAATCCCATCCCTGATCGGATCGCGGTATTTTTCCGGTACCGTCTTTTCAATCCAAATGACAATCGGTTCGACCGGCGGGGAGAGTTCGAGTTCGGGGCTGGCTTTGCGGATATCCCACTTTGTTATATAACGCACGAATTGTGTATTGCGTTCATCATCTCCGAAATCGATATGCGCCTCGATGAAGTGGCCGATTCGCTGGTCGGCGATGCGGGGAGTGAAATCAGGATTGTTCTTCAATTCACAAACATTCATCAGCATCACCAGCTGCAGACTGCGTGCATCGGGGACCGACATGGTTCCCGCCCGATTGCCAGACCGGAACGCATAATTGATCCGCGTGACAACATTTTCCGGAAACACTTTTGTTTCTTCGATATAACTATTCCCACGATCCGGCCCATATCCTGCTAACGTGGCACTGATTTGGAAGAAATCCGTCAAAGTGAATTTGCTCATTTCCAGCAGATATCCGGAAGTTTCCGGATTTGTCACCTCAGCTGGAAACGAGGCGGCGATGGAAACGCCGTAATTCTTTTTCACCGCTTCTTGTTCCGCCGGATCGCTGGAGGTGAAGCGCAGGTTCCGTTGGATGAGTTGGATATTGCTGTTTGTCTTTTTGAATGTGATGATCGTGTCACCGAGGAAGGTTCCCGGTTTCACCATTCCTTCGCCGATCCCGGTGGCGAGCACGCCGGAGAACAGATAATCTTTGCCGAACTGTTCCGGCGACACTTCCCAATACACTTTATCCTCTTTGGTGTAGACTGTAAAAAGCCCTTCTGATTTGGTAGCGTCTTTGATGGTTTTATCGAATTCCGACGGTTTTTCCGGAGGTGTGGGCCGTGCACCGTTGGGCTTGCGAGGCGGTCGTGTCGGTTTTCCTTCTTCCTCTTCATCTTCGGTGGCTGCGGTTCCGGCGGTTTCTTTGTTGATTTCCCCATGAAATGTTCCACCGTTGATAGTCACATTCGAATTGATAAAGATTGCCTGAATGCCGTAATTTTCGACTTCAATGTCCCCGACTTCACGATGGCCGTGATCGCTTCCCGATTCGTCGTGAGTTTCATTGAGCGGTGCCGCTTTGGTCTCGGTTTTCTTTTCCTTTTTTTGAACGATTGTCATTTCCGCCGTCACGGCCTGCACCTCGGCCTCACCTTTCTTGACCTCCACCGTGACATCCTTCACTTCCTCAGCGCTTTCCTGCGCAAGCGTGATTCCGGTAAAGCCGGATACCGATAAAATTAAGATACAAAATAGAACCCAAAAACGATATTTCATAAACAAAAACCTCCACGAGCACGATCGATACGGATGTGCCCCGCTTATCGTTGTCCTCAACCGTAGTGAAAAGAGAATAATTGGAGAGATCATTATAGTGGTATGGGGCGGGGTTAGGCTAGGGTGAGTGGAAACGGCCGTGGGTTGGAGTATTGTGTAGTGCGGAAAGTCGTTTCATTTCATCTCTTGGATTTTTAAATGGAATATTCCATGAGGACTGAACAGTCCTCACTTCTCCTATAAATTGTGATAGACCTAATTCAAGCAAGCCGTTGATATTCTTGAAGTCGTTGGATTGTTATGTTTTCCGTGATAATTTTCAAAGGATCCAGGGATCGATCCGTACGCATCAGAATTATCTTTTCTCTCGTGGGATAGATCACCCACATGAAATGAGTCAACTGGCCGATCGGATGCCATCGCAATTTTTATATTTCCCAATCAGACTTTTTCTTAACTGAATTTTGTATTTTCCAGTTACAAAGAATTTTTCGAAAAAGCAACAGGAGAATCACTCTAATATGAAGCTTGTTTTACTCTTTTATGGGAAAATTTAGGCATTGAATCATGGATAATTTTACAATATTTGATAGATATTGCTTGAAATCTGTGAAATTTTTTGATATCCTTCGAATGGGTGTTTTGTTTTTTGCTGGAGGGAGAAATGTGATGCAAAGAAAAGTAGACCGGTCAACATGGAATCCGAATTATCTTTCGATTAAAAAAATTCAAGAAGAAACAAAAAAGATTGGTTTGCCAATTGATTTTTTAGAACCTGAAGATGATTTATGGAAAATGCTATGGTCTTTACATTGTGCTTATGAAGTGGAACTTCGTAGAAGTGGTATGGCAAAAGTTGTAGAAAGTGATTTTGTTTCTTTTATGTACTAAAATCACGCTCACTCCAAAACTGGGTGCTGAGCATGGGAACGAATGCGGAACTGCTGTGACCGGAGTGGCTGCGGGAGAGGGTGCGACAGATTTTGTCAGGTGTTTTGGGGTTTTATGGGGGGGAGTGACAGGTTTTGTCACGGGTGGGGGGTATAGTGTCATTATCATAAGAATGGAATGAAATATTATGAACTTTTCCGAATCCTTTGAAGCATTAACTGATTTCAAACCTTTTCCTTGGCAAGAGGCCTTATACAAACGCTTTATGGCGAATGATATCCCTTCCTCTTGTGCCATACCCACGGGGCTAGGCAAGACAAATGTGATCGCAATTTGGTTGATTGCGTATGCTAATGGTGCAAATGTTCCCCGTCGCCTAGTTTATGTGGTCAACCGGCGAACCGTTGTGGATCAAACTACTGAAGAAGCGGTTACACTCCGTAACAACTGTAAAAAAATAGGTATTGAGTACTTGGCTATCAGTACTTTACGCGGACAATTCGCTGATAACCGTGAGTGGTCTGCTGATCCATCACGACCGGCAATAATCTGCGGCACAGTAGATATGATCGGCAGTCGACTTCTCTTCAGTGGTTATGGATGCGGTTTTAAAACCAAACCAATGCACGCAGGATTTCTTGGACAGGATGCATTGCTCATCCATGACGAAGCACACCTTGAACCAGCATTCCAGAAATTAATCGATAGTATTCAAGAAGAACAGAGAAATGGTGAAAAGGTTGATCACAATCTATGGCCTAAATTGAATGTAATGGCATTGTCAGCAACCACACGAACGGATCAGGAAAATATTCCTATACCATTTGAATTGACAAAAGATGAACAGAATCCTCCTGATGTATTGCCATATCCACTGACGGAACCAATACACCATGTTTGGTGCCGTTTGAAAGCGAAGAAAAGAATACAACTGAAATCCACTACCCCAAAAAATATAGCGGATGAAATCGCAAAACGGGCTTTAGAATACAAGAATTCTCAATGTGCTGTAGTGATTTATGTGCAGACGATCGAGGATTTGAATAAAATTTATAGTTTTCTTGAGAAAAAAATTTCATCTGACCGGGTTCAGCAGCTTACAGGTACCATGCGCGGTAAAGAACGTGATGAAATGATCCAGCGGCCTATTTTTAAGCGCTTTTTAAAAGGTGCAGAAGAGGGAGAAACTGTGTATTTGGTTTGCACTTCAGCGGGGGAAGTCGGAATCGATATTACTGCTAATCACATGATTTGTGATCTTATGCCATTCGATAACATGGTTCAACGTTTTGGTCGTGTACACCGTTATGGTGTACCCATTGAGCATGAAGCGTGCATCGATGTTTTCTACCCAGATACTTTTGACGATAAAGACGCACTAGCACCAAGACGTAAAAAGACCCTCGAATTACTCAAATCTCTTAATGGCGATGTAAGTCCGCTTGCTTTGATGACCAAACTTGTTGCGAACGAAAAAAAGGATGCCTTCTCTCCTACTCCGACAATACTTCCAGCAACGGACATTCTTTTCGATGCCTGGGCAATGACGACAATTCGGGGGAAAATGCCAGGCCGTCCGCCTGTCGAGCCATATTTGCATGGTATCCGTGAATGGGAACCTCCGGAAACGCATGTCGCATGGCGTGAGGAAATTGAGATTTTAAATGATGAATTGCTGAAAAGATATAAACCAGAAGATTTGTTAGAGGATTATCCTCTTAAGCCTCATGAATTACTGAGAGATCGAAGCGATCGTGTTTTTGACAATCTCCAGATTCTCGCCGAGAAATATCCGAATGATCTCGTATGGACTGTGAACGAACATAATCAAGTAAATCCGAAATCACTGGGACAATTATTATTAAAAGATCAAAAGAGCCGATTAAAACCGGCTGAGATCAAAAAAAACGTTATATCACAGATTAGAAATACAACCATTATATTACCACCATCTATTGGAGGTTTAACAAAAGATGGAACATTAAATGGTAATACAATCTATATTGAATCCACAAAATATGACATTTCCGATGAATGGTATAACGAAAAGGAGCAACACCGGCGCATACGAGAATGGAGTGATTCGCGCATAGATGAACTGCCACAAGGTATGCGATTAATACGAACAATTGATACAAATCCCGATGCGGATGAAATCGAAACCAGTGAAGCTGAGACAGATAGAAATCACTTCTGGCATTGGTATATACGACCTCACTCAGCGGACGATGACCTTACGAAGACATCCACCAAACCTGTACCATTAGAAATACATATAAATGACGTCAAAAGGAGAATGAATAATATAATTGAAGAGATCAATTTACCCCCTGAACTTAAGCAAGCATTGATTGTTGCCGCTAGATTTCACGACTTAGGAAAAAAGCGCGAATACTGGCAGCGGAGTATCGGAAATCCTAATCCTAGCGACTGGTACGCTAAGTCTGGCAAGCGATGGATAACGCGTGAGATTTGTCCCAATTATCGGCATGAATTCGGCTCTTTATTGGATATTTTTGATTCAAAACAAGAGTTCAGTATAGAAATCAATCAATGCAGCAATGAAATGAAAGAGGTCGTTTTGCATTTAATAGCAGCACACCACGGATTTGCTCGACCGCACTTTCCGAATGAGAATGCTTACGATCCTAACCATCCTGAAAGTGAATCTAACCGTGTTGCCACAGAAGTAATACAACGCTTCGCTCGTTTGCAGCGAAAGTATGGAAGGTGGGGATTGGCATATCTCGAATCATTGCTACGTGCTGCAGACTATGCAGCAAGCGCTGATCCCTCCACTTGCGTAGCGGATGAACAGGAGGAATCCTCATGAACTATCCCGAACCTAATATTCAAATTAACGTAGACGTGACCAATCCTGGACAGTTTTTTGCTTGTTGTGGATTGTTGGAATTGGCGGATCGGCTGTGGGATGGAGCGGAAGGTTGGTTTGCGGAAAATGATCAAGTATTCCTGATCTCATGCAGTGGGACACTTGAAAGTCTTATTAATGCTATTGTAGAAGCAGAACTGATCCATGTCCGTCCGTCTGATCCATATTCCTCTCCGTTGATTATCAATGCTCCATTCCGTTCACTTTCGATCGACTGGTGGGAAACGGATTTGACCGGTGCACGTGACTTGAAAGTCTGGGCGGGTACGATGGAGAGTTTCGGCATCGCCCAAGCTATGCAGCATGCCATGAAGGATCATCGTTTCCGTTATTCAGATCTGTTTGAAGTAGGAATGGTGGTTACTACACTGCAAGACCCTAGTAAAAAGAAAGAGCCGTACTATTTCGATGCGCGACGTACTCCCAACGCACATTCCCGCGATGTCGGTTTTTCGCCAAATAATCTGGGTATGACGACGATTGCACATCCTGCTGTAGAACTTCTCTGCTTAATCGGGCTGCAAGTATCTCGTCCTCTGCATACAGCTGAATCACGGGTGTATGACTATTTCACATGGCATATCCCATTGTTACCCAATTTACTCCTGGCTGCATCAACTGGATCACTCAATCTATCGGATACACGTACATATCGCTTTGAAAATTGGTTCCGTACAGGTCAGAAAAAACATAAGGCGTTTCGTTCAGCAATCCAAATAACAAAAGGAGTCTAATCAATGTCAGAGTTAAACAAGTTTGATCACTACTTAAGTGACACTAGTCCTGCTGCTCTCGTTATCCGTGAGAATCTGATGCCAGTCGATGGACCGGACGGAGTGCTGTTTCCCGCCACATTTGCCGCTGGTGATGGTTTCCCTGGTGGATACAATATCGATACATTTGGCGACGAGAAAAACGGCACGAATGTCTGTCTGATCGATAGTGTTGGCTCTCAGGCGAATCGGATTGAGCCTCTATTCATGAAGGCGATGTACCAGCACCTAGTTCCCCAGATTGTAGTTAAGGCTGGTGAGCATGAGGTGAACATTCTTGAAGTCGGCCATCGCGCGGGTGATGCTTTGTTCCGTTGCTCGCAGTTACAGCAGGAACTGCAAGATGCCTTCAAAGCGGTGTTGGCGGGTAATGCAGAACCGATGGCAAGGATCGCACCGACTTCGCTAATCTTCGGAGTATGGGATTCGCGTGATACTCAAGCGAAGTTGCCGCGACTGGTTTCATCAACCATACGAGCTTTTAATGTACGCCGCTTGACTCGTGGGGCTGTATATTTTCCACCTGTTGATTACGCAGAGATGGATGTATTCAGTGAAGAAGAAAAGGCAAAGGCTGAAGGCAACAATAAAAGTCCATTGGCCCAACGCGGATTTGTCCACAATCCAGCGTCGGGATCACATGGCGGAGTAATCGCCGATGGTGGTACACGTCGGGATATGACACTGGGCTTGGCGGCATTACGACAATTACACGTTGGCAATAACACTGATAATACAATAGTTCTACGCCGGTATATTCTTGGTCTGTCGCTTGTCGCATTCACAGCTCAGTTCGATAACTATCTACGCCAAGGTTGCACACTCGTACTCAATCCTGATCAACCCCGAGAGTTTGTCGAGGTATTTCCAGACGGTCGGCGTCAACCTTGCGATATTACTCACGAAGCTGCATTAGAATTTGCTAACGAAGCGGCAAAAGCTTTTGGTGTGGGGGAGAATCGAACTGTCATGTTCGAGAAGGAACGCGCTAAACGCGACGTCAATACCGACGGAGAAAAGAAAGGTTCGAAAAAGCGTAGTAAGAAGACGAATACAGCAACGGATATTGTGGAGGAAAACTAATGCCGAACTTCCTTTGCATCACCATTCACTTCCTTCAACCGTTTAGCCATGGACGGGGTGATGGGGATGATCCGGAGTGGCCACCATCACCTCTTCGCTTGTTTCAAGCATTGGTTGCATCGTCTGCCGGACGTTGGAATGAAAGAACTAAACTATCAAAAGCCATTCAAGCCCTGAATTGGCTTGAAGTTCAAACACCTCCTCAGATTGTATCTGAAGAAGCGGCGTGTCCGGATCGGCCCTATCGTCTATATGTCCCTGATAATTTGACAGATAAGGTAGCTACGTCATGGTCTAAAGGGGGGAAAGCAGACATTGCTGACTATCGGACAGAAAAGGATGTACGTCCGATGCAGCTATCAGGAAAAAATGTTCACTATCTCTATTCTCTTACTAATAATCAATGCCCACACATAAACGTTCTTACCGATGCAATACATAGCATTACTCATTTAGGTTGGGGAATTGATGTAGTTGTTGGTGATGCGCGCATAATGTCTGTTGAACAAGTAGCTGCGCTAGCTGGACATCGTTGGCAACCAACACCGATGGGTAATACACAGTTGCGTGTTCCGATAGATGGGACACTAAATGATCTGATGCACAAGCATGAAGCCTTCCTCAACCGTCTATCAAGTGATGGATTTAGGCCGGTACCACCTTTGAAAGTCTTTCGATTAAGTGGCTACCGTCGCGATGACGAAGCGCTTCGACGTTCCTTTCGAATTTTTGAACTTCGCAATGACGATGGCTCGTTCTTCCACTACTCGCAAAGAAGAATCATTCACATCTCAGGTATGCTTCGCCATCTCGCGATTAAATTAATGAAAAAATCTCCCCCTGAAGGTGTGTCAGATGATTGGGTCGAAACTTATGTCGCTGGTCATTTAAAATCCGACGACATCAAGCACCGCCAGTTTTCTTATCTTCCCTTACCATCTATCGGGTATGTTTATACTAATCCATCGATAAGGAGAGTAATGATCGTCGCGCCATTAGGTGATGATCAATTATTGGAATATCTTACTCGACGGCTGGAAGGAGCAAAACTAATTCCTACACCAGAAACAAAACTGAAAGATCCTCCCACGCTTGTTAGAGTAAAATATGATAAAGTGGCTTATTATTATACTCGTCCTGCGAACATTTGGGCTAGTGTAACTCCGGTTATTCTTCCCGGACATGATGACCACAAACCAAAAAAGACGCGCAAATTGATTGAGAAAGCTTTGGCTCAAGCAGGTATTGAACAGGCTTGTGAATTTGAATGGAGCGCTTTCTCCCGTTTTCCAAAATCACTCTCTGCACATAAGTATGATCGAGACAAGAAACCGACAGGATATTGGCGGCCAGAATACTTGCAAAGTAAGACAGCTGTACATTTGACGTTACGATTTAAAGACGATGTGAAAGTACCTGGTCCAATTACCATCGGTGCTGGCCGTCATTGTGGTTTTGGAATATTTGCTGTTTGGGATGAATAATCCATTTTTAATTTTGCCATGCCATTCCATCCGTTGAGGGACATCATGAGAAATGTGAGTTGCGATCATGACCCCAACAACTATTACCCAACCATCCACCACTATCGCTCCGCCTGATCTCATTCCCGCGCGGATGCTCAATGAGTTTGCGTACTGTCCCCGTTTGTGCTATTTGGAATGGGTGCAGCAGGAATGGGAAGATAATGAATGGACGCTCGATGGGACCTTTCAGCATCGGCGGGTGGACAAGCCCAGCGGGGGATTGCCCGATGCGGGGGAAGTCGAAGAACTGCCGGTCGAAGCGATTCATGCCCGGTCCGTTATGCTTTCCGGGGCGGAGTGCGGATTTATCTCCAAGATGGATTTGATCGAAGGCGGGGGCGGGGCGGCTCGGCTCTCTCCGAAGGCTTGCTTGGATGATAAGCATGGGCAGACTTCGCTTGCCCATGGTACCCGGGACGCTCAGGCTCTTCCTAGTTCCCCCTTAAAAGGGGGGGGAGATGGGATTGAGGTTATTCCGGTGGAATACAAGCGGGGGAAGGTACCGGATAATCCGGAAGGGTCGTGGGAGCCGGAGCGGGTACAGCTGTGTGCGCAGGCCATGATCTTGCGCGAAAACGGCTATTCCTGCCATACCGGTATCCTCTATTATGTGCAATCCCGCCGGCGGGTTGAGATCGATATCGGCGACACCCTCGTAGCCCGAACGCGCGAACTGGCGGCGCAACTGCGCTTGGCGGTGCAATCCGGCACGATCCCGCCGCCACTGCAGGACAGCCCCAAATGCCAGGGATGTTCTCTGGTGGGGATTTGTCTTCCGGATGAAACGCTGTATACCTCGGCGCATCCCGAAACGGCCGCCGAAGAAGATACCGTTCGCCGGCTGTATCCGGCGCGGGATGATGCGAGTCCGATGGTTGTGCAAGAGCAGGGCGCTTATGTCGGCAAATCCGGAGAAGAACTGACCGTCAAGAAGAAAGGGGAGAAATTGGGAAATGGGCGGCTCATCGATTTGTCTCATCTTTGCCTATATGGGAGCGTCCAGATCAGCACGCAGGCGTTGCAGGAACTTTTGAAGCGGGGGATTCCGACACTCTTTTTCTCGTACGGCGGATGGTTTCACGGAATCTGCAACGGCATGCCCCACAAGAACGTGGATTTACGCCGGCATCAGTTCCAGGCGGCGGGTGGGGAACAATCCTTGATCATCGCGCGCGTGTTGGTGCAGGATAAAATCCAAAACTGCCGCACGCTGCTGAAGCGCAACGGCGGGAACGGAAACGACACCGCTTTAAATGAATTGCGCCAAGCGGAGAAACTCGCCGGTACCGCAGAAAGACTCGAAACACTTCTCGGTTATGAAGGAAACGCCGGAAGGATTTATTTTCAGCATTTTTCGTCCATGATCAAGCCGAGGGAATCGCAAGAGGGCATTGCATCTTTCGATTTCCAGTCGCGCAATCGGCGCCCCCCGCGTGATCCGGTGAATGCCCTGCTTTCGTTTGCGTATTCGCTGCTGGTGAAGGAGTTCACGATCACACTGTTGGCGGTGGGTTTCGATCCCTATCTGGGATTTTATCACCAACCCCGTTATGGACGGCCTGCGCTGGCCTTGGATATGATGGAACCGTTTCGGCCCTTGATCGCCGACTCTGTTGTCGTTTCATGTATCAACAAAGGCGTGATCCAAACCGGCGATTTTGTCCGTTCTGCCGGTGCGGTAGCATTGAAACCGGAAGCACGGAAACGGTTTATCTTGGCTTATGAAAGCCGTATGGATACGTTGATTACGCATCCGGTTTTCAATTACCGCGTTAGTTACCGCCGGGTTCTCGAAGTGCAGGCCCGACTGCTTGCACGATACCTGTTGGGGGAATTGCCGAAACCGCCGGAATTCGTTACGAGGTGAGAGATCATGCGCCGTTTGTATGTAGTGATGTACGATATCAGTAATCCGAAGCGTCTGCGGAAAGTCTTTCAAATCATGCGGGGCTTTGGTGATCATCTTCAACTATCCGTATTTCGGGCGGACCTTTCCCCGAAAGAGAGGGTACAGTTGATCATGAAACTGAATGCCGTGATTCATCATACGGAGGATCAGGTGTTGATCATCCCGATCGGCCCGGCGGGTGGAGAGATCGAAAAAGAAATCGAGGCATTAGGCCGGCCGTATGAAGAGTCGGACAATTCTGCTATAGTGATATAATGGTAGATATTTTCATTCGAGAGCCGCAGTGGCGCGTTATCCCCAGGGGACGCTCGCTCTTTGAAAATACAGGACTTAGGTGTTGTATGAGAGTGAAATTAAAATTACAGTTATTAAAATATGAAGCCATTGCTCGAAAAACAAGAGGATACTATAATAAATTCAGTACCTCCGGAAGGGGGCTGTTTCCACCGATTAACATTGGTGGCCCCATTGAAGCCACGGGGCCGGATCATGAAGTGAAATGTATGGGATCGTTTCCACCGATTAACATCGGTGGCCCCATTGAAGCTAAGTCTATTAAAATCAATAGTTTAGCGTAGAAAAAAAGTTTCCACCGATTAACATCGGTGGCCCCATTGAAGCCAGGTCATAGCCCGTTGTTTGGAGTTGTGGACGAACAAGTTTCCACCGATTAACATCGGTGGCCCCATTGAAGCATCACTCCGGAGTTCAATCAACATCCCCGGAGTAATGGTTTCCACCGATTAACATCGGTGGCCCCATTGAAGCCTTTTCTCCAGATATTCCATTCTTCGGAAAAGTTTTGTTTCCACCGATTAACATCGGTGGCCCCATTGAAGCTGGACTAGAAGCAACCCAATCCAATTCACTAGAGGAGGTTTCCACCGATTAACATCGGTGGCCCCATTGAAGCATCCCGACTTGGGGGAGCCTCTACCTCCGGCTTTTCGTTTCCACCGATTAACATCGGTGGCCCCATTGAAGCTTTCGCCGCGAACACCAATTCTTTACGTCCAATAAGTTTCCACCGATTAACATCGGTGGCCCCATTGAAGCTGCCATTGTTTTCGGACCATCTTTCAATGCATTAATAGTTTCCACCGATTAACATCGGTGGCCCCATTGAAGCTTCGGTGACGGTGAATGGATGTGCACATAGACCACAGCGTTTCCACCGATTAACATCGGTGGCCCCATTGAAGCAAAAGGACATTGTGAAATGGGCGTTACGAAAAGGAGTTTCCACCGATTAACATCGGTGGCCCCATTGAAGCTCATAATTCGTAATGTTGACCCCATTCACCACATCGGCGTTTCCACCGATTAACATCGGTGGCCCCATTGAAGCACGGTGAATTATGATATCTATGGATGACAGATCATTGTTTCCACCGATTAACATCGGTGGCCCCATTGAAGCGGCTTCGGCTTCAGGTTTTGTTTCCGGTTCGGCTTCGGTGTTTCCACCGATTAACATCGGTGGCCCCATTGAAGCAATGTGGGTCCAGTTGAACCTGTTTCTTCGGAATGGTGTTTCCACCGATTAACATCGGTGGCCCCATTGAAGCGCTGGGGAAAAGTTCAGGTGATGTCGCCCAGGCATTGTTTCCACCGATTAACATCGGTGGCCCCATTGAAGCTGTACTACAGAGCGTCAGAAATTAATTCCTACAATAAGTTTCCACCGATTAACATCGGTGGCCCCATTGAAGCGCGGCCTCATGAAACGAAAAGAGCAAACGATAAAGGAGTTTCCACCGATTAACATCGGTGGCCCCATTGAAGCGTGGCGCCAACCTTCGTAGCGCCGACCTTCGTGGCGCTGTTTCCACCGATTAACATCGGTGGCCCCATTGAAGCTATGTTCGCGCGCATGGTTCATACGCTGTATAGTAAGTTTCCACCGATTAACATCGGTGGCCCCATTGAAGCCCCCACGACCGGCGCCAACATCAAGAAATATATGACGGTTTCCACCGATTAACATCGGTGGCCCCATTGAAGCTTGGTGCGTATCGAATGAACTTTACCGAAGACAGTTTGTTTCCACCGATTAACATCGGTGGCCCCATTGAAGCGGTTGATAAGGCACTGGTGATAGCCCGTGAGGTAGGATTGTTTCCACCGATTAACATCGGTGGCCCCATTGAAGCGGTACAAAAAAACCGAAGAATTGTTTGAGGTTTTCATGGTTTCCACCGATTAACATCGGTGGCCCCATTGAAGCCCCGTTGCAACGTATCAACCTCTTCCTTGGAGGGCTGTTTCCACCGATTAACATCGGTGGCCCCATTGAAGCTCTGCCGGCTCCTCTTTGTTTTGATTCCTACGCATTGTTTCCACCGATTAACATCGGTGGCCCCATTGAAGCGTGGCGCCAACCTTCGTAGCGCCAACCTCAGCGGTGTTTCCACCGATTAACATCGGTGGCCCCATTGAAGCCGCCACGTTTGGAATACAGTGGACTGAGCATCAAGCGTTTCCACCGATTAACATCGGTGGCCCCATTGAAGCAACATTAACAATATCAGATTCGAATGGCGACGTAGGAGTTTCCACCGATTAACATCGGTGGCCCCATTGAAGCGATCAAAACAATCTCGAATGGATTTTGGATTTTTTAGTTTCCACCGATTAACATCGGTGGCCCCATTGAAGCTGCGATTGCAAGGGATGTTCGTGGACAAGTTGAGGAAGTTTCCACCGATTAACATCGGTGGCCCCATTGAAGCTTGCGTTCTCGATAGATATAGGCTAACAAGGGCGCTGTTTCCACCGATTAACATCGGTGGCCCCATTGAAGCAATGTCCGTTTGGTTCAACCCGTACATGGCTGTCACAGTTTCCACCGATTAACATCGGTGGCCCCATTGAAGCTCTGCATCTTTAACCTGGTTTTTTAAATTTAATAGTTGTTTCCACCGATTAACATCGGTGGCCCCATTGAAGCCGCTGAAAACATGGTTAAGTGAAAATAATCCTGAACAGTTTCCACCGATTAACATCGGTGGCCCCATTGAAGCATCCCGATCTACAAAATCAATACGGGTAGCCACCGGAAGTTTCCACCGATTAACATCGGTGGCCCCATTGAAGCAACAATGGATACGTTCGAATTGTATTTAGACGGCACACAGTTTCCACCGATTAACATCGGTGGCCCCATTGAAGCAACACGTACACTCTCTATCCAGTTGGACACAGATTAGTTTCCACCGATTAACATCGGTGGCCCCATTGAAGCAGTTACAGCCAAATAAGATCCATCATCTCCACCAAAAGTTTCCACCGATTAACATCGGTGGCCCCATTGAAGCGATTACTTTCCGCAAACGATGGCGAAGTTGTTTGGCTCGTTTCCACCGATTAACATCGGTGGCCCCATTGAAGCGAATAGTACGGCGCTTTCCCCCAAGCACCTCCTGTGGTTTCCACCGATTAACATCGGTGGCCCCATTGAAGCTTTTATTTTGAATCAATATGGAATTTCGCTGTTCAAGTTTCCACCGATTAACATCGGTGTACCCGTTCACAGCTTATATTTCATCGATTTTGTCCCCCTCAATCACTTGCGATAATATGAGTTAATAACAGGAGAGGAAGGAAAATGCTAATAGATTATATGCCAAATATAATGGAAAGCAGGACAAGTGAGAATGTTTATTAGGACGAATCAAACAATAACGACGGCGCGGA
>CAYPPG010000041.1:0-69414 GCA_964412555.1 uncultured bacterium
CACCCTGGTTTGATGGTCTTGCTGACATAGATCTATGTTGCCCGAAAGGTGATACCGCAAGTTTTGTGCCAGTTTTGTCGGGAAGTATGGAAGTTGTTTGATAGCGTTTGAATCACGAAAGCACGAAGGGGTGCGAAGGGCACGAAAAGGGGTGGTGAGTGGTAGTTTATGAACGTAAAAGAAGATAACAAGAAGTAAATGCCCAACGGGGTGAAAGAGGATAGCTAGTGGGCAACGCCCCTCGTAAAGCTAAGCGTGAAGGCGTCGAAGCGATTGTAGGCGTTGGCGGTGGGAGTGTCATCGACAGCGACAAAGCCGTTGTGGCCGGTTGCATTTTCCAATCAAACAACAAATTTCATAATTGATCGTATCCGCGCTCCAGGCCAATTCTTCCGCAGAAATGGACTCTTCTCCCTGTGTCCCTAATAAAATCGCTTCATCTCCCACGCGAATGTCTGGAAGATGGGAAACATCCACCGTCGTCATATCCATGGAAATACGTCCGACTACAGGACATCGAGTTCCGTGAATCAGCACATCGGAATTGTTGGAGAAAGCACGCAGATAACCGTCCGCATAACCAATGGGAAGAGTGGCGATACGATGATCGCGATCCAGTTTGTATGTCATACCGTATCCGATAGTTGAACCTTTCGGCACATCCCGTATTTGTGCAACTATGGTTTTCCAGGTCATAACCGGTTGTACCTCAGAGGGGAGAGCCACATAATCGGAGGGTTTTAATCCATAGGCGGCGATTCCGATTCGAACCATTCCTTTATGGCTTTGTGGAAATCGCAGGCATGCTGCGCTGTTGGCAATATGCATTTCAATGGAATGAGGGAGATACGTTGCCAGGGAATGAATGGAATCTTCGAAATTTTTTTGTTGTTCGAGGGTGATATCCGCTTCCTCATCGTCTGCACAAGGAAAATGCGCCATGATTCCTTTGACACGGATGCCAGGAAATTGATCGATTTTTTGTAGGGATGTCGGTTCGAAAGGAAGTGAAAATCCCACTCGCCCAATACCGATGTCGAGTTCGAGGTGAACGTCGATTTTGGATTTAGCCTCTTCCCCTAGACGGGAGAGAAATTCGGCGGACTCCATTGATCCGATACATTCTTCCACTTGCCACTGTGCGGCCACTTGCGCTTCTTCGATTGTTGTGGGGCGGAGACGAACGAGGGGCGTTTTGAGTCCCAACGAGCGGATTCGTTCTGCTTCCCAGTTGTCTACGATACCCAGGACATCCGCACCGCTGCGGACGGCGGCTGGCGCAATCCATTCCAATCCATGTCCGTATGCGTCCGCTTTGATGACCGCACAAAGCCGGCACTCGGTGGAAATCATCGATTTAAAAAAACGAATGTTGTTTTCGAACGCTCCAATATCGATCAAAACTCGTGTATGATGAATCATGACAAAACGGCTGTTTTCCTTTTTGAAATCATAGTTGTTAGAACACGCAGTCATTCAACACATGGTAATCATCTTCTATTGTAAAAACAATACGAGGATAGAATCAATTGGATCTGTCCGGTAAGATCGAAAAGACGGTTTTATTGTAAATATACATTGTACAGAAAATGTAAAGGGAAAGAAGAATGGCACACTGCACAGAAGCTTTCGGCCGAGGGTGGAATCACATGATTCGATTGCTGTTTCAACCGTTTCGTTTTGTGTACTGGTTGAAAATGGCAATTCTTGTCCTATTGATCAATGGTTTGTCCAATACGAATCTTTTCCAATATCGAAATCAACAGCAAACCAATTTTCAAGAATTGGAAACGATGGCAGATCGTGCGCTGGAAATGTTACCTTTTATCGTCGGAATCGTGATTCTGGTTATTCTGTTCATAATAGTGATCAGTTTTTTGTCCTCTGCAGCTCGTGTTCTCTTTTACCGGGGGGTGTTGGATGGTGTCGTGTATTACGGGCGATTTTTTCGCGAAGAGGGATCGACAATTTTAAGTTATTTTCTTTGGAATGTCATTGTGACTATTCTCGCTTTCTTTTTCATTCTCCTGATCGGTATTCTATTTATGTTTTCTTCATTTTTATTGGGAACCTTTGAAGGAAACACGACCGGTTTGATTGTATCTGTGACGGTGGGGATTGTTCTCTTTGTGATCGTTATCATTGGTGTGATTGCTTATCATATTCTCTTGCATTGCATGGTCTTACCACAGATGATCGTCGAAAAGAAAGGTATCTTTTCGTCCTGGTCGAGAGCCATTGGTTTGGCGCTCGAACAATTGGGTGAGTTTATCGGATTTGTTTTGATTCGTATTGCAATTGGTATTTGTGTTTTGCTGCTTATGATCGTAGTCAGTATTTTTATCGGTATGATCGCTGTTTTATTTGCGCTGCCTTTAACGGGTGGAGGAGAATTGGGATTTGCTACCGGAGTAGTACTTACCATTCTTTTATTTCCTATCGCATTTGCACTCAATTTCATTTTATTACCCATTCCCACGTTTCAAGATACATATGCGTTGTCGTTTATGGCTGGTATTACGGGGAATAACAACTATGAACCTGGTGGTCACTCGCCAGAACCCGTTGATGAGCCAACCTTCGGTGCTCCCATTGAACCGGAGGAGGATAAACCTTCTTCCTTTTATTCTTCTACGGATTCTTCACAAGAGCAGACCGGTCCTATCCATTTTAAAGATATTCCAGTTTATGAACCGAAAATGCAAAACTTTTATCATATAGAAGAAAAAATCAGTAATGAATCTTCTTCTGACGAGGAAAATCCGCGAGATAAAAAAAGTGGGGATCCTCCGTTTTTTTTCTTGATGAACATGGAGGGCGGGAATAGCAAATACTAGCAAGGAGGTGACATTTCCGGATTTTTAAGTCAATCTCTCAAGGGTATCGGCATATTTTTTGTATGTTTTTTCATCAAATAACACGAAACGCACGAGTGAAACGGCTGATTCTTTTTCCACGAATTCCTTTACTGTTTCCAATGCAATCTTCGACGCCTCTTCGACCGGATAGCGATATGCACCTGTACTAATTGAAGGAAAGGCGATGGATTGGATTCCATTCCCGACTGCAATCTCAAGACATCGTTGGTAACAGGAAGCAAGCAAATCGGCTTCGTTTCCTGTTCCGCTGTGATAGACCGGTCCTACAGCGTGGATCACATATTTCGCTTTTAAGTTGCCGCCTGTTGTCAGCTTTGCATCGCCGGTTTCACATCCCCCTAGTTTTTTGCATTCTTCCAGGATTTGAGGGCCGCCGGCTCGATGGATCGCACCATCTACTCCGCCGCCTCCCAAAAGCGTGCTATTGGCGGCATTCACGATCGCATCCGTGTCCTGTTGGGTGATATCGCCTTGAACCAACTCGATTGTTGTTTGCGCGAATGTTTTTTTCATTGAGTTTGCAGGAAACTTTTAACGTCCTGAACGCCTTGTGCACTTTGGGCAATTTGCATGGCTTCTTCTTTCGCTTGTACGGTTGCAGTTTCACCTTCCAGCTGGACAACCCCTTTGTTTACGATAATATCAATTTCGAAGGGACCTGCCGGACCGGTTTCGGCTTCCAACTGTTCCTTGATTTGATTGGCGATGGTTTGATCATCGACGGCATATCGATCTGTGGAAGCGCAACCGATGATCGAGAGACAAAATAGAGCGACTGTTAATACAACTCCAAAACGATGAATGTTCATAGGGTTCCTCCGAATGATTTGGATTTGGGATTCACCATGCATTTAAACCATATAATACGGAAAAAACGGTTTTTCGGCAAGATGCAATTCAAAAATTCTCTCTTAATATCACTGAATTTCGCTATGTTGATCACTCTTTTTTTCATCTATGGTTGCGGCACGGTTCCGTTTTTCAGCCACTATCCGGGGCCTTTACGGCTGCCAAAGGAGAGGGCTTCCTATTACGATTACCCCAAAGCATGGACGGTTGTATCGATCAAGGAACATCCCAAAGGTTTTCTGAGAATCGAATTGCGAATATCCGGCCAAGAGGATGAAGAAGATCAAGTTATTACGATGGATTATTATATGTCTTCCCACGGAGAAAACGTCCCCGGCTTATTACTCTCTCCGATTCTGGGAGGCCGAAATCGCATCGCCACTCACTTTGCTCGATTCTTTTCGAAACACGGTTATCATTGCTTGGTCGTTCACCGGCCGCCGGATTTGACGGATCGTGTTTCTGATCCCCAAATTTTCGAGGAGCGGCTTCGAAATGCTATAATTCGTGATCGAGTTGCTTTGGATTGGTTGCAAGGACGTCCGGAAGTTCAAGCGGATACACTTGGTAGTTTTGGAATCAGTTACGGCGGGATCAAAAATGTTGTTCTTGCCGCTGTGGACGAACGCTTGAAGGCGAATGTATTTGCCATGGGGGGAGCCGATCTCGCTGCCATTTTCATGAACAGTGATGAAAACAAGTTGATTCGAATCCGCAAGGAATTGATGGAGGAGAACGACTGGAATCCTGCACAGTTGGAATCGGTGCTGAATGAGACGTTTGTTTCCGATCCTTTGCGCTATGCTTATTATGTCGATGCTTCAAAGACCTTGCTTTTCCTTGCTCGTATGGATGCAACCGTCCCCCGAGAGAATGGGGAACGATTGCGCCGTGCGTTGGGATATCCCAAAACGGTTTATTTGCTGGCGGGTCACTATTCTGCGGCGCTCTATACGGGAATTGTCGGTTTCCCGTTCGTGGAATGCCAATGTTTGGCGTTTTTTGATAAGCACTTGAAATAATATTGGAGCGCGGGCATCTCTGCCCGCAACTAAGAAATGCCGCCGGAACGGCGGCGTTACATTTTACTGGGAGCGCGGGCATCCCTGCCCGCATCTTTTATCGCGTCCATTTTTCTCCCCAAGTCATGTCCAAAAATCCTGAATCAACACTATAATTAAAAGGAAGGCACAACAATAAATGAAAGGTGATTCAATCTTGTTCATACACTATTCTCGAATAATCGTGCTACTCATTCTACCACTGTTCGCCTCTTGCGCCTCAATTCAAATGGCTGCGGTACCCGAACCAGGTGTCACGGTATCTCCTGATGGTTCGATGGCGTCAGCAAGCAAGGAAGGGATGGCGATCAGTGTTGCCAAAGCGGAAACCCCGCACAATTTGGATAAGCGGTTGACAACGTTCAATGTGACGATCATCAATCAAACCGATCAGAATTATGAGTTTATTCCCAAAGAATTTGTTCTGTTCGATCAAATGAACCGGCAGTTTCTGGCACTAGGTCCGGACGCTCTCGTCGAAGCGGCAGTAACCGGTTCAGGGACGGTTACTCACGCACATTGGGGAGTTGGATATCATTATTATCATCCTGGTTTTTTCTATCATGGATATTACTCACCGTTTTGGTACGATCCCTGGCCGGTGTATTCCTACAGCCGACCGTATAGGGCGCTTCTTGCCAAGGCACTGCCAATTCGGCCGATTTCTGTATATCCCCATTCGACGGTGAGCGGGTATGTTTACTTTGGGATTTCAGCGGAATACCTGGAGCGCGTGACGTTGAAAATTACCCGTTTCGCAGAGCGTCCAACACCGGAGAATCCAAGTCCACGTGAAATCCCGAATGAATTCCGTTTCAATGTTTTTAAGAAGTAATAATCGTTTTAGATAAAATGTTTCAACCACACGAACAAGCCGGCGAACACCATGCCGGGCATTAGATTGCCGACCCGCACTTTCCCTAGATCGAGCAAATTGATAGAGATGCCAACAATGAGTAAACCGCCGGCAGCGCCGACTTCGGTGATGACATACAGCGGTAAATGAGAACCCACAGCCATGAAGAGCAACGTCAATGTCCCTTGAAAGATCAATACAGTTACAGAACTGGCCATCACTCCTGCTCCCATGGCGCCGGCCAGAAAGATTGCGGCATGGCCATCGAGCAGGCTTTTGGTGTAGATGATTTCTCCATTGCCTTCCACTCCGGCTTTTAATGTTCCCACAACGGTCATGGCTCCGGTGCAGAAAAGAAGGCTGGCGTAGACGAAGCCTTCGACAAATTTCGAATCGCCCTCGAATCGCATGATTTTCTTCAAGATTTCACCACCGGATTCAAGACGCTTTTCGATATTCAATGCTTCCCCCACAAGTCCGCCGAAGATCAAACTCAACGCTAAAACGGGAATGTCTTCTGTCAACAAAGCATCTTTGAAACCGATGACGAGTGTTGTCAAGCCGATGGCTTGAAAGAGAATGATTTTGAAACGCTCGGTAATACGGCCGTGAAGGATCAAACCGATTGTCGATCCGGCGAGAACGGCAATTGCATTGACAAGGGTTGCTATCATAGTTGTTCCTATTTTGGTAAGTCGTATAATACACTACTTGTTTATCTGTCAAATCGTATTTCAATATACGCGCCTTCTCGAAATTCCCAAACCGGAATTGCGCTAGTGTTGATAAAAGGAATCGAGAGTGTAGTTGTATGGAGGGATATGAATGCGTTTTCCTGTGATCAGTGTGATTATGGCCGGTGGTTCCGGCGAACGGTTTTGGCCGATTAGCCGTCAACATTGGCCGAAACAGTTGCTTTACTTGACAAACAATTCCAAGCGGATGATCGAAGAAGCAATCGACCGTCTCCTGCCTATAATGCCACGGGAACGTATCTTGATTGCAACAAATGAACGGCTTCAACGAACCATTCAAGATGTCCTGGTGGATCACCCGATAGATAATATTCTGGAAGAACCGGCAAAACGGAATACCACTGGATGCCTGGCTTTCGTGGCAGCCAATATCATCGCTCGTTACGGAGAACAATATGAAGATGTGTTAATGGCAGTGATGACCGCCGATCATCTCATTCGGGAGGAAGAGCGGTTCCGTGAAACGGTAACAGCAGCGTTACAATTTGCAGAGAAATCCAATGAACTTGTAACCATTGGCGTTCACCCCACTCGGCCCGAAACTGGCTACGGATATATTCAAATTACTCATTTAAATCAAACCGTGGATGAAATTGGGGGAATTCCCATTTATCAGGTCGCTCGTTTCATCGAGAAGCCCAGTGTGGAGGATGCGGAACAATATCAAGCCTCCCGCTTTTATTATTGGAATAGCGGTATGTTTTTTTGGCGGCTTTCGGCATTCCTGAAAGGATTGGAAAAATACATGCCGAATGTTGCGGAAGCCATTCCAAAAATGGCAGAACATATCTTACAAAACGATGAAGAAGCCCTTCGTTCCGTGTTTCTTTCTCTGCCCAATGTTTCGATCGATTATGGATTGATGGAAAAAGCGGAAAATGTTTACGTTGCTCTCGGAGATTTTCGCTGGGATGATGTCGGTTCTTGGGATTCGCTTTCCCGCTACCGGCCGCGTGATGAGAAAAAAAATGTTCTATATGGAGATCCTGTCGTTATCGATTGCAATAATGTAATCGTTTATAATGAACCGGGAGCCGATCAAATGGCTGTTTGCGTTGTGGGCGTTGATGATTTGATTGTCGTTACGTCAAAAGACGGTGTTTTGGTATGCCCCAAAGGCCAGTCACAGGAGGTTCGCAAAGGTGTTGAAATTTTGAAACAACGAAACGCTTCACAATTGTAAATGGTTTGAAGTCTATACGGAACGTTAAAAACTTATGTTCAAAACACTCTTTTTCCCACATTTTTATTTACCGAATGATCTTTTCCTCCGCCAGCAGTTTTTGTGCGGTAATCATTTATTGCGTGTTCATCCTTCTGACCGGAAACCACGGGACAGCAAGCCGGTGAAAAACTTTATCGCCGAGACCGGATTTCCTGAAGATATTATCCCGGCAGAAAAAATCGAAGCGGTTTCCGATCGGTTTATATGGACGATCGAGCGCGCCTATCGTGCCAATCAGGATCAATATATCCGTATCATCGGGAAATATGACAAAGAAAGAGCATCCACGAAAACTTTTCATTTTTGTCGTGCCGATATGTGGCCTGAAGTTGTTCGTTGTCTTGAAGAATTTGGTTTAGGGAAAGTTGACCAAGCCGGTATGTGGTGTTTCTCAACCCGAAAAATGGTCATGACGTGGACGACCTGTTTGGCCTTGGAGTATCAACGAAAATTACAATTGTCACGCTGTACGGATGATCCGGAATATGATGATTTGGCCTCTATGATTGAGTGTTTTCCGGATCATGAAAGCGTGAAAGATTCAGTTTATCGAGTGATTCTTGATTTTCCTTATATTAGCTTAAAAGATTTGGGCGATCTTAAATTGGATCGATTGAAAGAGCTGCGGTTCCATTTGCAATCTGAATTTAGTGCATTTCACGAGGAGTTGAACCAAGTCAAGAAAGTGGAATCATTCAATTCTTTCCAGAGTATCAAAGAGGATTTGAAACAAATCAATGATCGTTTATGTCTGATTTCACGGAAAATTTCAGATAGTCTGAAAAAGGAAGGAATGAAACCGGTGTGGAATTATGGTCAATATCGTTGGTATGTCACGGAGATGCACTCTCCGGATGCGACGATATTATCGAATCCGGTTTCGATAAAAAAAATGACTTTGCGGATTGATTCAATGCCTGTTGCAAATGAAATGCGAGAGAGTGTAATAAATAGTGAGGCTTCTTTGATTTGGGGGATCACTTCGGTGAATACAAATCAAGGATTGATAGGACGTATTTTCAATGTCTTTCGTTGAAAGAGCGGTGACACAGGAAGAAAATCATGTTTTTCCAATGGGAGTTTTCTTGGTCTGAAGCACTTTGACTAATCCGCTGAGATTCTGAACTTTCGTTCTCGCTGCCGCTACATTTTCCTGTTGAATCGCTTCATACACTTCTTTCCGGTGGATCGAAACGCTTTTGGGAGCTGTGACTCCGATTTTCACTTGCTCACCTTTGATATCCACCACTGTGATGACGATTTCATCTCCGATTATGATGCTTTCATCTCTTTTACGGCTTAAAACGAGCATAATTGCCTCCGCCCTCCGTGGCGGGATTCGTGTATGAAATGAACTGCACAACGATAAGGGTCGCGTATTCTATTTTCATCCAACATGCCAAGAAAATCACTCATGATTTCCTGATAACGGCGGTTGTTTTTTTTGATGTGTACTCTCTTCAGCCGGAGGTGTTGCTAGATCCGGCGGGATATCTTTTAAAAGAAAATGTTTAGTATGATAACGATCGTCGATTAACACCAATTGTTTTCCCAGGTTTTTTTCACTGTTCAATACGAGTGGACCTCGCAAATTTGTCGTCAATTCTGTTGGATCGGGAGGAATGGTTACGATGGTCAGTACTGTCGCTTGTGCGAGATCCTCTAATTGAATTGACGCAATCTCCCATGGTTTGACTTGAACTTCATACCCAGGAAAGAAAATAAACGGGTCGACAACGACAAATGCCAAGTCCGGATCATCCAATGCCTGAAACCACAAAAACGGGGCTTGATCCGGATCTTTCAAAAGCACATACCGGTGTATTTGATTAAAACCGAGCAATCCTTCGGGAACAGTGATAATCTCCGACGCAAGAATCTCGATTTCACCGAAGCGTGTCGTAAAAAAACGCTGAGTTGTTGATTGTTCTGATTGAGCCGCATTCATAGGGCTATTGATAATTATCCTCTTGTTCTTCTTCGGTTAGTTTAAGGAATACTGATTCAAGACGCAAGTCGGATGTATCATCTTTGGCTTGACTTCGAAGTTCTTCCATGCTGCCTAAAGCAATCAACTTGCCTTTTTGAATAATACCGATTCGATCGCATAGTTCTTCAGCAACGTCTAAGGTGTGAGTCGAAAGGAATATTGTCATTCCTTCTCGGCTTTTGCGTTTGAGTAAATCTTTAACAAGACGACTGCTGCGTGGATCCAGCCCGACCATCGGTTCATCGACGACGAGGACCTTCGGATCGTGGACCAATGCACCGGTCATGACGAGTTTTTGTTTCATGCCGTGAGAATACGATTCGATGAGATAGTGAGCGGCATCCATGAGTCCGAATATGCTAAAGTATTCTTGAATATGTTCGTCGATTTTTTGGGTTGGGACACCGTAAAGCCCCCCGACAAAATGAACATATTCGTAGCCGGTTAATTTTTCATAGAGAAAAGGACTGTCAGGGATATAGCCGGTGATCGCTTTTGCTTTTTCCGTATCGACGGCATTGTCATATTCCTCTTTTCCATCTCCTGCAAGAATGACTTTACCATTTGTAGGCCGTAACAAACCTACTGTGATTTTTATCGTGGTTGTTTTACCAGCCCCATTGGGACCGAGAAATCCAAAAAACTCGCCTCGGGGTATTTCCAAACATAAATTATCCAAGGCGAGCACTTTGCCATAATATTTAGTAAGATGCTCAATACGGATCATAATATTGTATAAATTTAGATCAAATCGTAATAATAGTTTAAAGGAATCAGATGAAACTCCGAATTCATATCATCCATTTTTAATTCCGATCTTGAACTTAACAGTATATCACTATTGAGTTCTGTATACTATGCCGATATTCTTCTCCCTTTACAAATTTGTCATAGGAAACCATTTTCAGTAGATTATCATAATATGAGAGTACAGGAATTCATCAGACCACTTACTTTCTTTTCGCAAACACTATACTATTATTTGTGGTATTTGAGTGATTCTATCACTTGATGTATTGGTTTCTTTCTTTTTGAAGAGATTGAAGTGTATTGTAATGTGATGTTTTGGAATAGAAAGAGACTTTTTCTTGGAGATCAGCGATGACAAATGTCAACGTGGAAAGCATCGCAGGATTTAAAATCAGTAACTTTTTCGGTTCCGGTCAAGATTCCATTTCCTTGGAAAAAGTCGAGGCCTTTTTGAAGAAAGCTGTCTCGGTGGCCTCGGAACATGCTGATTTGGCGCCGAATCAGCTGGTGCGAGTGGTCAACAAAGGGCAAGTATTATGGATGACTCAAAAGCAGGCGGTGGATTTCCTTGAGCGAGCTACCGATCCGGATATTCAAAAAGAGGTGGAGAAAGCGTTACGGGGGGATGTGAAGTATATCCGTCAAGAACTTGAGATTCTTCTCGCGATCGCATTTTATACTTTGAATAAATATAAAGAAAGCGAGGATTTAAAAGGGGAAGATATCAACCGCATTCAACCCAGTTTACAGCGCCGTCAGAAAGAAATTGCCGATGGAATTTCTCAGTCAGCAGAGAGCGAAGCGATTTTGGCAGAAAAAAGAAGGCGGAATCCTGTGATTAGTCAATATGAAGATAAAATGGGAGATTTTCTCGATTGCAAAGCCAAAGGAGATATGACTAAAGCATCTGTGTTGGCGAAAGAATTAGCCGCTCAGAAAAAGCAGTATTTACTGCATGTTCGAGCTATTGAACCGGATGTCCGTACCATTTATTATCATCGCCTTAATTTACAAAAAACCAAGAAACGGATTATTAATACTCAAAGTGAGATATGTTCTTCCCGCCGAGATTTTCTGGAACTGGAAGTGAGTGAGTTGCGGAATAGTTTGGAATCGATTCAAGAAGAAATGGAAATTGCCGGGGAAGAAGGATTTGATTCCGCTGCCGCTCAGATCAAGAAAATGGAACTCTATGATCCGGAAGAAATCGAAAAGGAAATCGAAGAAAAAACGTTAGAGTTGGATGCGTTGGATGCAGAATCGGCTATTCTGGAACGCCAGGAAGAGGAAACGTCGGCCGTAATCAATCATATTGCCGAAGATGTTTTGCAAGAACAGGAATTGAAAGTGGACATGTCCGAAGTGAAACACACGAAAAAGCCGATTATTTCCGATGACCGGAAAAAGCAATCCTCAGTCGCAAAGCAAAAAAGGACGGGAATGCACGTATCCAAATTTAAAGATCGATAGAAGAAAGACCACGAATCGAATTATTGTGGTATTTGATAGTACTCATTAACGTTATGGTTGAACTCGAATGCACGCATGTCTCGTTTGATGAAATTTTTGGTTCTTCTCCGGAGGAGATAACGCCGGATCGGTTGAACCGATTTCTCGACGAAATACTCGATGATGTTCATAAGAAAACCAACCGCTCACCTGACGAGTTGGTACGCATCGTCGAGCGTGGCCGTGTGAGTTGGATGACCACTGCTGAAGCCGAAAAGGTATTGCAAGAGAATGAATCCGAACAGCAAGAATCCCTGAAAAAGTCCATTCAGTATGCCATGCGGGGGGATTCCCATGTTTTGGAACAAGAAATTCGAATTTTGTTTATGCTGGCCGCTGGCTCTCTTAAAAAATATCAAGCGCAAAGGCTTATTCCTCAAGAAGAAATCGATCGTGCCGAACCCCAATTGATTCGCATTGGCCGTCAAATCAATTTTCAATTAAATGAGTTACGCGCTGTAGAACAGCGAATTCAAGAGGTGCGTAGCAAAAACCCTATCTTGGAACGCTTTGAACATGGAATGGGCAAACTGATCAACTTTCAAAAACAGGGAAATACGCACGAAGCGACAAAATTGGCGATGGAACTTTCTTCCTTGAAGAAAAAATATGTATTGATCAGCAAAGGATTGACCGGCGATATCAATTTGTCCTACAAAAACCGAATGGAAGTCCAGCGCTCGAAGAAATCGGTCTTGAGTTGGCAACGTTACCTCTATGCGCAGCGGGAAGGGGTGCTTCACTCGGAATTACAAGCCTCGAAAAAAACAATTGAAAACATCAAGTTTCTTCTGGCAAAAGAAGAGGGAGAAAAAAAAGATTATTATCAAAATGAATTGCAAGATTCGGTCGAGAAAGCCGGACAGGGGCAGAAGGAACTTCTCGCGGTCCAAAAAGGACAGGCCATTCTCAAGAAACAGGAAGATGAAACTGACGCGGTAATCGAACATATCCAAGGAACGGTCGAAGGAAGTGAGGGAGAATCTCAAGAAAAAACGGCAGAAAAAACAAAGATAAAAGATGAATCCGAAGAACCCCAAACGCAACAAAAGCAACGAAGAAGGATGATCTCGGTAGAACGCCAGGAACAACAAAAGAATCAATAAGTTATTGGTTCGTTTCGAGTATGATACGAACCGCTTCGCTCATGCTGCTCGCATAGTCGTTTTTTGTGTTTTTTGCTTCACCTTTCCCGTAATAATCAACCCAAATGGTTCGCATTCCCAGTGACTTGGCCGGGAGGATGTCAGCATCGATTTGATCACCGAGATACCAACTTTGATCAGATGTTGTTCCAGCGCGCTCGAGTGCGGCTTCAAAAATTCTCCTATCGGGCTTCGCAATCCCAATCCGGCAGGAAATCACAGTATATTCGAAGAATTGATCGACTTCCAATCGTTGTAAAAGTTTGTCCAAAGTTTCATCCCAATTGGAAATGACTGCGAGGGAGAATCCTGCTTCCACCAGTCTGCAAAGTGCTGTTCGGGCATCGTCGAATAATCGTAGTCGATGTCCTGATTCCCATTCTTTCCATAGGTAATCCACATAGTGATCTAGATCGCCGGAAAAAGAGAGACCTAGCAGGACAGTACGGTAAAGAGAATGGAAATATTCGGTAAAAATATCTTGTGATGTAATTTTGTCCCGCGAATGTTCTTTTAAGAACCGAAACAACTCATGCTTGACTCGATCGATCTCGATATCCTGACCGATTGCGCGAAAACAATCACGGATTGCATCGTAAAAAGTAGGGTATCCATAAATAAAGGTATCTCCTGCATCCATAAAAACCCACTTCCGCTGATTCCCATTGTTTGTTTGCTTCATTTCACTTTGAGAAGAATCCATCCTGCCACTTCCATGATTTCGATTTTGGTTTTATACCGTCCAATATTTCAAATTGATCTGAAAATTGTATAAGCGTATGGGGATTTGTTAAGTAATCACGTTTGATCGTGAACAAATCTATTTGGAGGATCATGAAATATGTTTCAGGCTATCACGCAAAGCGCCAATTCCGCACGAAGGTTCGGCATAAAACGGATCTGCCGATTTTTTTTCAAGAAATAGGATTGTGCGATCTGAAACTGCTCTTGTTCACAAAAATGGAAAAAATCCTTGATTGTAAAAAAGTGGATATTGGGAGTTTCATACCACGAATGAGGTAAGGTTTTTGTAACCGGCGCCTGCCCCAAAAAAAATAACTGGCTGCGAGCGCGCCAATAGCCGAAATTGGGGAAACTGACGATCCCTTTTCTTCCCACACGCAGCATTTCTTTGAACACAAGAATGGGATTATGGACTTCCTGCAGCGTGTCGCTCAAAATCACATAATCGAAGGATTGATCTAGATAATCTGCCAGCCCTTCATTGATATCGCCATGGTGAACGGTGAGTCCTTTGCGGATACATTCGTAAACCAGGGATTCAGAAACTTCTACGCCGGTTCCTTGAATATTTTTTTTATTTTTCAGAATCTGTAAAAGGTCGCCGCCTCCGCATCCGAGGTCGAGTACCTTGCTGCCCTCTTCGATAATGGAACAAATGATTTCATGTTCAAAATGAAACACCTCGATATGCGCAGTAGATTCGAAGCTGGTCATTCAGTCGAGTGCCTCCTATACATAGAAGAGGAAATTGTGGATCAAGTCGGTTTGTTGTTTACATTCTAGAAGGAACGCATCGTGTCCGTAATCGGATTTGATTTCACAGAAACTCCCGATAATCCCGTTCCGTTTCAACGCTTGTACAATCAGGCGGGATTGATAGGGAGGATAGAGCCAGTCGCTGCTAAAGGCGATGACGAGGAATTTCGCCTTGACTCCCTGCAAGGCTTCGGTCAGCGAATCGGTTCCTTCCGTCAGATCGAAGTAATCCAACGCCTTCGAGATATATAAATAGGAATTGGCATCGAAACGCTGGGTAAACGTGGTTCCTTTATAATTCAAGTAACTTTCAACCTGAAAATCGGTCAGCAAATCGTAACTGAGTTGTTGCCGGTTCTGCAGTTTACGGCCGAACTTTTCATGCATGGATTTGTCGCTCAGGTAACTGATATGGCCGATCATCCGTGCGAGAGCCAATCCGCGTACCGGCGGTTCGGAATCGTAATAATCGCCTTGGTTCCAATTCGGGTCCGCGATGATTGCTTGGCGTCCGACTTCGTTGAGAGCAATATTTTGCGCCGAATGCACCGCTGTAGTGGCGATCGGTATTGCGCTTTGCACCATGTCCGGATAGGAGATTGCCCATTGCAGCGCTTGCATTCCACCCATTGAGCCTCCACACACACAAACCAGGTAGGAAATTCCCAAATGATCTAAGAGACGCTTTTGCGCATTGACCATATCGCGAATTGTAATAACCGGAAAAGACATTCCAAATGGCTTGTTTGTTTCCGGATTGATCGATGCCGGACCCGTCGATCCTCGGCACCCGCCGATACAATTGGAACAGATGACGAAATACTGGTCGGTATCGAATGCTTTTCCCGGGCCGATAAAATCATCCCACCAGCCGGGCTTTTTGTCATCCGGCCGATAGTATCCCGCTGCGTGATGATCTCCCGATAAGGCATGAAGAATCAAGATTGCATTGTCTTTTTCCGGAGTCAGCGTCCCATATGTTTCATAGGCAATCGTAATTGGACCGAGTTTTTTGCCACAATCTAAAATCAATTCGTCAGGAGGTTCGCAAATCGTGGCGAATTGTTCCTCGATAAGTCCCACTGACCGTCTGGAAGGTTTGCTGATTGGTACGTCCGTTTTCACCAGCGGTAAAGCCATCAGTACATCCTCTTATATTTTTGCCAATGCTTGATCCAAATCTTGCACAATATCGTCGCCATTTTCGATTCCGACGGATAGGCGCACATAATCGGGAGTAACGCCCGTTGCCCTTTGTTCTTCTTCCGTCAATTGTTGATGAGTTGTGCTGGCCGGATGAATGATCAAGGATTTTGCATCCCCAATATTCGCCAGATGGGAGAAGAGTTTGACGTTTCGGATCAGGGTTTTTCCCGCTTCGAGACCGCCCTGGATTCCGAACCCGAGCAAGGCGCCAAACAGCCCTTTAGTATGATACTTCTTTGCGATTTGATAGGAAGGATGATCGGGCAGGCCGGGATAATTCACCCAGGAGACTTTTGGATGCGTTTTCAGGAATTCCGCTACCTGCATGGCGTTTTGGCTGTGCCGCTCCATGCGAAGATGCAGCGTTTCCAATCCCTGCAAAAACAGGAACGCATTGAAAGGAGACATTGCCGGTCCCAGGTCACGAAGCAGCTGAACTCTCGCCTTGATCGCGAACGCTACGTTGCCCAGGCCAGGAAAATCACCGAAGGTTTCCCATAATTTCAAACCGTGATAACTGGGATCCGGTTCGGTAAACTGAGGGAATTTCCCGTTCCCCCAATTGAATTTCCCGGAATCGACTAGAATGCCCCCGATCGATGTCCCATGTCCTCCGATGAATTTTGTCGTGGAATGCATGACGATATCTGCCCCATGATCAATCGGACGAACGAGATAGGGAGAAGCCGCTGTATTGTCGACAATGAGAGGTAAGCCTGCTTCGTGAGCAATACCTGCAACAGCCTCGATATCCAGGGTATTTAACTTCGGATTGCCGATCGTTTCGCCGAAAATCGCTTTGGTTTTTGGGGTGATCGCCTTTTTGAAGTTCTCTACATCATCCGGATCGGCGAATTTAACATTGATTCCGAGTTTCGGGAACGTATAGTGGAAAAGATTGTAGGTTCCACCATACAAACTAGCCGAAGAAACGATCTCATCGCCTGCTTCGGCGAGATTCAAACAACAAAGTGTAGAGGCTGCTTGTCCGGAAGAAGTGGCCAGGGCAGCCACACCGCCTTCGAGAGCGGCAATGCGCTTCTCCAACACATCCGTCGTCGGATTCATGATACGGGTGTAGATATTGCCGAACTCTTCCAAGCCAAAAAGGGATGCTGCGTGTTCCGGGCTGTCGAAAACATACGAGGTTGTTTGATAGATGGGCACTGCCCGCGCTTTCGTCGTCGGATCAGGTTCTTGTCCGCCGTGCAACGCGAGGCTTTCAAGGCGCAATTGTTCCTCATTCATTAGATCGTTCTCCTTTTGCGAATCATTCATTAATATGGGTACCGTTTGCATTTGATCTTAAGGAATCATTAGGGGCAAACTTGAGTTACTGGCAATTCGAATTCTATATAATTAACATAGATGTTTTTTGTTCTTTTGAGAAGTGTTATCAAAAGCTGCTCATAATTGTGGGAGATGAATTATCCAGTGCCGTGGGTATTATATCTATTTTGAAAGGAAATTTAATGGTCCTTCATTTTCTGGAAGAGATTCAAGACGGCGGAGACCATTTTTGTCGCGGCATCGGGAGCGAGAAAACTGGAGCGGGCGCGCCAGGTTTCATATCCCCCCTGGCGGTGTGCTTCTTCGGTGGGGATGTATCCGGCGTAATCGTTCGCCAATTCAACGCAAAAAGTTGTTTGAAACGGGCTTTTTTCTTTGATTTCGAGACCGAGTTCTACAAATGCCTCTCCGGGAAGGGTTGCGATTGCTAGATCACCAATGTGGATTGCTTGTACGATTGTCCCGACTGTTTCGGGTTTCTCTTCCATCAGCACAGTCTCACGAGCATAAATTTGCCGCAGTGTTTTCAATTCTCCCTTACTTTGTTGAAGGATTTCTGCGGCTTCTTCCACCTCTTTTGGGGAAGGTTTGCGAACGCCCAATTCCAATTTCTTTTCCCACATATCGATGGTGACATAATCTTGAAATTGGATTCGTTTCAATGCCTGCATTGCTTCATCCGCGACAATGCGTGCAACTTTTTGCATTTGGTGTCCCGGATAGGGTTGATCGACGCGCTGATGAATATTGATGTTGTTGATGTCCCCGGAACATCCGTTTGTCAGCATGGCGACAAAGGGAGAAGAATCGGACGGCGGTTTTTTGCCATATTCCTGTTCGATGATCTTGGACCAGGCTCCGAAGTAATCGGCGCTGATGTTGTTACCCCCCATCCCACCGACGTAATGGAGAGTGTAATTACCCACCACGGCAATCGGCGTGCCTTCTAAGTTTTGAACCGCCATGACATAGAGATATGGGTCGATGGGTCCGGCAGGTTTGACAACATTGGGGTTGTTGTAGCCGGGGTTCATTTTGACAAGATCACCGGTACTGCCAAACGGATTTTCAGGCATGGTTCCTTCTTTCAGGAAATAGCGGCGATTGAAGACCTCGCTCTCCACCTTACCGGTTTCCCACCCGATGCGCGCCGGTTGTAAGTTTTGAACCGCCATCTTCGCGCTGTCGGCGATACGGACGACGAGCCATTCCAGATACTCTATCTCCGGATCACTTTGAAAGACGCCGACTGTGGTGGGGCCTGTGTGAGTATGCGTGCAGGCGATGAGGATATGATCTTCCGGAACATTCGTCTGTTCGGCAATGAGGTATTTCGCTTTATCAATGGTTAATCGGTTCAAAGCAATCAGATCGCATAGAACCATGATGATTTTGTTTTCGCCGTCATCCAGAGCTAGGCTCCGCGCATAGAGTTCATCATGAACATTCTGCGCTGTCCGATCCCGCATATGCCCGACGAGAGAAACACCTAAAGGTGGCGTGATATTGGATTGAGCAGCACCGGCTTGAAACACATTTTTTCCTTTCGCTTCACTCGCAACGACGGTAGTGGTGATTAGAGTTATTATGAAGGTACAAAAAAAGATATTTCTGATAAGCGATTGTATCATAGTGACGTTCCTTTCTGAATTGGGTACCCAAGGCTATGTGTCAGTCTGCCCTGGCTTTGCTGCGCTGGTCGGCAAGGGTAGACTTCGCTTACCCTTGCTACCCTTATAAATAAACGGTTACGCAAAGATGTCTTTGACCGGAATAGACCAGCCGGAGATGACATCACCCGTTTCCAATATATCGTTTTCGGTGAGCATGACAATATCCGTCCGAGAACGAAAAACAGTGGTTGTTCGTGTGGGGGGATTGACGACGATGACCATTTTGGCGCCAGATTCAAGCCAATCAAATACTTTCTCTTCGACTTCGGTGTACACGTCATTCGGTGAAATGACTTCAATAGCAAGATCCGGTGCCCCCGGCCAATATCCCACGGTATCCCCCACTTGTTGGACCCGTTCCCTGCAGACAAAAGCGACATCCGGAGCGCGTACTGTGTCGGGATTGGAAGCGATTTTGAATCCGGTCTCGGCAGCATATACCGTCCCCAAATTATTTTTTCTCACGTGCAGGTCGAGAGGAGTGGTTACATTGATGATAATACGTCCATGTTGAGAGCCGGGTGGTGACATTTTTTTGAGTTCTCCTTCTATCAACTCGTAGCAGAAACCGTCATTCGGCATCAGAAAGAGTTCTTCCGCTGTCATTCTTTGTATTGTTGTTGTCATCGTATCACCTGGTTTGTGAATCAACGTGCTTTGTTTTTCTATTATTGTATCGTGAGTAGTATCGCAGAAAAAATTTGATTTTAACAGAGGGAAAGATTCAGGCCAGGTACCATGAGCATGTCCTACTTACTTTACTCAAGGTATCAACCTCATCATGTATTTTTTTCAAAAAAGGGTTGCATGAAAAGACTTTGCTTATAAACTAATAATCGTAACGATTACTAAGATCATTTAAGGCAATGGTACGATCGAATCAAAAACGAAAAAACAGTCTCCGTAGGGAAAAAATCTTGCAAGTCCTTCGCTCCAGCAAGGAACACCCCACGGCGGATTGGATCTATGAACAACTCAAACAGGAGTTCCCGAATTTGAGTTTAGGAACGGTTTATCGCAATTTGAAAATATTAGAAGAAGAAGGGGAAATTCAAAGTATTCATGGTGGAAGCACCTATGACCGCTATGATGCGGATTTGGAATCTCATCACCATGTAATTTGTGAACACTGTGGTTGTGTCATGGATATTGAAACCGAAATCGATCAGGATTTGTTTGACACTGCCGAGAAACAAACCGGGTTCAAAATCAAACCGAGCCAAATCACATTGTATGGTCTTTGTCCGAAATGTCGGAAATTGAAGTTTTACGATAAAGAGTAAAAAAATCTTCCTTCATCCCGCTGCACGGATTGGAGGACGATATTTTCAAAAACTAACTTATAAAAAGGAGAAATAAGATGGTACAAATTGGACAACCGGCGCCGGATTTCAAGGTAAAAGCATTGGTCGGTAAAGAATTCAAGGATGTGAGCCTAAGTGATTACAAAGGACGATGGGTTTGTTTGTTTTTCTACCCTCTCGATTTTACCTTTGTTTGCCCGACGGAAATCGTCGAATTCAGCGAGCGGAGCAACGACTTTTCCGAACGGGATTGCCAAGTTCTGGGGGGAAGTACGGACAGCGAATGGTCCCACCTTGGTTGGTGCAATTCCCATCCGGAATTGAAAAAACTCAATATTCCCCTACTCGCCGATTACAAAAAAGAAATCGCCAGAAAATACGGAATTCTGAAAGAGGATCTTGGCGCAACCTACCGCGGAACCTTTCTTATCGATCCGGACGGCAATATCCGCTTCATCTATATCACTGATCTTCCTGTCGGCCGGAACGTCGATGAGGTCTTGCGCGTACTCGATGCCCTCCAAACCGGCGAACTGACCCCCTGCCAGTGGAAAAAAGGACAAGAAGTACTAAAACCGTAGGGTGGGTTGAATGACAATGAAACCACCATTTTTTTCTTAGTAACAACGTAGGGGTAGCCCTGTGTGTCTACCCCTTTTTCACGACTCCGACAACGATATTTATACCATAAAAGTAAATATATAGTAAAACAATAGAACAACACCCGCCAAAAGAGCACTGAGAAACTTATAATTCCCAATTCCACTCCACCCCTTATCACGCAACGGATCGAGCGGCGATTTCCAGATCAAGCCGGATTTCTCCGGTGTAAGAGTTTCCGGGAAAAGCAAAGAAATAAGAACCAGGATACAGGCACAAATGCAGGCCAAGTAAAAACTGGCCATCATGAATGGCACATTCCATCCGGTAAATTCTTTAAACCAATCGATTATAAATACGATTAATCCTAAAAACGAACCGGCTATGAGGGTTGCCAACGAACCGATAGAGGACGCTTTTTGCCAGAACACGCCGGCAATGAATACGACTGTAATCGGCGGCGCGATATAACTGATCGCTGTGTTGATCCCTTGAAAGACGGTTGTGAAATGACCACAGAGGGGGGACCAGAGTATCGCTAAAATCATCCCTATGAAGGTTGTCAGACGGCCCACTAGAATTAGACCTCGTTCGGATGTTTCGGGTCTCCAGCGTTGATAGAGGTCATAAGTAAATAATGTTGCGGCAGAATTCAAAGCGCCGGAGACCGTGCTCATCAACGCGGCAATCAAAGCCGCAGCGACAATCCCGCGCAAACCGGCGGGGAGAAGAAAGGTGATCATATGGGAATACGTTTTCGCCGTATCCACCTGGCCGGTTTCGTCCATTGGCAAAGGAGGAATCAATCCTTTGTGAACCAGCGCCAAACAAATCAATCCCGGTAGGACGAATATAAATACAGGCAGTATTTTGATAAAACCGGCGAATAACGGACCGACACGGGCATGGTTTTCGTCTTTCGCACCCAATACGCGTTGAACGATAGTTTGATCCGTACACCAGTACCAGATGCCGATGATCGGGTATCCTAACAGGACCGAGTACCACGGCAGGCCGGAAGCATCGCCGTGAGGACGCAGCACTGTCAATTTCACCGCGTCGACCGATTCCGCGATCCCGCTCCATCCGCCTACTTTGATATAACTGATCAATGTCAAGATGGTTGCGCCTAAGAGCAGGATAATTGTTTGGACCGATTCCGTGATCACTACAGCCATCAAACCGCCGACGATCGTGTATAGACCCGTCAATCCGGCGATTAGGATGATGCTGAACATCGGATCGAATCCGAACATCCCTTCTAGCACCACCGCCCCCGCATAGAGGGAAAAACCGATATGGATAAAAATAGCGGAGATAATGGAAAGCAGCGCCAACCAATCCCGGCTGGCGCGGCTGTACCGCTTTTCGAGAAAATCCGGCAATGTCGTGATGTTGGAACGGATATAAAATGGAGCGAAAAACAGTGCGAGTATGATTAATGTGAATGGAGCCATCCATTCGAAATTGCCATAGGCAAGCCCGTTGGTATATCCTTCTTGCGCTAGGCTGACGAGATGGACGGTTGATATGTTGGTCGCGAACAGAGCCAAGCCGATGACCGGCCAGCGTAAGGATTTCCCCGCAAGGAAATAGTCGCCCGCGGTGCCGGATTGTTTCCTCCGGATTCCCGTCCAGCATCCCAATCCTACGATGAACAAAAAATAGAGAATTATAATTGCCGAGTCTATGCTGTTGATTTGCATGGGTTTCCTGTCTTTATCGGTAATGTTGTTTGGTGAAATGGATCACTTGATCGACGTTGGATTGATCGATGATGGCCGCTCCTGCGTCGATATCCGAAGGTATGATTCCATATCGCAAATAATGTGTCAGTTGAATGACCGGATAAAATCCTTGAATATACGGCTGCTGATCGACAGTGCAACGGATATGCCCCTTTTGAATTAGTTCCAAGGTTTTGGGGGATAGATCAAATCCGGCCGACCAGTATCCTTTTTCGGGGAAATACTTTTCAATTGCCATTCCTGCCGCTTCCGTATCTGATTGACCAGTTCCTAATATAATTCGCATATCCGGATGTTCTTGGAGAGTTTCTGCGATTCTCTCTGCTCCGATAGCCGAATCATTCCCCGTAATCAAAACAGTCCACTTTACTGTTTTCTTTTGAAGAACACTTTGAAGGCCTTCCAAGCGATCCTGCAAAGCGGAAACGCCTTCATCGTGCATAGTCATCAAAATATGCGTACCTTCAGGAATAAATTGTAGAACATGTTCAGCAAGTCTTTTTCCCGCTTCATATAATCGCTGATTGACGCTGCTCAGACGCGCATTCGGAGTCGCATGGTCATCGACATTGAATCCAACTACAGGAATATCAAGATTTATCGCCTTTTGAATCACTTCGTCGAAGGCATGGGGATCGATGATGTTCAGGGCAATTCCATCATAACCATCCCGAATCGCTTGCCGAACCATTTCCGTTTGCGCTTTGACATTGACGCCCTCCGTTCCGATGAATTCGCATTGAACATCCATCAACCGACCCGCATCATGCATTCCCTTTTTGACCGGGGCGAAAAAAGGGGCATCTACAGCGCAGGTAATGAAAACAAGACGTATATGTTCTTTCTCAAGTTGGGGGGATTTAGGACTTGCACGCTGACAGAAAAGTGCAGATAGCAAAGTCATCATAAACACAAGTATGATTCGAGGATTCGGTGGAAACATCATGATCTATCCTTTGTTTTTATTACAGAAATAAACTCATCGCCTTTCGTTTCGAACGATTGTCTCTTACAAGATGCCGGTTGTCAACAATGAGGTTTCTGTTGTTGCCCGATATAACCAATGGTCTTGTAACGGGAACCAGAATCTCTCTATCTCTCAAAATCGCTCTCTTTCATGTTACTTGTTAAAGAATTCTCTTTCGCTGTTCTTCATTCAATGTGGAAATCAAGTCATCATTCCCTATTAACCTGTTCAGTGAAGGAGTAAAGAATGAAACAATTCACTTTTCTACTCGTAATATGTTCAATCAACTATCTAATACCCTGCATGGGGAAAAGCGAACGAATTTGGGAAGAGCAAGATGGCTGTGTAATAATTGAAATCGAGTCTGTGGATTCTGTTATCGACACCGAGAAATGGGAACTGCTCGAAGAGCCGGCGGGCTATACAGGCACAGGATATTTAGTGTGGAAAAAATGGGGAAACATGTACAAGGATAGCCTCGTCTATGATGCCCTGGATGAGACGGGCGATGTGCTTACGTATACGGTTTGGATCAACAATCCGGGTGAATATGCCATCCATATCCGTAACATTCACCAGCAGGAAGACGGTGACAACGATGTATGGGGACGTGTCGATCGAAGTGACTATTTCAAAATATGGGATCATCATACCGGCGAATTTACATGGACGGAATTTGATTGGCAAACCTGGCAGTTGCAAGAAGGTCCCCATGAAATCGCACTCGGTGGACGATCGAAAGGATTCGGGATCGACCGGATTGCACTGCACAAAGTGGATTTGCCCGAATCGATTTGGGGAAATCCGCAAAAGCCGGAATCCCCGTTGGTTTCCCCACCCCTAAGTTTGGATACGATGCCTCCTTATCCTCCTAAGAATTTGCGGATTCTCAAAACGAGCATGTCATCGATTCAGTTGACGTGGTTTCCTGCGCAAGACAACCAACGAATTCACGAATATGAGGTCTATGCGAATAACCGCCTTGCGGGAACGACATCGGTCAATTCTTATATTCTCTCCGGCTTGCAAGAAGGAACCTTGTACTCGATTTATGTTCAATCGAAAGATACAGCGGGTAACCGCTCCTTGAAGAGTGAACCCGTAGAAGTCACGACGCAATTATTCGCGGAAAGTGAAGGCATTTTCGTGAAATACATCCGAGAAGCGCCAATTATTGACGGTGAATTCGACTCGGTATGGCATCGCCAGATTCCTTTTCCACTTCAGCACCTGGTTAGCGGTACGCGAGAATCAGAAAAGGATTTGCATGGATGTTTTCGAATGGCATGGGATGACGAGAATCTCTATGTTCTCGTGGAAGTGCATGACGACGTTTCATTTCCGGAGTTGAAAGAAGATGTGAATTCATCGGACACAGACGGCGTGAAACTCTATTTCGATCCGGATCACAGCCAATCACCAACTTTTGGTATTGATGACCGCCGGTATCGTTATATCGGGAACAACGACTGTCTGCGGGAATCGATTCAACGGGACGTGTATGTAGAAGGTGTGCAAGCGGCACTTGGTGGATCGCCGCCGGGTAAACGATCCTGGCATGAGAAACCCGATGGTTATTTTCTTGAAATGGCGTTCCCTTGGCAGACACTCGGTGTCGAACCGTCAGAAGGAAAACGATTCGGTGTGGATGTTATAATCCAGGACAATGACGGTAGAACCGGTATCGAGGGACAAATTGCATGGAACGGAGTCGACGAAAATACGGGTAGTAGTCCTTACCATTTGGGATCGGCCAAATTGGTTCGTGGTGTGAAATCCGGTAACGAAGAAGAATTTCTTCCCTTTCAAGTTTGGAAAGAGAAAGATGGTGTCGTAGTCGTTGAAGCAGAAGAAATCCAACATGATCCGAATTGGCAATACACGACTGAACCGGCTGGTTATAGCGGCGATGCATATTTGCTGTGGCAGGGACCGAACCGGTCTGTTACACATGATGGCCGTGGAGGAAACGATGATTACACCAACGAAAGGCAAGGACCGCAAGACGAATGGCTTATTGTGCGTGTTCTTATTTCTCATCCGGGATTCTATCGGGTGAATGCCAGGAACTATCACGTCAAGGAAGATGGTGATAATGATGCTTGGGTGTGGATAGTCGGCCAGGAAATCTCCGACTGGAACCCTGTCCGCCGTATGGGCGATTCATTAAACGATGGAAAAGGATTCACTTGGCTCGATTGGGGTGAACGAAAATTCTGGTTGAAAGCCGGTGTGAATAATATATATATTGGAGGGCGCTCCATCGGTTTTGGCATCGACCGGATTGCGATTTATCGTGAAAATACTAATGGTGCAAAAGAAAAAGCATTGGATTTATCGACTCTGCCATCGCAATTAGCGGAACGAACCTGGTAATTGCATATTTTTTTTGATATAGTCCATTTCATCAATCAAAAAGGAGGAAAGTCACATGAACAAAAAAGAGTATGGAGTTGTGCGATTATTAGTTCTATTTGGATTGATGATGGGTTCTGTCTTATCTCTTCAAGCGCAGGAACTTCTAAATATCGATTTTTCCGAAGCGCAAGGGTATGTGGATGGAGAGATCATAGCGGGGCAACCCCCAGGAGTGGACAATCAATGGATGGATTTGCGGGATGCCTTCCCGGCAGCTACTCAAATTGCGGGTTTGGATCCGGCGGAATTCTATTATATCGATAATGAGCAATTGGTTGTTCTTCAAAACGGAGGCGGAGCATCGTGGGTTATTATCATGTTCCCTCTCCAGACAACGGGCGAACTGGTATTGACCTGGGATTGGCAATATGTTGGAGATCCTGGTCTATCCATCGATGTGGGAATCAATTTGAGTGATACAGCCAATTACAGCCCGGATATCACGGAGGGGTCTCTTTCCGGCTGGGGACGCCAAACCACTTCGGTTCGGATGTCTCAAAGTGGAATTATGGATCTTCGATGTGGGGATGAGTATTCTGCATTGGAACCGTTTGATTATAGAGATGGGAAACTGATTTCTATGCGCTATATTGTGGATTTGGATAATAAATCTTTCGATGTGTATGCTCAAAAGGAAGGTGAAGATGAAGTGGCACTCGGTCTTGATTGTGGTTATCGCCGGGATGTGTTAGAAGGAATCGACCATCTTTCCATTTGGGAAAGCGGCAGTGAAACAACGGAAGTCTATATCGACAACATTGTTCTCACCGCGTCTTCCGGTGGCTCGTCTTCCTTCAAGTATTGGGATTTGTATTGAGCAAGAGAGAATTCATTGTTTGTTTCTTGATGGACTTGGGATATGTCCGTCTGAATCTGGATTGGCCAGGATTCAGACATTTGAAAGATGCAGGCGTGACGTCTGCTTTACCCCGAGGAGGAGTGGCTTGCAATGAGCAAAAAACATGCATTCACCCTTATCGAACTTCTCATTGTTGTCGCTATTATCGGTGTCCTGGCAGCGATTGCCGTTCCCAATTTTTTGAATGCGCAGTTGCGGGCGAAGATTGCCAAAGCCGAATCAGAAATTCGTAACATTGATGTTTCTCTCGAATCATATCGACTGGATAACAATATGTATCCGCCGACTCACTTTCCGGACGGAAATTGGAAATATCCTATCAGCACTCGTTTATACCCTTTAACAACACCCGTCGCTTATATGTCTTCTGTTCCTATTGACCCTTTTCTCTACGGTCCGCCGGGTACGAGAATCAACGATGAACAGTTATGGGCGTATGACACATACGATTATGTGGATGTCTGGTCGTGTTTTGAGTGGGGTGGATTGACGATTGTGACTTTACCGTTTCGTTGTTCGGAATGGAAAGTGACCAGCGCCGGCCCGGATGCGACCAATACTTATGGACGGGCTTACAAGTTTGATCCTTCAAACGGACTCAGAAGCTGGGGGGATATTATCCGAATCGGTCCTCGATCTTCCCTTCCTTGTGAAGATGAATATGTCGGGAAATAAGGAAACCATTCTTCGGCTCTCTTAGCGGATTTCCGTCTATTCATATTCGGATTTTTCCTATTGGGAATATAATGTTTCTTTCTGAATTCATCTCGACAAGAAGAAAGGATATATTATGGCTCGTTTTGTGGTAACCGGAGGCGCCGGGTTTATCGGTTCGCATCTCGTTGAACATCTGCTTTCGGAAAACCATGAAGTCAGTGTCATCGATAACTTTTCCACCGGTCTGCGGGAAAATATCCAACCGTTTTTGAACCGAATCACCTTGCATGAAATCGACTTGCGAGATGCAGATGCAGTGAAGCGGGCACTGGAGGGGACCGAGTATGTTCTCCATCAAGGCGCTTTGCCATCTGTCCCCCGTTCTGTAAAAAATCCGCTGGAAAGTCATGAAAACAATGCCACCGGCACGTTGAATGTGTTGACCGCGGCAAAAGATGTGGGGGTGAAACGTTTGGTTTACGCTTCGTCTTCCTCTATTTATGGTAACTGCCGCGAGAAAAAAAAACACGAAAAATTGATTCCCCAGCCGATTTCTCCCTACGGCGTCGCAAAAACGTCGGGTGAATTCTATTGTAAGGCATTTTATGAAACGTATGGGCTGGAAACGGTTTCTCTCCGGTATTTCAATGTGTTCGGTCCCCGGCAAAATCCTGATTCTCCCTATACCGGTGTGATGGCGATTTTTATTCCGCTCATGCTGCAGGATCGGGAACCGACAATTTACGGAGATGGTTCTTCCACCCGAGATTTCACTTATATAAAAAATAATGTCCATGCAAATTGGTTGGCTGTTACGGGTAACGAGGGGGCCGGTGAAGCGGTCAACATTGCCTGTGGAGAAAGCCAAAGTGTTCTCGAGGTTGTTCATACCATCAACCGTATTTTGGGGAAGTCCATCGAACCGAAATTTGCACCCCCTCGCCCGGGTGATATCCGGCACTCTTGTGCCGAGGTCGAAAAAGCGAAATCTGTATTAAATTTCAAACCATTGGTTTCATTTGAAGACGGGGTTGCAGAAACTGTTGAATGGTATCGGCAGCGATTATCGTTATAAATTCTCACCGGAAGCGGCCATTATCGGAGCATCCACCGCCGAAAGGATGATCCGAAATATACTCCCTTGTCCGGGTACACTTTCTACTTCCACCCGCCCATTATGACTGTCCACAATTTGATGTACGAGGGATAATCCGAGTCCGGTGCCATTGTCTTTTGAGGTGTAGAATGGATCAAAGATTCGATCAATGCAATTTGGAGGAATCCCTTCTCCTTCATCCTTGATTTCTATGTCGATTTCCTTTTCTCCATATTTCTGCGCACGAATAACGATTGTCCCACCTTCCGGCATGGCCTGTTGCGCATTCAACCATAAATTCAAGAAGGCTTGCCGGAACAATTCCTCATCGACGGCAATCGGAGGCAATTCAGGCTCGATTTCCTTGCTTAGGTGAAACTTTTCCGATTCAGAGAATCCTTGCACATAGGTGATGATATTTTCCAAAAGTGTCTCCACGGAAATTTCTTCCAGAGTAGGAACAGGCGGTCGAGCAAACATTAAAAAATCCGTAACCACTCGTGACAATCGATTGACTTCTTCAACGATAAAATCCGTCAATCCTTCTTCATTGGGTTGTCCCCCAAACCGTTTCTTCAACAGTTCGGCTGAACCACGGATGATTCCGAGTGGATTGCGTATTTCATGCGCCACACCGGCCGCCATTCGGCCTAGCGACGCCAGCCGGTCCTGTCTGCGCAATTGCTCTTCCAACTTGCGAATCGAGGAAAGATCGTGAAATGTCACGACCAGCCCGGATAATTTCCCGTCTTCGAGAAGAGGAACCGTACTGATTTGCAATGGCCGTGTTTCCCCATTATTCAATTGATAAGGGATTTCTTCATTAAAAAGAGATCGGCAGTTCAGGAAAGAATACCGGACCAGTTTCCCGAATGAATTCGAATCGACCAGATTGTCGAGTTTCTGGCCGAGAAAGTGCTGAATTTGAAGTATTTCCATGCCGATACGGTTGATATGACTGATCCGGCCTTCCGAATCGAGACTCATGACTCCCGTATGAATATGGGCAAGGATATTTTGCAAGAAGTGGTGAGTTTGATACAACTCACGATTGCTTTCTTCCAACTCTTTCGTTTGGCTCTGTAACTGGATCAGCTGGTTTTGGATTCGATCCGCCAATTGGTTGAAGGTCGAACATAAAACCTGTTGTTCATACGTGCCTGTCATTTGGACGCGGACATCATAGTGTCCTTCCGTCATGTGAGCGGCTGTTGCAGCCAATTCATTGATGGGTTTCGTAATATAACGGGCCATCAAGACAGCCGCAGCTAAACTTACGACTAATGTTGCCACGGCTCCCCACATTGTCCATAAGCCAATCATATCCAATAGATCCACGATCGGCACAGCAAGAATCATCACTGCCGCCAGTTCACCTCTTTGATTGATTACCGGCCGTATCGTTGTCTGCATGCGCATCGATTCCCAACCCGAGATGAAATCCAGCTGAACATCATCCACTTCGATTTCCTCATATCGCCCATCTTCGTCGAAATCATACAGACGTTCGTAGGCATCAGGCGGCAAATAGGGTCTTAAAATACTTGGAGACGGGTCGATTACGGTATGATAAGCATCGTATGAGTTTTGAATCCGGAATACCGGCATCTGTCCGGGCTGTTTTTCTATCAAGGTAATTTTTGCGAACAGGCCGCCGATGATTTCCATTTCATCCTTGCTTTTCCCCTTCCAAAGCGGTTTGAAACAAAACAAATAAATTCTACCCTGTTCGTCTTCATAGAATTCTTGTTCTTCGAGCCACGATTCCATTTCCAGGAATTTTTTTTTCGGAATAATGGAAAAATCCCGTTCGTAGTTCAACCAGCGATTATAAGGTTCTTTAAAAAAATCCCGCCATAGAATCTCTTTCCATATTGAAAAATCATTGGGATTGTCGCTTGTTTCCAATACCTCGATCAATTTCGGGCGTTTCGGAAAATCGGCCTGCATGTATAACTGTGCATTGTAGAGAATGATATTGAGGTCATTCCCGATCAGATCGATGTCTCGCTGCATTTCTTTGATGGTGTTATCCAACAAGTCGCTGCGGGTTGTCCGATGGCGAATACTCAATGCATAATAGGGGATAATGGAAAGCGGAATAATAGCCAGCACCACCAATCCTAAAAAAGCGGCGATCATCTGACTGCGCAATCGCTTCATCACGATGTATACCTACCGTAACTTTGTTTATATACCCATGATGTCGGGAATTTCTCTATCTTTATTCTCATTAGAATGTATATAAAACAAGAATATAGGGGAGGATAATCCCCCCCTCATTCCCATACACCGGGAATAATATGGCCGCATGAAGGACATGCTCCGTGTTGAATTCGATTCTGGATCACTCGGAAACCTTTGCGTTCCACCAATAGACTTTGGCAGCTGGGGCAATAGGTATTTTCTCCATCGGCCACTCGTCCGGGAAGATTCCCGGCATAGACGAACTGCAATCCTTCTTCTTTCCCGATTTCTGATGCCCGTAATAAGGTTTCAGCGGAGGTATTTCCCATCCCGGACATCTTATAATCTTCATGAAAGGCCGTTACGTGCCAAGGGATTTCCTTGCCGACTGAAGCAATAAATTGGGCTATTTCCCGCAATTCTTCTTCGGAATCGTTCATTTCCGGCACGATCAACGTTACGATTTCGATCCAGAATCGCTTTTCTTTCAGCATTCGTATCGTGTCCAAGACCGCCTTCAGAGTACCGCCGAGTTTTCGGTATTCCTTATCTTGAAAACTCTTCAAATCCACTTTGTAATAATCCGTCCAGGGACGGATGTAATCGAGAACTTCCGGTGTACCGTTCCCGTTGGAGACATAGGAAGTGCGAAGACCGTGTTTTTTCGCTATTTTGAAGATTTCGACCGCCCACTCCGAGGTGATCAACGGTTCATTGTATGTGCTTGTTACGGTTTTCGCTCCATATCGCAGTGCCATGTCGACAAATTCTTCTGCAGTACATTGCCGGATTGGCCCCCCCGCTGAGGTATCTCGAATTACTTGGGAGGTTTGCCAGTTTTGACAAAAAGGACAATGATAATCACACCCCAACATTCCGAAACTCATGGTATTCGAGCCGGGCAAAACATGAAAAAACGGCTTCTTTTCGATCGGATCGCAATTCAATCCCGCCACATAGCCGAAGGGAACCTGCAATTTGCCCTCTTCATTGAAACGGACTTTGCAAACGCCCTGCCTTCCTTCCGGAATCAAGCATCGATGCCCGCAGGCAAAGCATCGAATTTTCTTATTTTCCAACACTTCATACAATTCACCTTCTACTGTATGCTGAGCCAATAATTCATCCAATGTTCGAGGTTCTTTTGTCTGTACCATTATGACCCCCTTTTCTTGAAAATGCGGGTCTCGGTTGTGTTATTCATTTTATGCATGCTGTATAAACGCATTTTCCGCCTTCGTGATATTCAAAATAGTATTTCAATTTCTTGGAATAACCGCAGATCGGTCTATCTAATTCTTCGTTTTGTTCTACATTATATTTTAGCATAACTTGTGGTGCGGACATCCTGTCTGCACATTTTTGGCAGCAGACCAGAGGTTTGCACCACAGGTTGTTACAGAAAATTAAAAATTACAGGATTTAAAATAAGTGGATACAGAGAAGGAAAACAGAAAATTCATGGAGCTGAATCACCATGAATTATTTCTTATCCCTTTTATTTTTGGGGTTTACGGAAAATACCGGCCGATTATGTTTTCGTGCCGCCATACTGATCCAAGCCATTTTTGAAGGCCCGATTGGTTTTTCCTCCGGAGATTCATTCTCGATCATTTCTTCTTCATTATACGGCTCTTCAAAGAATTCCTTCGTTATGGATTGTGGACGTTGCCGATAATATTTGACAGAATCGTCTCCATTGCCAACCAAGGTATTCCGTTTGACTTTGCTCTTCGCACTGTCCACACACACGATCCCCCCCAGTGGTGGTTTTGTCAAATTCCCGTTGCGTAAAATTTTGTTGCCGACCACATTCACTTTCGCTTCCAGCAATCGTATACCCGCTCCACCGTTTTCGATGATTTGATTTTTTGAAAGCTCTCCCCCTGCACATTGTGAAAAGAACACACCGGGAGACAAAGAAACTACCCCGTTTCCTTGAATTTTGTTGCGCAATACTTTCACACCGTCTGTTCCCCTTGTCGCAATTCCCGGACCTACATTGCCGCCAATCGTGGAATATTGAATAGTAACATCCGAATGATCTTTAATGCAAATCCCGTATCCGACTTTCATCGGTATTTCATGTTGAATTCTGCCGTTATCCGTCACGTTGCATGAATCGATGACGGCCGAAGATACACCGCCGATGTGGATTCCCGCGGTATAGGCGTTTTTCACATTGGTATGCTTGATTTGCACCTCTTTACTCGTGTGCACATAAATGCCATCGTCGTTCGAACGAACGATAGAGCATTGTTCCACTTTCACTGAACGGCTTGATTCTATTCGAAAACAGGGAGTCGATTCGGTATTTCTTGGTCCTTCGACAAGGAATCCGACAATCTTTACATTCTCGGCGTTTTGGATTTCGAATGGGGGTCCACTTTCCGGTTCAATTCTCACCATACCCACCGGCTCGGAAATAAGAGTGATATGAGAACGATTTATCCGCACATTTTCCCGATAAATCCCCGATTTCACATAGATTTCATAATTCATTGGTGCAAATTGAATCGCTTCATTAATGGAAGAGAAATGATTTGGATTTCCCTCCTGTGAAACATAGATTTTCTTATTCTCCGGAGTGTGATCCGAGAAACAAAAACTCTCCATTCTGGAACACGAAATCCCTTCCGATGGTGGAGATTCATCGACAAAAGGGTTGGAAACGCTGTTCTTTTTATACGTTTGAACAATTGTTTCATGATGATTCGGTTTTTCCGGTTGGTTTTCGATCGTGGATGTTTGTAACACTTCTCCCGTATAACCGGATTCATCTCCTTCGCGCCAATGCAATTCATACAATGCCTGCGGATCCTTGATATTTTTCAAAGATTTTCGACCGAGGGAAGTCACATAATATTTATTTTGCCGAAAAAGTTCTGTGCTCACATCTTTGGAGATAAAAATCTGATTTGTTCCTGCGAGATCTTGCAATCGTTTAGCGATATTCAGTGTATTGCATTGGTGCTCTAATTTCTCGTTTTGATAAAACACCTTTCCGAGATGAAGCCCAGCGCTGATGTGAATTCGCTCTGCCTCATTGGCACTTTGGTTGTATAGGTCTAGTTTGCGGAGCGTGGCGATAATCGCTTCTGCGGCGACAACCGAATTTTCGAATGCGGCAAGAATCTGATCTCCTCCGCTCAATTCCACATATTTGGGGTGAAAGGATTGGAACGAACTCAACACATTTTCCTTAAACCGATTCACGATCAACAAAGAGCTTAAATCTCCTCGTTCGCTGAAAAGACGGCTGGAACCGCATAGATCTACAAAGAGAACCGCCCACAAGCGCCTGTATTTTTCAATCGCCTGTTCGATCTCGTGCCTTTGCTGCAATAACAAAGACAATTGGTCGGATACGGTCTGCGGAATCCTCTCCGGCCCTTCCTCAAAGGGATTCAAAGGAGACTGCTCTTCCATCATGAACGATTACCTCGAGCGGCCATCCAACACACCGCTCAACACACACTTACATTACAAAATACTCATGCCCTAATGGGCACAACGAACGAAAAAAGATACACACGCTCTATAATGCGGGCAGGGATGCCCGCGCTCCAGTATTAAGATAGAAACGAACGTCGATAGAAATTACCATTATTTCGCATGAATTAGAAGGGGATTGAAATTGAACCGACGTATTTCCATAATAATCCATACATGAGTATTTTAATTAGGAGAGAATGGATATGGTTTCGAACAATCAAAGAAGTATGACGCCTACATGGAGTAATAGGCTTATCATCACCTTGTCGATAATATTGTGGATTTGCTTTCCAGCAGAAGCGGCAAATGGTTTTGAAGGCAAACCGTATACGGATGGCGATGTTTATGCTGATACCTGGGTGGCTACGGATGCGCTTGGAAGAACAGTTCCGGGATTCCAGGAATGTGGATCCATCAAAAAGAATAAGTGGATTGGAATCTTTTATTGGACATGGCATATTCCAGGCAGAGGCGGTCCGAACGATAATACCAAACTCATTGCCAAAGCCAAAGACGGAAAAGTGGATTGGCCGACCGAGCATAGGACGCATCATTGGGGGGAACCGGAACTCGGGTACTATTTAATGACAGATCCTTTCGTGATTCGAAAGCATGCTTCCATGCTAGTGGATGCGGGGATCGATGCCATCTTTTTTGATACGACCAATCCACCCTTTACCTGGAAAGATGAATACGAGGCATTGTGCCGAGAGTATACGGCCATGCGTGAAGAGGGAGCGCGTACGCCTGCCATTGCATTTATTGCGCCTTTCGGGGATCCTCGGCCGGTTGTGAAGCGGCTTTGGAAGGATTTATACGAGACGGATCATTGGAAAGAACTTTGGTTTCAATGGAAAGGCAAACCCTTGTTGCTGGCGAACAAAGAATTCATCGACAATGAGGAAATGCTGAACTTCTTTACATTTCGGCGGCCTATGCCGGATTATTGGATCGGACCGACGGGCGCGAATCAGTGGAGTTGGTTGGAAGTGTATCCTCAGCACGTCTTCAGAAATAGTAAGGGGGACGCGGAACAAATGAGTGTCGGTGTAGCGCAAAACGCTCTACCCAATACGCCCGGCCCTGCACCGATGAGCCATAAGGCCGGTGCGATGGGACGCAGTTGGCATAACGGAAAAAAGGATGAACGGGACGGCGCAGTGAATCTTGGTTTGAATTTTGATGAGCAATGGTCGCGTGCGATGAAAGTAAATCCGCAGTTTCTCTTTGTAACGGGATGGAACGAGTGGATCGCCGGACGTTATACGGAATGGTTCAAATACACGGATGAAGACTGCTATTACCCCGGCGGCTTGTTCGTGGATCAATATACGCAAGAATACAGCCGCGATTGTGAGCCGATGCGGGGAGGCCATGGGGATAATTACTACTACCAATTGGCGAGTTGGGCACGTCGTTTCAAAGGCGTAAGGGAACGGCCGAAAGCGAAAGGACCAAGCCGGATCGTCATCGACGGACAGTTCCATGACTGGGAGCCCGTCTCGCCTGAATTCCGGGATACAATCGGTGACACGATTCATCGCGACCATCCAGGCTATGGAGAACTGGTGTATCACAATCATACCGGCCGCAATGATTTCGTGATCGCTAAAGCCGCTTACGATAAAGAGAATCTCTATTTTTTTATCCAAACCCTAAAGCCAATCTCTCCTCGAACAGACCGGCATTGGATGATGCTATTACTCGATTCGGATCAAGATGCAAGCACCGGTTGGTTGGGATATGATTTCATCGTGAATCATGAGGTATTGAGCGATGAGAATTCAACCTTGAAAGCATGGTGTGACGATTCATGGAAAACCATAGGATCAATCGACTATCAAGTGAACGGGAATGGGATGGAACTTCAGATTCCGCGTGAGAGTGTCGTCGGGAAAGAGAAAACTCCGACCTTTGATTTTCATTGGGTTGACAATATTCAGGAATTTGGGGATGTCTCGGAATTGGGGCTTAATGGAGACAGCGCACCGAATCGGCGCTGGAATTACCGGTTTGAAGTGTACTGATTGCTAAATCATCTTTTTCAATGTTTTCAAGCATTCCCTGGGGACGTCAAATCCTTTCCCTTGCACTTCGCCTTGTTCGACGATATACCACCTCGTTCTGTGCTGTGTTTTGCAAAGCTCGATAATTTCAGCCCATGTCGGATCTTCCACTTCGAGTGGGGCGCCTTCATATCCTTTGATGTGGACTGTGGTCGCTCGATTGGGGAATTTTTTCAAGATGGCAATCGGATCGCCGCCGCCTTGGGCGCAATTGCCAGTGTCGAGTTGCATGATCACTTCCGGCTTCGTTTGGCTGAAAAGAAGATCCCATCCAGTCGTGCCTTCAAATTTGTTGAAATCAAAACCGTGACAGTGATAGCCGACTCTCATTCGATTTTCGCGTGCTTTTACGGAGGATTCATTGAGGATGTTGGCGAACTTTTTGATCGATTCGGGGGATTCCATTAAATTTCTCGCTGCGGCGACGATTAGATAGCGATTCCCTAAAATCCGGTTATTCCGGATTGTCCGGTCGAAATTCTCTTCCGAGAGTGCATCCACGCTCATATGGATTCCGCAGCAACGTATGTTGTTTGCGTCCAGCAGCTTGCGCAACTGTTCAGCGCTCCATTCCTTATAAATATTTTCCGTTCCCCCATACCCCCAAAACTCCACACCTTGATAGCCCATTTCAGCCAGTTTTTGAATACAACCGGCTACATCATTTTCAAATGCAGAGCGAACGCAATAAAGTTGAATTCCGATTCGCGGCTCACGATTTCTGCGTCTTTCCTGTGCCAGGACTGTACCGACTGTTCCTTGCAATAACGCCGCTGCTCCGGTACATGATAGTAAAAATTCTCTTCTTCGAACATCCATCTTCTTTCTCCTCGATCCATTAATGTTTTGTTCAAAAAAATGAGATTAATTCTTGACATAGTTTCCATGAAAAGTGGATTTTCTACAATCCCCAAAAGATATGCCTGTGACTTGGTATGGATGAATTATGCAGTTGCACTGTTTCGGACGGTTATGTTTATACTTTCTACAAAAACTGTTATTAGGAGGGACTCTTTTTTCGGATGTATAAGAAAAGCGCAGACCAGCATACAGCAATAAAAGTGAGAAAACAAAATGTATCCGGATGAAAAAGTAGATTGAAAATATCGCCCTCTGCTACCGGAATCGTTTTTGGGGTAACAGAGAGATTCCTCGTTTTTGCTTGAGAGTTTAGAGTCTGTGAGATAGTTTGCCGTTGATTATGGTCGTTGTAAGCCAATTGTATCGATTTTCGAACGGTTGGCGATGGAGTGGAATGAAAGTCATTCTTCAATCCTATATTCAGTTTTGGTGTCGCAGTTGGTTTGACGATATTTTTTTGCCGACAGATTACCGGATCAGTCGTCGTGGGAAACTTTGTACTAGTGGACAGGGAATCTTGGGAGGTCTCGTCTTCCATCCCCTTGAAAAATTTGGTGAATTCGTCATGCCATTCCACTTCTCCGATGACAATTTGTTCGATAGGAAGCGAGAAACCGTTTTCATCGGATATTGTTTCGTCGTGAAATGTACTGCTTGTATCGGATCGATTGACTGATTCAATATCCGATAGCATCGGATCGGAATGAATGAGTGAATCCGGATTCAAATTGTTCTCAATAATTAGATGATTCACAATGATGACTGCCGGTTCTCCTGGCTGCATTGTTGGAGATATATTCAGTGCAGTCGGAGGCGGTACAGTCGGAAATGATTGCTGGTTACTGCTATCACTGCTATCCGATGTAGAACCGGATCTCGGTGTTTGCCTTTCTTGCTTGGCTCCGTCAACTACCGGTGTAAAATTTGGAGGAATTTCTATTGGTGTCGGTGTGACGGTTGGCGTCGGTGTCATTCGAAATTCCGGAGAATTCGTAGGAGTAGGAGTCGCTGTACTTTCTGACAAAAAGAGATCATTTTGGCCGCCGGTCTGACTTGCATCCGCAAAATCCGCCTGCGCCCATGCTCCGACTAATAAAGTGATACCAATGAGAAGCGTCTGGAACATGATCGTACGATTGCCGATTCGTAACCGCCCGAAAACATGGAAGTTATCGATTGTAGGGCGGTTAGGATTCCAAAAAAAAAACGGAATTCATACTTTTATATCTGATAAAGTATCATGGGTATGGTAACGTAAAAAAAGGAAAAAGTCAGGATGAGCAGGGGTTTTTTTACGATTTTTTTGAAGAAATTTGGTTCAATTAGCCGGGGGAAGGATTGTCTAAAAATTCTACCGCTTTTTCAAACCAATCCGCCGGAGGGCTTTCATGGCCCATTCCGGGAACTTGAATGTAAAGAGCATGATTTAAATACTTCTTGTACCCCATTTCATAATAACAATAGGTTTGCTCCCTGTTCATGTCAGTGTCACCGGTCAAGAATACATAGCGCCCATATTTTCCAGCATGAGACAGATAGTGAATATCCGGTTTGGCGAAACTGGCCGGGTAGAAATATCCCGGTTTACTCGGTACTTCCATCCGTTGCCAATAATTGACACCGATCATGAAGATTCCGCCTGCAAAGACATCGGGATAGTGAAACGCCATCATGCTGGACACACGGCCACCGCCTGACAGACCTGCTATATAAACCCGGTTGGGATCGATTTTGTACCGTTTTTGCATGTTGTATGCCGCGTCGAGGGCTAGGGATATTCTTCGGGTATAAATATCTTTATCGTTTCCGGAATTGTCGGCGCCAATCCAAATCAATTTGTGCTGGTTCAGAATATTCTTCCAACCTTTCGGATGAATACCGCCGTCATCCCCGGGTGAAACCCAAACGAGCAACCCGTATGGGATGTTGGGATGGTAATCTTCCGGTACATAGACTTCATAACTTTCCTCTTCGATTTTGTAATAATGGCCGGTGCGCTCGCCTCGTTTCAATTTGAATTTCATTCTTTTTGCCATTTCACCGAGATCGGATAAGGGGCTATGTTCTTTGAATTGAGTCTTGAAGGAGCCGGTTTTGATATTCGGATCGTCTAATTTCGAGGAGACGGAATTGTGATTTTCTGTAAAACGGGAATGATTCGGCAACGGTGGGGAAGGATTTCCAGTAAGATATCCGTATTTCGATAAAAATTGATCGATCCACTGGAATGTTTTGTTCACCCAATAGGATTTTGCGAAGAATCCATGATTTTCACCGTTTGCTGTAAACAGTTCTGCTGGAAAACCGAATTCTTTGGCGCGGGTGATATATTCTTTCCCTTGCGGGAGAAGAGGATCGAGAGAACCGTACATCAAGAGTGTCGGAGGCATATCCGCAGTAAGGTGAAGGAGCGGAGAAAGTGATTTGGCAGTAGCCGAGGAACCGATTCGTTTGATCATGTCCGATGTCCATAGATTCAATAACGGATTGAAAAGAATGAGCAAATTCGGTTTGGAAGAGATCGAATGATCTTCACCGGATGATTCGAAATTTGTTGTTGTAAATGCGCAAGCTGCGGCGTGTCCTCCGTCCGATGCCCCCGCGACTGCAATACGCTTTGGATCAAGACTGAGTGTTTCAGCGTTGGCTCGTAACCAACGTATGGCACTTTTCCCGTCTTCGACATTGTAAAATGCCTTGAACTCGTATCGAGGACCGACGCGGTAATCGACTCTGGCGGCAATCATCCCGCGTTTAGCCAGATAGTCGGCATATTCCGTGAATTGACCGGTATTTCCACCCACCCAGGCTCCACCGAAAAAAAAGACGATCGCCGGCCGGCGATCATTTTGCGTCCAATTCGTGGGAAAATGGATGAAAAGGGATAGGTCGCCATGGAGGGTATGTTTATAAACAAATCGTTTGACTTCTATTTTGGATCCGTTTGTTTGAGCGGTTCCATTCATGGTCAAAGACAAAATCAATAGGACAGCGCATGGTATGAACAGAACCGGTTTCCGGAATAGGCGGCAGCGTCGATTCATGTTTCTTTCTTCCTCGTAGAGAATGGAAAGAATGGATGGTGGGTTTCGCTTTGCTCAACCCACCCAACCTATGTAAGAGGGATAGCAGAAAAAGGAAAATGTGTCAGGTTCAATCGGATGAAAAAATGATTTTAACTGGCCATCGATTCCACTCGAGGTACGGAAGCGACTGCCAAGCAGTGTTTGACGCCGTTGTATATCTGCTGTGGATTGGAATTTCGCGCAATGGAGAAAGATACACCTTGGGCGGTTACATCGATGGAGCGCAAAGGCACTCCGGCACGGTTCAGGAACAGGATTTTGCCTTTGGGCCGTTTCTGTTTGATGACAGAGAGGACGGTTGAACCGTTGAAGGACGGCATATTTTCGTCATAAATGATCAAATCGGGATTTTTGGCCAAGACATTTCCGATTGCTTCCGCTGGTGTAAGCGCATTGAAAAGAATGGCGCCGTGCGGAGAGAGGGTTTCGTGAATCAATCGCGTCAATTCCTGATCTGCGGAAATAATGAAGATTTTTTTACCATGAAAAACTCTAGTTGTTTTTTTGTTCGTATCGATCTGTTTTAGCATTCCTTGTGTATCTCTTTTTTTCTTCTACTTTCACTTAATATTGTATCACGTCAACTGAAAAATGACTGATGAAGAGAGAAAAAAGAGTCATACTGCCAATGGTGGAATGTCCAAACGTGTTCTGCTTTCGAGTGACTGCTTTCCATACAGACAGGCGATAGCCGCTTTCGCACCAGCGATGCCGTCACACAGATTCGGGGCGCCGGAACGGATCGTGTGGGCGAATCCTTGCAGTTCCCAGCGGTAGGGATCGAGTTTGTCCATATCCGATGCGCCGCCGCTTCCAGTCGCTTCCATGGATTCATGTGCGGCGAAGGCGGCTTTGCTGACGTCTTCTTCCACAACATCGATAGTGGTTTCTTTCGCTTCATCCGCGGCTTTTTGTGATTTTTCTTCGTCCCAACCGGGTTCCCAGAATAGATAGGATTCATTCTCGTTGCTCAGAATGATCGTGCCCCGGGTTCCCATGATTTCTTCGTAATAGTTATCGACACTGCTGCTTTGTATGGAGGAATACGTGACCGTGCGATTCTTGGGATAGTCGAAAATCGCATAAATGTGATCAGGGATCGTCCGGTCATCTTTTTCGTATCCTTTTTGGAGTTGAACATATTCCTCAAAATTCTTGGCCTCGGTGTCGTTGTACTTCTGCTTGATTTTGTATTCATCCATGTACTGCATATAGAGATCGTTCTGGTCTTCTTCGGATTTGTAGGTTCCACCGGATGCGAATACACCAGTCGGGAGTGAATCGAACATCCAGTTGGTGATAGCGATTTGATGGCTGCACAGCTCTGTCCACAGACCGTGCGATGTTTCTTTGTACCAGCGCCAGTTCACCAATTTTTGGATGTCCGGATAACCGTATTTGCCCGTATCCATCCTCATGAGTTTCTGGAGCAAGCCGTCGGTGGCTTCCCGGCGGGCGTGCGTCCAATAATTCCAATCCGTGTTGCGGTGCCATAAAGCTCGGACATGGTAAACACTGCCCAACAGTCCTTCTTTGACCATCTTGTAGGCGTCCCAATAGAGCGGATTGTAGAATCGCTGATGGCCGACTTGCAGATTCAAGTTATTCATGCGCGCCAAGCGCACCATTTCCAGGCATTCTTCGGCGGAATAAGCCATGGTTTTTTCCACGAAGACATGTTTGCCGGCTTTCAGCGCTTGGATCGCCATGGGGCCGTGCAGATGGAGCGGAGTGGCGATGATGACGGCCTCGATTTCAGGATCGTTCAACATATCTTCATACCGGGTATACAGTTTCGGATTGGGGTGATGTCCCACATCCGGATTCTTGATCATATTATGGCCGAGGTTCTGATTATCAGGGCGAATATCGCAAGAAGCGATCAGGTACATATATTTCGGATCGCACAGGCTGATCAAAATTCGCCCTTCCATACCAGTACCGACGATACCGGCTTTCACGGGTCCTAACGCTGAGGCTTTATATGTGACAGCGCCGACAGCCGGTAAAACCGCGGCGGCTTTCAGGAAATTCCGGCGTCCGATCAATTTGTTGTCTGCATTGAGTTTCATGATTCAGTCTCCTTTTCTGTCTATCGTTATTTCACAAATTGTGTTTCCGCATTGAGTCTTGCGGTTTGTACTGCTGGTTTGCTATCAGGAACCGTTTGCTCCTGTTCCGTTGGAAACAGGAGGTCGAAACCGTATAAGCGCTTGTAGTTGATGGTAAGCATCGCAGCAAGCGCAAGAAATTCGATGAAATTCTTGTTGATGAGGAAATAACTTCCCTCATTGCCGGTCATCATTTTTCCTGCCCAGGAGGCTTGAGTGAGATCGGTGTAAAAGGCTGTCCATCCAACCTCTTCGATATGCGCCATTTGGGGGGCATAGTCGAAGGAGGGGGCGGCGGCGATGAAAAGAGCCAAGAGTCCCATGGCCACGGCAATGGAGAGCCGGGTGAACAGACCGAGCATCAGCCCCAGGCCGGCGGCAAGCAACAGCCAGGGGATCATCACGTTGGTGATCGCCAAAATCCATTGCACACTTGCCGTGCTTTCCGTCGCGAACCAGGACAGAATCGGTGTCTCTTCGACTGTCAATGCGGCCATGCCGCGGAATAGCGGGGCTAGCGGTCCCCAGGAACCGGTTAGATAGCCTTCGGCGCTCCAAGCCGGCTGCGCCAGTTTCACCCAACCTTCCCAGAAGAAATGCCAGCCGATGCCGATGCGCAGGACAGTGAAGAAAAACGGTTGAAAGTCATACTTATTCATGGTTTGCAATTTGTTCCACATGATCGGTGACTCCTTTTTGGATTCAATTTCTAATATAAATGTACGGCGAAGAGGGAGTTTCAGAAATTCGGAAAAATACGGAAAGTTGGATTGCGGGAAGTACGTAGAAAATGATAGAATGATCAAATTGTAGAGAAACATGAATTCAGGTATAATAATGGTGATGATGAAAAAATTAAGAATTTATATTGATACATCGGTTATCGGAGGATGTCTTGATGAAGAATTCTCAAAGGAAAGCCATGCTCTTATAGAAATGGCTTATCGAGAAGAAATTATTCTGGTTATGTCTGACTTATTGGCAGCAGAACTGCTAAACGCTCCTGATTCAGTTAAAGCAATCTATGAAAAACTACCAGAGAAATTGACAGAATTTGTTCAAAGATCTATAGAAACAGAACTTTTGCGAGATAAGTACTTGGGAGAAGGAGTACTTGGGATGAGATGCATAGATGATGCACATCATGTGGCAATTGCAACTATCTCAAAAGTGGATTTAATCGTGAGTTGGAATTTTAAACATTTGGTACATTTTGATAAGATAAGAGGCTTTAATGCTGTCAATCTGCGTGAGGGATATTTACCTATAGAAATTCGAAGTCCATTGGAGGTAGTATGAGTAAGATATCAGAAAAAGAATTAGATTCTGTCGCTTTGAAAAGACAATTACAAGATCGGTTGCGGTCTAAGTTTTCTGGTTTAACAGATGAGGAGGAAAGGAAGAAGATTTCGGAAGAATTAGCGAATTCCGATGATATTGTGGCTCGTAAATGGAGGAGGATTTGCAATCAACAGATGGAAAAACCTTGATATTCATTGAAATTATATGAATCTGAACGTATTTACGGATTATTCCTTGCGAGTCTTACTTTACCTTTCGCTGCAGCCGGAGAAACGGGTTTCCATCGAGGAGATTGCGCAGTTTTATCACATTTCACGGGATCATCTGGTGAAAGTGGTGCATCATTTGGGAAAATGCGGTTTTATCCGGACGGTACGGGGGCGGAGTGGGGGAATTCAATTGGCGCGGCAAGCGAATTCGATCAAAATCGGGGATGTGGTGCGGAAGACGGAATCCAATTTTCATCTGGTGGAATGTTTCGATTCGAAGTCCAATCAGTGCCGGATCACACCGTTTTGTAACCTCAAAGATATTTTCGCAGAAGCGACACAGCAGTTTTTACATACTCTCGATCAATATACGCTGGACGATTTGGTCCATGACCGCGATAGTGTGAAACAACTGGTATCCATTGATTCGCAGTAGGACAAACGTTCCAGTCATCCCAATCAAACTCTATATCAAAAGAAAAAGGTGGATTTAATGGACATGGGTGAGAAAAGATGTATTTTGTATACATCTTTTAAGGATGAAAGGAGAATTGAATTATGGCAACGTTATATGAACAGTTGGGTGGAGAAGAAGCAGTGGATTCCGTGGTGGAATTGTTTTACCGGAAAGTGTTGACCGATGACCGCACCAGCCGATTCTTCGATGATGTAGATATGGATCAGCAGATTGCGAAGCAGAAGGCGTTTTTGACGATGGTGTTCGGCGGACCGAACCAATATACCGGCCAGGATTTGCGTGCCGGGCATGCTCATTTGATCGAGCGCGGCCTCAATGATTCGCATGTCGATGCGGTGATCGAACTGCTGGGGGAAAGCATGAAGGAAAAAGGTGTTTCTGATGCGCTGATCCAACAAGTCGCGCAAATCGCTGAGGGGACTCGAAACGATGTTTTGAATCGATAAGTGGTTGTTTGTATTGAGGTTGTTGAATGTCTATTATTACCTATCAAGGAAAGCAATATTCATTATTGGAAAATGAAACAGTGTTGGATGGGCTTTTGCGGAATCAGGAGTCCGTCTCATTTTCTTGCCGTAGCGGGAAATGTCAGGCGTGTATGTTAAAGGCGGTGGAGGGGCAACCACCTGCCGCTGCGCAGAAAGAACTAAAGGAGACATTAAAAGCGCAAAACTATTTTCTGGCTTGTCAGTGTGTACCGGAAGAAGATTTGGTAGTCGGTGGAGCCGAGTGTACTATCGACACAAAAGTTGTTCGCAAATCCGCACTCAATGAACATGTGATTCAATTGCTTCTTGAGCCGTCCGAGCCATTCGAGTATCGCGCGGGACAATATGTCCAGTTGATTCGAGATGACGGTTTAACGCGCAGTTATTCGATCGCGGTGCATCCGGAAGATCCCTATTTGGAATTTCATATAAAGCGAATTCGCGGCGGGGAGATGAGCAATTGGATTCACGACTCTCTTGAGGATGGAGATTCTCTTCAGATTCGCGGTCCGGCGGGTGATTGCTTTTATGTGCCTGGCAATACAGAGCAACCGATTCTTCTGGCCGGAACCGGTACGGGATTGGCTCCATTGTGGGGGATCGCACGCGATGCGTTACGCCAGGGGCATTGCGGGCCGATTCATCTGTTTCACGGCGCACTGAATGAAGCGGGATTGTATCATGTTGCAGCATTGTCTCACCTTGCAGTGGAATATCCAAATTTCTCATATCATCCATGTGTATTGCATGGAGAATCCGGGAATGGCCTTTTGACCGGTGATCTTTCGCAGAATCTCTTTACACTGATTCCTGCACTGGAAGGATGGCGGGTGTATTTGTGTGGCGATCCGGACTTTGTGACAGGCATGCGGAAAAAGGCGTTTTTGCGTGGGGCGTCCATGCGGGAGATTTTTGCGGATGCGTTTTTGATGAGTGTCCCCCAAAATACATTTTAAATGAATTCTGAAAACAAATCTTCCTTGGAAATGCCTTCGAACTAAAGGCTTCCTTGACTTAAAAACTGTAGCGGATCACTTGTCCATCTACAGTGCTGAAAAGCAATCTCCCATTCGTGACAGCAAGTGAATCGAAGACTATCAATCCTCCGTAACCGAATCCTATGTGTGTGGCGCCTTTCCAGCAGGTACGATTGTTTCTCCAAAGAGTGTCGACAACTGTTCCTGAATCTATAGACTATTCGTAGTGTATAACATAACATGAATTCGTGAAGCAAGTTGAGGAAGGTATATCTTTCTCACAATGATCATCCTTTTATTATTATGTGAAGTAAATAACCTTTATTGTTGTTATGTTGGAATGAAAATGAATCTGCAATGGGATGAACGTTTTTTAGAAACAATAGAATGTTTACTGATCAACGGTCACCCGCGTGACGTAGGAGAAAATATAATGTTTTTATAATAATTTATAAGCAAGGAGAAATGGGAATGTGTCATGTCATATCCATTGCTTTTATCTTACTCGCTCTGATGCCCGGTAGTGCTCAATCCGCGTCGGTTCAACAACAGGCTCAAGAGATCTTTCAACTAAGCGGTATTCAAGGTGGTGTGATCGTCCAAGTTGGTGTGAGTGACGGAAAACTGACCGCTGAATTGGGGAAGAAAGATTGTTATACCGTTCAGGGATTGGAGGGGGATGCAGAGAAGGTCCGGAATGTGCGTGAAATGCTCCGGTCATCAGGACAATATGGACGGGTGTCTGTCATTCAATGGGATGAAGATCAACTGCCTTATGCCGATGGTCTTGTGAATTTGATCATTGTACAGGAATCCGGCAAGGTTGAATTGAGCGAAATCATGCGCGTACTCGCACCGAATGGCGTGGTTTTGATAAGTGAAGGTGAAAAGTGGATAAAGAAAGTCAAACCTTGGCCGAAGGAGATCGATGAATGGCCGCATTATCTTTATGGACCGGATAACAATGCCGTTTCTCATGACACGGCGGTAGGACCGCCGCAGCGTATGCAGTGGGTATGCGGTCCCGCCTATGCGCGCAGCCATGAGATCAATTCGAGTATGGCCGCCATGGTTTCGGCGAACGGACGCGTTTTCTATATCTGGGATGAGGGGCCGCTCGGTCAGCCGGAAAAACGCTTCCCGTCTCAATGGTCACTTATTGCAAGAGATGCATTCAATGGAATGGTACTGTGGAAGATTGCCATGCCCGACTGGGGATGGCGTCAATGGCATGATGAATCGCGTTGGGACAATCCAAGAGAACGGGCGCGAATGCTGCGCCAACTGCCGCGAACTACAACTCGCCGTTTGGTTGCCAAAGATAATAAATTATTTGTGACTCTTGGCTACCAGGCGCCTCTCAGTGTGCTCGATGCGGCAACCGCTGATCTGCTGTACACGATCGAAGGAACTCAAGGCACCGATGAGATTTTATTGGACTCTTCTACTTTGTTTCTCTGTGTGAGAGACACGGATCGTTCCAACCATCAACCTGGAAGAGATTTCAGACTCAGCCAAAATCCCGGGAAAATCCTAGCTCTCAATCCAAAGAACAATCAAATCCTCTGGCAAAGTGAACCGGATACAATGACTCCGCTGACGTTAGCAATTAACAAGGATCATGTTTTCTATGCAAAATACGGTCAAGTCGTGTGTTTGGATCGGGAAAACGGTCAACCTCTATGGGAAAGTAAATCAGTGAAAGGCAGGGGACAACAAGGTACCTTAGTCGCGCAAGACAAAGTTGTGCTCTTTGCATACGGCCCTGTGGCGCAGGAAAAAGAAAAAAGAGGGTATCAAACCGTTCGCTATCATCAAGCCCATGCGTTTTCAACGGAAACGGGAGAGAAACTTTGGTCCAGCCCGCAATACAGAGGCCCCAGCGGGAATGCTCAGGACATCTTTATCATCGATGGACTCGCTTGGTTTGGTGTGGACAACCAAGAAAACTTACCGGATCATTGGCGGGATACAACTACGCAGCGAATCGGGTACGATCTACTAACAGGTGAGGCATCGCGCAAGGTTTCCGTTCCCAAACTAACAAGCCCCGGGCATCATTACCGCTGCTATCGCTCCAAAGCCACTGAACGTTTTCTACTCTTGCCGAAACGGGGTGTGGAATTTCTCGATCTGCAGGGGAATAATCACATGCGGCACGATTGGCTGCGTCCCCCATGTACGTATGGTGTGATGCCGGCCAATGGTATTCTCTATATGCCTCCTCATCAGTGTGTTTGCTATCAGGGCGTGCTCATGTCCAATTTTAATGCACTCACGGCAATGCCGGAATCGAATGATTCATTTTCTGAAAAGATCGAGATTTCTTCCCGTTTGATGAAAGGCCCAAAATACGGAGACATGAAAGGCTTTCCTTCACAATGGGAAAAATCTCAAAATTGGCCGATGTATCGCCACGATCCTCGCCGTAGCGGCAGCGTCGATACGACTGTGCCCGACCACCCGAAACAACAGTGGGAAGTGAATTTGATGAGTCCGATTACACCACCGGTGGTTTCTGACCATACACTCTTGGTTGCTGAAAAAGACACGCATACTATTCATGCATTGGAAGCACAAACCGGTGAAAAAATTTGGCATTATACGGCCGGTGCCCGGATCGACTCACCTCCGACGGTTTGCGGTTCCCTGGTTTTGTTCGGATCGGCAGACGGTTGGGTGTATTGCCTCGATATATCCGATGGCGCTGAGGTTTGGCGATTTTGTGCAGCGCCGTATGAACGGATGATCGGCGCTTTTGGACAACTGGAATCGGCGTGGCCGGTGCACGGCAGCGTTGTGGTACAAAAGGATGTAACTGCGAAACCGCCGCGTCCACTGGTTTATTTCACTGCCGGACGATCGACCTATCTGGACGGAGGGATTGATGTGTATGCCCTCGATCCTTTGACCGGTGAGTTGATTCACCACAACCGCCTGAGTGGTCCACGTCCTGATCCATATACAGATCAAGGAGGCGCAGGATACATGGATGGCTCCAAATCCGATATCCTGGTGAGTGACGGCGCGGATCTCTTCCTGCATCAAGAGCGTTTTCGCAGTGATTTGAAACGGTTCCCATCTCCCATGGAGCAGCTGGAAAGGGAGAGAGGCGGCATTCGCATTTATCTTCCCGCTCCTGAACGGGAATCCAGCGCAAAGCATTTGATTTCCACCCGTGGTTTCCTCGACGATTCATACAATGAGGGGACCTACTGGACTTACAGCGCACGTTGGCCCGGCTGGGACCGGCACATGGGGCGCGTTGCCACGTACGGTCAGATTCTCTCATTCGATGAAGATCGGCTCTATGGTGTTCATGTTTTCTATACTAGCGTTCGCGTGCGCAGGGGATTTTTCCCGGGCGAAAAAGGCTACCGCTTATATGCCCGTGACCATGATGCAAAGGATGACCGGTGGTCTACATTTATCCCGGTCCGCGTCCGGGCCATGGTGGCGGCAGATAATACACTCTTTGTAGCCGGCCCCCCGGATGTGATTCCCGAGGAGGATCCCTTGGCGGCATTTGAAGGACGCTTAGGCACATTGTTGTGGTCCTTCTCGACTGACGACGGCCAAAAACTGGGTGAAATCGCGAAGCTGGAGACTTTACCGGTGTATGATGGCCTGATTGCCGCCGATGAAAAACTTTATATTAGTTTGAAAGATGGACGCATTGTTTGTTACGGTGTGAAAGGATCTGAATAACACATATGTTGACTCGAGTAACTAAAGAAAACAAACTACCTTTTGAGCCGCTGGTTTCCAATGAAGAGACGATCAAGGCAATGAATGAAGCACGTCGAGATAGATTGCCGGCCTTTGAAAACATAGACGAGTTGATGGCGGATTTGGATGAGGATAATCAATCTTCCATAGGTATTCCTGCGAGTTTTCCTTCACGAGAAGCACGGAGTCTTTTTTCTGCCTCTTCGGCCCATATCGCATCCAAGGAACGATCAGGCTCGTCAAGACTTTTCATGATTCCTTCCACAACGAAGATTCGTTCATCTTCTTTTAACTTCAACGCTTGTTCGAGGATATCTTTGCAATTCATAGGGGTGACCTTTCCGGCTTTTCCTTTTTATAAAATATACAGGTCTTTTACTTGCACTGCAATCCACCTCCCATATGGTGATCCGACTGAATCAAAGTTGGGAAGGAGCTGGCGCACGATCAGTCATAGAAGAGACGATTTCATTCTTCAGGAGATACAAGCATGAAGAAAAAAACTAATTTTTTGCATAGTATGCTCTTTGTCGTGGTGATTATCAGTAATCTGGTGGTCACGGAGAGACAGTTTTTCACTCACGCAGAAACCGTTGTAAAAGAGGATTCCAGTTTGTCAAAAGAATTTGGGAGCAGTAGTTCCACCCTACGAATTTAAGATTTATCATCTCGTGCCTGTTGGAGTAGTTGACAACACTCCTGTATGTGTGTACTCTTCTAATATGAGGACTGTGCTTCTGCTTTGCCGCCGGGTGATCGTTGCCGCTGACGCATTCGCCGAGGTAGTGATTTGGCGGGTTCCTGAGCCAATCCCGCCAGCGACGCATGAATTCAAGTATTGGCTGGCGTATGTCGTTGGGGATCAATGCGTGTTACGTTACGACAACGAACGAGGAAAAGGCGATCACCGGCATGTGGGAGCAGAGGAAGAACCTTATTCCTTTTCTTCGCCGGATCAGTTGATGGCTGATTTCGAGGCGGACGTCATGAAGTGGAATCATGAACATGGTCGTGCTTGAAGTTCGTTCTCTCAAGGAAACGCTGGCCGATGCCGCCCACACCATGGAGACGAGGTGCGCAGAGCGTCAAACGCGGATCAGCTTTGCATCACCAGAACTGCTCTGGGAAGTGCTGACGGCCAAGCGGTGGGCACTTCTTAAAGTCCTTTGTGGAGCCGGGCCAGTCTCTATCCGAGAGGTTGCACGCCGGATTGAGCGCGATGTGAAAGCGGTACATGGTGACATCATGGCGCTCCTCAATGCTGGCATTCTGAACCGTACACTTGATGGGCGCATCGAGTTCCCATTCGATGCTGTGAAAGTAGAGTTCTTGCTGCAAGTGGCATAACCCGAAAGAGTCTGGTACTGAACCACCGGTACTGTTTTGTTCCCCCATACGCGCATAATAGATTATCGATGGGACAAAGTACTTTCATCCGATAAATCGGAAAGAAAGCGCCCTGATTCTTCGGCGTTGTGAATTTGAAATTGAACGGTTGACATGTTCTCCAACCAAAAAATGCGGATAATCGGGGGACTTGATAGTATGAGGGGAATATGATACAAAAATCCGTTCGTGTCAAACGATTATTTTACAGCAGATTCATTTTATCATGGTCAAAGGAGGAAGAAGATGATTTCTCATAGGTTCTTACTATTCGGAGTGTTTACAGCTTTATTACTCATTCCCCTGTCTTTTTCACCGGTTGCGCAAGAGATTTACTTTCAGGACGACTTCGAGGATCCTGCGGTTTCCGAGACCAAATGGGAAGTCATCACCGGCGATTGGTGGGTTCACGATGGTGTCTACTCCCAGTATAGTTCGGAAGATCCATGGCTGGCGACGTTAGTTGCATCGGATCATTGGAACAATGAATGGGTGGAATACACAATTGATTTCAGAGTGATGCCACTGACTGAAGGCGATAGTCCGGTCAATGTGCTCTTCCGGGTCCAGGATCCCGTGCCGTTGATCTGGTCTGACCGTACAGGGGAAAATACCCATATGTATCGCTGGATAGTCAACGGTTGGACGAATACGGAATCCAGACCCTATATATACAGACCGGGTGGTAGTGAGATGCTGGCTCAAACAGAATGCTCACTGGAAGTGGCAAGTTGGCATCATATCGTGTTGGAGGTTACTGCAACCGGTTTTACCGGCTACGTGGATGATGTGGAAATGTTTGACGTGGAACATGCCGAATGGACGGAAGGCAGAGTCGGAATTCAGGCTTACAGTGGGGAGTTGGATCTCGATGATTTCGTTGTCTATGGACCGGAGAGTGTGGAAGTCGAACAATGGAGTGTCTATGAATAGTAAGAAGAAGTTGATTGTGAGTATAACTGTTTTGTATCCTTGAACTCGTCATCATTACTCATTCAGTGCGAACTGCTTGAATAGAAAAACAGCGGTTCCTGAAATGATTTCTTCCTATATCCCCCAATCTGTTTTGTTCCTTTTTCCTAAAGTGACTATTATATAATACAATCCATGTTTACTGACTAATCCTTCCAACAAGAAAGGAAACCATGACGACTAATCGAATCAGCATTCTCTACTTTTTTGTAATCTTCCTTGTTTTGTCTCCCGCCCAGAGCGGCACCATGAATTACATCTGGTGGGAAGGCGAAAATCCCGCCGAGACCAATTTCCCAAACAGAACCTGGTTCTCTTCCAGTTCTTTTCCCGAAAACCGGCACCTTTTGTCTGAAGAACAATGGTTGACCAATTCGGGAGACCGGTCGGGTGAAGAAGCTTTTGCAGTTTATGAAATAGATGTGGAAACTGCAGGGATGTATCAGTTTTGGGTACGAAAAATGTGGAAACACGGTCCTTTCCGCTGGCGGTTTGATGATGCGGATTGGCGCATCTGCCCGCGGGATGTGGCTTTGGCCGATGAAGTGGTGCTCATGGAGCATGTCCCGGCTAACTGGATCAGCTTGGGTGAGGTAGATCTTACCGCGGGGACTCATCGATTTGAACTGCGCCTGCTTGCAAGTAAAGGTGAGTCTCTTACAGCAGGCTTCGATTGCTTTGTCTTGACCGATTTTCCATTTATGCCACGTGGGAAACTCAAACCCGATCAAAAATCAGGGAAAGCGAATGAAGGTTTTTTCCCTTGGGAACCTTCACCGGATGAATTCAAGGATGAAGCCTTGCTTGATCTGCGTTCACTCAATGAAACCGAAGCGGGTGTAAACGGATTCGTCCGTGCCGAGGGTATGGATTTGATTCTAGGTGACGGCCGGCCGGTTCGTTTTTGGGGTGTCAACGCATCCTCCGGTATCGCCGGACTGAATCGTGCTTCCATCGACTATCTGGCACGTAAACTCGCCAAAATGGGGATTAATCTGGTTCGCTATCACAGCCCTCTTTTCGAATCGGGCAATCCCATGGAAATGGATGATCAAAAACTGGACGATCTCTTCTACTTCGTGACGGCCTTAAAACGAGAGGGCATATATACCTTCATCAGTTTCTATTTCCCCCTCTGGTTCGACATCCAACCGTCTTACGGAATACCGGGTTTTGAAAGTACCAATAATAAAAAACCATTTGTGTTACTATTTTTCAATGAACGCATGCAGGCATTCCATCGCCGGTGGCTGCGGGGATTGCTCACAATACCGAATCCATACACCGGGAAAACACTTGCAGACGAACCAGCCATCGCCGTGATTGAGTTGCAAAATGAAGACAGCTTTTTCTTCTGGACTTTTACGAAAGACAATGTTCCTAAAGTTCATTGGCAAGAACTCGAGCAACGGTTTGGCGCATGGCTTGCCGAACGTTATGGTTCACTCGACAAAGCTTTTCGCACATGGGGAAAACGTGAATCAGGTGATGATTCCACTTCAGGCCGTGCTGCACTTTATGAAGCCTGGCACATGACCGGCGATGCCGTCCGGCAGGCCAACGCTGCGAAAAAGCGCCGTCTCTCCGATCAAGTGTGTTTTCTGACGGAACTGCAACGCGGCTTCTATGAAGACACAATCGATTATATCCGCAACGATCTTGGTTCAAAAAGTCTAATCAGTCCCAGCAACTGGCACACCAGTGATCCCGTCATGCTCGACGCCTTGGAGCGCTACACATACACTGCAGGTGAAGTGATCGACCGCCACGGTTACTATAGCGCTCCCCACAAAAGCGGCGACGGCAGCCATTCCTATGATGTGCGCGTTGGCCACACATTCGAAAACAGATCGGCGCTGAAAATTCCCCACGATATCCCTCTTCAGTTCATCCAAATGGAAGATCATCCCCAAACGATATCCGAAATCGGATGGACCAATCCGAATCTCTACCGCGCCGATTACGCCTTCCTCGCTTCCGCTTATGGCGCGCTGCAAGGCATCGATTCGATCATGACTTTCGCATTGGGCGGCGCATATTGGGATACGAGCATGAAAAAATTTGCGCTCTCGTGCCCTGTTATTCTAGGCAATTTTCCAGCTTATGCACTGATCTACCGGCGTGGTTATGTTCCCGAAGCGAAAACTGTTATCCGGCAGGAACTGACTCTCGAAGATCTCTTTGCCCTCAAAGGCTCGGGCGGCGCAACTGCCCAGAACCTCGACGCATTCCGCGAAGCCGATGTCCCACCCGGCGAAGCGGTCGAAGGCGGCGTCAATGCCATCGATCCTCTAGCCTATTATGTTGGCCGAGTCGTGCGCGCCTATGGTGATGATCCCGCCAAATCGTTTCAATTGAACCTGGCTGAACACATTGACCGACAGGCCAAAACAGTAAAAAGCATTGAAGGCCTACTGAAATGGAACTACGGCCAGGGTGTTGTCAAAATGAATACCCCAAAAAGCCAAGGCGCTGCGGGATTCTTGTCTAAAGCGGGGGAAATTGTTCTTGACGACATCGCCCTACGTGTTGATAACGAATACGCTTCGTTGATTGCTGTTTCTCTTGATGACAAACCGCTTGAGGAGTCGTCCGAAATCCTGATCCAGACTATGACAGTGGAGCATCCCTACAATTTCAAAGCCTCGGACGGTGATTCAGGCCGTATTGAAAGTCTCGGCGAGCCGCCTTTTGGAGTGGAAAAAATCAAAGCCAACATTACTCTTTTCAACTCTGGTTCCGCCGAAATTATCGCCCTCGACGAAAATGGTATGCCTCGTAATGTTACTGTTTTCACTCGCTCCGGCTCGGATGGTGCGCTCATCATGAACTTAGTTGAAGACAGCGTCTACCATATTGTCCGCCGCCGCCAACTTTCTTGCGCCCCTACCTGGCCTTTACAAACACATTGAATAAAATCACCACATCAACCAAAAAAAAACGTCACTTTTCTGAAAATAAAATTGACAAATAACCATCCTTTGTGAGAAAATAACTTACAATCATGAAATGGGATACTGTATTTGTTTTCAATGGGCACAATCGGTTCTAGTAGACCTAAAACATACTGAGAATATTTTGATTCAGGAAAAGAGGTCCTTATGGATATGCGTATATCTGCACATTGGCGTGTTTTGGTAACGGTTTGTTTGCTTGGTACGGTCTTATCGGTACAGGCGCAAGAGAATGATTTATTATTCATTCATCACTCTTGCGGAGAGAATTGGTTGAATGACGGATTGAACGATATTCTACTGGGGAAATCGTATATCGATGAAGTGAACGAAATTTATTACGGTGATACTCTATCGCCTGATCCGGGACGTCCGGCTTCGTTGGGAGAGGTTCCCGGTGACAACACGAATATGAACCATTGGATATTGTGGTTCAACGATTACCTCGCCGGGATACAACAGCAGGGAAGTGAAGACGGGCGGAACGCAATCGTGATGTTCAAGAGTTGTTATCCCACCAGCAATGTTTCCAGTGATGGAACACCGCCGGGGAATCCGTTTGCGGATGAGCAGACAATCGCGAATTATCAGAGCGTATATCGTAATTCAACAAATCCTGCAGGAACGTACCGCTATGAGGGGGCGGAGTACCGATCCTTGGAGCAGATTTTCGCGGCGCATCCGGACATTCTATTTATCCCGGTGACAGCGCCGCCGATGCACTATGGTCCGTATGACGACTCGAGTAATGCGAATGCACGCCGGGCAAGGCGATTCAATAACTGGTTGATCGACGAGTGGCTGCCGAGTTATCAAGCGGCTCATCCCGATCTCAATAACGTCGCGGTCTTCGATTGGTTCGATATCTTGGCGTATCCGGATAATCATGCCGATCATCCCAACCGCTTGCGTCGTGAATATGGGGGGAATGAGGGGGATTCGCATCCGAACACGGTTGCGAATCAACTTTCTGCCACTCAGTTTTCCACCTTTATTGAAACCGCTTATGCTTTATGGACCGGCGGAGAGGTTCCGGAACCACCAGGAAGCGATCAGCCGGCGAACCTCGAAGTGTTCCATCGTAGCGGACAAAGTTTTCTGACATGGAGCGAGCGAGAGGATATCGTGGGCGAGCAATATGTCATTTACCGGCATACGCAACCGATCACTTCATCGAATTTATCCAGCGCAGAAATCTTGGCGACTCTTCCGGAAGGAACGTGCGCCTATTGGACGGAACGGATGCGCGACGCTGATTATCCTCCGGAGCAGAATGCCGGTTACCGCTCGCTGCGCAATTATGTCATCCAGCCTTTGGGGGAAGAGTTACCGGATGGGACCGGTTTTTTTGTCTGGACGGCTCATCGCGATCAAAATTCGTATTATGCGGTGACCATGATTCAGGGCGGGAGCGAGAACCGGACTGATTTTTCGAGCGAAAATACCGATGGTCCTATCCCGGAACAAGTTGCCGATCCGTCGCCGATCTTGGTATGGCAATCGGAAAACGGATTGGGGCGAGTGTATACCCAATTTATGGATTACTCGCAGTGGAATCCGACATATGAGACGCCGGACGGTTTGACCTATGCGTACAATTATTTTGTCGGGCTTCCTTCGGCGGAAGTGTGCAATGGGCCGGTTTTGGAGCCGATGGCGTTGTTGCTGCATATTGAAGGATACGGCACGCGGTATGAGGCCGGAGACGGTTCCCATTATTTCTGCTGTGTGGAATTGTGGTGTGACGATCCGCGTCAGTCGTGGTATTACGGCTATAGCGCCACGCACGATTATGGGAATCGGGATGCGGAGGTTGCCACTGGGCCGATAGTCAATTTTTCCGAACAGAGATTGCTTCGCGCGATATATGATCTTTTGCGGGATGAAAATTATTCCATCGATCCGCAGCGGATTTATACCTACGGTCATTCGATGGGCGGCAGCGGCGCGTTGGCATTGGGGATGCGGTATCCGAATGTGTTCGCCGCGTCCTATTCGAGCGAACCGATGACGAATTATGGGAACTCGGGATTCTGGATCGCAGATGATTTGGAACCGAAATGGGGGGGCGTCGAACTCAATTTGCCCATCGAAAACCGAGGGCGATACGCGGCGGATTTGGTTCAATACAACGGAATGGGAGTATGGGACTGGCAGAATCACCAAGCACAACTTGTGGAGCGCCGGGGGGATGAGATGGCTTACTTGACTCTCGCGCATGGAACGCAGGATGAGATTATCATTTGGGAAAGCCAAGGCAATCCAGCGTATGAACCATTCAACCGTTCGCGGCGGGCTTATTCAGGCCAAACTGTGACTGCCGATCATACCTGGATCGGTTTTAATGGGATGGGACCGAACTTATTAGGGGGTTCTGCGATGTTCGGTGGTCCCTTCGCCGATTTCCAAATGGTTCGGAACGAAACGATCCCCGCAATTACCTATGCAAGCGGGAGCGGCTCGTTACCGCCGAATGGTGTGGCTTCTTATAACATGAATATCGAATGGTCGGCCAGTTGGAATTCATGGAACGGTTCACCTATCGATACTGCTGAGATGTGGAGCGTCAGCCTTCGCACAACAGACGGTTCGACACAGGAGGTGGATGTTACATCCAGACGCACTCAGCATTTTCAAGTTGCCCCAGGGCAAACGTTTTATTGGGAGAATCGGCGAGTTTCCGATAATGGATTGGTTCGTTCGGGAACAATAGTTGCTGATACCGATGGACTTGTCACAATAGAGAATGTTCAAGTGAGCGGTGAAGGAAATCAACTAATGATTTCGTCTGATTCTGATATCGAAATTCCGACGGCGACTCCAACACCGCTTCAAACGGCTACGTCGACACCAACGCCGCGTATCGTGATGACTCCAACCGTGGTTCCTACATCCACACCGTTCAATCCATCTACGATTTCCATACCCATCGAGATTGCCTGGCCGGAGGACGGATATGCCGAACCGGTGCCCATTACGGTCGGAGTTCCTCTTCCGCCGGGAGTTTCGATTCCGGAAGCATTGACCATTTCCGGACCGGACGGTCCGATTCCTTGTCAATCGACGATTCGGACACCGGAGCAGATCACGAATTCAAGTTATGGCTGGGTGTATTTCGACTTCATCGCTGAGCGAGGGGTTTCCTATCGAGTGGTGAATGGGACGCCGCCGGTTCCGCCACAGTCCGTAAGTGTAACCGGGATTGGCGGTGGGGGATATCGTGTAAACACCGGCGCGGCAACTTTCGAGATTGTCCCGGATAACCGCATATTTACCTCGATCTTGGATTCCAATGGCGCGCCGCTCGTTACAGGAGCACTTTGGGGGAACTCGAGTGCTATTTTTGAGACGGCTCCTGCTGAGATCGAAATTATAAAGTCGGGACCGGTGTGTGTCGCGATCACGTTACGGTCCCCCGAAGCGGTGGATGGTTTGGATTTGGTGGCGCGGTTGTATTTTTACGCCGGATTGCCGTATGCGAAAGTACGGCTTACACTCGTAAATCACAATGACGCCGTTTTGGGATCAGAAATGCCAAACGCTAATAATGGCGAATGCGGTGTTCAGCCGAACCAACCAATCATTCAAGGATTGGATTGCCCGAACACGATCATATTCGACGATATCACTTGGGCGTTACAGTTGCAGACTCCAGCTGAGCAATCGAGGATTATTTATCAAGATTCGAGCGGCACGGACAATTGGGATTTCTATGCCACGACCGATCTTGGAGGAGCGGCTGGGATGGAAGGCCTGCGTATGCAAGCGGGAGTTCGACGGCGCGGATATGTGCAGATTGTTGATGGAGTCGAGGTGGAGACTGGAGACGCCGCTGCGGGCGCTTTGGTGGCGGGAGGTGTTCGCCTTGATGTGCCTTATTTCCGGGAATTGTTCCCGAAAGCGTTGCGGGTGCGAGACAACCGAATTGAGTTTGGGATTTTTCCGGGTGAGTTTTCCTTCGATCATCGCTTAAGACCCGGGGAACAGAAAACGCATGATGTGTGGATATCGCTGAATACGGAACAATCCTCGCCCCCTTCGTTGCTCGCACATCCCAGTTTTGAGTGGCTACGCAAAACACATGCGATTGGATATTTCGGCCCGCGTATTGCAGGGCGGTATTTCGCATATGAGGATTATCTCGACGCTCAGTTCGATCCTACACGGGAAAATTTGGACGGACTCGCACGAAGTGTGAATGATGCGCAAGAAATGTGGGATTTATTTGGCTGGATGGATTACGGCGATTTCCCCACCGATTTTGAAGACGGACGCAGTCCGTATAATGTGAAATATGATTCCGGTCTTGGATTTTTACATCAGGCGTTACGAATTGGCGGTTCCGATTGGCGTCATTGGGCGGAAATATCGAACAAACATTTTGCGGATATCGATATTTTCCACACGAGAATTCGTGGCTATGAGGGAGATCGGCTGTGGCATCAAGGCGGAGCATGGGGGCATAGTTTGCATGATGAATCCGGCTTGACGAATCCGCACCGGAATTGCAACAATCCGCATCCCGATTTGTATTATGGTTTTACGGGGATGGCGGCGTGGTCGTTGCTCACCGGCGATGAAGCCGTACGGGAAGCCGCGATTGAGATGGCGGAAAACACGATGTGGAGAATTCGCAATTCTGGTTCACCTTGTGCTGTGGAAGCATGGGGTGGTGGGAACGGAAGCGGATTTGCGGTGGATGACGATTTTGTCAGCTTGCGATCGGCGGCCAATAGTACACGGATTTTGGTTTGGGCGTGGCGGTTGACCGGCGATCCTGCCTATCTCGATGCGGCAGGGCGAACCGCCGAGTGGTATAACTGTGCGAGGAATGAACAGTTCGAGTGCGGCTCCTGGCAAACGGCCTTATTCATTCGCGCGTTGGGTGAATATATCTTGACTGCGCGGGAGTGCGGCAGGGCAGTCAATCCTGCAGCGGAAGAAGCGATGTTGCATGGCCTCAATGCGATGGGAACTCACTTGGCGCGGGAAGGGAACCGGGCGTGGTTTTCCGGTTGTACCGGCGATGAGATCAATGCCTGGATGTTACTCGGAGCGGACGCGTTTGCTTTGGGGTATGCCGTGACCGGTGACCGGGTATGGCTGGATGAATATGCTGCGCCTTGTTTCAATACAGGAAGCGAAGATCCGTTCTATCGAGGAGATCGGCCACATTATCATTCCAGCAAAGAACTCGTCAATGCAGTCGCGGCGGGAACGATTTTCATACACTTCCATTCACAATTCGCTGCGGAGAGTACACCAACTCCGCCACCGGCCGGAACGATTCCCCCGTCGACATCGACACCCATACAACCACAGCCGACGGTTCAACCGACAGAAGTTCCGATTGTACCGACACCGGTACCTCCTAGTGGCAGCGGAACGATGATTTTTCAGGATGGGAATCTTCCATATGTGAATTATTTTGGAGTCGACGATACGATAATCACCGAAATCTGGCAGACGAATACTCAGATGGGAAGCGCGCCGTTTCTCTCAACCTATCGGGATTATCAAGAACGGAACCGAATTTTGATGCGGTTCGACTTGGATATTTTCTCAAGAAATACAACAATTAGAGACGCACGGTTGAGTCTTTATGAATTTGAGGAAGAGTATTCCGAAGAAGCACAAACCGTGGTGGTGCATCGTATCACAACACCTTGGGTAGAAGGCACAGGTCAATTTGAATTCCCTGCGGAAACGTATGTCCCCGATGGAGCGACCTGGGCGTTGGCCTCTCCAGGGAATACTTGGACGACTCCGGGTGGTGATTTCGATGCAAGAGAATATGCAACGACAGCGGTGCCCGATTATGCGGCGCCGGGATGGATCGAATGGGATATTACAGAATTGACGATGGAGTGGGTTTCCGGCGCATATCCGAATTATGGATTGATGCTGCGGACACAGGATGCGGAATGGCAGGGGCACCGTTTTTACAGCAGCGAAGCGGAGAGTGTTGAACACCGGCCGAAGTTGGCTGTTGACTATTCTGTGCCGGTTGGTGTTGAGGAATGGATGGTGTATTAAAGATGATGCGTAGGTAAAGCAGGTGTTTCCACCTGGACCGATTGGCAAGCGGGGACGCTTGCTCTGCCCGATTCAATGTCTCTCTATGCCGGGTTGTTGTATGTTTCGCTTAGTCTTTTGCTTGATATTCCACAATTTCATCTGCATCCAAAAAATCAGCGCCTTGTGATTTTAAACCAAAAATCCGAAATTGGTAGTGATTCCCATTTTGCGGTCCGTCTTTGAACGCGGGATCGACTGTGAACAAGGGAATGGAACTCCAGCGATAGTAGTTGATTTTATCCGAACCGGTTTGCCCCAAAAAGGCATACTCACTGGCATTGACGCTGACGAAGACATGATAGTTCCAGTATGTATTGTTTCCTACATTCCAGCGAATAAACAGGGCACGTTCATTCGTTGGATCAGTGTCGGTTCCACCAATGAGGTTTTCCGTGTCGAAAATGTCGTCTGTGACCAATAGGATTCTTTCCGGCACGGAGGCATTTTTGACGGTGAATATTGGTGCTTCCCCGAATCCTTTTAACGCAAAACCCACTGGTGCGCTCTGGCGGGCGATTGACAAGCCATTTCCTCCACGCAAGCCGATTGTCTGGAAGCGGTAGGTGTGGCCCAATGCGGGACCATGAGCTTGGTCGCTGTCAATAAGCGTACTCCCCGGCCATTCGAAGCGTTGCACAGCACCCGAACCAGTACGGCCGACATAGAAATACCCATATATATCGACTTGCGCGTAAACATGCCAATCCGTGACTTCCGGATCATCCACCTCCCATTCCACCACTAACTGAAGATTGTTAGCCGTATCGAAATCCGTGCTCCCCGAAAGGTCTTGAGTAGAAGAGGAATTGTCATATACCTGAATTGAATTTGGATAAAGCACAATGGCTCTTGGCGGCCGTGGTGTAGGAGTGAATGCAGGTGTTTGTGTTGGGGTATTACTGAGTGTATGAGTGCGGATTGGAGTGCTCGTATTCGTTGCTGTCGGTTCCGGTTCAATTTCCTGTTTGCGGATCAAGATGATTTGATCGAGGTAAATTGTAGGTTGAACCTGCCCCGTACGGTCTTGCCAGGTGAAGCCGGAAATTCCATCAAATTCACCAAAAGCCGATAGAGGAATATTGACCTCAGTCCATTTATCCGGTTGCCGGGACGGAATGAAAAATTTCAACTTTTCGGATTCCATTTCCTGTTGATTTCCATCCACAAGTCCCACTACGATTGATTGTTCAGCACCTGTTCCGCCAAATATCCAAAAGTGCAAGTCCGTGAAATCCTCTTTCGATAATACCGTGTCTAGATGTAGATAAAGTTTCCCCCATTCCGATGTATAGGTTACCGCCATCGCATAGGAACCGGATTGAACTTGATCGTCACTGGCAAATTCGACGGTGGTTTCCCAAGACCAATCTTCTAATTGATTCGGAGCGTCGTCATAAAGAACATAATAATCCGATGCTTCTAGTGGAATTGTTGGGGTAGGAGTTGCTGTCGGAGTAAAAGTGAGAGTGGCCGTGGAAGTGGATGTTGGAGTGACAGGAGTTGGCGAGGGCATCGGTGTGACCGGTTGGGAAAAACTGGAAGGACGAAGAACATTCTTCGCCCAATATTTTTTGATGACTTCAATCAACTGGCTGGTTTCGACATCGGTATGGTTTTCCGGATTCGGGCCGTGGCGAAAATTGAAATCGTCGATACTCACAATCGGTTCCCAAGACGGTGACCATTCCCATAACGCGTAATTGACGCCGTACTGTTCAAACGTATCCATCTGGTCGTCCATGAATGCATGTCCCCCATTTGCCCACCGGAAAACACCATACTCGTTCACCGCCATTGGGGCACTGTGCGTGTTCTGAAATGTGTCGATCGGCTTCAACAGGTTTTCCATCCAGGTTCGATTGAAATTGTCATCCTGCCCATCCCAATCTACGTCGCAGATGCCCGGATAACTGTATTTTTCAAAAAGTGGATCATCCGGCCATTTGTTGATATACAGATGCGGCTCGTACTGATGAACGGTGTATACGACGCGCGAATCCTGAATCACAGTTCGATAGGGCAGAAAATCGACTCTGCTGTAGCCGTTTCCGCTAATCAGAACCGGGGTTTGGGAATCGGCCTCCCGGATCGCAGCCACGATACGCGGATAGAGTTGACGCCAGTCGTAAGTTGTGCCGCCATACTGGTCATAAAATTCCGTTGGATCCCATATTTCGATTCTTTTTCCGGATGCATTGGTAAAATCGTTCGTATTGGGCTCACACATCAAGTCATAACCGGCAACGATTGGATGGTTTTTATATCGATTAGCAGTATAGCGCCACATGTCCACCCATGCGTCTTGCGCGGTGGGATCGGTCCAGACGGAATCATTGATATACTGATCATCAAGGCCGTCCCAGTAAAATAACGCAAATTCACTCCGCCCCGGCCCGCTTCGAAAGGTGATGACGGCGAACATGTCGGCGTTGGCGATCATGTCCAGCATCTTGTCCAACGCGTCTTGTACATCCAGGTCTACTTGATAGGGGGGATCGATGGTAAAAAGTCCTGAATAGGATAGATTGACGTAGTTTGCGCCCATATTACTGAGATCGTTTATATCTTGTTGAGTGACGGGTGGTCCCAAGGGGCCGGGACCGAAGAAGGTTGGACCATCCACTTCATAGACTCTGCGTTGCGTGATATTGGCTCCGCGTAAATGGGGGCCATTGATCCACAAACTCCATTTGTCCAAATGGGATGTTGTTTTGAAAGACATGTGGAATGGTTTTCCAACAGGCATTCCGGCAGAAACGGGATAGGGCAATGCGGTGAAATAAGCGGATAATAGTAAAAGAAATATCAAACCCCAAAAACATTTGAATCTCTGCCTATTTTTCTTCATGTTTCCACTCGCTTTGCTTGATGTGTATTATCTTTATTTTAAATCCGTTACTGTAAGTTGGAATTTATTTCCAGTTAGAATTATAATGAATAACTGGAATCGGTTTTAGATGAGGGGGTAGATTTTACACACTCTTCTTCCTGTCGCTTGTCGTTTTTTCTTTCTGTGGCTACCTTTTGTTAAATATCATTATGTTTTAAGTGCCGGCAAGATGCCGGCATTACGAAATTTCCGATGCCGGCAGGATGCCGGCGTTACATTTTGAGGTTCATTTATGGATATTGCAGAACTTTTCCAATTATCGAAAGCCAAACAAGCGTCCGACCTTCTTTTGACGGCCGGCGCCCCACCAATGCTGCGGGTGCATGGGAATTTGATTCATACTGATTATCCACCTCTTATTGCAAAAGAGGTGAAGGAACTGGTGTACAGTTTATTGAGTGAAGATCAAAGGTTGACGTATGAGCGGGATAAGGAGTTGGATTTTTCCCTCGGAGTCGGCTCCGATCACCGGTTTCGTGTGAATGTGTATATGCAAAAAGGATGCGTTGCGGCGGCGTTCCGTCCCATTCCCAATACCATCCCCAAATTGAAAGATTTGGGACTTCCACCCCTTGTGTATGATTTATCATTTCTTCCTCATGGATTGATTTTAGTGACCGGTCCGACAGGTCATGGAAAGTCGACGACGTTAGCCTCGATGATCGATCTGATTAACACGAACAAGCGATATCACGTTATTACGGTGGAAGATCCGATTGAATATGTACATCAACACAAGAATTGCATCATCGATCAACGGGAAGTGGGCGGAGACACCAAATCGTTTGCTGTCGCTTTAAAATATGTGTTACGCCAAGATCCGGATGTTATATTGATTGGCGAGATGCGCGATTTGGAGACCATCCAAGCCGCGTTGACGGCGGCGGAAACCGGCCATCTCGTCTTGGCGACTTTGCATACAAACGATGCCGTGCAGACCATTGATCGTATCATCGATGTATTCCCTCAGCATCAACAACAGCAAATACGAGTGCAACTATCGATGAGTATGAAGGCGGTTATTTCTCAGCGGCTCCTGCCCAAAAAATCCGGAACCGGACGAGTCTTGGCCGTCGAACTTTTAAAGAATATGCATTCCGCTGCGAACTTGATCCGCGAAGGGAAAACCTATCAGTTATACAGCGTAATCGAAACCGGGACGAAAGAGGGGATGACGACAATGGACGCTTCCTTGATCCGACTATGCCAAAAGGGAATCATTACAATGGAAGAAGCGCAAATCCACATGCGCAATCCACAAGCGCTCCTGGAAGCGGAGATGAAGCAGCCCACCAAGGAAAAAAGAACGGCGTAAACAACCTAACTACATTTCTTGTGTATCTTCTTCGCTTGCAAACAACGGAAGGTTTTCCTGTTCGGAAGCTTCCATATATTTTTTCTTTCTTTCCGCCGCTTCTTGTCTCAAGCGTTCTTCTTGCCGGTCGGAGCGAGTTTTCATGATATATCGCACTGTCAGGTTGATGGCCAAGAGAATCAGGATGGCAAGAGCTCCTTGAAAATCGCTTCGAGAATTCATAATGCTGATAAATTTCGCACATGAACCAGTAATAGCAGCTGCAAGTGCCGCGGAGAGAAACCATCCGAACACCACCCAGATTGTTCGTGCGATTTTGAGTTCCGAATCCCCGCGAACGAATACCTTATCCGCCCAGCCAGTGGCAATGACAGCTGCAAAGGCAACATACGTTGTCGATACGGGTAACGCCATTCCCGAAGCGAAAGCGATGACACTGGAGGATACGGAAGTGATGACGGCGGCGCGAAGGGCGTCATAATGTTGCAGTTTTTGCTTCTTTTTAATTTCCGGTTCCGGCGCTAAAGATTCTTCCGGTTCAGGTGGGCGGGTAAAGAATCTGGCTAAAAACAGGCACCATCGTGGAGCGTATAATCGGACAATATCTCCCTGGCTGCCGGTATTGACTTCAGCACGAGTGACTCGCTGGGCATTGCGAGTGGCCATTCCAATCGCGAGCAGACAACCGCAAAAGAGAAGCAGCCAAGAGGGCACTTGGATTTCCGTCGCAATTTCACCGTGACGGTATATCATATAGGAAGCAACACCGGGAGAAGCGCAGTTGGCGAGATCGTTTTGGCCGAAGGCAATGGCTGTAGCGATCATTCCAATGACTGCAAGTGCGCTGAAGAGATTACTTTGAACTGTTTTACCGCCATACCGAATGATCATCCACATAATCAAGGCAAGCAAGCTCCAAAGCAAGATCAAAAACACCGGTGCCCCTAAAATATCGAAAGTTCCGGCTCGAATGGTTTTGACAAAAGCGACATTTTTCATGCCTTTCATTAAGATGAAATACACTAAACCAGTGAGCAATGCGCTGGCAATCCATGGACCGTGTAGTTTTATTTTATCATTATCTTCACAATCCTGTCCCATCGCACCCCGGAAAGCGCGTTGAATGAAAAATCCGACCGATCCACTAATGAATATGGAAAAGATGATTGCAATCACGACAGTTCCGCTGGTTGTCCAATGAACCGCTTCCGGTCCGCCGACCATCAATCCGCCGCCGAGGAGAGAAAACACGAGTCCGGCGGTTGTGGAGATCGGCATTCCATAAGCGGAAAAGGAATACAGAAGAACTGTGTCCGTGAGATAGACTCCGATATAAATGGCCAGAGCGTCATTGAGAGAAAGCATTGTCGGGTCGAATATACCCTTACGTGCTGTTTCCATGACGGGAGAAGAAGCCCAAGCGCCGATAATGACGGCCAAACCGGCAATTTGTACCGCTCTTCTTCTTCGCAGCACTCTGGCGCCGAAAACTGCATTGACGATATTTGCGGCGTCATTGCGGCCGACTTCGATCGTATCCCAGATGAGCATACTGACTGCAATAAGAACGGCAATGTGTAAAAAATCAAACTGCAACAATTCAAGCAAGTAGTTCATGAAGAGTAACCCTACTGTAAGCTATATACGGGATGTTCTAAGCAATGATATTAGTGAATTATTAGGATTGTATTAGTGTAACACAGAAAAAATGAGATGATAATGTCGGTAGTTATTTTGAGGTGGAATCGATTTTGCTTACAAAAGAAAAAAGACCGGTCCCAAGCTCCGCTTGACTCCCGGCCTTAAAGTTACCGAAGGCTGTTGGTCAGCTCCGCCAACGTCAACCTTCGAAACCCCTGAAGGTTGTAGGGGTTCCTCGGCAGTTCACTCGAATCATCATCCTGTCGAAGAATCCTTTTTTTCAACCTTCACTACAGCACCCACTCACGTTTATTAACAATCGCTGTGCCAAAGTGGATTTTGGGATTTGAAATGAGAATATTTTTTTAGGTTGATATGGGGTAAGTGTAATTTATTCAGTTTGTTATTGTATTTTTTTGTTTTGCTTCAAGGTCAGGGGTACCAAAACTCCTAATACTCTTACTCCAATGGAAAGAGGAAAAATATTCCTAGAGAATGTGTTACAGGTACTATAATTCAGCAGTTGAAAGGTAAGAAGAGCATATCGGATGCAAAAATAATAAAATCAATAAATTACTGAATATGCACTGGAGGTGGAATGAGAAATATCCAGTGAATAGGTTAAATATTTCCCAGTGGAAAGATTTTCTGATGGCTATTCGGCTACAATAACCACACCTTCCTGAATTTCCCTTTTTTCAAATAGATAGCCAGGTTTCAGGACGCGGCAAATATGTCCGGATTCAATTTCTTCGGAAGGTTCAGTGCCGGTAATATGCACATAATTAGGATCTGCTTTTAATCCGATCACCGCTGTGCGGGTGAGAGGCATTTTGTCGAGTGCGGCGTCACATGCATTCGCGGCTTGTTCCATTGGTTTGTGAATGAAGACAAAACTATTTTTTAGCACACCGAGATTTCCTTCTTCCACCTTTTGTTCCATAAAACGCATGGTGTCGTGAAAGAGATCATATTTCGTGAGAAATTCGGCGAAATGATTTTCTTGAAGGCAGGTAGTGGGAACACCTTTATAATCGAATACTTGATATTGCAACGTCTCTTGTCCATAGGGAAAATCACGAAGCCGGCCAAGCCGCGCTGGATGTTCACCGGATTCTTTGACGACGATTTCTTGGGCGGCGTTGAGAAAGCGTGCCAGGTGGTCATGACATTGGCGGATGGAGTCTCCGATATCCCCGGTGATCGTGGCCGAATACCGCTCAAATGCTTCAATCGATCGAGCAAAAGCTGGATCGAGTCCGCGGGGTTTGGGGGCGACGGCATCGACTAACACTTTCCAACTATCCGAGGGGACATAGATATCACGTGGTGTTTGATTCATAAAAATAACTCCTACTTTTCCGGAATGCCCAATTCCCCAATTCGGTGAGATAAGCGATCCCCAGAACAAGATAAATCACGAAAAATGGTTCAAGAGGAAGGCGAAAGCGCGTGCGCGCAAAATAGATGACACAGGCAAGAGTATAGAAGCTGAGAATAGAAAGATAAACCCCGTGATTCAAACGGTTTAAACACGCATAGAAAACTCCCAGGAGTACGGGAAGGAGAAAAAAAGGATTCCAGTGAAAAATTGGCCAGTGTATGTCATTGTAGAATTGAAGTCCTTTGCCTCGATTGTATTCGTCCATCGGCCACGGTATCCGCTGATTTAAGTATAGATATTTCAGTTTCTTAAGAGAGTGAGGGATGATCGAAGATGGATTCTCAAGCAAATATTTCATTCCCAATTTCAAAAAAAAACGGTCTTCCAACACTTCATTCTTTCCGTATCGCTGTTCAAATTCTTGGCGGATTCCTTCTTTGTTTCCAGTGGAATAATAATCGTAGACTGGATTGTGACCGATATAAAAATTAACACCGGAATTGGTGCTGATGGGGACGAAATGATGAAGAACAAGCGCATTCCGAATTGTCCAGGGAAGAATGGGAATGAGCCATGCAAACAAGGGAATCCAAATCCAATATTTCAGTTTGTTTTTTTGAACCGTCTTGAAGATTTGAAACAGAAGAATGGGAATGAATATGAGGGCGATGGGGCGAATCAAAGCCAGAATCCCGAGCAAGACCGAATTCACACATAGAAGCCGGTATGATTTCGATTGATTCTGCATGGTTCCAAGAAAACACCAGACAAGTAGGGTAAATATGAATAGAGTTTCAGTCATCAAAATGGATGTAAAAAATATTTGCCCTTTGAACCAGGAAAAAAACAGAGCACCAACGAAAGAAGGTAGTATTGGGAATTGGAAAAACCAATGTTCTTTTTTATGGGATAAGTCGATACACAAACGGTTAAGTAGGATGAAAACGATTATAACGGAAAGAGAGCCGAGTATGGATTGGATCAATCGAATTGCGAAAAGGCCATATTGTGGCAGGATTTTCATGCAAAACACAAGAAATAGAGGATAGAGAGGAGCACGATAAGCGAGTCGTTCGGAAGACATGGCAAGGTGGGAGCCTCGTAAAAAATTGACGGCACAAAGGTAATAATCTTCCATGTCCGAAAAAGGAGGCGGGTGATGTGTAATAGCCCACAAAAATCGGGGGAGAAAAGAGAGAATGAATAAAAGGAGCAAAAAACTCCAATGGGGAAAATCCGGTGTACATTTCGCGAGTTTACCGTTCATGGTTACAATTAAATAGATGTTTCATATTGCTGTTCTATCTTAGGGTAGAATGAGGGGGAGGCCAAGTATTCCAAGCAATCCAATCAGGACAGACTACGTTTGTCCTGGGTATTCAGTTTCTTTCTAAACTCAAAATGCAACAAAAAAATGCAATATATATCATGCCTAATCATAAATTACAGTTCCTATCATTGAACATAA
>CAYPPG010000042.1:0-11219 GCA_964412555.1 uncultured bacterium
CCCTTCGGAGGGGCTTTCCTAAAGCCACGTCCTATGGGCGTGGTTGATTACTAAAGTTGTATCCTATCCAAAATCAGCAAATCCCAAAAAAATAAGCACCATTATCTGCCGCATAATTACATACTAACCCCCTTCTCCCATTCCTCCAGAGTCATCGCCACTGCTTCAATCGGCTCGCATCAAGTGGAGAATTCCGGCGGTTCCCCAATCCATCGAATTCGTTGTGCAAAAGGACTATCCAAAATCCGTGCATAAAACTTCTGATCGGCAGTCACCACAAGAGCGTTTTGTTCTTCTGCCAAGGCCAGGTAATAACAATCATATACGGCATGATTCAGTGTCACAGCCAAATCATAGGCAGGTTTAATCAAAGGCCGGGAATCAAACAATCGGATCGGATCCCCTTCAAAAATCAATTCATAGGCATGCCACCCCTTTTCTTCTTGAATTTCCCCTTTCCAGACTTTCTTTTGTACAGCACTGTTGCATTCGTGAAGGATAATATCGGGAGCGATACGTTCTACACGTTTGTCCATATACCGTAAGGCTTCCGGACAAAATTGTTCCTCAAAAGCCCATTTCACTGCAACGCTGGCATCAATGACGTAGGTACTCATCGGCTGTCACGTAACTCGCGAATATCTTGGGCACTGTCACTTTTGATCGGCCCGATACTCTCGCGAAACTCATCAAGGCGCCGCCGCCATTCATCCAAGTCCAACTTCTCTTTCGGTGGTATTGGATGGTCATTCTTTTTGGCCGCTTGTGTGAGGATGTTGCGGGCTTCTTCTTCCAAGGGGACGCCATGGCCGTCGGCCAGCCGTTTGATCTGTTCGGCGGTTTCTAGGTTCAAGTCGATCGTAATTTGAGTCATGGTTTTTCTCACTTCTTATTGATATCATCAATTATACCGTGGGTTCACACACGCGCCTACGTCCTTCCGCCCTAAAGGGCTGAACAACATAGAATCCCGCAGGGATGACAGCAGGTAAACGGGGATGTCCATCCCCGGAGATTTACGCCCCCCCATACAGCACTTCCCCCCCTCCCGCAAAATCGCAAACAAACGAATCTCCCTTCTCCCATTCCTCCGGAGTCATCGCCACTGCTTCAATCGGCTCGAATATCTCATAAATCGCCTCCGTCAGAACCTCGATCCGTTGCCAGTAATCCATTCCGGAAAAATCATCCGAGACAATCACCACATCTATATCGCTGGCTTCCGTATAGTTTTCATGGGCATAGGAGCCATACAGAATCAGTTTCGAAGGTTTGATCCCTTTGGCTTCCAGAATAGTCTGAAATTCCCGAAGGATGTTTAAAACTGCATATTTATCTATTGAATGACCTCCTACATCCCGAACCTTCATGATCTCCGTTTCGCCTTCAGTTCACTCAGAGAGAGAAATTCCGCTTTACCTGTTTTGATCAACTTTTTTCTCTCTTCAAGGATTTCCTCATGCCATTCGGGAGACTCCATTTCCAATTCATCGTCAAGGAGTGAGTCCCAAAGTGCTTCCATCGCTTGCAGGCGTTCAATTCTGCTCATTTTCTTGATTTCGAGAGTATTCATTTGGATTCCTTTATATATATTGTTCCTCAAAAGCCCATTTCACGGCAACGCTGGCATCGATAACGTAAATTATGCCGAGGGTTCACACCCACGGCTACCTTCTGCCGCCCTCACGGGCTGAACAACATTGAATCCCGCAGGAATTGCAGCAGATCACCGGGGATGTCAATCCCCGGATATTACCCGATACCGCTTCACCCGAATCTCTCCCTCCCGCTTCCGCACCTGTGCCATATCATACCCCAGTTGCATCCGCATGAGATGATCGGCTTTCAGGCCGAAAGCCTTCTCGATGCGGAGCGCCATTTCCGCGGAGAGGCTTGCCTTCTCATTCAGCAGTTTGGATAAGGTTGAGCGGGCTACCCCAAGTACCCGCGCCGCGTTGGTCACATCCAGCCCCAGAGCGGAAATCACTTCATCCCGAATGATGCGCCCCGGATGAGGGGGATTTTTCATTGGCATAATATGAACTCCTTCTAATGATAATCAATATAATCAAGATCAAAGGCATCTCCATCCTCAAAACGGAAAATCAACCGCCAGTTTCCGGTGACCATAAGACTCCAGAAACTTTTCTGGCTGCCTTTCAAGGGATGCAAACGCCAGCCGGGAAACAACCTGATTTCATCAACCGTTTCCGCCTGATCGATGACACTGAGCATGTTTTCGATCTTCGATAACACAAAAGCGGGCATGGCTTTCGTGTCCCCTTCCTCATAGAGCTGCCGTAAACCTTTATGACGGAAATATCTAATCATAGAGAAAGTGTAGCGCGTAACGTAACACGAGTCAAGTTAGATTCACACATCTGTACTATCGTGATTCTATCAATCCGACTTCACCTTCAACCGAAACCCAACCGCATCCGAAATAGTATAAAAAAAAGGAGGAAAATCCCCGTGCAGAAAAACACGAGTATCACAATAGGCCCCCAGAACAATTTATTCAACGCCAAGTGAAAAACGGACGCTTTGGTTCCACCAGTGAAGCTGTCCGTGCCGGATTACGCTTATTGGAAGCACAAGAAACCAAACTGGAACTTGGGTCATGGATTGATCTCATTTCTCAATCGTGATCTCGTCCCGCAAATTCCCATCGATATCATACGCCCGGTACAGAAGCCGGTCGCCGGCGATCTGGATGTCGAGAACTTGGTACATGGAGGTGTTGGTGATGCCGATGGCGGTGTAGTCGCGGTCGGCCTGGTCGTACATTTTTACGCCGGAGACGGAAACGACGTAAAGGGTGCCCTCTTGGGGGCTGTCGACGACCTCATTGTCTTTCATGGGATGAGTGCGTAGATAAGCGTGATCGTGGCCTTGGAGGACCATGTCGACATGGTAGCGGTCGAAGAGTGGTACCCATGTCTGCCGGAGTTCGACATTGTCCCGGTTGGGTTTGGAGGAATAGGCGGGATGATGATAGACGACGAATTTCCAGGTGGCGTCCGTGTCCGCAAGTTGTTGTTCCAGCCATTCCGCTTGATCTTCCGGATCGAGATTCGAATCGAGGATCAGGAAGAGAGCGTTGCTGTAGCGCAGCGAGTAGGCGCGTTCCGGTTCTATCGAGGAAGGGCCGTTGTGGGGGAGAGTGAATAGGGCTAAATACAGCCATGGGCGTCCGTCTTGGCATTCGTGATTGCCGATGGCGGGGACGACCGGCCGGCGGTCGAAAATGCCGCGGGCGTTGTAGAAGAAATCATCCCAATCCCACCGTTCGTTGCCGCGATTCACCAAATCGCCTGCCATGATATAGAAAGCGGCATCGGGATGGCTTTGGAATGCGTTATGAACCAAGGAACCCCAGCGGTCGAGGCCGTTCTGAGCGTCTCCCATATAAACGAACGAAAAGGGGACGGTTCCGGCGGGAGCGGTTGTGAATTCCGCCATAGCGCTCCAATGTTCGTCCGAGCCGTCGCCGACACTGTATACGTATGTCGTATCAGGCTCCAATTCGTTGAGAGTGACGGAGTGGCGGTGACAAAGCGGGTCGTTGACAATGCCGTTCGTCTCGAGTTTCTGCGTGTTGGCGGTAACGAGTGTCGGCGTTTTGGGGAAAAAGTGGCCGAATTCGGATTTCTTTTGAAAGGCAACTACGCCTTTTGGACTGTCGGGACCGGTGCGCCATTGAATTGTTTGGGTGGTTGCTGGATCGGCACTCCAAGTTAGAACAATTTGATCTGGCTCATTCGACGAAGGAAAACGAGTGAGATGAAAGGCTTCGGTAACGGCAGCCGTGCTCTCCCAATCTTCGCTTACTTGGATCAGAACAGCGTCTTTCAGTTTCTCCGGAAAGGCGACGATAGGATCATCATCGTCGATATAAGGCCGAACGCCTTTATTCAGCGCAGTGATTCTGCACTGGCCGGGATACAAATCTTGCACGCCCAGAGGTTTCGACTCGGATGCTCGCGGAAGTAGGACAATAAAATATTGCTCCCCTTCGTCTGCAAACGAGTTGATCCCCAGACCGATGCGCTCTTCGCCGAAAGATTTTACCCAGCCGTCATAAAATTCGTCGTCGACTTGGATTTCATAATCGGTTTTCTGGAAATCCCGTTCCTTCAGCCAAAATGGTTCGGGACCAAGTGTTTTGTCACGAAAGACAAGGACATCGACCGGTTGGTTGACGGAGAAATGAATGTGAGAAGTGCTTACAATTTCCCGTTCCTGCTCCGATAGGAATTCCCAAATTTGGGTAGGAGTCAATTGCGGGAGTTTGTCGGCAGGATATTCTTTTACCAATTTCGCTTTGATTTTTGCGACCGTGTCGTGAATCGAGGGGAACTCCGCATCATGCGCGGAAACGATCATGGGTAGAATTAGGACCATCACGGACAGACGGAAACAGGTTTGAAATAGCTTTTTCATAGGTATCTTCCTTTTGAATTTTATTCAATACGAAACCGGTCCTTCATTGCCTTCGAAGTTTTGGCCGATGATGCCTTTGTCGCAAACGACGATGTCACCGGTGCTGACCAGTCCATTGCTGGCGTCGTAGGCCATCCAGTTCATGAGACGATACGGATTGACGATATACCAGCGGTCCGGGGCGGGGCTGCGGGAGACATAGCGGGCGGTGGGATCGCAGCCGGAGGTGCCTCTTTTGCGAATCGTGACGATGTTGCGGTAATGATACACACCGACTTTGACCGCTTCCCATGCGGCGCCGCTGAATTCATTCGTTTGGGGAACGAAGGGATCGTAAAAGGCGCTGGATGAGATGTAAGACGTGGGTGTCGTCAAGTATTTCCAGACATCCAGTCCATTGCCGTTGCCGCCGGTGACACCGATTTCCGTCGGATCGGGAATCACTTCGTTGTGATCGACAGAATACATATCGAGCGCGGTGCTAATGGCGCGCAAATCCGCCATAGCCCGAGAGACTTTCGCACGAATCTGCGCGTTGATGAAATTCGGCACCGCGATCGCGGCTAGGATTCCGATGATGGCCACGACGATGAGCAATTCGATGAGGGTAAAGGCTCGGTTTCTTTTCATCTGAGTGTCCTCACTTCTAATTAATGTCTATGATTATAACCGCCCGAACTGGCGCTTGCTTCTTCTTTGCTGTTGGACCGGTAGATATACCCCTCCGAGGCGACACCGTTGCTGAGATCATAAAAGATCCATGTATCGCCTGGCGCGGGGCCGGGGCTGATCGCAAACCAATCGAAACTCATGTTGTAATCGGCGGCCCGTGTCGGTTTGCCGCGGGTGTTGGGGCCGTCATAGGCATCGGTATCGTTGCACATATAATAGGTGTAATCCGGCCCGGATGTATTCACGAGGTTGTGATCCTGCACGTGACTGCTGCCGCGAAAAGGATCCGTCGGAAGGCCAGCCAAATAGGAAACAGGGGTGGTCAAGCGGCGCAGTGCCCGTTTGGGATAGCGTTCGACATAATTGCTGGTCGGGAAATCGTTCTGATCCAAAAAGTACATATCCAACGCCGTTGCAATCGATCCCATGTCGCTGTAGGCGCGGGTCACTTTTGCCTTCAATTGTGCGTTGATGAAGTTCGGAACGGCGATCGCAGCGAGGATGCCGATGATCGCGACGACGATGAGCAATTCGATGAGCGTGAAAGCGGTTGTGTGCCTCATGTTCATGCCTCCGATGGGATTCTGGTGTATCTTAACTCGATTTGGGATTCAATACAAACACATCAGGGATATTTTGTTTTAAAGCGTAGGGGCGGTTTGCAAACCGCCCCTACGAATTTATAAAATGATATAATATCCTCGGAATACCTTGAATTCCTCTCATGTGAGTTTTTATATAATAGTGGAGAATTATGATGAGATACAAAGCATTTACCCTTATCGAACTGCTCATTGTCGTCGCCATTATCGGGATTCTGGCGGCGATTGCCGTGCCGAATTTCTTGAATGCGCAGATTCGCGCCAAAGTCGCTCGGACGAAAGGTGATTTGCGGGCGATTGGTCTTGCGCTGGAGAGCTACCGAGTCGATCAAAACAATTATCCGCTTGGTTCGCGGGGGCCGGATCTTACGCGGGACTTGCGTGAATTGACGACTCCGATTTCCTATATCTCCCATGTGAACATGCTGGATCCGTTCGGTGGGGCGGACCGATTTGACAGTCATCGTGGTGGCGGGAGTTTCGGTGGCGGTTTGCAGTCGAGTTACAAATATTTTTGTTTCCATATCGTTCCCGATCAGCCATCCTTGACTTGGGCCGGCCGAGCAGGAATCCCGCAAAATCTGTCGATGTCCGGATATCTGCTTTATAGCTTCGGCCCGGATAAAGCACAATCGGCTCTTGAATGGTACGCCAGTGGAGGCGGGAACGACAAAGGGATGATTTATCATCCCAGTAACGGTCTGATCAGCGATGGAGATATCGGGATCACGGGTGGTGATACTTATCAGAATCGTGGTGCAGAGATCAACAACGCGCTGTAAATCGCACCTAAAAATACAATTTCCTCACAACAAATCCGCCATCCACTTCTTGACATACTGTTTCTTTTGGTTATTCATATCCGAATGAGCTAATTGAAAAGAACAATAATAATATATAGAGATCATTAGTCGTGGGTAAAGCAAGCGTCCTCACTTGCACACTTGCAGGAGGGGACGTCTGCTCTACCTGCTTTCATTTACATAGACTTAGAAAAAGGACTGAAATATGGCTTTTCAACTGACACGCGATTTGGGGGCACTCAAATCTCATGCGAAAAAAATCCGTACCAACGTCATTAAAATGTTGACGCTGGCTGGTTCCGGGCATCCCGGCGGGTCACTTTCCGCATCGGATATCGTTACTGCTTTATTATTCGGTGTGATGCGTCATGATCCTCAAAAACCGAAATGGGAAAACCGAGACCGGTTTATCATGTCGAAGGGGCATTGTATTCCTGCATGGTATGCAGCGTTATCACTGGCTGGGTACTTTCCGGAAGAGGATTTAATGACCTTGCGGCAATTGGGATCTCCACTGCAGGGGCATCCGGACCGCTGCCGCCTCGATGCGATCGAAGCGTCTACCGGTTCACTGGGGCAAGGTCTTTCCATCGCTCTTGGAATGGCGATGGCCGGCAAGTTGGATAAAACCGATTGGCGGGTCTATTGCATGATCGGTGACGGAGAAAGCCAGGAGGGGCAAATTTGGGAGGCTCTCATGGCTGCCGCTAAATTTAAGGTCGATAACTTGACTGTTATTCTCGATCACAATAATGGGCAAATCGACGGATATGTCGAAGATGTTATGCCGATTACTCCTGTCGATGCGAAATTTCGTGCTTTCAATTGGCATGTTGTCGCGATTGACGGTCATGATATGGAGCAAATCCTGCGTGCTCTCGATGAAGCTGCCAATACAAAGGATCGACCCACCTTGATCTGGGCGAAGACGGTAAAAGGGAAGGGCGTTTCCTATATGGAAAACAATCCCGGGTGGCACGGGAAAACACCGAGTAAAGAAGAAGAAATCATCGCTTTGCAGAACCTGGAAGCAGTGTAAAATCACACCACTGTTCGAGAGCAGTCAAATCAAAAGCCGCCGAGACGGCGGCGATACAACAATGGAAGGAAATCATGGCAAAAACAGCAACACGGAAAGCGTTCGGTGAAGCACTCGCCGAATTGGGAGAAAAAAATACAAATATTGTCGCTTTCGATGCGGATTTAAGTAAATCGACCATGACCTGTTATTTTGCGGAAAAGTATCCGGATCGATTCTTTGAATTCGGGATTGCGGAAGCCAATATGATCGGTGCTGCGGCGGGTATAGCATTATGCGGGAAAATTCCTTTTGCGTGCAGCTTCGCCTGTTTTATTACTGGCCGATTTGACACAATCCGCATGTCGGTCGGTTATACGAACACGAATGTGAAAATTATCGGTACTCATGCTGGGATCGGAATCGGAGAAGACGGCTACAGCCAGATGGGGCTGGAAGATGTCGCCTGTATGCGTTCTTTACCGAATATGACTGTCATTCAACCAGCGGATGAAATCGAAACCAAGCAGGCAGTTGCCTTTGCCGCCGAACATGTCGGGCCTGTCTATATGCGTTTGACCCGGCAGAAATTGCCTGATGTGAATCCGGATTCGTATTCATTCCAGTCTGGAAAAGGAGTGGAACTGGAAGGGGGGAAAGACCTAACTATCTTGGCAACCGGTGGAACGGTTTATCATGCCGTGGAAGCGAAGAAACTGCTGGCAACTCAAGGAATCGATGCGCGTATCATCAACATTCATACGATCAAACCGCTGGATGAGGAATTGGTACTCCGTTGTGCAGAAGAAACCAAAGGGATTCTGACGGTGGAAGATCACAACATCATTGGCGGTTTGGGATCGGCGGTTGCGGAAACACTCAGCGAAAACAAGCCCACTCCCTTGAAGCGATGGGGAGTTTTAGACCAATATGGTGAATCCGGTACGGAGAAAGATTTGTATCACGCCTATAAACTCGATGCCGCCGGTATTGCGGAAGCGGCTGAGGGATTTTATAAAAAATTATAAAAATTCTTTCTATTCAAGTTTACATAGCATGATCAGAGACCTGCCTGGAACGGCTATTGTTTCTTCGGCTTCGGTAATTATTTGGTTCTCTTCATTTTCCAACCAACCTTTTGTGGTGTCAAAAACCATATACCATTGGTTTCCCCATTTTGCTTCGGGGAGTTGAAAGTCAATGCTTTCATAATGGGCATTGATCATTATATAGAATGAATCATCGGTGATCCGTTCTCCCCGCAAATCAGGAGTTGGGATGCCTTTTCCATTCAAGAAAATGGCTAATGATTTGGCAAATCCTTCTCCCCAGTGCTCCTCTTCCATTTCTTCGCCATTGGGGATGAACCAACATATATCATCGACTTTACTGCCGTGAATGGCTCTTCCCTGAAACCATTTGCGCCGGCGAAAGTTTGGGTGATCTTTCCGGAAATGAATGAGTTTTCGAGTGAATTCCAAGAAGGATTCATCTACATGATTCCAATGGAACCATGAGATTTCATTATCCTGGCAATAGGCGTTGTTGTTTCCTCGTTGAGTACGGCTGATTTCATCTCCACCCAATATCATGGGAACTCCTTGCGACAACAGCAGCGTGGCTATCAAGTTCCTTTTTTGCTTATTTCGCAATTCTAGTATTGCGAGATCGTCTGTAGGACCTTCCGTACCGCAATTCCAAGAGCGGTTGTGGCTATCGCCATCCCGATTGTCCTCCCCGTTTGCTTCATTGTGTTTTTCGTTGTAACTGACTAAATCCTGTAGTGGGAAACCGTCGTGCGCGGTAATGAAATTGATGCTGGCGTTGGGTCTACGGCTGGTATTTTCATAAAGATCGGAACTGCCGGTGAAACGGTAGGCGAATTCGCCGAGAGTCTGGTCTTGTCCTCTCCAAAAGTCACGAACACAGTCCCGGTATTTCCCATTCCATTCCGACCAGACAGGTGGAAAATTACCGACTTGGTAACCACCTTCACCCACATCCCACGGTTCGGCAATCAGTTTGACTTCATTGACGACCGGATCTTGTTGGATCAGATCAAAAAAGGCCGACAAGCGGTCGACATCGTGCAGTTCACGCGCCAATGTGGATGCCAAATCGAAGCGAAAGCCGTCCACATGCATTTCCTGCACCCAATACCGCAAAGAATCCATAATCATTTGCAGGACGTGCGGGTGGCGCATGTTCATGCTGTTTCCGGTGCCGGTATAGTCCATGTAATATTGTTGATCCACATGCACTAACCGGTAATAGGCCGCATTGTCGATTCCCTTGAATGATAGAATCGGTCCCAAATGATTGCCTTCCGCTGTGTGGTTGTAGACGACATCGAGGATGACTTCGATTCCCGCTTGATGCAGTGTTTTTACCATATGTTTGAATTCCGCTACCTGCATGCCGGTCCGTTTATCGGACGCATATTCGTTATGCGGCGCGAAAAAACCGATGGTGTTGTAACCCCAGTAATTGCGTAATCCTTTTTGGATAAGATGGTGATCGTGAATGAATTGGTGGATCGGCATGAGTTCCACGGCTGTAATGCCGAGATCCGTGAAATATTCAATCATGGCAGGATGGGCTAAACCGGCATACGTTCCCCGTAATTCTTTCGGGATGTCCGGATGGAGCGCCGTAATTCCTTTGACATGAGTTTCATAGATAATCGTTTCGTGTAGGGGAAGGCGAATCAGGCGGTCACCTTCCCAATCGAAGAAGGGTTGCGTCACGATCGATTTGGGAACAAAGAGAGCGCTGTCCTCGAGGTTGGTCGAGTCATTAGGTGATTCAAAGGAATAAGGATAAACGGATTCCCGCCAGGTAATCTGTCCTTCGATGGCTTTTGCATACGGATCGAGAAGAAGTTTATGGGGATTGCATCGGTGGCCATGTTTGGGATCATAGGGACCGTAGATACGGTATCCGAACCGCTGCCCTGTTTCGACATGAGGAAAGTATCCATGCCAGCAGTATCCTGTCACTTCGGGTAAGGGGACTCTTGTTTCGCGGTTCTCTTCATCGAAAAAGCAGAGTTCAACTTTGTCCGCGATTTCGGAAAATAGAGAGAAATTGGTTCCGGCTCCGTCATAATTGGCTCCGAGTGGATAGGGTTTCCCCGGCCATATTTTCATTTTATATACTCTCCTCGTGTAGGCTGATATCAATCATTATACACGAGTGTGATTGATATCTTTCTCTCGATAGTGTTGAAGGAATTAAAAGGAGAGTCGTTCCACTCCGATTTTCTTTACCCTGAGTGAGTTATTGCGTATTCGGACAGTTGCTGAGTGTATTTTTCATCCGCTTTCTGTCTCACGTCGTCTACCAGATTCTGAGTCGGTATGGCTAATAAATCTTGCACGCTTAGCGCTTTGCGTTGGAAAATGGGAAATTGGTAGCAGTTATACAATCCCTGACGAAGGATCATTTCAAAGTAGCCTAAAATCACACATTGTCTGCAAAATTCCGATTCTGTTTCGGTATCGAGTTTCCGGAGTGCCGGACGATGTTTTTTGAGAAAGTTGTAATGGTATTCAAAAAAACGCAGAATCAGCGTCGAAGGGAGAGAGGGATCGTCCGGCGCTGGACCGTAAGGAAAATCGCCGATTTTCGCTTCGCTGCACCAACAAGCGCCTTTCCAGGCAGGAAGAGTTTCTTTTTGAG
>CAYPPG010000042.1:11319-64495 GCA_964412555.1 uncultured bacterium
TATTGTTGAACAAACGTTTAGTGAACAAATTAGCACTGCACACAAGTTTGTCAAGTTGGTTGGCCGTTTTTACTGAAAAAATGTTCATTTTTTCTGTAGGATGAAATTCCTCCATTTCATTTGAAATTCTCCCAATTCACCGAGCTGGAATTATCGCTGATCCCGAAACCGATTCCCCAATTTTCACCCCAGCGAGGAGCAATGGGGAGCGCTTCATAGCGTTTGGATTTGATCGAGGCGGTTTCTACTTCACTCAACAAATTCCACTGAGCCGGAGGATCGAATGCTTGTCCCCGCTTCAAAACCAATGCTTCAGGATATTGGAGTTTGAATTCTTCCCACGTTGTTTGTGTCCAAAGTTGGGTATCAAGCAATTGCAACTGCAGCCCTTCGAGTGGACCGGAAACCGCTTTTCCAATCGGCGGCCACCAAAGACTTTCGGTATCCCGATCCCAAAATACGAACGCATCCCGTCCATCCCATACATCAGAAGCATAATAGGTATATCCAGAAAGTGCATATGTCAGGGTATCTCCCTTATAATTACGGTTGTAAACGGCTCCCAAGTCAGCCAAAACACAATAAGCAGCGGCGATCGGTTTTCCGCCGATCACATCATTAACGACTTCATGACGGATCAACAAACTGATGGGATAAACTCTCACTTCTTCGCCGATCTTTACTCCCAAGATGCGAGAGTCATCGGTTAACCATTTGTCAGCCTTTTCAGCAGATTCGAAGCGAGGTTCGATCAAAGCTGGGAAACTCTCACGTCCGATACCGTAATTGAATTGATTTGGATTGAGGATTAAGTTGCTGATATTGAAGTGTTGACCCTCTCCCCCTCCCCAGAGATGGGGGATACCGTCTCGAACGATGACTTTTCCCTTTGGAGATAAAGCCGATTGATTATATTCCGCTGCAAAAAGAGATTTGTAAGGGGAGAAAATGAGAGAAACAATTCCAATAAATAGTGCAAAACAGGTTATCAAAGTTTTAAGAGATGTTCTTCGGTTCGCAACACCTGAAATTTTGGCGAAATCGTTGAAATAAGCCATTGACTTCCTTTCTTCTTCAAAAGAGTATCACGATACTTTACCAAATCAGTAAAGTATTCGCTTTAGGGATAAGAATACAAAAGAATTCCTAGATGTCCAAACTTATTTGCAGTCAGAATGTAAAATTGTGTAAAAGCCTTTCATCTATGCAGGGAATGAATACTTGAGCAAAACCCAAAAGTTCCGTAAGATCAGAGGGTGAGTAGGGTTTTAGGTTGAAGGCTGAAGACTGTTAGGTATGGTGAATGTGACGCTGCCGTCTCGGCGGCATTGTGGAAAAGCCGGCAGGATGCCGGCGTTACGTTCTGAAGGGATGGTGGACGATATGAGAAGGGATGGATTTACGTTGATCGAATTGTTGATTGTGGTTGCGATTATCGGGATTTTGGCGGCCATTGCGGTACCGAATTTTCTGAATGCGCAAACACGGGCTAAGATCGCGCGCAATGTTTCGGATATGAAGGCGCTCTCGACGGCGGTCATGTCGCTTTACGTCGATAAGAACGCCTATCCGGTCGATTGGTGGGATGACGACACGCAACTGGGTTGTGACCGGTTGGAAGATATTTTCAACGGCGTTGGGATGGGGACGAATTGCCCCCGGCCTAATGGCCGTAACATGTTCGCGATTCTTGGTCCGTTGACCAGCCCGACGGCGTATATGTCCTCTATTCCTTACGATCCTTTCTTTGAAGGACCTGGGGGAGAACGATCTTCTTACCGTTATGGGGATTATGAAGCTTCGTATATCGGGCATGACGGCACCAATCCCTATAATCACAATTTCAATGCATTTAAACCGGAAAGAGCGGCGGAACTCGGTCTCGAACCGCTGAAAGTCGGTGAATTCGCCTTAATCGGCAGTGGACCGGATAAGGAATTTGGGATTGGGGCTGGAGCGAGTGATCCTCACCGAGGAGTGCCTTATGATTCATCCAATGGGCTGGTTACGGTTGGAGATATTGTTTACCGCTCAGGTGGGGGACAATCGTATTGATAATAGAAAGAGAGAACTACCTATGATCTTAAAATATTATAAATTGATTTTTTGGGGGGTACTTCTTTTTCCTCCTCAAATTTTTGGAGACTTGGAATACGAACGCGGACCGGAAACAATTGCACCTTTTAAGGCTCCTTTTCAAGTACCGAAACTTGATCGCCCGGTCTTTCCTGACGGAACGTTCAATATTGTAGATTACGGGGCAGTTGCAGATGGAAAAACAAAAAATACTTCAGCGATTGCCAATGCCATCGAAGCTTGTGCAAAAGCGGGTGGAGGGACCGTCTTGATCCCGGCCGGCACATGGTTGACCGGTGCGATTCATCTGAAAAGCGACATCAATCTTCATCTTGCAGAGGATGCCGTGTTGCTGTTTTCGGATGATCCTGCCGATTATTTACCCGTTGTTTTCACACGGTGGGCCGGTTTTGAATGTTTTAATTATTCGCCTTTGATTTATGCGCGGGATTGTGAAAATATCGCCATTACCGGAACGGGAACGATCAAAGGGAACGGACAGAGTTGGTGGCCATGGGCGGAAAAACAGCAGGAAACCGCTTATGACATGTATGAGAATCAAATCCTGGAAGGGGTGCCGGTTGAAAAACGGATTTACGGAACACCGGAAGCGTGTCTTCGCCCACAACTGATTGCGCCGATTCAGTGCAAAAATGTCCTTCTTGAAGATTTTACCATTGCCGAGGCGGGGCCGTTCTGGACCGTTCATATTACCTATTGTGACCGGGTCATTGTTCGAAACTTACAGATTATGACTACCGGCGGTCCCAACACCGATGGGCTGAATATCGATTCTTCCACGAATGTCTTGATCGAGTACTGCTACTTCAATACCGGGGATGACTGCATTTGCATGAAATCCGGGATCAATGAAGACGGATGGCGGGTGGGGAAATCAACAGAGAACGTTGTCATTCGGCATAACTACACGAATCATGGGCATGGAGGTGTTGTTTTCGGAAGCGATACCAGCGGGGGGATTCGCAATGTGTATGCTCATGACAACACTTTTAAAGGAACGGATATCGGTATTCGGCTGAAATCCACGCGCGGACGTGGTGGGATTGTTGAAAATTTGTGGTTTGATAATATTACGATGGCAGATATACGAACACAAGCGATTCGGATCGAAACCAACTACAGAGCATGGTTTGCTTCAAATGGCGGAGCCGCCCCTACTTTCCGTAAACTGCATTTTCATTCAATTCGCTGCCAAGGAGCGCAACGGGGGGCCATTAAAATCGGCGGGCTTCCGGATGCGCCAATTGAGGATATCCATTTCGAAGATATTTCTATCGAGGCGGCAAAAGGATTGGAAGCCGATCGTGTCAAGAATGTCTATTTAAAAAATGTCACGATCAAAGCCGGCCAAGGAGCGGTCATGAAGTGGGATCACTGTGAAAATCTAATTTTTGATCAATAACAGAACGATCCATCCTTATTGCTTGATCATGCAATTCTCTTTGACTACCGCTGAACCTTCTGCTACATCGAGAGGGATTCCCAGCAGGTTATCGGTGATGAAATTATTCTGTCCACCGGACATTTTTATTGAGTATGTTTTTGCTTCTCCTTTGTTTTGATCATCAATCAAGCAATCGGAGATGCGGGTCGATTGAACATCTTCGAGAACCATTCCTCCCTGGGCGCAGTCCAGTATTGTGCAATTGCTGATATTGAATTGTTGGCAGTCAGTGAGAGTCAAACCGGCTTTACCATCTAAGGTGTTAGTCAGATGAATGCCGGTCAATGTGCAATCGCTGCAGTTGCGGAAAAGAATGGTATTCGATGAATCCGGCGGCCTGTAATCCGGGTTTCGGTCGAACAGATTGGGGCCAATGACGATATTCGATGAATCTTCGGCTAAGAAATTGTGTTGAAATCCTTTCCAAAAGGTGTTGCCGCTTATCACAACGCCTCGTGCGTATTTGAGGTGGACGTTTACCGCAACGTCACTCATTACGTTATCGGCGATGGCGAAGTTGCCTACTTTCATCGGTTCTTCCTTGCTGCGCCCGATGAAACGGATGTTGGCGGAATCCGGGGCATTGTGAGTGTGTTGAATGGTACATCCGACGATACTCCCTTCACGGACTGAACCGACCGTTGTGTCGAGAAGCACATTCGCCGTGGGTGGTCCGTCCGAATCCATATTGCCTTCAATATCGCAGATTCCGATTTGCAAATTACGGACTTCGCTTTCCCGAACTACAATCCCACCGCCTTTGTTGTAGCTGATGTGGCAATTGGTGATGTTGATTTGGTGTAAGTTGACTCCATCGAGATACACACCTACTCCGTTGTTTTCGTACAGATGGCAATCGGAGATGATCACATTGCGGTTTCTCTTCACGAGATGAATTCCATGTAACGCCTGGCGAACGGTTATGCGCGTAAAGACCATCTGCATGGTTCCTTCTGCAGAGATTCCAACCGCTTCCGGATGTTTTCCTTCGATTTCCAAGCCGACAACCATCGGAGTGCGTTGCCGTTGCCAGACATTGTCTTTCACAGTGGTTGGGCTGGCTGTTCCCTCATGCGTGCCGATCCATTTTAGCGTTGGCCCTGCGCCTTCCATGATCAACTTAGCCGTACCTTCCGCAATGACCGAAACCGGCCCGACACGATCCAATTCGATGATGATCGGTTTCGTGATTCGATAGACGCCTCTCGGGAATTGGATTTCTCCGATTCCCGAATCGACGGCTTGTTGAATGGCTGTTGTATCATCGTTGACGCCGTCACCCACTGCGCCAAAATCACGAACGGTTTGAGTTTGAGAGGACGCGGTAGGAATACATTGAATGAAGATCAAAAAGAGCGGAAAAAAAAATGTTGAATTTCTGGAAATAGATACTGTCATTTTGCTCTCCTATCATGGATTTTTTACTTGTTTAATCTCGATTCTCCTTTTCGGCGGAAAGCCAATTGTCGGAACGAACTAATTCACCCGACTTTATCAATTAAATAATCCAATACTTTTTCCGGCTTTAATAAGTCATGGATTAGTGCGTCATAGTATCTTTTGATCACGGGATGATGATAGCCTGAATTTATTTAAAATTTAAGGATTGAAACTCCTTGAATTTCAGAAAATTTGAGGAGTTTTAATCTTTGTGATTGTAACTATCTATGACAGATAAATATTTTACAGTATGCTTGATTCAATCCACTATCTCTTGTAACGTGAGAGTTGGGATAAACATTGGTTCAATTCTCAACCTATTTTTGAACCGAAATATTTGTGAACGAAGCGATCATTTCTACGGATTAGTGAAACTTGTCGTCTGGATTATAGGGCGATATTGAAATAAAGGGAAAAGCCATGACTATGTTACTGCAAGAAATAACCGACAAAGCTCTTAATCTCCCGCTGGAAGAACGTGCAGAATTAGCACTTAAGTTGATTGAGAGCTTAGAGGATATCGAAAAAGAGGAAGTTGAGACGGCTTGGAAGATAGAGATTGAAAAACGTGTAGATGAAATAAAAAGTGGCACTGCAAAAGGAAGACCGGCAGAGGACGTACTCGCTGAGATTCGGGCAGCATATTCATGAAATGTCTTATTGTTTATGGCGAAGCGGAACGAGAATTATGGCAGACTGTAGATTTCTATGAAGCCAGACGAACTGGATTGGGTTTGGTTTTTGAGCAGGAAGTAAGAAGTGCTTTTATTGATATTCAAAAAAATCCCAGCAGGTGGCCCAAACGAGAATATGAAACACGATTGCGTTTGCTCCATCGATTTCTGTACGCCATTCACTATTCGGATTCGAGTTACCGCTGAAGAGAGTGAATATCCGCTTGATCTTTACGCTCAAACCCAGGAAATCACGGGGATTGTCTTGGATGCAGAAACCCAAGAACCCATTCCCTGGGCAGAGATTCGCCCTCTCTATTCCGTTGCCCGTGTCTCGGAAAAGGCATATCCAATGCCGACAAAGTCGGATGGAAACGGCCGTTTTGTCATAAAGGGCCGCGAAACGGGCACGTTCCCTTATTACGCATTTAAAGAAGGATACCGAAGCCAGGAATTTGATTTAACGTTCTCTCCAAACCAGCTGCAATCCTCCCCTGACGAAATTGGCATTGAAGTCCTACTTGAACGTTCAGAAAAATCCATCGAAGCACATTTATATCTTAATGGTCAACCGATTCGCCCGAACAATGTCCATTTTATGTTGTATATGGGGAACATCATGCGCGAATTACCCGCTGAGCCGCTTCCGGAACAGGTCGGAGTCTATCGAGTCACCGGACTTCCCGACGGTATGATTGAAATGATCATTCTGTCCAGCGAACAGGATGGCAGCCGACGCTTGATCGCGTTCCCTGAACTACTGACTGTGGAAGAAAGGCAGACGGCGCGTATTTTTATCAATTTCCATGAAGTGATCTATTATCAATTGAAATTCAGTACAACGAATGGCATGGATGCTCCTATGGATCCCAATATGTACCAAGTGGAAATCCCCGAGTTCCCTGAATTCCAACGCTATCCGATTGTGAAAAGTCTCGGATTCAACGAAATGGAACTTCCTGTCCCCATCGGTAGGCATCGTGTACGGCTGGCAGTGCAAGGCTTCCGGCCAATCGATTTCATCCCCGCCGACATCGCACGACCGAGTATTTGGGGCCGGATGGAGATGAATCTCACGTTGGAACAGTGAGCCTGCTATGACGACGTAACGCCGGCGTCCCGCCGGCAAGTGGTATGTCTCAAGTAAATCAATCCCTACATCCAGAGAGTACTCATCTTATTTTAATATGCTTCAGCATTATAATTGTATATGACAACGGTATGCAATTGCAGAATTAGAATTCACAATCTTCTGGTTCATCCAAAAATAGGATAATAGGAGGAACAAGTGAGTAGTAAAAAACAGGAAGCAATCGATTTCATTCAAAAATTACCAGAAACAACATCCACCCAGGATATTTTGGAAGGTCTTCTGATCAAGGAGCAAATTGAAAAAGGCCTTATGGATGTGGCAGAAGGAAGAGTGATTTCTCATGAAGAATCCAAAGAATAAACCAAACAATCATAAACCAGAAGAAATGCTGCCTGAATACGACTTCTCGGGGAAAAAAGGAGTTCGTGGGAAATACTATCAGGCATATCGAGATGGTCATACAGTAAAAGTATTTCAAGAAGATGGCACGGTGAACGTCCAGTACTTCACTTTGGAAGACGGTGCGGTAATGCTGGAGAAGGATGTGAAAGAATACTTCCCGACTTCAGAAAGTGTCAATAAGGCTTTACGTTCTCTCATCCCTGACTGTGAACAGTCCAAAAAATAAATTAGATCAACCGACTCCCGATCAGTCTTACATATCCGGCAATTCCCACGGTTTCCGATAAGGACGCCAGTAAGCAATGCAGTCTTCGACGTCTTTTTTGTTGATGATATCCTGTTTTTCAGCATCCCACAGAATGGTCTTCCCCGTCATGCTGGCCATATTGCCCAGTTGGCAGATCATGGTAACAAGTCCCATGGATTCCACATCGGAATTTGTTTTTTTGCGGGATTTAACGCATTTGAGAAAATTGTCCACATGGGGATTCATGCTTGACTTACCCTGCACTTCTTTGGGTTTTTCGGCTTCAGCGGTTTCGGGGAAAAACCGGATATCCTTGCGGTCTACGATGAGGGTACTTTGGGAGCCGATAAACTCGGTGCCGTGATCGATACCGCCGTCCAGACCGCGCCCGTTGCTCAGCCGGGTTTCCCAGTTCATGAACCAATCCTTGAATTTATACAGGCATTGTTGTGTATCGGCGGTTTCGCGGTCGTCAGTCATAAACAATTTGCTGCTGACTCCGTGTACTTCAAGCGGGGCCATGTCGTTCATTCCCAACAGAGCGATATCGAGAACGTGCACGCCCCAATCGGTCATCAGGCATCCGCCGTAATCATAGAACCACCGCCAGTTGAAATGGCAGCGGTTGGGTTGATAGGGAACCTTGGGAGCGGGGCCCAGCCAGAAATCCCAATCCAGCGAATCAGGAGGATTCTGAGGCTGCTGGTTGCCGATTGGTTTTAACCAACCATCGGCGGGGCAGTTGAACCACCCCCGCGCGATCGTGATTTTTCCCATCGCACCGGAAGCGGCGAAGCGGATCGCTTCCTGAAAATGGGGGAGTGAGCGTTGCCATGTGTTGATCTGCACCACCGGGTTGTATTTCCGAGCTGCCGCTAACATGGCTTTGGTTTCCAGGAAATTCTGAGCCAACGGTTTTTCACAGAAAATATCCTTGCCTGCTTCACACGCTTGAATAAACGGGATTGCGTGCCAGTGATCGGGTGTGCCGATCAGGACGACATCGATTTCCTTCATCTCCAGCAGTTTGCGAAAATCCTTGAAGCCCTTAGGCTTGGGACGGTCTCGGCGTTCGCATTCCTTTTGGGCGTTTTCCATGTGATTGGAATCGACATCGCAGACTGCCGCGATTTCCACGTGATCGAAGCGGGCGAATTCCTTCATATCGTCGGTTCCCTGGCCGCCGCAACCGATAACACCTACGACGATTTTTTCATTTGCACCTATGACGTTTCGTGCTGTTATCCCCATAAATCCCGCACCGAGCGCAGTACGCCCCGTTTTCCCCAAGAAATCCCGTCGAGTATGAGTTTCAGTCATTTGAAGCTCTCCTTTTGATCAGTAATTGAATTTTTCGTTCTTACAACTTCTCATCCAAACTGCAAACCACGCCTTTGTACATCATCAATCAATTCGGAAATTCATGATACTCATAAATTAGGTGGAAAGGAATCTCTGATTGGCAGGTACTACGCGACCAGTGGAACGGTAGGTTCGAGAAGAATGCTCCATCTATCAATCTTCTTCTAGTATGTTTTTTGGTGTAATTTCTTGAAAGACAAGTATGCTCGCACCTCAATAGTTGGCGGAAGTTGCTGTCGTGATGTAGCATAGTTCCAGCACATGGATTCATGAATAAATAACTTTCTACAAGAAAGAGAATTTCCTTCTCCTCTCTCTTCAATCTATTACACTTCCTGAGAATGATCAAATCAATCAATACAAGGATAAATCACATGAAGATTACTGCCGCCTCTGCTAGCGGACTCGAGATCGATCCGCTTCTCAGTCAATTGATTCCAACTCTGGAAGAAGGTTTAGATAACCATTCCCCGAATATCGGTTTTTTCTTTGCCTCGAACCATTTTGATGAAGAGTTACCGGAAGCGGTTCAGCGAATTCAGGAACGGTTTCAAATTTCTCATTTGGTTGGCTGTACCGGAGATGGTATTATCGGACCGAATCGCGAATACGAACAAGAACCTTGTTTTTCACTTTGGGTGGGGCAGTTGCCTGCGGTTGATCTCCAATCGTTTCATCTTTCCCCCTTCGATCTTGAATCTGTTGTTCATCAGAATGATTGGCAAAATTTGATTCGAGCGAAGAAGGATGATGAAACGAATCTCATTCTTTTGGGTGATCCATTCTCGTTCAATGTTTCGGTGTTTCTAAATGGGATCAATCAGAATTTGCCGAAATGCCGTATTGTAGGAGGGATGGCAAGTGGCGCCACCTCGCCAGGCCATTCGATGCTTATTCATAACAATCGGATTTATCATGAAGGTGCGGTATGCGTATGTCTTTCCGGTGGATTGAAAGTGGACAGTGTTGTGTCGCAGGGATGTCGTCCTATCGGAAAACCACAAATTATAACCGGCGCAGAAAAAAATGTCATTCAGCATATCGGTGGAAAACCGTCGCTTGAAATTATTCAAGAATTGTATGATTCCTCCTCGGAACGAGACCGGAGCTTGATCGAACAAGGTATGTTCCTCGGGCGCGCTATCGATGAGTACCAAGGGGAATTCAAGCGGGGAGATTTTCTGATTCGCAATTTGATCGGCGCTGATAAAAACACGGGTTCCATCACTGTGATGGATCACGTCCAAGCCGGAATCACGGTTCAATTTCATATTCGGGATGCCGAAACCGCTGATGAAGATTTACGAGCTTTGCTCACGCCACATACCGGCATGAATCCGGACGGAGTTTTGCTTTTTTCCTGCAATGGCAGAGGCACACGCATGTACCCTGATTCCAACCATGACTTGAATCTTTTGCGGGAACGGCTTGATTCTCCCCCAATAGCCGGCTTCTTCTGTGCGGGAGAACTGGGGCCTGTCGGTGGGAAAAATTTTATACACGGCCACACCGCCGCTGTGGCTCTTTTTAAAAGAAAATAGAGACATGTCTTGATTTATAAACAACTGGCTCTATAGCTATACGGATAGGTTTCTTCCGACAAAGCGAAATAACCGGCAGCAGTGACTCGTATTGTTTAACAATATTTATGGGAAAAAAGAAAAGGAGAAAATATGTCAGATTGGTTCGAAAATCTCCCAATCGATATGCCGAACAGAAACAACCTCCCGACGAAACAAATCAAGAACGTCATGTGGATAATTGTTGTTTTGATCGTGCTGATTATCGTATTATCGTTTAAACCCTGGTTTACAGTGGAACCTGACGAAGTCGGGGTCGTCATGCGGTTGGGAAATTATCATCGCATGGTGGATCCCGGTTTTCATTGGCGTCTTCCTCGGCCGATCGAGATTGTCGAAACACCAAAAGTCGGACAACAAAAACGTGTGGAAGTCGGATTTTCGACCATCGATCCCAATCCTCCGGCTCGTTACCGTCACAATCCCGAAGAAGCGGAGATGTTGACCGGCGATGAAAATATCGTTGTGTCCGAAGTGATCGTCCAATACCGGATTTCGGATCCCATCAAATATCTTTTTAATGTAAAAGATGTTCACAACGCCCTGAAAGATATTACGGAAGCGGTGGAACGTCAAATTATCGGGGATTACGCCATCGATGCCGCTTTGACATGGGGACGAGATGAAATCCAGAACAAAGTTCGAGATGAAATTCAGAAAGTATGCGACCATTATGAAATGGGAATTATGATTCGTTTCGTTCAATTGCAAGATGTTCATCCTCCCAAATCGGTCGAACCCGCTTTCTTGAAAGTAACCAGCGCCCGGGAAGATCAATCCCGTTTTGTCAATGAAGCCATCGGGTATCAGAACGGTGAAATTCCAAAAGCGGAAGGACAGGCGCAAAAAATCGTTCAAGAATCGGAAGCGTATCGAGCGAAACGGATCGCAGAAGCGAAAGGAGAAGTGCAACGGTTTTCCGCTGTCCTCAAAGAGTATCGCTCTGCGCCTGGCGTCACTCGTGCCCGTCTCTATCTCGAAACGCTTGAGAATGTCATGCAAGGAAAACCGAAAGTGATCATTGGTACTGACCAAAATTTGCTGAAATTTCTCAATGTCAATCCTCAAAGTTTTGGTTCGATCACTCCGGTGAATTCACAACAACAAGGAGGAGGGAATTCTTCCGATATGTCAACACGATCCAATCAGGAGGTGCGGTAATCATGAAAAAACAAGCCACAGTCATCACACTCGTTATCGTTCTTCTCCTTGGATTGATCGTTGTTCTTTCCTCTGCCTTCATTGTGACGGAAATGGAACAAGCCATTATCACTCAATTCGGCCGCCCTGTGCGTGTGATCGGAGGAGAATCGAATTTTGTCGACAAGGATGCCCTGCAAAAGAGCATTGAAAACTACAATCAAGGAAACGACACGAATATCGGATTGGCATTTGGGGCAGGTTTATATTTTAAGGTGCCTTTTATCCAAAATGTCCAATTTTTCGATGATCGGATTTTAGAATATGATTCCGATAAAGCGTCGATCACCACTCGCGATAAGAAACGAATCGTTGTCGATAACTTCGCCCGTTGGCGAATCTCCGATCCATTGCGTTTCAAAATCCGTCTTCAAACGGAATCTCTCGCCCAATCTCAATTGGACGATATCATTTACTCGGTTTTGCGGAGCCAATTGGGGAAATATGATTTTATTGAAATCATTCGCAGCACCAACAATATTCTAGAGGATACCGAAAGTGAAATTCCGGAACAAAAACTGATTCCCATCGAAGTTGGCCGAGTATCCATTATGGAAACGGTGACGGAATTGTGCCGGGAATCAGCTGAAGAATATGGGATTCTGATTATCGATGTTCGCATTAAACGGGCGGACTTACCGGAAGGCAATCTCCAGGCTGTTTATCAAAACATGACCGCCGAACGAGACCGGATTGCCAATAAATATATCGAAGAGGGCAAACGGGACGCTGAAATCATTCGTGCAAAAACAGATCGAACCGTTCAGACCATGATCGCAGAAGCAGAACGGGAAGCACGGGTCATTGAGGGAGAAGCCGATGCCGAAGCGGCTCGGTTCTATGCTCGCGGTTTTATTAAAGAAGTGACAGGCGGGGATCCCATCCAGGTCGAAGGATTCGAATCCGATCCGGAATTTTATCAATTCACCCGTTCGCTCGATGCGTTGGAAAAAACACTGGATGTGAATACGAATTTGATCCTCGATACAAACAATGACTTGATGAAATATTTGGACAAGCAGGCGCCGTTAGGAAACCGTGATTAATCCTTCCCGAAAATCGATCTGTAGACATAAATCATAAAAGAAATTCAAACCAAGCACTCCATCTATAGATGCAGTTCCAGGAAGATTGTGGCAAAATGCTTCATGATCATATCGAGTAATCCCTAACGCTGTAATACTTTTGATCAGCAATCGTGGTACGTTTTCTATACCGCTGCCAGTGGTGATTTGAATTCGATTCCTCGTTTGCATCAAATCATACCCGATCAGGGTGAATGCATCTTCGCTAATCATAGACATGCTTGCACCTGTATCGAGAGCCAATCGTAGTACAATATCACCATGAGGGCCGACAATGAGTGTAGGGATAATGATTAGATTCGTATTAGGATCAAATTGGAAATTAGATAACAAAGTATTGGTCATCGGAGAGTTTCCCCGTGTATAAGATTGCTGTGTGCTTTGGGTTAAATTCTTTCGCTTTTCGATAAACATCCTCTCGATTCTTACTATGCCATAACAGCTTTCCACTTTTTACTTCCTGCATATCGGTCGTAATAGGATCTTCCAACAATACCCATTCCGAGTTGAAAGTATCGTTTATTTCTTCAATGGTCATTCGCTTATCCATTAATCTACACCTCACCAAGTATTCTTTATTCTCAATCGGCACTTTAGAATTATAATTGTGAAGTACATCCCCGTAAATCATATGTGTGGAATTTTCAAAACAATAGCGCTATGGTATTCTACATTGATATTCATGATACGGAGGAGAATATGTTGATTGTAAAGCGAATTCCTATCATTCATAAATTCATGCGAAATAAAATCACTCCCCTTTGTGTTCTAATCGGTTTATTGTTGACATTCGTTCATTTTATTGAGGCCGGTGATTTTCAACGCGAACCGAGAGAACAAATCAAAATTTTATTCAATGGACGGGAAACGGCGATCTATCATGCCGGGGAAGCATTGGATAAATCCTATATTCACCCTTTGATGACACCCGACCGGCAATGTGTTACCTACGATTCACCTGCCGATCACCTTCATCATCGCGCTCTCTGTGTCGGGTGGCCGGATATATCGAATTGCGATTTTTGGGCGGAAATTAATTCTCCCAAAGGGAAACGGGGAAAAGCGCTTCCGACAAATATCAAGGAAAAGGAATTATCCGACGGCTCGATCCGGATCATCGAGAACAATGAATGGCGTAAAGAAGGCGGTACACTCTTGCTTCGTGGAATCCATACCTGGACATTTCTTCCTCCGGAAGAAAATCTTCAGCTTGTCGATGTGGATTTGAAATTGACCGCGGCAGCGGAGGAAGTGATTTTCGGTACCGATCCGGATAAACCGCGTGAATATCATGGTTTGACCTTGCGCATCGGTCCGTTCGCGGAACCGCATTATTTCAACTCCGAGGGGATTGAAGGCGGACAGAATTGCAAAGGTGTTCCGGCGAAATGGTGCGCTATGTCCGGTTTGCAGCACGGACGTCCCGTTACGGTTGCGATTCTCGATTCTCCCGAAAACGATCGTCATCCCACTCGGTATTATATTCAAGATCGAGGAATGCAATTTATTTCCAGCTCTCCGAATTTTGGGAAACCGAAAATTCTGAAAAAAGGAGAAACCTGGCATGTGCAGTATCGTGTGGTTGCTGCCGGCGCTCCGCCGGAAGGGAAGGAATGGGATTTGGATCAATTATGGGAAGACTATTCGAAAAAGTAATCATCCATGGAAATCGAATTCCTACGGCATTATGGTTTTAAACCGGAACAGATTCGCATTCTCAAATCAGCGTACGGTCCGGAACTTTTACCGTTGCAAGAACGGGCGATACGCGAAGGGAATCTGTTCGAGAACGAAAGCCTCGTGATTCGCTCTCCGACGTCATCCGGGAAAACGTTCCTGGCCGAAGTCCTTTTTCTTCATCAAACTCTGCAAGGGAAAAGCGCCGTGCTCTTGGTTCCAACCAAAGCGCTGGCCAATCAACGCTATCGGCAATGGAAAGACCGGTACGCAAAACTCGGATTTCGCATTCTGCTATCCACGCGTGATCATCCTTTTGAGGATGAACAGATTCTCCAAGGCCGATTTCATTTGGCGGTCATGATTTATGAGAAAATGCGTGCTTTGCTGGCTCGCGGCGATGCGTTTCTTGCTTCCCTCGGCGCTTGTATTGTCGATGAACTCCATTATATCTATCATCCCGACCGAGGCCCGGATTTGGAAATTCTACTGACACGTTTGCGGGAAGAAACGACTTTGCAACTCCTTGGTTTATCGACCACAGTCGCAGATGAAACGGTTGTGCAGTGGTTGAATGCACGCCTTCTTGTCGAGGATCGCCGGCCGGTCGAATTGAAACAGGGAGTATTATGCCATGAGCAGTTCGTTTACCGGGAATTCAATTCAGGGATTGAAGGAGTGGAACGGCTTCCCTTATCTCCGCTGGAAGACGAAGGAGAAGCGATGCTCGAAGCCGCGCGTCACTTTGCGAGCCATGGAGAAACGACTCTACTGTTTTGGCCCTCCCGCGATCTCTGTTATACGGCGGCTCGAAAATTGGCGGAACAGTACGAACCCGAATCCAAAAGGCTCTTACGTTCGATTGAGCAATTGGATCCAACAACGGTTCGGGATTTTCTAACCACTCTCATTCCTAGACGGATTGCCGTGCATACCAGCGATTTGAGCGTTCAAGAGCGTGCATTGGTGGAACGATTGGTCGAAGAAGGCGAAATTGTTTTGATTTGTGCCACTCCTACTCTCGCAGAAGGAATCAATTTTCCCGTCACCAATGTTTTGACCACTCATCGTATTTATGCGACACAGATCGACGGAGATCAAAAACGCACTTCCTCTGCACCGATTCCCATGCACCAAGATCAAATGCTCAATATGATCGGTCGGGCAGGCCGTTTGGGATTTTGCCAGGCGGGTTGTGGGATTATCGTGACCACATCGCCCGCGGATATCGACGGATTGATGAAACGATATTTATTCTCACCATCAACATCTCGTTCCGGTGTTTTGGCCAAGATGAAAATTTCAGAGATTATCCTGAAATCGCTGATTCGTTGGAATGGAATGACACCCGTATCGATTCTGGATTTCCTTGAGCGAACACTTGCCGGTCGAACGAAACAATTTTCCGAACCACTTGATCAGTTTATCGATATCAGCCTGGCGACGTTGCTGAAGGAAAAACTAATTGTCAAGGAAGACGAACGCTATTATCCGACTCCTCTTGGTTCTCTTGTCGCGAAAAATGGTCTTTCTTCGATTTCGGCGAAACGCTTGGAGCAGTATCTTGTTTCATATCCACAAACGGAATGTCTTGAACTCGATTTTTTCGTCTTGGTCTGTTTGCTCCCCGAGATGGAACAAATTTATATATCCGTTCCGCGAAGGGAAACCATGGATCATCGCTGGTGTCGTCTTTTGCTGCAAAAAATAGAAGAAGACGGATATCCCCCAGAGACCATGACACGAGAACTTGTGTCTCAAATTGAACACCTTCGGTCCGTTCATCATACCGCTTTCAAAAAAGCCCTGTTGTTGTCTGACTGGATTCACGACTCGGATATTCTTGCTCTCGAAAAAAAATATGGCGTTTACGCAGGCTTGATTATCCGTCTTGCCGAAGAAGCCTCCTGGCTTCTTGGATGTTTGGCGGAAATCGCGGCAGCTCATGCTCTCGAGGAAGAGTCTCTTCGCCGTATGTTTGTGTTACGGGAACGTACTCTATATGGTTTGTCTCAGGAAGCAGTAGCCTGGGCAAGTTTTCTTAAGCGTCAGATTCTTTCCCGTTCGGCAGTTTTGAAACTGATTCGATTAGGCTATACCACCCCTACTCTCGTTAAAGCCGAAGACCGTGAGTTCCTCAATTCGGTCGTTCCTTCGGAACGCATCGATGCTATCTTGAAAGAATCCTCTTCTCCTTCTAATGAAGATCGAATTTCGTATGATTTTGTCATTGAGCTACAGCATGGACGCCCCGATCAGATGATCGTCAATGGGGAGACGATCGATCTCACGACTCTGCAGTCGAATTTAATTCGAACATTGCGCAAAACACCGGGAATCTGTGTAGACTATGAAACACTATTGAGCGAAATGTGGGAAAAAAGCGTAGGAGATAAAAAACAACTTTCCAAACAAAAAAATCTTATCAAAAAGAAAATGGAAAAATCGCTGGGAAAATTACCCTGTGAGTTGATCGAAACGATCCCGGGTCACGGATTGGTTTTGAACGCGAAAGTTATTCAAAAACAATAGTCATTGTTTTCGTTTAAAATGCATTCCTCTACTCTCGTCTTTTGTTAATTCTGCGTCAGGTTCAGCAGTTTTCTTCTCTGTCGGTTTTTTGTTCATCAGCCGTTTCAATTGACAGGTCTTACAAATGTTGCCGGCGTCGCTGGGTTTCATTTTGCGGCCGCACTCAGAACACTTTTTTGCCCCCATCTCACTTTCCGGTGTAACCAAAGTGATTCGCTTTTCATTGACCCACTTTTCCAGCATCCATTGTTCGATCTCCAGTTCTTCGATGAGTTCGAAGATTTGCGCATTCCGATGATCCCGAAGATAATCTTGTGTTTGTCGTAACAGCTCTTCTTCTTCATCATGACACTTCGGACAGATATCTCGATGAAGTTTGTTAAATAATCGCCCACACCTTGAACAATTTGCAAGTGCCACTTTGTATTCTCTCCCTTAAAAAATCTATGGGAATAAATTTACTCGTATCTTTCAACTTATTCCCATGCCTCCACCTTGAAAGTTCTTTTGTCACTCGATTTTTTCCTCAAATGAGCATAACCATTTCAATACGAAGCATCCGGAATATTATTTTTGTATTAACAATTTTACTTAATGCCACGTTCCATTTCCCTGTTCTCGTACCGGTTCATTCTCGTACGCCGTTTCGTCGAAAGGAATTTCATGAGCGTCTCCCCATAGCTGATCAAGAGCATAGAATTCACGTGCCTTAGGGGAGAATATATGAATAATAATATCGTGATAATCCAATAAAATCCACGTTTTGCTTTCTCGTCCCTCTGCACGGCCGATTGAGATCCCGCATTTCGACATTCTCTCCCGCACACGGTCCGCCAATGCCTTCATATGAACATGCGTATCGCCTGTAACTACCACGAAGTAATCAGCAAAAGACGATACTTCGGACAATTTCAGAAGAGTGATATCTTTCCCTTTCACTTCGGAAAGTACGGAAGCCGCTTCTTGAGCTAACGCTCTGGCATCTTTCACCTGTACCGTGTTTTTTTTCAAGTCCACCTTCTTTTTTTTCACGAGTACTGACACGACAATTCAATGCGTCGCTGTCATACTTTTTGTGACGTGGTTTTTCATCCTGCAGCGAAAGATATTGCTCGCTTAGAATGTAACAGGATTCCACGGCAAAAACTGGAAATTGTAGTGCGGACATCCTGTCTGCTTAATTAAAAAATTGTAGTGCGGACATCCTGTCTGCATAATTAAAAAGTAAGTTGGAGACTACAACCACAATTAAATTAATTATAGCGAATTAAAAGAATTGTTCAACGAGGCAAATACTGATAAGATTTCATTATTGAAATAGTAAGAAAGGTTAAACATTCACTTCAATATTTCGGATTTTTTGCTTCAACTTTACCGGTTTCCTGATTGAGATAAAATTCTCCCCCTAAAGGATCATCTGGAATTTCCTCCATTCCAAACCAGGATTCTTTGGTCAAATCTTCTAATTTCGCCGGTAATTCCCCTTTTTCTTCCTTGTATTTGTTGATCCCTTGTTGGAGTTGATCAAGAATCCCTTTTTGTTCGAGTTTCAATCGAACACGTGAGGTGATGTACCAATCTTGTTCGCCTTCTTCGTTTGTGTATTTGATCAGAAGATGGGGTTCTTGCCGATCCCAAGTGGTTAACAGTTCCCATATATTTCCGTTTGGCATCAAAACAGGGGCGACCTCTTCGGCAAATCCGGATTCTTCAGTTTGCCTTTGTGCAAGGACTCGCTGCAAGTATCCTTCTTTTACCAATTCAAACATCCTTGCAGAAGGCAACTCTCCTTTTTCTTCTAAATACAATTCTGTCGCTTCTTGTAAAATTTCGATGCACTTATTTGTGTAAATGTCAAATAGCTTGTCCAGTGCCAGATCGGCACTCACTTGATCGCCTTTTTTTACAGCTTCTTGATAATACCGTAAATATTGATCGAAGGAAGCCTTGAACCGGCCGGCTGCACGATCCATTTCATAAGCCATGCGTTCCACATAGGGAGGAGCCGCTTCATTACGGGGGCCGAAAATTCGTATTTCCGCTATCGAGAATTGTGATTCATCCGTTCTGGTTTCGAATTGATCGAATTTGAGATAACGAGCTTCGATCGCAGGTGAAAAATCATGAAAATAGGTTCCTGAGTTCGTGGCCGATTCAATCACTTCAAATGAAGAAGGAGATTCGTTTGTGGTAGAACTCAGGCGGTATCGTTCTTGTTGGGTGGTATTATGAATAACAGTTATTCGTCCGATTTCACGCGTGGAACCGAGATCCAGGACAAACGAACCATTCTCGAGTTGAAATTGTGTTTGTGAATAAGGATCGCCGTCTATGATCCATCCCGTCGATTCTCCTTCCGGAACACCGCTCGCCTCAGAGATCTCTATATTCGTAAATTTCTTTCCATATACTGCTTGCAGGAATAAATCCTTCGCCACATCATAATCTTTTAGTTGATAAAACGCGATAAATCCCGCGTCGAAGGGGAGACGCCATGCCTCCGGATACTCTTGCATCGGATTGTTATCGGCTCCTTTTAGGAGGAAATCTATAGCGAGCTCGTTGTCGTGTATGGATTCGTTGATTACGAATCCACCGAATTTGTAGGCGGCTAAAAAGTGAGGATCGAGGCCGACCAAGTTCTCCAAAAGGTTGATCATTCCAGTCCGTTTTTCTTGCCGGTTCAAGGTGCTGAAATTACCGCCGAAATATTGAATCGCACGAATCCAATACAAATCCGCGATAAGTCCATCGAAGCCCATTGCCGCGATTTTTGTCACTTCCGGACGGTCGGAGAGCATCAAGATTTTCTCTTCCTCACGGTAATCCGCCCGGGCTTTCATGATTTTATTCTGTGCCCATCCGAAAAGGGAGCAAACAATAATAAAGGATAGAAAGGCTGTAAGCGTACTCTTTCTCATTTGAAATCCCGCCGATTGAATGAAAAGGTTGTGATGTACAAGAGTATCGCGGTGTATAAAATCGCAGCAAAGGGGTAAAGAAGCGTTACATATCCGATACTGCCGATATCTTCATGATAGACGACCTGGTTTTTGATGTTATAGATTTCCAGATTCGGTAAGATGAAATAGAGAAATTTCAACAGAGTTGCCACACTGGCTGCTCCTTCTTCTGCCAGCCGCTTGGCCCATTCGATCAAATCTTCTGACATATGCCCGATGATGTAACACATGAAAGTCAACACCGCTGATAAAACCGGTGTCGAAAATGAAGAAAACAACACCGCCAGCGCTGTGATAATCATCATTTCAAAGAGAAACAAGAAAATGGCAAAAATCAGCGAAACTGTAATATAACTGTTCGGCCAAAATGAGATTAGAAGACAAAGCAAAAATCCCATGACCAAGACATTCACGACCACCGTCATGAACAGGCCGAGAAACTTGCCGATGATGAAACTGGTTCGTGATACTCCGGAGGCGATAATCGTATAAATCGTTCGTCTTTCCAGCTCTTCGTACACCAAGTTGACACCTACGAAAGCCGCTAGGAGCAATCCGAATACATTGATGGCGGAAAGTCCGACATGTTTGATGATTCGATCGTCTTCTCCCAACGCCAACGAAGCCAAAACGAGCGAAAAAGCGAGTAATAACAAGGCGAACACCAAAATAATATAAAACACCTTGTTCCTGACGGATTCTTTATAGGTATTGAACGCTATGGTGAGGATATGATTCACTTTGTACCCACCTCCCGGACGAAGTAGTCTTCCAATGTGCCGCGGTCGGGCCGTAATTCTTGTATATTCGCCCCGGCTGTGATCGCTTCCGCCGCCATCTTTTGTGCTTTTTCACGATCAGATATGGTTAAATGGAGAATTCCGCCGATGTCCTCATACCTGCCGGCTTCTTGCTTCATCCGATCCGCCATCTCCGGTGGAACGTTATCCATCGATAAAATGAAATTGGATTCTCCGGATGCCATCATATCGCTGACCGTCCCCAGTTTTACCATTTCGCCTTTGTTCAAGATAGCGACACGATCGCAGAGCATCTCGATGTCGGCCAAAATGTGGGAACAGAAGAAAATTGTTTTCTTTTCTTCCTTGAGACTGGCGATTAGATCCCGAATTTCCCGCCGGCCGATCGGATCGAGACCGGACATCGGTTCATCCAACAACAGCAAGAGAGGATCGGTGATCAGCGCCTGCGCCAATCCGACTCGGGTGACCATTCCCTTCGAATATTCGGAAAGCCGTGCTTTGGCTGCGTATCCGAGGCCAACAACATCCAGCAGCCGGTCCGCTTTCTTTTTTGCGTCTTCTTTTGGTAAATTCGCTAATTGGGCATAGAAGCGCAGAAATTCCCGTCCCGTCAAAAACCGGTAAAAATATGGATTTTCCGGCATGTAGCCGATTTTGTGATGCTGAACCGCTTCACCCAGTTTTTGATCCAAAATCCACGCCGTTCCATACGTCGGGAAAATGATTCGAAGCAGAATCTTGATGGTGGTGGTCTTGCCGGCTCCATTCGGCCCCAAAAAACCGAATATTTCACCCTCGTCCACTTCCAAATTCAAGTTGTTGAGGGCACGGAACTTCTTGCCGGTAAAGCCTGTAACGTAATCTTTTGTCAAATTTTCGATGCGAAGGATAGCCATTTGCTATCTCCCTCGTTGGAATGTATTGCGATTTTATTATAAACTGTTCAAAGAAAGATTTTAGTGATAGATGCTTTTCCCTGTCAAGAAGGTAACACCATAGATTACAATTTATTACAGGAAACTCATCCGGAAAAAGGTAGATAAGTTTTCCTGATCTTCTCCTGATTTTTTGATTCTGGGGATTGTCATGCTTTTTTCACTGCAAATTTATATGAACTATGAACCGTTTTCAATGCTCCGATAATTGGATCAATTCTTGAATGATTTCTTTTCCACCGTTTTCAAGCATTTGTTCTGCAAGTGCCCGTCCGAGACTAATTGGATCGTCAGCCGGTGCTTTCCGGCTTTCCCGCAGGCATTGTTTACCATCCAACGACGAGATCAAACCGGTCAATTCGATTTGGTTTTCTTCCAGAATTGCGTACGCGGCGATGGGGACTTGGCAGCCTCCTTCGAGAACCGCCAAGAATGCGCGTTCGGCTTGTACTGTCTTTGCCGTGGTTTGGTCGTGGATAGTTTGCAGGAGTGCATTCGTCGGTTCATCGTCGAGACGGGTTTCAACCGCTAAAGCGCCTTGCGCGGGAGCGGGTAGCATTTCTTCCGGTGAGAGTATATTGGCGATTTTATTGTCCCATTCCATCCGGTGAATAGCTGCCATTGCCATGATAAGGGCATCCCAGTCCGATTCTTCATATTTGCGTAATCGGGTGTTGACATTGCCGCGGATGTCAACGACATGAGCGTCAGGGCGCAAAGAAAGAATTTGTGCTTTTCTGCGCAAACTGCCGGTGGCAACGGTTGGGTTTTTGGATAAATTTTTCAAACATGCCGCCTTGCGGCTGATGAGTGCATCAAAAGGGGAATCCCGTTCAGGAATGGCGGTGATTCCCAATCCGTCGGGAAACTTGGTCGGGAGATCCTTGAAACTGTGAACGGCGAAATCGATGGTTTTGTCGAGCAATGCATTTTCAATTTCTTTGGTGAAAATTCCTTTATCGCCGACTTGAACCAATGGTTTATCTAACACTTTATCGCCGGTCGTTGTAATTTTTACGATCTCGATTTCGACATCCGGGTTGTTTTGCTGCATTAATGCCGTTACCCGTTCCGCCTGCCACAGTGCGAGCGGGCTGCTTCGTGTTCCAAGTTTGAAATTTTTTGCATTGTTCATTTTTTCTGTCATTCTAGTTGGAGCGCGGGCATCTTGCCCGCATCTTTTACGCGTGCATTTTCTATCTTCCCCCTTACGCCGCTTGTGAAGAACCATCCAACGAAGGTGGATTTTCAACAGTTCGCACAACCAGTTTTGCTAAAAAGTGAAGAAATTCCGGCCGATCGTTTACACATGGGAGTTGATGGTAATTTGCAATACCTAAATCCTGCAAAATCGTTTTGCCTTCCAATTGAGATTCCGCATTATCTCCAATGAAACCAAATGGAAAGTAAATAAATTCATCGATTCCCTCGTCGAGCATTTTCTGGGCAGCTTGTTCAAGCGTAGGAGAAGTCCACTCACCCCCTAAACGGTGATTGAGCCAGCCGATACTCATAGCCTTGAATTCGGATGAGAGTTTTTGTTCTAGCAGCTCATAAGTATCGAAAGTATCTTGATAACCGGTATCGGTGATACCGGGCGGCGGATACATGACCGTTCCATGACAACCGAGGAGTAATCCAAACTGTTTCCAATTTTCCCGCTTCAAGCCCTTTTTCTCCAATTCCGAATAAACATGGCCTGCCATGATTTCGGCTAATTCTTTGAGATGGAATCGAAAGGCGATGGTTGCCGCATCGGGAAGTTTATTGCCTGTTCGCTGTTGGTATTTGCCGAAATCTCTTTGAGAAATACCGGTGGTAAAATCCGAAACGGCTAAATACATCGGCACCAAAATCACGCAGCCACAGGATTGATCTTGAATCTGTCTAAGGATTGATTGCAAGAGTGGCTCGCGAAATTCGTATGCAGTATGGACGCGCCAGTTCACATCGGGCATCCTTTCTTTCAACTCTTTACTGATTCCCTGCGCTTGTTTTTCTGTAATCTCTTCCAGAGGAGAGAAGTAACCGGATTCTTTCCATAATTTCACACGGGAATAACCGCGCATCGCGCCGATGAAGGGTACAGCAACGGAAGGGATGGGGGCGACGAGTTTTGTGAGTTTGGAGAGAATTCGATTGGAATATCCCCATTGATCGATAAATTTCGGCTGAGGAGGTTCGCCATAGGTGACGAGGATGACGTCTACATTCATTGCTCAATCCTTGTTTCTGCCGGCAGAATGCCGGTGTTTCTGTTCGTGATTACTTGGTGAAGAATGCATGGAGTTGTGTTGCGCATTCTTTAGCGTTACGAATACAGTCGTTGGTGGAAACGCCGTTCATATAATTTCCGATCAGATAAAGCCCCGGTTTTGTTGCCAGTTCTTTTTTGAGTGTTTCGATCTTTTCGACATGCCCGATGGGATATTGTGGGATCGCTTTTTCCCAACGAAAGATTCTATGAATTTTTGGTTCCCCACTTGTACCGAGTGATTTACCCAAATCGGTTTTGATTTGCTGCATCAATTCATCGTCGGACAGGTCAAATGCATCAGGGTCGAGTCCGCCGCCTATAAAGACGGTTAAACTTCGTTCCCCTCCCGGAGCGCGGCGTGCGAACAGACTGGAACTCCAGATACTGCCCAGAATGCGGATATCCTGGCCGCGCGGAGCGAGAAAACCGAATCCGTCACACTCGTGTTGAATTTGATCGCGATGATAACCGATGCCAACCACATTCAACCGATTGTGAGGGATCGTTTTAAGATAGTTTTTCGAATCCGGAAGCAAATCCCCGGTTAGATCGGGAACGGCATAGGCCGGAACAGCCAGCACCAAGGCGTCACATTGTTCCGTTCGTGAATCCGGTTCTATCCATTTGATAGTATATCCGGCAGACGGATGATAATCGATTTCCTGAATATCTACGTTGAGATGAATCCGTTCTCTAAGCGAATCGGCTAGTGCTTCCGTTATAACGGACAATCCATCGATGAATGAGCATAGGTTCTTTGCACGTCCTTTTTTGGGTTGAGGATTTTCACTTTCAGCCGTTTTCTTTTTTCGCTTGAATCCTTTCGCGATCATTCCACGCAGTAGACTTCCATGTTGCCGTTCCAAATCATAGAGCATAGAAAAGGTTCCGCGCAGACTGAGGTGCTCCGGATTCCCTGCGTAGACACCGGATACAAAGGGAGTTACCAGGTTGGAAAGAACTTCATCTCCCAACCTTCGGCGCATGAAAGAGGCGAGACTTTCATCATCCGGTGAGCGATTGCCTTTTCGAAACGGTTCTGTCAGCAGCCGGCGTTTGGATTTACCGGATAGCAGCTCCGTTTTGATCAATCCGCCTGGCCCGGTAGGCACTTCATGCAACTTGCCGTTGAGATATATAAATCGTTTGTTCCCACGCAAGGATTGTTTGAGCAACTCATTTTCCAAATTCAATTGCGTACAGAGTTCGAGTGTTTCGGGAACATTGTCGAGAAAGGAATTCGGTCCCTTTTCGAAAAGATATCCGTTTTCTTTCACCGTTTCGATGACGCCGCCAACCCGATTTGTCTTTTCAAGAACGCGAACGTCATAGCCTTTTTGCTGAATCCAAAAAGCGGCGGAAAGCCCGGATATTCCCGCACCGATGACAATAACTTTTTTTGGTTGTTTGTTCATAGGTAGATAATGTATCGCCGGCATCTTGCCGGCTTTTCCACAAATGTCGCCGAGACGGCGGCGTTACGTTTTTGTACCCTATTGGGGGTAGAATTATACCGCTCGGGAAAAGAGAGGGGAGGCTTTTCCCTTTTTTCGTGCTTCCGCCAGATACTTGTCGAAAATCATGGCAATGGGGCGGACGATAATGCGTCCAATTTCCGTAATGCGAACAATCCGGCTTGTATCCGCTTCTACTAGTCCGTCTTCGATAAAGGGTTGCAGCAACGGAAGCTCTTCTGCAAAATATTCGTGAAAATCATAACCCCATTCATATTTAAACTTGGCTGTTGGAAGCCGGAGATTGCACATGAATTCCATAATGACCCACCGGCGGATACGGTCATCCAAGGACAATTCGATTCCACGTTCGATGGGGAGATCACCGGAGTTGAGTGCGTCTTCGTAGCGGCGTAGATTTTTCGTGTTTTGAACATACAACGACGGAAGGCTGCTGATCGAGGAAACACCGAATGCGTATAAATCCGTTCCCGCTCGAGTGGTGAATCCCATGAAATTACGCTGGAGGGAACCTTCCCGTTGCGCAATGGTCAGTTCGTCGTCCGGTTTTGCGAAATGATCCATTCCAATATAAACCCAACCCATTTCCGTAAAGCGTTCCACTGCCAGTTGGAAAATGGAAAAACGTTCATCGGCGGTGGGTAAAGTTCCTTCGTCGATACGGCGCTGATAAGGGAGTTTCGATGGTAAATAGGCGTAATTGTACAAAGCGATCCGGTCGGGATCGATATCGAAAATCGTGTCGAGAGTTTTGTTGAAGGTATCCGTTGTCTGAAAAGGAAGCCCATAGACGAGGTCGATATTGATACTCTCGAATCCATACTCGCGGCATAATTTCATAAACGCTTTTGTGTCTTCGATTGTTTGCACGCGGTTGATGGAAATCTGTGTTCGATCATAGAAATCCTGCACGCCGGTTGAAATGCGATTGAAACCATGTTCGCGCAAAACCTTAAGATGGTCTTCCGTCGTGACGCGTAAATCAACCTCGCACGATTGTTCGGCGTAGGAAGAAAACGTGAAACTTTGTTTCATTTTTCCAAGCAGCCGGTTGAGAGAGGCGGGAGAAAGATGTGTTGGTGTGCCGCCTCCTAAATGGAATTGAATGGTTTCCCGCTCCGGGGAAATTTTGGGTGCGATCAAATCCACTTCTTTCGAAACCAACTCGACGTAATGATCGGCGACATCTTCCCGCTGAGTGATAATGACATTGCAGGCACAGTAATAGCAACGTTCAGCACAAAATGGGATGTGGATGTAGAGAGATAACGGATTGGCCGCACCGTTATGGTTCGTTTGTTCGATATGCTTCCAGTACTCCGTTGAACCGACCTCGCTGGTCCATTCCGGTGCGGTGGGATAGCTGGTATAACGGGGACCGCGAATATTGTATTTTTGAGCCAATTCACGATTGATCGGCTGCGCTTTTTTAAGATATTTGGTATTCATATGATTTAACCGTTTCAATTAGAGCTTGCACACTTTCCACCGGGGTTTCGGGCAATATGCCATGACCGAGGTTGACGATGTGGCCGGTGGTTCGGTCGAATGAATCGAGAAGGTTTTGAACCAGATTTTGCACAGTCAACGGAGGGGCATAAAGAGCTGTGGGATCGAGATTTCCCTGTAATACTGTGTCATTTCCGATGATTTGAGAGACTTCCTCCAATCCAATGCGCCAGTCGACACTGAGAATTTGCGCACCACTTTCTTTCATCTCGTGAAGAAATGGCGAGGAGCCGTTTACATAAAGAACGACCGGTGTTCCCTTGGATTGAATAGACTGCACGATTCGTTGCTGATAGGGAAGGGCAAAGCGACGGTAATCCGTGCGAGTAAGACTGCCGGCCCAGGTATCAAAAATTTGCACTACATCCGCTCCGGCTCTGATTTGAATACGAAGGTATTCAATGACTGTTTCCGTCAGTAATTCCAATATATTTTCAAGCAAGAGAGGATGGCTGTATAACAATTCCTTGAGAAAACGCAGATTCTTTGTAGTGCTGCCCTCGATCATATAGGTTGCCAGCGTGAATGGAGCGCCGGCAAAACCGAAAATCGGGACATCTTTTCCTACGCGTTTGCGAATTTCTACAATCGAAGCGAGCACGGCCGGTTCTTTGTCGAACTTTGCCGAATGAATCATTTTGAACTGCTCTTCATTGCGAATAGGCGGAAGCACGGCTGGGCCGTTTTCAGTAAATTCAACCGATAGACCCATATGCTCGAAAGGTATGAGAATATCGTTGAAAACAATGATGGCATCCACATCGAGAATTTCGAATGGTTGGATGGAGACTTCGGCGGCGATCTTCGGGATGCGGCACATTTGCATAAATGTGTACTGTTTTTTCACTTCCTGATAAGCAGGAAGATACCGTCCTGCCTGGCGCATCAGCCAAACAGGCGGCCGATCCACAGGTTTTTTTTCGATGGCTGCCAATAAACGTTGTTTCCTAGTCGGCTTCGGGGGAGCCGATAAGGTGGAGATCGTTTCTGTCATATTGAATGTTTCTCGTGTGTTTCCGCTGCAGGGAATGAACGGGCGCCGCATTCTTGATCAAAGAGGTCCTTGATGCAGCGGAAAAAGTCCGGACACGTCTTGACGGTCCCATTGCGCCGTAGATTTCTTCTCGGTGCGAGAACGATTCGTTCTGCGAGCCGTTTCATTTGATTTTGTATTATATCCCGTTGTTTGTCGGTTAAGTCAGGAATCGTGCTGAATAGGGTTGTGAGTTCTTCTTGATATATTGTATTGGCCAATTCCCCTAGATGATTGGCCAGGGTATCGATATGCAAGGGTATGGGCCAGGGACCGATTTGTTGCATTTCTTCCTCGATGATCTCTTCGGCCCGTTCAATTTCTGCGCTGCGTTGCGATTCATTTTGCTGCGCTTGCCCCCGCAGTTTTTCGAGATCGACGAGGATGATGTCCTCTAATTCGTCCACTTCCGGTTCTACATCGGGAGGGATGCCGATATCGATGATCAATCGTTTTTGGGAATGATCTTCAATGGATTTTTCGACGATTTGACGAGTGACAAATGGTTCCGGAGAAGCCGTAGTGCAAATGATCAAATCGGATTCGCGCAGAAGACGTTCCAGTTCATCGAGTCCGTAAGCTTTACCGCCCACTTCACTGGCCAGCGTGATACTGTTGTTGATGCTGCGGTTGGCGATGCGAAGTTCCTTGATGCCGGCTTTGTTTAAGTATTTTGCCGCGAGGGATCCCATTTTTCCGGCTCCAATGACAGTGGCGACGGATGTGTGAAGAGAACCGAAATAGGATTGGGCATATTCTACTGCCAATGCGCTGATGGATATTCGTCCTTTCCCCAAGCCTGTGGTTGTTCGCACACGTTTGGCGATGGAAAAGGCTTTTTGGAATAGGGAATGGAAGGTTTTTTGGGCAATTCCGATGTTCACGGAACGTTTGTAGGCTTCTTTAAGTTGGCCGAGGATTTGGGCGTCACCGATGACCATGGAATCCAGACCTGCAGACAATTTGAAAAGGTGTTCCATTGCGGAGGGACCGACAAGTACATCTGCATTTTCTTTCAATTGTTCAAGGGGGACACCGGCATGTTCGGCGATCAAATGTACAATGGCATGAGCGCCGTCTTTGACCGAATTGGCACTTACAAAGAATTCGGTTCGATTGCAGGTACATAGTCCGACCACTTCGGTGATTGCTTCATGATGATAGAGTTGGAAAAGAATTTCTTTCAGTTCCTGTTCGGTAAATGAGAACTTTGGAAGATCTTTCAACGACAATTGATGATGGTTCAGGGTCACGACGAGGAGTTGTTCGGGAGTATGTGAGCGAACCATACTTGACATACTGACTAATCCTTCTTTTTTTCTTTATGGTTTGTATTGTGTTTTGTTATTATTGTACTAGCAAGAATCGTTCATAAAAGATCTAAAGATAGAAGAAGGATGAAATCTGTATCGTAATTGCTTGAAAAGTATAGACTTAAGTAAAAAACTCGTGGAAGGTTATTTACGGATATGGGAGATAGCGGCAACTCTGCCACAGGGAAACAAATATTGGTGTGGTGCGATTGAACAAAACTGACTGCATATTTTGATATCTTTTACCATCCTTTTGGATGTTTAAAATAAGCATTTTTTGATACACTGTTAAAAACAGCATTTTTACCGCTTTGTTATTCACATGGAAATTCAAAGAAATTCTCTAATGATTTAATCGAGTATTCGAATGATAGTAATTCATGTAATGGTTTTGAAAAGAGTTCAATTTTGGGTATTGATCCTATTGTTCTGTTATAGTTTTATCCCTGGTGGCGTTGCCCAGGATATGACCCCTTTGGTGGTGGATGGGGGGAAGACTCTCGGTTTTATCGTATCAAGCGGACATATCGATTGGTATAGTTTTCATGTTGTGGGCGCCACAAAACCGATCAAGATCGAAACCTATAAGCCTCAGAATTTAAGAGAGTTACAGGATTCTACTGTAACAATATACGGCCCAAATTCATCCACGGATTTGATTCTGACTGATTATGACAGTGGAGATGGCTTATATTCGAGAATTTCGCTTCCATTGAGCGCTGGTGCGTACTATCTCAAAGTGGAGGGGAGAGGTTCATCTTCAGGGTATTATCAAATTGACATGCGGGGTGTCGATCCAGCCGATGTAGAATCCTTGACGTTGGATGAGCTGTATCAGGCGAATATTTCCACATCGGGGGGTGAGCAAGACTGGTATTCTTTTACACCAGGGGCAAATGGGACGTTTTCTTTTTTGGCAGAGGGTTTGGATACGAATATGTATTTGTATGATCTCACGAATGCGAATATTCAAATTGCGTACGTCGATGAGCCAGGGGGAAATTCTTCCTTCCTTGAACATTCTCTTCAAGGGGGGCAAACATATTATGTTATGGTAAAAGGGGTTAACGATGAAGTGACCGGTTCTTATACCATCAAAGCTCATCAAACAAGTGTCTTACAATTTCCGACTCCGACTCCCACTTACACTCCTTTACCCTCCTCAAGACTTCAAGGGTCCCCTCCGAAAGCTCATAACCAATCGGTAACAACGGCTGAGGATTATAGCATTTCGATAAAATTCACAGCCGTCGATCCAGATAATGATTCGTTAACCTATACCATCCATCAATATCCAACAGACGGTACGATTGGATTTTTTGATCCCATACGTGGTCAAGTCAATTATAGGCCTAAATCAAATTACTTTGGCAATGATTCATTTCTGTTTCGAGTTTATGATGGCAATAATTCGGACATTGCGGAGGTTCGCATCAACATTTATCCTATAAATGATCCTCCAATTGCGAATGATGTATTGGATATAGAAACAGATGAGAATGTATCGATAAATTTCTATCTTGATGGAAGCGATCCTGTTGAAAATGATCCAATAACATACCATTTTAGAACTGATCCTGATCATGGAGAGGTTAGTATGCTTCATGATGTGAAGGGTCGGGTAAGATATTCACCGGATCCTTATTTTTTCGGTAGGGATACGTTTCTGTATTATGTGAAAGACACTCGAGAATCGATTCGAAATGGAGTGGTTCGAATACAAGTCAATCAAATTTCAACCAACACGCCGACTCCGACGTTCACCCCGTCGAACACTCCAACAAAAACTCCTACTTCGACGTATACTCCTACACCGACGATCACGCCGACATTTACTGTAACTCCGACTTATACGTTTACTCTTACACCTACCCCAACAAATACAATGACGCCGACAATAACTCCTACTGCAACAAACACACCTACGCCGACCATTACACCGACTTATACACCCAGGGAAGGGAATCATGCGCCCAAGATTGAGATTTATAAATATAATTCATTTGTCATTCAGAACACATTTCACACAATTTCTGGAGTTGTCACGGATGAGGATGGAGATAATGTAGAAATATCCTTGTCGGATACATCTCATGCCACATTACAGCAAGTATGGAGCCTACCGGGGAGTGGCACATTTTTCGATATAAAATTGGATACTACACAACTGGGTGAATTTTCTTTTCATGTTCGTGCTTATGATAAAAGTGACTTGAGTGAAAAATCAGTAAGCATTCAGGTGGTTTTGGAAATCCCGACGTCCACCCCAACTCCAACACCTACAAATACTTCGACTGCACTTCCGACATCGACGTATACCGAAACTCCGACTCCAACAACGGTTCCGACGTCGACAGCAACCTTTACCGCCGAACCGAGTTCAACTCCAACCTGGACTCCGACACCGACTCGTACCCCCACTCACACGCACACGAGTACACCGACTTATACTTTTACGGCGCGTCCTTCCGCAACCACGACACCGACGTTTACGGTAACCCCAACCGCGACAGAGACATTTACTCCAACAGCAACGAATACTCCAACGGTTACTCCCACCTTTACGCCGACTCATACCGCGACACCGACATTTACACCCTCGCCAGTGCTGGTTGTCATCGATAACGATACAGTCATCGTTACGGATGATTTGAGCACGATGGAGGATTTAACATTTGGTTTCGATCAAGATCCTCCCGATGAGCGTATTTTAGCAATTCGCTGGAATATAGAGTTGACCAATGTGCTCGAGTATCATGTGTATGTCAAAGTCAATGATTCGAATCCCTCTTTTCTAGGGAAAACCGGTGGAACGAGTACATTCTATGAATGGAAAGAAAGGACTTTGAATATTTCGGAGTCTTACAAGGAGGGTCCACAGTTTGGGAATCGATATGAGTTTTGGGTTTATGCTTTACGGCTCGGAGGGCAAAAGTTGGTGAGGATGAAGGGCAGCGTGTTGTATCTGAGTTCGCTGGAGCCTGCCCCGACCTCGACATTTACGCCGACCCATACACCCACAGTCACACCGACGGTTACACCGACTTTCACTCCCTCTTCGACACCGACGGCTACCGCGACGCCGACTTTTACTCCCACATCGACATTTACCTCTACACCAACGTCAACGCCGACATTTACCACTACTCCGACACTCACGTCTACGGCAACACCAAGCGCCACACCGACGAACACAAATACTGCAACTCCGACTCACACACCTTCACCAACAGCGACGTCCACTAACACGCCTACTACCACATCGACATATACGCCGACAGTGACTTTTACCAATACGCCGACGTATACACCGACAGCAACGCCAAGCCCAAGCGCCACACCGAGTCCGACATCCACTCGGATGGCTACACGAACTCCAAGACCGACGAGAACAGCGACTCCGACTCATACTCCGACTCGTACACCGACGGCCACATTCACACGAAGACCAACTCGGACAATGACACCTACATTTACGGAGACACGAACGCCGACATTCACGAACACTCCGACGTATACAGCGACTCAGACTCGAACATTTACACCGACACCGTCCAGGACGCCGACGACTCCAGCTATTCCTTTGACGCCGACACCAACTCCGATTGTTTCTTTTCTCTGTACGAATGATTTTTCCTTGCAGCAGGGAATCGCAATCCCCTTCAATACATTTACCCAGCAACTGATTGCTGAGGACTTTACCGGGGATGGATACGATGACCTTGTCATTACGCTGCCGTTTTTGTTGCAGCTTGTCCTTCTCGAAAGCACCGGCGATTTGAATCAGCCACTCATAGAGCACCGAATTTCGACACCGGTCGAAAGTGAATATTTGGCTCACGGTGATATCAACGGTGATCAGCATCCGGATATTGCGGTACTTTCTTATCTCGATGAGCGCTTGGTTGTATACTTGGGAAATGGAGATGGAACTTTTTCTGATCCCTTGGTGACGGATATTCCCTTTTACGATATTCGGAGCAATGAACAGCGTGGAAGGAATCAACCGATTGCTTGCGCGGATACGGATGGTGACGGTAGAGACGAGATTTTCGCCGCTGTTGAAGACCGCGGTCAGTTGAATAGCGTCAAGCGATTTTCCTTGTCACCCAATGGGAATACATTGATAGAAGAATCAGTTTCCCTGGGAGGAACCTCGGTAGGGACAATCCAGATGCTGAATGTGGCAAACTTCGATTCTGATGACGAAATGGAAATGACGATTATCTCGTTGAGTTATTTTACCGTTCTCTTTTTCGATACGGTCTCCCAAACAGAATATGAATTGAAATCCTCCTTCTCACTGGAAAGCACATTTCCGGGCAATAATATGACTGCCTTCGAGATTGGCGATGCGAATGGGGATGGAATCAGTGATTTATTGGTTCTTCCGTTCGATGGTACGATCCGCCTGTATACCTCGTTCGAAGCCGAATCCATCCGGGAGATACGGATTGGGGATGTCGATGTATCCGAAATCAATGAAAACGGTACAATTTTGGATGACGCGATTATCTTTGATCTCGACAATGATCAATTGAAGGATTTGTTGTATGTAAGCCGCGGCAAGGGGATTTTCGGGGTGGAGATGATCCACGTTGTCTGCGGGGAGCAGCAGGGGGAGTTTCGCAATACGGTCACTTTCCAGACTGACCGCCTTTCAGAAACGTTTGCCACGCTACGAGTGGAAATGGTGGATTTGGATCGGGATGGCCTTCGGGATTTGGTTCTTTTGAACGATGTGAAAGGAGAACTGTTATTGTTTATCAATCTTTCCGAAACAAGTGTAAATGACTGGAAGCAATATTAATCTGATTTTCCCAATAGCCTTTCCCTTACTATTTCTCTTTCTGGTTTATTCTTAGCGGTGTTTTCTTCTATCGAATAAATTATATGGATTTTTAATTGACGAAAATGACAGGTTACACTATATTCACGTAGAATTCTCTAACAACATTCTAGCAAAATGCTAACAAAACAAGATACCCATTACAGATATGAATTTAAAGACAATATTTATGATTCGTTTCATTGCATTTTTTCTTTGTGTACACATATCCGCAAATGTATTTGCCAGCATTGTTATCAATGAAATTCACTATGATCCGGATAAGAGAACCGAATTGGTGGAGTTTATCGAATTGTATAATACGGATGACTGGACTGTTGATCTTTCCGGTTGGTCGTTAGGCGAGGCAGTGGAGTTTCAATTTCCTGATCCGATATCGATTCCGTCAGAGGGATACATCGTTATTGGCCAGAATCCAGAACAGATTGTAACAAAATATAATATACAACCTTCTCTTGTTTTTGGACCTTTTCAAGGCAGGCTTGAAAATGAAGGGGAGGCTATCGAACTGATTCGACCGGAAGGTGATACGGAAGATTTCGTCGAATATTCACTGGGATTTCCTTGGCCAACGGTTGGTGATCCGGTTTCGGAGAATAGACCGGGAACCAGCTATTCGATTCAGTTGATGAATCCCTCATTTGACAATGACTTGGGTGGTAGTTGGCGGTCAGCTCCACCGACTCCCGGAGGACAGAATAGTGTGTTTGCGATCAATATTCCTCCTCATATTCGGCAAGTTCATCATTCTCCTCAACAACCCAAGTCAGGTGAACCTGTGCGGATTACAGCAAAGGTGACGGATCCGGATGGTGTAGCGAATGTGGTATTACACTATCAAATCGTCGATCCCGGACATTACATTGCGATAGACGATGCCGAATATGAGACTCAGTGGATTGAACTCCCGATGAATGATGATGGACTGAACGGTGATCATTATGTCGGTGATTTTATTTATTCGATCGAAATTCCCGCTGAAGTGCAAATTCATCGAAGATTGATACGCTATCGAATAAGCGTGGTGGATAATCTATCCAATCAACTCACGGTTCCGTATGCAGACGATCCTCAACCGAATTTCGCGTATTTTGTGTATGATGGTGTTCCTTCGTGGACGGGAGCGGTCCGGCCCGGAAGTAGTGAAGAAATTACGTATCGTTCGACCTTGTTGAGTTCCATTCCCGTATATCATTTGATTACCAGCAAGGAAGAAACAGAGCATGCGACCTGGCTCGATCAACGAACGTCGAACGAATATTTTTATGTGGGGACATTGGTGTACGATGGGATTGTGTATGATCATGTTCTCTTCCGGGCGCGCGGCGGTGTTTGGCGATACGCGATGGGGAAAAATATGTGGAAATTCAATATGAATCGCGGGCATACCTTTCAAGCGCGTGACAATTACGGGAAGCCTTATAAAACCAAATGGGATAAACTCAATTTGAGTGCCAATATTCAACAAGGAGATTATTTGCATCGCGGTGAACAAGGGATGTTCGAAAGCGTCGGCTTTAAGCTCTTCGATATGGCAGGGATTGAAAGTCCGGAAACGAATTTCGTGCATTTTCGAATCGTCGATGAAGAGCATGAAGATGGAAAACTGAATGCCGCTCATCCGCCGATGACGAACAGTGGTACTCAATATGACGGCGATTTCTGGGGATTGTATCTCGCGGTCGAGCAAATCGATGGCAGATTTTTGGACAGAAATGATCTGCCCGATGGCAACTTATATAAAATGGAAGGTGGTTTTGGAGAAATCCGCAACCAATCTCCATTTGGAGTGGATGATGCATCCGACCTTCGTGCCTTCATCAATGGATATATGCAACGGCCTGCGGAAACGTGGTGGAGAGAAAATATCGATGTGGATCGATATTACAATTATCGTTCCATTGTCGAGGGAATTCATCATTACGACATCGCGAGTGGAAAAAACTACTATTACTATTTAAATCCAATCACGGAGCGATGGTATCCATTTCCGTGGGATATCGATCTGACTTGGGCGGATAATATGTTTGGCCGGGGCGATGATCCGTTTATGCAGAGCAATATTTTCCGGCATGAAAGTATTGAAATCGAATATCAGAATAGACAGCGGGAAATCTGTGATCTTTTGTTCAATCCGGATCAAGCCAATCAATTGATCCATGAATATGCTTCTTTTATCTATAATCCGGATGGTGAATCGTTTGTCGATGCCGATCGGGCGATGTGGGATTATCATTGGGTTATGAGTGATCAAGCAAGCCGGGAGGGATATGTCAAACGGTCCGGAAAAGCTGGTCAGGGGGAATTTTACCAGATCGCGCAGACAAAAGATTTTCCCGGCATGTTGCAAATCATGAAAGATTACGTGAAAAAGAGAAACCAATGGATTTTCCAGCGGATATTGGAAGAAGACCGGAACATCCCTACGACACCGGAAATTACGTTTCTCTCCGACGCATATCACGTGGATACGCTGGAGTTTGAAGTCAGCGATTTTGACGATCCCAATCCGGAAAGCACGTTTGCGGCATTGAAATGGCGTATCGCGGAAGTTGAGCCGTTCTCCACTGCCTGGGATCCAGATGGTTCGCTTTTGAACCCGGAGGATACGGTCACTCTCTTTTCAGCCGAGGATTGGTGGATGTATAGGAAAGGCACTGAAGAACCGTCATCTCCGCGAAGTGCATGGCGTCAATTGGAATTCGATGACTCCAACTGGACTTTGGCAATGAGTCCGATCGGGTATGGGGAATCATTGGTCAATACACCGCTGAACGATATGCGGTATCATTACTCGACGTTCTATCTTCGCAAGACATTCGAAATCGAAGACCTTTCTTCGATCGGAACACTCACTGCGAGAGTGCTCTTCGATGACGGATTCAATATGTGGATTAATGGAATCCATGTCTTGCAGGATCATGTTCAGCAGGAAGAACTGCCTTATACTGCAACCGCTACTCACCGCGAAGACTTGACCTTTGCGGAATATGAACTCACGAATCCATCCCGATATTTGAAATCGGGAACGAATGTGATCGCTGTTCAGGTTATCAATCAATATATCGATCGGAGTTCCGACTGCTTTTTTGATGCATCGTTATTCTTTGTGAAAAAAGAAGCTGTTCAGGGGGAAGAACCCGACTCGAAACCTCATAATCCTTTTCAACGAAGTGAACGTCCTCTGAAGTATGAAATCGATGCGATCTGGGAATCTCCGGAAATCACTTCTTTTCAGAAGCAAATCACGATTCCGGGAGAGAAACTGGAAGCCGGCCGAACGTATCGTGTCCGCGCCAAAATGAAAGACGATTCGGGGCGTTGGAGTCATTGGTCCGATCCAATCCAGTTCACGGCGGAACAAGCCGTTTCTCCAATGACGGTAATGGAGAATTTGCGTATCACGGAATTGATGTACAATCCGACGGAAGAATTCGAATTTGAATTCATTGAGCTTCACAATTCCAATCCGGCTACTGCGCTTTCCCTCGATGGTTTTTCCTTTACAAATGGTATCGAGTATACTTTTCCTGCCGATTCGTCCATTCCACCCAACGGCTATCTTTTGTTGACACACGCTCTCAATGATGTGGAGCGATCCCTGTTTCGGCAACTCTATAACGTGGACGAGTCGATCCCGATCTATGGACCGTATGAAGGCAGGCTGAACAATGGAGGGGAGCAAGTTGAATTGAAAATCGGTCCGCAAGGGGAGGATTTTATCTTTTTTGAATACGACAACGGTCGTGGATGGCCTCTGCACGCGGATGGTTCTGGTCACTCTTTGATCCCTCGAGATCACGCTATTTCGTCCCAGGTTGACGGTTCACTGGATTATGGCGGAAATTGGCGGGCGAGTGCATCTATCGGCGGCTCACCCGGAAGTGCCGATCCTAATCCCATACGTGATTTGATTCTTAACGAGATCTCCACAATCAATCCGATTGGTAACGATTGGATCGAAATTTACAATCCAACGGCGAATCCGATTTCTCTTGCTCATTGGTACTTGAGTGATGATAAGGATCAGTTGAATAAATGGGCGTTGCCCAATTTCATGATTCAGCCGGGACAGTATATCAGTTTCGATGCCGATACCGGCTTCAATGCCGGAGGAAGCGGATTTGGATTGAACCGCGATGGGGAAGAAGTGGTGTTATCCTATTTGTCTGGAGTTCCGGGGAGCCATCGAGTGGCGGACAGTGTTGCGTTCAAAGCGCAGGAGATGAATGTTTCCTGGGGACGAAATGCGGGGAGTCCCGACTATTGGACTACGACACCTCCTACTCGAGATGAGGCGAATCAAGAATCCGTCGTGACGATTGTTGTCGATGAAATTCTCTATCATCCTTCTGGGAATACTTCAATGATTGACGGTGAATTTATCGAACTTTACAATCCCTCTTCCCAAGAGGTTTCGCTTATGACTGAATATGGTCCATGGCGCATCAATGGGGGAGTGAATTTTGTTTTTCCGCAAAATCTTTCCATTTTACCGCAAGGCCGGTTGCTCCTTGTTTCCTTCGATCCTCAAAACGAAACAGAATTGGCTGCTTTTTTCAGTCTTTATCCCAAGCATGATTCGTCTGTGCAGGTGGTAGGCCCTTATGAAGGCAATCTTTCCAATCATGGAGAGCGAATCGCGGTTGAAAAATTGTTGGATGTCGATCCCATCGATGGCTCACTGGCATGGGCGATTGTGGACGAAGTGATTTACTTCGACCGATTTCCATGGAGCACGGAGGCGGATGGAAGCGGAAAATCCTTGCAGCGAATCAACCCAAAATATGCGGGAAATGATCCTACGAATTGGGAAGCGGCCATCCCCGGGCCGGGGCAGGAACGCTCAAGCGAAACGCCGGTTACCCGATGGATGATGTATTGATGTCATTATTTTTTGTAATTGAGAACACTGTCAGTGAATTTTTCTTTAAGGTCTCTGAGCAAAATAGTAGTTTATGCTTAAAAGTACGAATAATTTAAATTAGTATACATACAATAGAGGTGGCACAATGCCAGAGTATTTTCCAAGTAAGGAATGTTTCCATGCAAAAAAAAGTGTACATAAAATCTATCATACGATATTGTAAATTAGTAGGGATGATTGTCCTGATCCTATCCTGTTCAGCATCCATAATGTGGGGGCAGAGTGAAATGGATGTATTAAAAGAACGGATCCAAAAATTGGAAAGTGAAAACAAGGATTTGGTGGAAATGATCAAAGTCTTGAAACAACGGTTGGATCGACTGGAAAAGTCAAAAGAGGATTCTAAACCGAAAGAAGATATGAAAAAAGAGAAAAAGAAATCGAAGACAAAAGAAGAAGAAAAGGAGATTGGAGACATAGAGATCGACCGTAAAGACGAGCAAACCCAGGACAAGAAAAAAGAGAAAGAAGAGGACAAAAAGAAAAAAGAGGACAAAGAGGAAGAATCTTGGTTGCCCTCCAAGCGAGGGGAGAGTTTTGAACTCGGCGGTCGGTTGCAGGTGGAATTCTTTGAACGGGAAGAGGATACACGATTCCAATCCGCTTTTCCGGAAAATGAAGGAGGTACGTTTCATATTGACGAATTCCGTTTATACCTGGATGCAGATTTGAAAAATAAAATCCGTTTTCACAGTGCCTATGATATAGAAGGAGATGAGGCCGGAATTATCGAAGCATACGTGGAGGCGGAGGAACTTCCCCTTTCTTCCGAGTTGATGGTTGGATTACAACCTCGTTTTTTCCGGCCTGACCGGTATACCGAATCGTATCCGATTACAGGGGCTGCGTATTGGCATAGCCGGGATATCGGATTGACCTGGAAAGGAAATTATGATCCGGCATCGCTCTATTTTTCGCTGTTGAATGGGGTGGAATTAGATAGCCGTGAATTGGGCGAAGATGAATCGGCACCCATCCTCGCCGAAGATGAAAAGAGTATTGATATGAACGGCAACAAAGAAATGAGCGCAGGATTGGAATTCGACTTCGACTTCGATGACTATGGAGATGTGGAACTGATGGGATTCGGTGTTCTCGGTGAACTCTCCGATGACGATATTCTTTACTTGCAATCCAATATTCCCAGTTATGGATTTTCGCAAGACGACACGCGAGAATTTGCCGGCGCCAATCTGGAGTATTCCATTGGGGAGTGGGATTTCTTTTCTCAATGGATAACGGGCGAAGACGGGGAAATCGATCGGACTTCTTGGTATTCCGAACTTTCCTATCAGTGGGAGTTTGAAGGATTACGGTATTTGAATTCGATTCGACCGTTGGTTCGATATGGGGAACTGGATGTCGGTTATCCTGCCCGCCCCTATGCTCGAAATGGTTCGTTGACATGGGATCGTCAGCAGTGGCTTTTCGGGATCGTTTCCGAACTCGTAGATAATCTGAATTTCCGTTTTGAATATATGCTGAATGAAGAAGATACCGGTGGGCCATCCGTGGACAACAATGAATATTTATTCCAAGTGGAAATCCTCTTTTAAAAAACGTTCTAGTTCATCACCGGTTTTTCTACTTCGCAAAGAATTGGAAATGAAGACAAATTAGTAGGAGTTTTTTTGTGCCAAGCCATATGATTATTGATAGAGCGACTTCGATAGGACAACAATTCATGAGTAGTATTCAACAGGTCATTGCCCAATTCGAGAATGCTTCTCAAGTGGAGCAGTATGTTGGTGAATTGACCTATTTTGAGATCATGATCTCATTAACTGTTGCGGCTTTATTGGGGGCTTTTCTGGCTTATCATCCCAAGCGAAATTTGGAGTTATCGGGGCCGGTCTCGGATCGGGAACTCCGGAAAACACAAATTGTGATTTGTGTGGCCGGCGCGGTGATGGTGGCTTTGATTCAAGGTAGTTTGGAACGGGCATTTGGACTGGTTGGTCTAGGTAGTTTTGTGAGATACCGGACAGCGTTACGCAATCCTTATGATCTGGCTATTATTTTCATTCTCATTGGATTAGGGATGGCTTGTGGATTGCAGCATTACGAATTCGCTGTGACGATTACGGGTTTCATCTATGTTTTAATGTATTTACTGGAATTGAAAGCACCGGAGAAGCGAGATATTTGGACATATAAAATAGAAACATCCGATCCGGATTATGTGGAAAAAGTATTCCGGCAAATCGCAAAAGAAAAATCGATTCGTATCAATCTCATAAAAACCAATAAAGAAAATAGACGGTTTCACTGCAAATTCACCGCGAAACAGGATTTGGATACTGATGAAATCAATGCCTTACTTAAAGAGCGATGCGGCACTGATATTGATATTATTCGGTTTGATTGGGAACAGAAACTCCGGAAGAGATAATATGAATGGGATGTTCCGCGGAACTTGAAAACTCGGTACGCAAATATACATTTTCCTACCGAGTTTCGAAAACAAGATGATGTGTTTCCTTTTCAATGGCTCGAATGAATTCCCTTTTTCTGTACAATAACTTTCATAAAACTCATGGGGAGTGTCGATGAATCAATTGATGTGCATACTGTTTATTGGTATTCTGCCTTTCTTTTTCCAAACTCACAATTCTTCCGCCAATATGGCGGAGGGGCCTATTTTTGTTACCGAGATCATGGCAGCTGATAACGAATTTCTTCCGGATGAGGACAATGAGTATCCGGATTGGATTGAACTCTATCATGCCGGTATGAAACCCGTGGATTTAGAGGGCTGGTATATAACCGACACGGCAAACGATTTAACGAAGTGGGCTTTTCCGAATCTTGTCATGCAACCGGGGGAGTATAGGATTCTGTTTGCTTCCGGAAAAGACCGTCGAAACTCGACTGCACCGCTGCATACGAATTTCTCTTTGCGTTCCGAAGGTGAGTTTTTGGCGATTGTCAAGTCCGATGGTAAAACGATTTCACATGCATATAATCCTTCGTATGACACTCAGGATGTTCCCTACCATGGCACTTCGTACGGTTTGTATCATCCCAATGTCTCTCTTATTCATACGAAATCCACTTTCAAGTATCACATTCCCCATGATTCATCGAATGAAAATCAATGGATGGGAATCGGATTTGTGGATTCATCCTGGCAGGATGGCCAAGGATGGATTGGATACGGTACGTTGCCAGGACGTTTCACCGTGACAGTATTTCGCTCAACCATACCCATCCAAACATTGAATGAAGCATTGGCGGTCATGCGGAACTCGTCGAGGCAATTGGGGAAAACAACGGAAACAGTTTCTGTAATCAATTATAAAGACAATCTAAGTGTTGAAGGGCATTACGGGCAAAACAATCCATTTCCCGGACAACGTGCAAATGAGAATGTCGATGATTTTGTTGTACGGGCGACTGCCACTCTTATCATTCCCCAAAGCGGTTATTGGACCTTCGGCACGAACTCGGATGACGGTGTTCGGTTGCGTATTGGCGGACAGACGGTGATCATGGATTCCAGTACTCACGGACCGGAAGATCGGTTTGGCCAAATCGAGTTGGAAGCGGGGGAACATGATCTTGAATTATATTATTTCGAAAATACCGGGGGAGCGGAATTGGAATTGTTCGCGGCGGCAGGACAATTGGAAGAATTCGATCCCAGCCGTTTTCAACTCGTTGGTGATTCATCTCATGGCGGAATTTCCTTAGCTGGCTTCATTACGTCGATGCAAACCAACTTGGAAGAATCGATGAGAGGGATGCAATCCACGGTGTATCTTCGCTTTCCTTTTCACATAGAATCATTATCCGAGCGTATGACGATGAAACTCCGTATCCAATACAATGATGGATTTGCTGCGTTCTTAAATGGTCAACCTCTCGTGAAGCGGAACGCGCCTGAACTGCTTCAGTGGAATTCCCAGGCTACAACTGCCCGAACCTTGTCGCACTCTTCGCGGTTTGAAGAATTTGTTTTGAACACCGAGAGTGTACGGCAAGGGCAAAATGTTCTTGCCATTCAAGGATTGAATGTCAATGCAGACGATTCCAATTTCTGGATCCGGCCGGAATTGAACGTATCGTATTTGGAACCGACAAAAAGCCAATACTTTTTGATACCATCGCCAGGCAGCCCCAATCCAAACGGTGTCATTGGTTTTTTAGAGCCGCCTACTTTCAGCCATCAACGAGGATTTTACGAAACGCCATTTTCTTTGTCCTTATTGACTGATATTCCCAATGCGATCATTCGCTATGCAACCGAAGGAAGTGATCCCCAAGGGATCGATGGAATTATCTATGAAAATCCCATCGATATTCGTGCGACTTCTATTATACGAGCGGCAGTATTCTTGCCTGATTACGCTCCGTCCGTCTCTGTTACTCATACCTATATTTTTTTGGAAGATGTCATTCAGCAAACAAACTCCCCCGATTTGCCTGATCGATGGGGAAACAATGTTCTGGCCGATTATGAGATGAATCCGGATATTGTGAATCATCCTGATTATTCCAATACCATTATTGAAGATTTCCAATCGATTCCCAGCATATCCATTGTCATGGATTCGAATGATTTGTTCGGACGGTCGCAGGGAATTTATGTCAATCCGGAACAGAAAGGAATTGCCTGGGAGCGGGCGGGCTCGACTGAATGGATTGATCCGCAAAAACAAGAGGGATTTCAAATCAATAATGGGATCCGCATCCAAGGGGGATACAGCCGTATTCCGGATCGAAGAAAACATTCCTTTCGGTTGCTGTTCAAAAGGGATTACGGACCTCCCAAACTGCATTTTTCGCTTTTTGATCATTTGGCGGTTGACGAATTTGACACGATTGTGTTACGGGGCAATTACAATTACACCTGGCATGCCGGCGAAGGCGGTTTTGGCAGCACTATTGGTCATGCTGAGTATATTCGAGATGAATTTTCACGCCGAACTCAGTTGGATTTGGGACAACCTGCTTCTCATGGAACGTATGTTCATCTGTATTTAAATGGACTGTATTGGGGGGTGTATAATGTATGTGAACGGCCGGATGATTCATTTTCCGCCGCATATTTCGGCGGAGATAAAGATGAATACGATATCATTACAGGAGGATCACGAGGGATTTCGACAACCCAAGTCAAGGCGGGGAATAAAGAGGCTTGGAATGAAATCATGAGGCTAGCACAGGCCGGACATTTTGAACAACCGGAAAATTATCAGGCTATCCAACAATATGTCGATGTGGAAAATCTCATCGATTACATGCTTTTGATTTTTTATACAGGAAACCGCGATGCGCCAACGATTATCGGGGGGAATGGAACACCATGGAATTTTTATACAAGCCGCTTGCGTAAACCCGGAGCCGGCCTAAAGACTTTCGTGTGGGATGCGGAATGGTGTCTTGAAGAACCGGACCGTAACGTGGTCAACTTCCATCGCGGCCGGGACAATCCCGCTTTGATTTTCCAACAACTCCGCTCCAATCCGGAATTTTTGATGAAGGTTGCCGATCGGGCACACAAACACTTTTTTAATCAAGGAGCCATGACGGCGGGAAAATCCATGGAACGATATTCCATGTTGGCGGAAAAAATCAGGCAAGCCATCGTGGGGGAATCCGCCCGTTGGGGAGATGCGAGAGGAGGCCGACCCAAAACGCGCAACGAAGATTGGCAAAATGAAATCAACCGTCTGCTAACTACCTATTTCCCTGTGCGCACAGAAATTGTTATCCAACAATTGAAGGATTCAAATTTATATCCATCCGTGGAGGCGCCTGTATTCAATCATGCTGGCGGGACTGTCAATTCGGGATTCCCCTTAACAATGCGCAGTGAGAAGATCGTCGAGATCAGCACTCCACTGATCGCTATGGCGAGCACCTGGAGATACCATCAAAGCGGTAATGCTCTCAGTGCGGCATGGAAGAATCCGGATTATGATGATGCCAATTGGTTATCCGGTGAAGCCTTATTTTACGTTGAAAATTCCCGGCTTCCTGCTACCAAAAAGACACCTCTTGATCTTGGAAGAACGACCTATTACTTTCGGAATCGCTTTACACTTGACACTGGTTTGGATTTGGAACAAACCACGATTAACCTCGAAACGATTTTGGATGATGGAGCCGTGATTTATCTGAATGGTGTAGAACTTTTCCGCATAGGAATGCCGGATGGTCCCATTCAATATTCGGATTACGCAAACCGAACGGTTTCCAACGCAGTATTGGAAGGCCCGTTTTCTTTACCGGGTACTTTGTTACGAAACGGGGATAATGTCATCGCTGTGGAAGTTCATCAGACCAATGCGAACAGCAGTGATATCGTTTTTGGATTGAAACTCGATGCAGTTACAACCAATAAAAAAAATCCGATTGTACTCCCCATCTATTATACGACCGATGGTTCGGATCCTCGCTTAGACGGTGGTACTCTCAATCCGTCTGCATTCCGATATGAACAGCCCATTGAAATATACGATAATGTTCATATAAGAGCCAGAGCTCTCGATGGAAATACTTGGAGTGCGTTGAATGAAATCTCGTTGTCAACGGAAATTCCCATTCAAGATGTTGCTACTCTTCGGGAGTTCCTCCGTGTGTCCGAAGTCATGTATAATCCCATCGGTGGAGGGCAATTCGAGTTTCTCGAGTTGTATAATTCGAGTTCCATTCTTCCCATACGTCTTGATGGTCTAGCCTTTACTCGAGGAATTCAACTGGAATTCCCTGCAGAGACGATCATTCCACCTGATGGCTATCTTCTCCTGTCCAAAGTAGGAACTACCGCGGAACGGATGGCTTTTCAAGCGCATTACTACATTGATGATACAATTCCGATTTTGGCTCCCTATGCCGGACAACTCGCAAACGAGGGAGAACGGATCACACTTTCTTCTTTGCCGACCGGCGAAGAAATTCTATCGTTCGCCTATAGTGATAATCGTGGTTGGCCGATTCAAGCCGATGGAGCGGGGCATTCACTGGTGCCCATTTCAACGGTTATGGAACTCTCGGATCAATCTGTCTTGAATTATGGTGGGAATTGGCAAGCTAGTTTTGCCATCGGAGGTTCTCCGGGCCGAAAAGATCCCGAGTCTCAGGATTCGGTTCGGATCAATGAATTTTTAGCCAGCACACAATTCAATGATCATCAGTTTCCGGAATATGATTCCAATGACTGGATTGAATTGTACAATCACTCTTCCGAGCCTGTTGAATTTAAACAATGGTATCTAAGCGATGATGCGGATGACTTGAAAAAATGGCTGATTCCCACCGTTCAAATTCCGGCATTTGGATTTATGAGTTTTGATGAAATAAGCGGATTCCACAATCCGCTCGATGCCGGCTTTGGTTTGGATAACGATGGAGAACAGATTTTTCTTTCCTACTTGCCTGGCATTTTCGGGGAAGACCGAGTGGTAGATGCTGTCCAATTCAAAGCCCAGGAAAGAAATCTTTCGAAAGGACGATATAGGGATGGGGAGAAATATTGGTATCAAATGAATCCGACACGGGAGAGTCACAACCAAGCCCATCCGCTCTCGATTCTCATCGATGAAATCATGTATGCTCCCTCGGAGACAATGGCGCATCCGGATGAAGTGGATATGTATGAATACATTGAACTCTATAACCAAACTAACGAGAGCGTCGATTTGGGGGATCCAAATCAACCGTTTCGCCTCGAGGGTGGTGTGGATTATGCCTTTACTCCCGGGACGATTCTTCCGGACAAAGGACGTTTACTTGTTGTCGGTTTTAATCCAAATGATATTCAAATGAAAACAACATTTCTCGACTATTATCAGATTCGGGAGCCTTCCATCCGCTTAGTGGGTCCTTATCAGGGGAAATTATCCAACGAGGGAGAACGGATTGCCTTTGAAAAAGCACGAGCGTTGAATTCCGCTGGATTACCGGCTTCTTGGATTATCAAGGATGAAGTCATTTACTTTACTAAATTTCCTTGGACGTCGGTTCCTTTGAAATCCGGTATGGTTTTGCAGAGAATCACCAAGAATGTATCCGGGAATGATCCGATGAATTGGTATGGAGAAAAACCTTCACCTGGAAGGGCTATCGAGGAAGAAACCGAAGTGAGAGATTGGACGATTTATTGATTGTTCTTTATCCTGATCCAATATAAATGGTGTCACTCGCTTGATCTGCGAGTCAAACGTTCCGTAGTTCGAGTTAGATCAAGCAATGTTCTAAGCGCCTCGTTCACAGAATCGGAATCATGAAAAGGATGAGAAGAAATCTTGTAGAAACTTGATCCCAATGTTACGCTACAGAATAGAAACGCTACAAAGGGGGAACAAGTTATGCAAACTCGAGAACTCGGAACCAGCGGGCTTATCGTTTCCGCCATTGGCCTTGGCTGCATGGGAATGTCGGAATTTTACGGGACTCGCGATGAAGCCGAATCGATTGCGACTATTCATGCCGCCCTCGATATGGGCCTGTATTTTTTGGATACAGCCGATGTGTATGGCTGTGGCCATAATGAAGAACTGGTTGGAAGAGCGATTCGGGAACGGCGGAATGAAGTGGTTCTTGCGACGAAATTCGGGAACGTACGCGATGAAAAAGGCAATTTTCTTGGGATCAATGGAAAGCCGGATTATGTGCGACAATGCTGTGACGCCAGTTTGAAACGGTTGGGGATCGATGTCATCGATCTTTACTATCAACATCGTGTCGATGCAGATACACCCATCGAAGAGACTGTCGGTGCCATGGCGGAGTTGGTGCAAGCGGGAAAAGTCCGTTATTTAGGATTATCGGAAGCGGGGGCACAGACGCTGCAACGGGCTTCTGCCGTGCATCCTATTGCGGCTTTGCAAACGGAATATTCACTCTGGACGCGCGATCCGGAAGAGGAAATCCTACCCGCCTGCCGTGAGTTGGGAATCGGTTTTGTCGCGTATAGCCCGCTGGGTCGCGGATTTTTGACCGGACGCTTCAACAGTCTCGATGATCTTGAGCAAGACGATTGGCGGCGAGGCAATCCAAGGTTTGAAGGTGAGAATTTCGAGAAAAACCGGGAACTGGTCAACATTGTGGAATCGATTGCGCAGGAAAAGGGCTGCACTCCCGCGCAAGTGGCGATGGGGTGGCTTTTCCATCAAGGCAGCGACATCGTTCCAATCCCTGGTACGACGAAGCAAAAGCATCTCGCCGATAATGCAGGAGCGCTCGATATACAACTAACCGAATCGGAACTGCAACGCTTACAAGAAGTGTTCCAGCCAACCGCCGTTGCCGGAATGCGCTATCCTCAAGGCGGTATGGAAAAAGTCAATCTATAACGAGGAAATACAATTATGATCTACGATTTTCTACATCGCCCGCGGCGATTGCGGATGAATCCACGCATTCGTGATATGGTGCGCGAAACGCATGTCCGCCTGGATGATCTTATTTATCCGATGTTTGTCACGTATAAAAAAGGAGCGCAACTCCCCATCCCTTCCATGCCCAACTGTTTTCAATGGGGTGTGGATCGCATTGCAGAAGAATGTAAGCGAATTGAAGACATGGGGATTCCGGCCATTATTCTCTTTGGCATTCCGGAACAGAAGGATCCCGAAGGAACGGGCGCTTATGCGGAAGATGGGATTATTCCGCAAGCTTTGCAGGCCATCAAAAAAGTATGTTCTTCACTCGTGGTCATGACGGATGTCTGTCTTTGTGAATACACATCGCACGGGCATTGCGGGATGTTGGAAGGGGAAACGATTCTGAATGATGAATCGGTCGAGTTGCTTTGCCGCGAATCCGTCGCGCATGCCAAAGCGGGCAGCGATGTCATTGCACCGTCGGATATGATGGACGGACGGGTGGAAGCGATCCGGGAAGCCTTGGATGAAGGGGGGTTCGAGTACACACCCATCATGGCTTACTCGGTCAAATACGCTTCCGGATATTACGGGCCGTTTCGCGATGCTGCTGAATCGGCTCCTGCTTTTGGGGACCGGCGCTCGCACCAAATGGACCCACCCAATCGGCTTGAAGCGCTCCGGCAGGCGGAAATCGATATTTCGACGGGCGCAGATATTATCATGGTCAAGCCAGCCCTGCCTTATCTTGATATCATCCGTGATCTGCGGGATGAATTCCATGTTCCGTTGGCAGCATACAATGTCAGCGGGGAGTACTCGATGGTGAAAGCTGCGGCGGAGAAGGGATGGATCGATGAGCAGCGCGTTGTGATGGAAAATTTGATTGCCATGAAGCGGGCGGGGGTGGATATGATTTTAACCTATCATGCACTCGATGTATCAAAGTGGTTGTAGGTATTTCTTGAATTCTTGATAGAAGAATAGTGCGGGAGAGATTTACCTTTTTCTTCATATTCTTCACGAATCATGTCAAATACATGTTGCAATTCCTCTTGTGCAAGAATTGGAGTGTTGCCAAGTGCATGACAGCCGGGAATAGCGGGGATATGAGCAACAAAAGTTTCGTTGTCATCGGGACGGATCACAATGGTATAGTCTTCTATCTTCATGGATTTACTCCCATGATCTTTACACACATCATATATCTCACACATTCAATATAATCTGTTTATACATATTTTCAATGAGACGGACTTTTACAAGTTACTTATTCCTCAATGTAATCCACAGCACCTGCATTTTGAAACGGTCCGTAAAATCTTGGATCACCGCTTTGCGTGATTGGATATACGGAAAATCGATACGAGTTTCCAAACTGCGGTCCGTTTTCGAAAGCGTCATTGACAAGCGGCGAGGGGGCTGTCAATTCTCCCCATTCGAATGACCGAGCCGTTCCGTTGTTTGTGCGCCCGAGATAGACAAATCCCCCTCCGCCGGTACTTACATAAATGTGATAATCCGCGATATTACTCAGATTGATTCCTTCTTCATCCAGATTGAAACGAATAACGAGGCTGCGCCCGTCTGCAGGGTCGGCATCTTGACCATTGCTCAAGTCAGACGTCGTGATCAAATTGTCCGTGACGGTGATCCACGAACGATAGGCCACCGATCCTGTTTGCTGATAGGGACCGTACACTCTCGGTAGTTCTCCTTCGCTCATAATGACATAGACCATAAAGCGGTACGAATGCCCGAATTGCGGTCCTGCTCGGAAAGCGGGTGAAACAAAACTCGATCCCGGAGATGTCCAGGAGAACGATTGAGCACTCCCGTTATTGGTACGGCCAAGATAGGTAAAATCACTTTGATCTACACTGACATAAACATGAATGTCGGCTACTTTGCCTGGATCGATTCCAATGGTGGCTCCGATATTCCATCGGATAGTCAGTGATTTTTGGGACGGCGCATCATAATCCGTGCTCCCGCTCAAATCACTCGAGGTGTAGGAATTATCGGATACCCCGACTGCGATCGGAAGTGGTGTCGGTTTCGGGGTTGGGGATGGAGTCGGGGTTGGAACGGCTACACCCTGTGGTTTGTACTCGACCGGTGCAGAAGTCTCGAAGGGACCGTAGAAGCGTGGAGTTCCACTTCTCGTTATCAGATACATTCGGAATTGATAGGTATGATCCGGCTCCGGATTGTTCCACACGAAGAATGTCGATGTATTGTCACCGGTTCCTCCCAATCCTCGATACGGGCCACCATCTTGGCTGACATGGATGTGAATATCCTCGATGTCGTTCATCGGGATAGTTCCCGCTGCTATCGACCAACGAATAACCAGTTCCCAGCTGCCTGTTACATCAAAAGAATCTACGGACCCGCTCAGATCGGCATCACTTTCCGTGTCATCCGTGACGGTCACTTGGACGGAGGGCGTGGGGGTTGTGGTCGGAGCCGTTTCCGGACCTTGCACGAAGGCGACAGATGAGGTGCTCCGAAACGGGCCGAAGAATCTTGGATTCCCACTGATCGTTATGGGCCAGACGATAAATCGGTAAGATTCCCCGAATTCTGGCCCAGTCCACACATACGAGCGGTCTGTATTATTTTTCGTGTCATGGAGAAAAGTAAATTGACCGCTTGCGTTGAACACGCCGATATGAAATTCCTTCACGTCTGCTATATTGAATTGCGCGGAGGTAAAATTCCAACGGACAACCAATTGCTTGTTGGATGGTGGATCGGCATCTGTTCCACCGCTCAAATCCACAAACGATGCGGTGTGATCCGTGACAATGACACCTCCCGATGGAATCACCGGAGTAGGGGTGGATGTTGATGGGGCCGGCGGCGCAGAAGTCTTGGTGGGGGACGGAATTATTGTTCCTGTGTCGACCGGCCCCGGTGTTACTGTCGGAACAGATGTATCCAAAGGAGGGGGAGTCTCCGTAATAACCGGTGTATAAGTAGAAATGGGCGTATCCGTTATAGAGACGGTTGGTTCCAATGTGGAAATCGGTGTAGGACTATCGACTCCGGCCGGTACAGGAGTATGCGTAGAAGTTGGCGTTGGGGTGGAAGAATCCGTCGGCAACGCCGTAGGAGTATACGTCGACAAAGGAAGAGGAGTACCTGTTTGGGATGAAGTTGGCGTATTCGTGAAAAGCGGAGTGGCCGTATCCGTAGGCGGTGGCAGAGAAGGTGTTTGGGTAACTGTGTTCGACGGTGTTGGTGTAGGCAATTCGTCCACAACGGAGAATCGAACAGTCGTTTGGCTTCTGTCACTGCCATCATAGGCTTGCAGAATGAAACTAAAATCACCGTACGAAGAGGTTTTTAATCTATAATCGACGAACAATACTCCACCCAGCTGCGCCGCATTGATCAATTGCACCGGGGCATTTTGGGGCAGCACCGATATCATAATGGAATCAAGATCATCATCGGAAACAACCACCGAAATAGACTTGGATTCGTTGAGCCGTGCATAGATGTTTTGTGCCGGATCGACAGATATGAGAGGCGCACGATTCCCCGGCCGAGGTGTGTTCGTCGGTGATGGGGTAGACGTGGGTGTGTTCGTCGGTGGAGAGGTGAGTGTCGGAGTTGCTGTCGAAGTGTTCGTCGGCGGCGGTGTCGGTGTATGTGACGGTGTTGTCGTCGGAGTCGGAGAAAACTCAGATGTCGGTGTGGGAGTATGCGTCGCGATGTCCGTTGGTGACGGAGTGGATGTGGGACGTGGTGTCGACGTCGGTGTATTCGGCGGAGTTACAGTTGGAGTGTTGGTATGTGTTGCCGTCGGTGTATCGGTCGGAGATGTACGAATGACGGTAATACTGACAGTCGCACGTGAGGAAGAACGCTCACCATCATTGGTGATGAAAGAAAACGAATCGTTGCCACTGAAACCGGCATTGGGCCGATAGGCGACATCGCCGGTAAATGAATTGAAAAGAGTCAACACTCCATTTGAAGGAGAAGAAACGATCCCAAACGTTATAGAATCACCGTCCGAATCCGAACCGCTAAGGGTAAAACTGACCGTTGTATTTTCGTTCGTGGATACAGATCGAGACACAGCGCTTGGCGGATCGTTTGTCGAGGCGATGGTAATCGTGACCGTGCCGGTGTTGGAATCGAGGAGGCCGTCATTGACACGATAGGTAAAGGAATCCTTGCCGCTGTAATTGCTTTGGGGTGAATAGGTCAGGATTCCACTATTCGCGCTGAAACTCGTGATTGATCCATGTTCCGGGGTGGATACGATCGTATAGGAGAGGGAATTCGGATCCTGATCACTTCCGGAAAGGGTAATGCTGACGGAGTAATCTTCATCGGTGGACACAGACATGTTCGCAACGGTAGGGGCGTCGTTGGCATCCGTCAGTTGAATGGTAAACGATTTGTCAAACGATTTGTTTGTCGAATCCGTTGTGCGGACTTCGATTTGGTGAGTCGAGGTGTTTTCAAAGTCTAATAATGATGTATTCAATACTTTTAGAGTATCACCATTTACTTGAAAACGCCCACTGGCGTTGTTGAGCAAGGTATAGGTAAAGGTATCACCGACGTTATTATCCACGGTTGTGAAGGTCCCGATAGCGGTTCCGGATGCGCTGTTTTCCGCCACGCTGTTATTGGATAGATTGATATCAGTGGGGGAGGTTCCCTGTACTTGCTGCGGAGCGCTCGGTAATGCCGGTTGTGAATACGTGATCTGTGCAGTCCAACAGAAACACACGATTGCAATAGAAATTATACGTCTCATTATCTTATCCTTTTACGGATTCTTACGCCCCTTCAGGGCTGATTTATTTTTAATCTATTCTGAACCCAGGGCGTTGCCCGTGGGCTATCTTCTTTTACCCCGTTGGGGTATTCCTCATGGTAACTACCCCCAAAGGGATTGAAGATGAGCTATCTTCTTTTACCCCGTTGGGGTATTCCTCATGGTAACTACCCCCAAAGGGA
>CAYPPG010000042.1:64595-66930 GCA_964412555.1 uncultured bacterium
TTGAAGATGAGCTATCTTCTTTTACCCCGTTGGGGTATTCCTCATGGCAACCAACCCCAAAGGGGTTGAAGATGATAGCCAGTGGGCATCGCCCCTGGTTGGTTGACGTATTCAACAATATTCCGCCCTGAAAGGGCAAGAGAAATCTTCTTTCTTATACATGCTCAAAATTTGTATTTGATACATCCGTCTGAATTTGTAAAGTAAATCGAGTTTTCTCTTTTTTCTTCTTCTCGTTCCTCTTTGAATAATGAAACACATAGGACTCGGTTTCGAGAATATCGATGATTTGATTCGCTTCATGATCGGTTAACGATAGAGTCCAATTTGCCGGTATATTTTCCAGTTCCGGCCAGGTTAATGTATATAAGCCTTCATCCGTGGATACTATATCGAGAGCGATATCAACTTTTTCCTGATTTTGCGGAAGTGGGAGATTGTTAATATCCAGTTTGATACCGTTTTCCAGGCGTGTAAATAGCGATATATAGTCCTTGCTCAAGGGCGCCAACTGATAGGCGTCATAAGGATCGAGTCCGGCGGAGGCGGTTTCACTAAACATAATATAAGTATTTTCTTTCCGTTCCTCTTTCTGCAACTGGAATTTTAAGATTGGAAGATCATTGTTTGTTCTGGCCAATTGGACATTCTCGATGGATTCCACATTCAACTTCCCGGCTTGCAGGGAAGGGGAAGCGGCGTTGGCTTGCACAAAGAAACCTTGGAAGGATGAAATCAAACCGTCCGTCAGATCACCTGTCGTGCCGTTCCATGATTTGTATGCCCCGCTGGCGCTGTCCCAAACATACACAACGTTATTGACGTTGATTTTCGTAAAATTATCCCAATCGATTGTCGTGATCCATGGATTCCCCAGTAAATTCCAGCCGTCATTCGCGGCGTTGCCGGTGTCGGTGTATGTCAGGGGAAAATCGATCGTGCCGTCATTTTCATTGCCTTTCACATCAATCGTTTTCGGAAATTCATCGTCGATGCCGTTGTTGTCGTCATCTGCGAACATGTACACGATGAAACCTTTGCCGGCGGTGAAGTTCGTGTTCATATCCGGCAGCATCGTCCAGCCGTCATTCAATGAACCAGTAGTATTTTCATCGTATGTGAAAACATTTCCATCGCCTGCACTGGCTTCTTGATCCGAATTTTCAGGCCCTTGTGTCCATATATTTTCCAAGAAGTCGCTATACGTCGAGGCAATGGGAGAGGAAAGCATACGCCAATGTTCCCCACTTCCGGTGATTTCCGCCTGGGCGGTAATATCTCCCGATAAGCTCCCGTTGCCCTCTGCCTCGAATCGACCGTTTGAGCCGAATGTCAAATCGTTATCATTCAAATCGAGTGTTCCGTTGGTCAATGTCAATGTTCCGCCGATTTTGATACCTTGATTCAAGGTAACACCGGCACTGTTGTTGACGGTCAAGTGGTTGAATTCAGTGACACTCGATCCGCCGAGTGTCTGGGCGAGGGCACCCACCAACTCGACGGTTCCGTTTTGATCGGTGAAGGAGCCGTTATTGGTCAAATTGCCGGTGAGTTTGATTTTGACATTCCCGCCGGTGACTTTGCCTGCGGAGCCAATCGTGATGGAGACAGGATCTGGGTCGGCAGCGTCACTTGTGCCAATCGGAAGAAAAAGCAATGTCCCAATCAATACTAATTTTAGTCTATCGTGTATCCATTGAGAGTTATGTTTATGGTTCATTCGTTTCATGATTTTGCCTCGAACGTTTCTCGAAATGTTATCAATTGCCGCTGATTGTCATGGTTTCGCTTGCGGTGTATCCATCCATTTTTTCCATGGCGGCCATCAAGGTATCCACACGATTCTTGACATCTTCCAATTCCGCCACAACGGATTTCAATTCGTCTAGTTCTATTTTTTGTTGGTCGATGATCTGTTGTTGTTCTTGGATGGCTTTGATGAGGACGGGGATGAGCTCGAAATATCGAATGGTTAACATTCCGTCATCTCGCTGTTGTACTATTTCAGGTATTGTTTTTTCGACATTTTGCGCTATTAAACCTAATCGGATATCATTTTTTATATCGTCTTTAAAGTTATAAGTTATAGGATCGAGTAACAATATTTCATTTAAACCATAGTATATATTGTTTATGTTTGTTTTTAATCTTCTGTCTGAAAGACTTGTAGAAGAATCAACCCATCCAAGTGATCCCGAGGTATCAATAGTAGCAATCGCATAACTTGCGGTACTAGCTGCACTACCAGTTACTGAAATCTTCGATATATCTATTGTACCATTTTGAATGTGAGCCGCCCCCACTGACAATTCTCCCAACTTCGTCACTGTCACCG
>CAYPPG010000043.1:0-65851 GCA_964412555.1 uncultured bacterium
TTTGTAACTTATTTTTGCTGAATCCTATCTGCTATTGTTATGTGTGAACGGGTACAAATTACTTGACATCGTCGAAGAGATGACTATGCTCAACATGACTCTCTTGAAAGAAAATCAACCTCTTTGATTGTTACTTGTGGGGAAGAACTTTTGACTGTCGAGTTTACGGCATAATAATACGGAAATATTCAATTGGAATGAGTCTGACTCATTATCGAAAACTCACAATCCACAACATACCGGAGGTAAAATGCTCACAAGAACCCAAGTAACTATTTGTCTCATATCCATTTCCCTGCTCGCAACAATTGTGGCACAAGCCAAATCGAATGCGAATGCGAATCAATCGAACAAGGGAAAAGCCATCTATCCCACTTCGGAATGGCTGAAAGCGAAACCGGCTGAAGTGGGGATGGATCGCGGTCGGTTGGAAAAAGCGCGGGAGTATGCCCTGACCGGGGATGGTTCGGGGATGATCACCCGTCACGGGAAAGTGGTCATGACGTGGGGTGATTTACAACAAACGTATGATTTAAAATCGACCACAAAATCCTTCGGCGCGACGGCGCTGGCAGTAGCCATCCAGGATGGGAAAATCTCCCTTGACGATAAGGCTGTTACTCACCACCCGAATTTTGGTGTCCCACCGGAAAACAATGCCGAAACCGGCTGGCTGGATGACATCACCATCCGGCATCTCGCCACCCAAACCGCCGGTTTTGAAAAACCGGGCGGCTATGAAAAACTCCTCTTTGAACCGGGAACCATGTGGCATTACAGTGACGGCGGCCCGAACTGGCTGGCCGAATGTATCACCTTGATTTACATGCGGGACTTGCAGGATTTCATGTTTGAACGTGTATATACGCCGATCGGAGTAAAGAAATCCGATTTGCGATGGAGAGAAAACGCCTACCGGCCGCATGAAATCAAAGGCGTCAAACGGCGCGAATTCGGTTCCGGAATTCACGCGAATGTCAATGCCATGGCACGCCTCGGGTATTTGTATCTCCGCGAAGGAAACTGGGACGGCAAACAAATCATTCCCAAAGAATTCACCCACATGGTTCAAAAGCCGTTACCGTTTATGAAAGGATTAAAGGAATACGATTCAACTCATCATGGCAATGCTTCCGAACATTACAGCCTTCTCTGGTGGAACAACGCCGATGGGACCTTAAAAAAAGTACCCCCCGATGCGCATTGGACGTGGGGACTCTACGACAGCCTCATCGTTGTCATTCCCAGCCTCGACATAGTCGTTTCCCGCGCAGGGAAATCCTGGGAACGAACATCGGACGAGCATTACGATGTGCTCAAAGGATTCTTCGAACCGATTGTAGCGTCAGTGCAAGGGTAGCAATGCGTAACGCCGACGTCTCGTCGGCACGAAAATAAGCCGGCAGGATGCCGGCGTTACGAGGTGTAACGCCGGCAATTGCGTCCTTAATACAACATAAAATCATCCACATCCGTGATATCTCCGCCTTCTGTAACATACAACGCCTGCACTTCGGCAACCATCAATCCACGGCTGTAGATGCGGACTTCATCGAGAGTTCCAATATAGAATTGTTGGCTGGTACCTTGCAAACGACTTCCGATCTCAACTTCCGTGCCCCCTTCATCCACACCTGCCGTATTGACTTCGATATCGGCTCCGCCGGTGTTGGTTCCGGACATCTCTTCTTCAAGACCATCGACATAATGAATCACGTCCGCCATGTATTGCCCTCCTTGCGGAAACACAGAAACGACATGATGCCATTCACCGTCATTGATCGGAGTGGAACCGATAAAGTAATTGCCTTGAATTTCAGTACGAATCGCTCCCACGGTTCCATTGTCTGCGTTATTATTTAGCCGGGTATGCCATTTTGTTCCATTTTCTGTTGAAAATCCCCAGCCGACGATGCCACTGGAGGCATCGACAGCCCAGGTCGTGTTGATCCAATAGGAAATGGTCCGAGGAGCATTACCCGTGATACCATACCAGTCGATTGCGGATAAATCGTCATCACCGTTGAATTCCAAGGCGGTTCCCTGTATTCCTTCCACCCAAACCGGATCACCGTTGCGGAAAGCGGCAATTCGATCGTTGCCGGAAGAGTCGGCGACTTCTTCACCGCTGCCTTCATCAAATTTCCAATAAGCTTCCAAACTGGATGTAATATCTTGCTGTAGTAAGGTCTCTTCTGGAAGCAACCCTTTTACCTTGATCTCCGTATCTCCTTGAAGTTCATTTCCATTCACCATTCCTTCAAATAATCCGGTAATAACGGGATAGGAAGAACTTTCCGGAGCCATGAGTTCATAGTTCAACGATGCGCTCCCTTGATGATTGCTGATATTCCATGTAATGGCGCCACCGGCATCGGCCGATGCCGAACCTGCAGTTGCCGTAACGGAACCAACCGGCCAGCCGGTCGGTGGAACTTCGATGACATTGATATCCTGAGTCTCCCGCGAAAAGATATCGATACTCACAGTAAACGTATCCCCGAACATCGGCTTCTCTCCCGCAGTAACAAGCCGATTGGCGGCAAACGGGATCAACTCGAGATTGACATCTTGAAATTCACCCACGGAAATCGCTCCATCTTGATTCGAGGTTACTGCCAAACCGACATAGAGCGGATCACTTAATTCGGGAATAACCGCCTCGGAGTGCTGTGTCCACGATCCGTCCCCCAATTCGAACCATGTTTGAATCACATTGCCTCTCCGTCGTAATTCGATTGCTCCTGTGATGTCCATGTCCGTCAAAGTGACAGCGGTTCCGGTTTGTGCGCTTGCGCCTTTCTCAATCCGCCAAATCGACTGCTGATCGAATTGAGTCTGCACAAAACCCATCATGAAGACTGAGTCCGGGGTAATTTCCTGCCGGATCATAGGACCGGCTTTCATGGAATCGGATGTACTTTCGAAGGGATTGGGAAATGCGAGTGTGCGGATATTAAATGGGCCGGACACTTCGCGATACAAATAATGGAATTCATCCGCGGCTCCTCCGATATCCGCGCCGCTGCCTTCCACGAAATATGTGCTGCCGTCATAGGATGCACTTCCTGCTGCATCAACCACCCCGATATCCGCTTGGAAATCGAAATCACCTTCACCCGATTGGACGAAAAAGACTCGCGGAGGACCGCCGGTAACCAAGCCGTTAAGCAATCCGGTGAAGATTCCATTCGGATTGTCTGCCGCGGCTGAAGTCGGGGATACAGAATAGGAAACGGATAATTGTCCGGAAGAAATAGACCAGGTTATCGTGTTGCCATCGATCTGGCCATTGTCGCTCGGATCACTGACCTCCCACCCTTCAGGAACAGTTTCCGTCAATGTGCCACTCGTTCCTTCCGGAAACGTCAATGTCACATCGATCGAATCACCGACTCTCACGGCATTCGAACTAAACGAACGGTTTGCATTTGTTTGCTCTACTTGCCCCAGTTCATATAACGCTTGAATGTCCTCCGCACTCAATGCGCGGCTGTAGATTCGCACCTCATCGAGCGTTGCGTTGACTCGATTATAAGTGGTACCCTGCAACCGGCTGCCGATGGTAACATCATCGCCTTCCGTTGTATTGACGACGATGGTTTCGTCCCCCACCCAGGATCGTTCATCAAATTCACCGTCCACATAATGCACGGTATCTCCCGGGAATTCACCGTCGAATACGGAAACAACAAAATGCCACTGCCCGTCATTGACAAGCGTCGTCGCGACATTTTGGCTGCCCGCAAATTCCGTTCGAATCGCACCAACTACTCCATTGCCGGAATTGTCGTTGAGGCGAAAATGCCACTTTTCACCAGGATTGTTAGTTCCCCACCCGACGAGACCGTTCCCGGTAGTCGGATCAGTAGTCGTGTTAATCCATAAACAAATGGTGCGTGGATTGTTACCGCTCACGCCTTTCCACGGCGCCACCAAATCCGATTCACCATCGAAATAAATAGCGTTCCCGATCTTCCCGGGAGCCAATATGGGCAAACCTGCCGCAATGACAGCATCCCGGCTGTTGCCGGATACATCATTGGCCACACCGTCTTCGAAAGATTCGAAAGTCCAATGCCCTTCCAAATCACTCGTGATATCCTGCGCTTCGGCACTCACAACCGCCCACAATCCGAGCGCTGCGATAAGCCCCATTAGGCACACGTATTCAAATCCTGACTTTTTCATAGAAATAACCTCCCCTACAAGGTTGTGTTGTCAAGCGAAAGAAAATCAATTTCTTTCCAGCTTGTCCATTCATGATAAAACGCAAATTCATTGTGTGTCAAGCGTATTTTTTTTGCCTGTGAAAATGGAAGAAAAATCAGACTGGACTCTTGACCGCTCCAAAGAGAGAAAACATGTCCCAATCCGCATCACCGGCTCCGTGGGACATTGAATTTCTGATTCGATTTTACTTGGAATTTTTGAAATTTGCATTATTTTTTGAAGAGTGAAACAAGTGAATGTTTGAATAAGTGGAAAAGAAAGCATTGAGTTTGAAAGTTCAACGATTGAAGAGTAAAATATTCATCATGGAGATTAGTGAGTCTGAAAACCGAAAAAAGGAAAGACTGGATTTCAAGGTAATGTCATATATATATGATAGACTTCTCCCCATAGAATCATTCCTTGAGGAACGGACTCCCGGGAAATCTCTATTGGGTTACCGGACAAGAGAGGGACTCACTCAAATACAGTTATCCCAGTTAACCGGGATTCCTCAAAGGCATATCTCGGAAATGGAAAGAGATAAACGTCCCATGGGGAAGCAGAATGCACAATTGCTAGCCGATGCACTTCATACAAATTATAAGATGCTTATGTAACTCTAATTATGTTTGAAATAGAATGGATAAAAAACAAAATCGAAAGCGATGACGTATATTATTCACGCCATGGAGAACAAGAACGGCAAAATGACAATCTTACAATTGCTGAAGTTAGCGAAGCGATAGGCAACGGGATGATTTTAGAGCAATATCCGGATACCGGGAGAGGAGAGAGTTGCCTAGTCGTTGGATTTACAAAACACGGGAAGCCGATCCATATTGTCTGCGGAGAAAGAAACGAAAAGTTGGTTATTATTACTGTCTACATTCCTTCACCGCCCAAATTTAAAAATCCCTATGAGAGAGAATAACATGAATACGAAATGTAATTTTTGCGGAAACAAAAACTTCAAAAACACAAAAGCACAATATATTTATCGTCATGATAATCAATTCCTTATCGTAAATGATGTTCCCTGTGAACAATGTGAATATTGCGGTGAGCAATATTTTGAAGGAAAGGTGCTGCGTTCTATTGAAGAAGAATTTCAGAACATTTATCTTCAAGGGAAAAAACCGACAGAAGAGATCACAGTTCCTATCGAACAGTTTCCTAAACTTCAATTGACTTCATGATTCTTTACAAGGAATCAAAAGGCATATGATTTGCGAATTTTGTGGCGGGAATACCACAAAAAAGAAAGTCAAGAAACAACATCGGCTTCAGGGAGAATTCTATATTGTTGAGAATGTCGAGGTAGAAGTGTGCACGGAGTGTGGAGAACACTACTTCCATGCCAAAATCCTTGATGAGCTGGATCGCTATCTTTTTTCATCGAAATGATTCTATGGCTTGATACCGGCCCACTAGAATAGATCACAATTTTCTGTGTATCGACAACAAAGATGTAATTATGAAATATTTTAATTTAAAATTGTTGTGCAAAACATCATGGATTATCAGTCTGTTGTTTCTAGGAATATGGCTATACGAATATTATTCATCCTCCCGAATCATTCTCTCCCCGAGTGATGCGGATCCTTCCTATTCTCCCCGACAAATGGAATACAAATCCCAGATCAAGATCATCGGTCAAAAAGGCCGGCTGGCCTTTTATGCGCATCCGCCCTCACGGTTGGAGTGGACCCTCCGAACAAGAGCGGGAAAACACTCGTTCCATGTGTATGTCGGCCTCGATGATCGAACCTGGACAAAAACACATTCCGATGGGATTGAATTTCGAGGCATCGTGAGTCAAGCAGGAAAAGAACAGGAATTCTTTTCACGATATATAAATCCCATTCAGAATCCAGATCATCGTTCCTGGATAAAAATCGATATTCCCTTTCAGTCAAATGGAAAAGAGATGATCCTGGCCCTCGAAAACAACTGTGGCCCCCATGAGAACTATAATTTTGATTGGGCGTACTGGGCCGAACCCCAAATTGAAGAACAGCCATCGATGTCATATCTCTATTATTCTCTCATAGGATTTGTCCTATGTTTCATCCTTCAGGGGTATAAATGGATTTTCAATAAAAAAACGAGTCGCAGCAAAATATCGGTATACGAATCCGCCGTGTTGATCTGTATCGGTGTCGCATGCTCACTCGGGATCATTGAATTACTTTTCCAATTCTTTCCGGGATTCTACCCTTTGGCGATAACGGAATTCTTACCGGATAAAGGATTTCATCATTTCAAGAATGGTTCACAATTAACCGTTTATAATAAAAAATTTGGTATTGTGCGGCAGCCGAATATCCATTTACGGTGGCGTAGAGTAAACGATCTTGTTTTTACCAAAAAGGTATCTCCAGCCTATGAAGACAACAATCTGCCGATCATTGATTTCCAAACCGATTCGGAGGGCTTTCGAAATCCTCGTGATGTCTTTTCGGCGCCAATCGTAGCGGTCGGCGATTCATTTACAGAAGCACCCAGCGTTCAAAGGCATGAAATCTGGACCACCATTGTATCTGAAAAAACAGGCCTCCAAGTGCGTAATCTAGGCATCAGCGGCTATGGCCCGCAACAATGTCTCTCCGTCCTTCAATCCTATGGAATACCCCACAACCCCAAACTCGTTTTATTCCCTCTCTTTGAAGGAAATGACATTCAGGACGCAGAACAATTTCAACTCTTTCAAAACTGTAATCTCCATTGGCCGGATTTCCGAATCAAATTATTTCATGCTTCACACGGAAATCTTGTCTACACACGTGCGTCATTCACTTTCGTATGGCCGTTGTTGCAATTTGTCTCTTCTGTCGTCCCCACTCTATTTCTTTCTCAACCGGCTTCGGTCGACGACTCGATGAAATATCCCCTGAATCCTGTCTCCGGTGAAATTTCAGGAGAAAAAATATTCCTGTCTTTCGAAGATCGTTTTTTGTACCATACCACCTTCTCCATCGATGAATGGCGAAACTCAACAGGATGGAAACTCTGTTCTCAAAGCCTTCGACAAGCCAAAGATCTCTGCGAGAAATCCGGCGCGATACTACTCGTTCTATTATTTCCTTCGAAAGGCTCCATTTATCTCCCTTTACTCAGCAACCAGTACCAGCCATCCGAATTCAACCAATACGTAAGTAAAATCGGTGGTGCCAAAGCAGTGAATGGAAAAACCTGGCATGAAAATTTTCTAAAAAATCGCAGTTCGTTAGGGCAATTAGTAAACAGGTTTTGTTCCGATCATGATATACATTATTTGAATTTAATTCATGCATTTGAGGAAAAAGCATCGGAAGGAAAAACCTTGTTTTTCCCGCTGGATACCCATTGGAATCCGGAAGGACACCAGCTGGTTGGGGAAATTGTCGCACGGGAAATCATGACAAAATCTTTTAGCGATGAAATGGGGATCGATCATAAATGATACGCCACAATCAATAACACGATTGAAGAAGTAACTGAAATTTCCAGTCATCTCAACTTTGTTTCGCTCAAAAACTCGTTTCAGGAGGATGAATTGGAACATTAGGGAAACTTTACACAAGGTGTATATTGTTACAATATACACCTATATTCGGGTAATCTCAGCCCGTGATATGAACCAAAGAGAAACAAGAAAATATGCCGAAAAAATAAAAAAAATACCGGCTTTCAAGACGGAAGACGAAGAACGTGAATTTTGGACTAGCCATGACTCGACGGAATATATCCCTTGGGATGAAGCCGAGAAAGCCATTTTTCCAAAATTGAAGCCCTCAACCCGTACCATTTCGCTGCGGTTGCCGGAATTCATGCTGGATGAACTACGGGTAATCGCCAACAAGCGGGATATCCCCTATCAAACGTTGATCAAGATATTCTTGAAAGAGAGTCTCGTCCAGGAGTTGCGATGAGATACACAATATCATTTTGTGTAATTCGAGTAAAATATGTCAACACTTCAACGAATACGGCAAAAAATATATGATCGAGCCTATTTTCTTTCCTCCCATGCAGAAGATGAAATGCTGGATGATGTTTTGGAAAGAAGTGATATTGAACATGCTATACTCAAGGGACGGATTCAGAAGAAAATGTCAAAAGATAGACGTGGTACACGGTATCGAATCGAAGGGCCTGCTAAAGATGGACGGATCATCCATGTGATTTGTCGATTCCAAGCAGATGAAAATCTTATTATTATCACAGTTTATATGTTACAGGAGGACTTATGATTTGCGAGTTTTGTGGCGGTGAAACACAAAAAAAGAAAGTCAAGAAACAGCATTGGCTTCAGGGAGAACTTTTTATTGTGGAAAACGTCGAGGCGGAGGTTTGCACAGAGTGTGGAGAACGCTACTTTCATGCGAAAACTCTTGACGAGTTGGACCGGTATCTTTCCTCCGAACATGACGTGAAGAAACGGATTCAAGTTGAGATCGTGAATTTCTAAGAGATATATGCGCACACACCTGTTAAAAGATTAGTCGCATATTCCGCTTTTCTGCGTAAATAATCATTCTATTCCAGATGTTTGATTCCGAACCGTACATGTGATAAAATTCCTGATGGAGGTGAATGATCGTGAATGATGCAGCACAATCCAACACACTGATCGAAGAAGCAGTTGAGATTTCCAGTCATCCCAAATCGACCGAAGAAATCCTTGGTTCTCTAAAAACCTTGCTTCAAGGGGATGAATTGGAACATAGGGAAACATTCGAATTTCTCAAACAAGCATTGGATGAAGACCGTCCATCCACTCGGCATCTTTTTTCATCGAAATGATTCTATTGCTTGACACCGGACCACTAGGATTGATTACGAATCCCCGCGCATCGGAGAAAACATTGGAATGTTATCATTGGCTTGAGTCGATGATCATCAATGGAATTCACGTCTATATGCCGGAAATCAGCGATTACGAAGTAAGACGGGAACTCCTGCGTGCCGATAAAAAAGAGGGGATTTCTCGGCTCGATATTCTAAAAAAAACGATAAGGTATTTGCCGATTACGACGCCGGTTATGTTGAAGGCCGCTGAACTATGGGCACAAGCCAGAAAGAGTGGTCAACCAACGGCTGATCCAAAAGCACTGGATTGTGATGTGATTTTGGCCGCTCAAGCGTTGATCGTGAATGGAATTGTCGCCACAGAAAACGTGGGGCATTTGTCTCGTTTTGTAGAGGCGAGAATCTGGCGTGAGATAAAAGGAACAGAATAGGGATTTATTGTCATTTGGTTATTCATTGATTTCACAATTCGAACAACCTTATTCGGATAATCTCAGCCCGTGACATGAACCAAAGAGTAACAAGAAAATATGCCGAAAAATTAAAAAAAATACCGACTTTCAAGACTGAAGACGAAGAACGTGAATTTTGGGCTAGCCATGACTCGACGGAATATATTCAATGGAATAAAGCCAAGAACGCTATTTATACACCAAGACTCTTGACGACCTAGATGAGTATCTGTTGTCCGAGTAAGATATCAAGAAACGGATTCATGTTGAAATCGTTTCTTTCTAAGAGTCCTTTATTTTTTTACTTCGACACAGCAGTCAAACGACACCCATACCATGCGTTTACTTCATCCAGGACTCGTTGAATCTCATCATTTGTTATAGGTCGTGTATAAATTGGGGTCGGTTTAACGAGTTCGGGATTCCTGGATGAATTGACAACCGGTTCAACGATCCAACCGAATCGTCCCCTATCAGTTATCATATCGAATACAAAAATACCAACCGGAAACGGATACTCTCCCACCCGACTCCGCAGCTGTTCCGAAAAATTTAGGGGTAGGCTACTATCCGGGCGTATGAAAGTTTGTAGATCAAGAGTTCCTTTCACCACAATTCCGAAAATACGCCCAGTCGTCTGAGAACTGGAGACCAGGAGATCCAAACCTTTGTCCGGAGTGTCATTGTGAATTATATTTACTTCGGAATACCGAGTCATCACCATGATGGCAAGTTGTTCAGCTCGCTTCGTAATATACCAAGGATCCTGCTTTGTTTTTTGAGTCATCATTTTATTTCTTCGTTGTCTTGAAAGGCAGTGGTTTTCCACAATTTTTTATGTTTCAGAGTATCCCAGAACAATTTGACCTCTTTGAATAGACATTGGCGTATTCCTGCATCTCGCAATGGATAGTCGGTAGTCAGGCTGGAAAGTGTATTATTTCTAGGAGATATAGCAGCGCAAATGTATGCTTCCTCCATTGGATCATCGATTCCAATCACATATGTTGGTAAACTGGCATCGACCAGTGCATTGTACCGACTCTTCGCAACAGAAATTAATAGCCGTTTTCTCGTATTAATTCCTTTTCAAATTCCAACCACCTCCCATCCTGACATCCCCCCAACCCCATGTTATCATAAACCCAAAAACAACCCCGCCGCCCCGCGGCACCAGGAGCCACCATGAAAAACACCCGAAGAAATTTTCTAAAACTAGCCACCACCATCAGCGCATTCCCTGCGATTGTCCCGCCGACCGTCTTGGGCGCATCGGCCCCCAGCAACAAATTCACCATGGGCTTTATCGGCACCGGCAACAACGGCACCAACTGGCTGCGCGGATTTCTCCGCGATGAGCGCGTCCGGGTTCTCGCCGTCTGTGATGTGAACCGGGAAGGGCCTGGGTATTGGGACAACACCATTCGGGGGCGTGAACCGGCGAAGCGGATGGTCGACGATCATTACGGCGGAGTCGGTTGTGCGGCGTATGAAGATTTCCCCGCTTTGGATTAACCTATTCATCCATGAATAAGACATACAACTTCCCAATATCCCATAATCCAAACGGCATCGGCACATGCCATGATTCTCTCACCCGCCTCGATTGGACTGCGTTAATCCTTTTCACCATCACTGTCTTCATTATCACGTTGATCATCAATGAAAAAATTCTCCAAAATTTCCCAAATTCCGCCGATGAACACGCCTATTTATACCAAGCGAAAACATTCGCACTTGGCCGTATCTCCGTTCCAGCCCACCCCCTTCAGGAATTCTTCTCTCCCTTTTACATCCACACTCATAACGGCCGTGTTTTTTCTATCTTCCCCCCCGGCTGGCCTTTGATCCTGAGTGTCGGCGTGAAACTCGGATATCCGGAGCTCGTCAATCCGGTACTCGGCGCTTGTACGATTCCCCTTATATTTTTGTTAGCCAAAATGCTTTGGGGCAAAACCGCCGCCTGGCTATCTGTAATCCTACTGGCCGCCTCCCCCTTCTTCCTTTTCAACAGCGCATCCTATTTTTCCCACCCCGCCTGTTTAGTAGGGATCATTGCAACAACACTCTTTTTCGTCTTATGGATACGAAACCATCATCCTCTTTGGGGATTCCTTGCCGGGCTTCTGTTTGGGGTAACTTTTTCCATACGCGAGTTGACAACGGTTGCGATGATGGCGATTCCCTTCACCGCTGTGCTTTTTAAAACAAAGCGCAAAATCATATTTTTGAGTGCCTTTCTCATCGGTTGTGCGCCGGGATTGCTCGCTTATCTATGGTATAACGCCTATTTGACGGGGACCTGGTTCGTACCGGTTCGTTTTTTAATGGAAGGCGAATGGCTCGGCTTTGGCTGGCATGAAAATCGCTTATTCGATTATTCGGAAAAATATTATTATAGTCCCATCGATGCTTTTTATCATTTATTCGTCAATGTAGGACAATTATTCTATTGGACGTTTCCTCTTACTCCCATTCTTGCCGTTTGGGGCATGATCTTGTATCGAAAAAATATATGGCCGAAAGTAATAACACTATCATGCATCAGTTTGCCGTTTGTATATCTTCTTTATCCTTCCGCCGGCGGCAACCAATACGGCCCGCGTTTCTATTATGAATTGAGCGGTTTTTTATGTATGTTTGCATCTATAGGCGTGATTTCGATTGCACAAAGTTGTAAAAAATATTTAAAAAGACCTTTGTTTGCTCTTTTACTCCTTGTACTTCTAGTATTTTATGGAATGGTTACAGTACAGATAGGAAAAGAACATAAAAAACAAATTCAATTGCGGCGAACGCTATACCGGTTAGTGGAACGGCGAAACATACCGTTTGCGGTTGTCATTGTCGGCAGCCCCAGCGGGGATATGACCCAAGGCGATTTGATTCGCAATCCTCCCCTGCTTTCGGAAGCGGAAGTGCTTTATGCATGGGACCTTGGCGTGAAAAATCGTGAATTGTTTCCCGCATTTCCGAACCGTTCGTTCTATTATTTTGGATATGATGATGTCCAATCCAGCTATTATCTGGTTCCTGCCGATCCTAAGAAACGTTAGGGTATGGATTTTCTCACGGGAGTTGAAAGATGCGGCCAGGGATGGCCGCGCTCCCAGGTTGATCTTAAAAAACGTTTGGGAATGATCTTTTCCTACGGGGGTTGAAAGATGCGGCCAGGGATGGCCACGCTCCCAGATTGATCCTAAGAAACGTTTGGGAATGATCTTTTCCTACGGGGGTTGAAAGATGCGGCCAAGGATGGCCGCGCTCCCAGGTTGATCTTAAAAAACGTTTGGGAATGATCTTTTCCTACGGAGGTTGAAAGATGCGGCCCGGGATGGCCGCGCTCCCAGGTTGATCCTTAGGAACGTTTGGGAATGGACTTTCTCACCCAACGTCTTGATTTCTTTCTCCTTTGATATGGAAAAAGGATCATGTAGACTTTACAACAAATGAATGCTCATTCCGTCAGGATTTTAGGAGAAAGCGGTTTATAGATTATGTGCAATACAATTCCGGCTATTTCAATCAATGGAAACCCTGTCACGAAAGACGAAGCGAAGATTTCGGTTTTTGATCACGGGTTCTTGTATGGGGACGGAGTTTTCGAGGGAATTCGCGTATATGGGAACAAGATATTCCGAGGGGATAAACATATAGCTCGCTTGTTTCGCTCTGCAAAAGTACTAGACTTACATATAGGATGGAGTTCCGAAGCGTTGATCGACGAAATACGAAAGACCGCCAGAACTTGGGCGGAAAAAAATGGGGTTGATTTACAGCGGAATCAAGATCCACTTTATGTGCGTGTTGTCGTGAGCCGTGGAGACGGCGACCTGGGATTGGACCCGCGAAAATGCCCCACACCGAACGTGATCATCGTGGTCGACCGCATCAAACTCTATCCGAAAGAACAATATGAAAATGGCTTGGCACTGGTCACGACCGCCATTCGGCGGAATTTACCCGATGCACTGCCCCCTCAAGTCAAATCATTGAACTACTTGAGCAATGTGTTGGCCAAATTGGACGCCAATCGGGAAAACGCGGCAGAAGCCATATTTTTCAATACGCAAGGGTATGTTGCGGAAGCGACGGCAGACAATTTGTTTATCGTGAACCAAGGAGAAGTGATTACTCCCCCTATTTCGGATGGGGCACTTCCCGGCATCACTCGCGAAGCGGTCCTGGAATTGGCGGCTGCAAACGGCATCCCCCATCGGGAATGGCACGTGACGATGGCTGATTTGTTTTGTGCGGAGGAATGTTTCTTGACCGGTACGGCCGCGAGAGTGGTTCCTGTCACAGCCATCAATGCAAGAAAGATCGGCACGGGACTCCCCGGTCCGATTACACGCCAATTGATGAGCGCGTTCGTGGAATTAACGCAACAAGACGGAATTGATATTTACGAGAACTAGGAACGAACCACAAGGGGAACGATTATGATTTGCGAGGTTTGCAAAAAAAAACCGGCGAAAATTCACGTAACCCAAATCAAAGATCAACAAAAAGTGACGATACATATCTGCCAAGACTGCGCGCATGCAAAAGGGGTTGCGGGTCCGGCGATCAACACTTCTTTTTCTGTGGAACAACTGTTGACCGGAATGATGAAGGCGCAAGCAGGTGAAGGAGAGACCGCAACCATGCAGCAAACATGCACCTCTTGCGGATTGACCTATCGCGCTTTCAAGGAAAGCGGCCGCTTGGGCTGCTCCCTCTGTTACGATACGTTCGCCGATCAACTACGCCCACTTCTGCAAAAAGTACAAAAAGATATTCGCCATACCGGAAAAGTACCCCATAAAGGAGACGCAAATCTGGTCATGCGAAGAAACATTTCCGACTTGCGATTCCAACTCAAAGAAGCGGTCAATCAGGAAAATTTTGAATTGGCGGCTCAACTCCGCGACCAAATAAGGCAAATTGAAGAAAACATCGACGAATCGAATAACGAGTGACAGTATCGAGCGTTTTACCAGACAGGCATAAAGCTATGGAATTACCCCAAAAATACATCGACGAATGCGGTTGGCTGAAATCCGACAAAAAACAAAATGATCTGGTGATCAGTTCCCGAATTCGGCTGGCTAGAAATATCGAAGGATTTCCCTTCTCTCAATGGGCCTCTTCCTCCGATCTCAAACGGATCGCGGAACAAGTGAAGGAAGCGAGCAGCCAAAGTTCCCATTTAAAGAACGCCACGATCTACAGCATTGAAGAACTGGAACCGGTGGATCGGCATTTTCTGGCCGAACGCTACATGATCAGCCAAGAATTCGCGAAAAGCGGAATTGAACGGTATGTAGCGATTACCTCGGAGCAAACGTCCTCTTTGATGATCAATGAAGAAGATCACATTCGAATGCAGGTACTGATGGCAGGCTCGAATCTAACCAAAACATGGGAACAAATCAACGCAATCGACAATGAACTTGAATCGGTTCTCAACTTTTCTTTTTCCAATACCTATGGTTTTTTAACCGCCTGTCCGACCAATTTGGGAACGGGCATTCGCTGCTCCGTTATGGTTCATCTCCCGGCATTGGTTATGTCCCGCAAAATCGAAAAAGTGTTGAGCGCCGTCACTCAAATCGGATTGACCGTACGAGGTCTTTCGGGCGAAGGCAGTGAAATTACCGGCAACTTGTTCCAGATTTCCAACCAATGGACATTGGGCATCAGCGAAACGGAAACGATCGGAAAAATTGAACGCATCTTGAATCAAATTATCGAACAGGAACGCCAAGCCCAAAAACAAATGCAGGAAGAGAATCGAGTCTCTCTTGAAGATCGTGTTTGGCGCGCCTATGCAGTCTTACGCTATGCAAAAGTGGTCAGCTCCAATGAAGCGGTCGAACTTCTTTCATCGCTTCGCTTAGGCAAAAACATCGGGATTTTGGAATCCCCCTCTTATGATCAATTGAACGAAATGCTGATTATGCTCCGCCCGGCACATTTGCAAAAACGCGCCGGAAAACAATTGTCGATGGTTGAACGGGACGAATATCGGGCGGAACTGATTCGCCGATGGCTGGAGAACGGACATCCAACGCCATAACACGATTGCGATATACCCAATTGTTGTACAATATAATAATTACAGAGAATTACTCCGCACAAAAAACATACCTACAATTTGCGGAGATGGCGGGGTGTTTGCCCGTCATGGTGTTAGGAGAAATGAATTATGATGTTCGATCGACTTACCGAACGCGCAAGGCTCGTCATGAAACGGGCAAAAGAAGAAGCCGCCCGCATCGGCAGCAGCCATGCGGCTACGGAACATGTGTTATTGGGATTGATTGCGGAAGGCGAAGGCGTCGCTGCAACCGCTATGCGAAATATGGGACTGAATCTCGATGCCCTGCGCACGGAAATTCTGAAAAATATTAGCCGGGATTCTACCGGCAGTGTAACCGAAAGCACGATTTCTCTCTCTCCCAGCGGGAAACGGGCTATCGAATTTGCGTATCAAGAAGCGCAGGCCTTCGGCGTCAACTTCATTGGCACCGAACATTTGTTGTTGGGCGTCATTCGGGAAAATGAAGGATTGGCGGCACGCATTTTGGCCAGCCACGGTATCGATCTGATCAAAGCCCGCAGCGAGATACTCCGGCTGATGGGCGGCGGATCTCAAGAAGCGGTCGCGGCAGGCAAGACCAAAAGCAAAACCCCGGCCCTCGACGCTTTCGGCACCGATTTGACCGAACTGGCCCGTTTGGGGAAACTCGATCCGGTCATCGGCCGGCAAGATGAAATTGAACGCGTCATCCAAATACTCTGCCGGCGCACCAAAAACAATCCCGTCCTGATCGGCGAAGCCGGTGTCGGGAAAACCGCCATTGCAGAAGGACTCGCTCAGCAAATCGAAACACGAACCGTGCCGGACCTCTTACTGAGCCGGCGATTGATCACTCTCGACCTGGCCGGCCTTGTTGCGGGAACAAAATACCGCGGGCAATTCGAAGAACGTTTGAAAGCCGTCTTGGAAGAGATTCGCCGATCCAACAACATCATCCTTTTCGTCGACGAATTACACACCCTCGTCGGCGCCGGCGCGGCCGAAGGCTCCATGGATGCTTCCAATATGTTGAAACCGGCCCTCGCTCGCGGTGAACTTCAGTGCATCGGAGCGACCACCTTGGATGAATATCGAAAATATATCGAAAAAGACAGCGCATTGGAACGCCGCTTCCAAACCGTCATGGTCGATCCGCCCAGCGTCGATGAAACCATTCGCATTCTGGAAGGTCTTCAAGATAAATACGAAGCGCATCACCGCGTTCGGTTCACGGAAAAAGCAGTCCGCTCCGCCGCAGAATTGTCGGACCGGTACGTGACCGACCGCTATCTTCCGGATAAAGCCATCGACCTGATCGACGAAGCCGGCTCCCGCGCCCGCTTACAGGCCACAACCCGCCCGAAAGAACTGCGGGAGATCGATGATCAAATCGAACAGATCATGAAAGAGATCGAAGCGGCCACAGTGGCGGAAGAATTTGAAAAATGCCTGGAATTGAAACAAAAACGGGAAAAATTCCGGGAACAACAAGCCAAACTATCCCAAAAATGGGAAGAATCCCGCAATAAAGCCGGCCAGGAAGCCATCGTCGACGACAACGAAATCGCTTACATCGTTTCCAAATGGACCGGCATCCCCATCGTGAAAATCGAAGAAAAGGAATCCGAACGGCTTCTTCGCATCGAGGAAGAACTTCATAAAAAAGTGGTCAGCCAAGATGAGGCGATTCATATCGTCTCTAAGGCGATACGGCGTTCCCGCGCCGGTCTTTCCAACCAAAAACGCCCGATCGGCTCTTTCCTCTTCCTGGGGCCGACCGGAACCGGCAAAACCCATCTTGCCAAAACCTTGGCTGAATTTCTCTTTGGCGACGAAGAAGCTTTGATCACCGTGGATATGTCCGAATATATGGAAAAATTCGCAGTATCCCGCCTTGTGGGTGCACCTCCCGGTTACATCGGTCATGACGAAGGTGGACAATTGACCGAAAAAGTGCGCCGCAAACCCTATTCGGTTATTTGCTTGGACGAAATCGAAAAAGCGCATCCGGACGTCTACAACATTTTGCTGCAAGTCCTCGAAGAAGGCCGATTGACCGATACGACAGGTCGAAAAGTCGATTTTCGCCATGCGGTTCTCATTATGACATCCAATATTGGCTCTCAAGAAATCAACAAACGTGTCTCACTCGGCTTCGCGACGGAAGATGTCGATTCCAGTTATGAAAGCATGAAAGACAAAGTCATGAGCGAATTGAAACGAACATTCCGGCCGGAATTTTTGAATCGCGTGGATGAAGTGGTTGTCTTTCATGAACTGGAACGGGATGACGTTCTCAATATTTGTGATATTATGGTCACAGAAGTCCAAAAAAGACTTGACCCGATGGGTTTAAAATTGGTTCTCACCGATGCAGCCAAGTCGTTCCTGGTTGACAAAGGCTTCGATAAGGCGTATGGTGCACGTCCATTAAAACGTACTATTCAAAAATATCTTGAGGATCCTCTTTCGGAAGAAGTCTTGAAAGGACGTTTCAAAGGTAAAGAAGAAGTCCTTGTCGATGTGGGAAAAGACGAATTACTCTTTCGGGAAGCATCCCCAAGGGAGGTGATGGTCTGAACACTTTGCGTTTACAATGGTTTGGAATAATGGGTGCGGTGCTTTTGGCTTTCTGTCATGCCGCCGGAACCGCAGAATTAATCAATCAAGTTCTTGTCGAGGGGAACGTTCACGTTTCGGACCAAGAAATTCTTGATGTCGTCGAGACGAAAGTCGGCGATGACATGGCATCTCGAACGACAATACAGCAATGGCGGGATGACATGCGCGCCATTTTCGCTCTTGGCTATTTCAAGAAAGTCGTTATCTCGCGAGTGCGGTCCGGGACGGGATGGAATCTCATTTTTCAAGTCGAAGAAAAACCGCTCATTGAAGACATCGAATATGAAGGCAATGAGCGATATAAGAAAAAGAAACTGAATGAAGAAATCGGTTTCACCGAGGTAAAACGCCTTTTCTTCGACGAAAAAACCGCGGAAAAATATAAACAAAAAATTCTCGATTATTATACGGGACAATCATTCCCCAATACCGCTATTTCATGGCGCGTAGAAGAACAGGAATCTCCCGACAAAGTGATTCTTGTCTACGAAATCGAAGAAGGAAAGCGGTTACCTGTCAAAAAAATCGTATTCGAAGGAAATTCGGCCCTCACGGATAAACAACTTCGCAAACAAATACAAACCAAACAATCATGGTGGTTTATCATCAAACATCACTTCGATCCGGAAGTGGCGGAAGACGATCTCCGGCTCATTCGGCTCGCCTACTGGGACATTGGTTATTTGGATGCGGAAGCTCAGTTGCTGCCAGTCGAAGAAATCAAAGGCGGTTTACAGGTCACCTTCGCCGTCGAGGAAGGAGAACCGTATCGGCTTGGGGATATCACCTTCGTTGACAACACCATTTTTTCTTCGGAAGAATTGATGTCCAAAGTCACGCAGGAAAAAGAAGATATCTTTTCCGCCAGCGAAATGACCGCCAATGAGATTGAAATGATCAACATGTACCGTGCCCAAGGATATCTGGATACGGAATTCACTCCTCTCAGCCAACAATTTATCAAAGACAAAGAAAACCACATCGTGGATCTTCGCATTCGAATTCAGGAATCGGCCCGGAAATACTTAGGCAAAGTGGAAATTGAAGGAGTTGTTGTTTTGGACGACGGCACAGTCGTCCGAACACAAGAAGGTGAATTCAAAACGAAAGAATTTGTCATTCGCAGGGAAATCGAGTTAGAAGAAGGCGAACCGCTCGATTGGACAAAAGTCATCGAAAGTGACCGCAATCTCGTCAACCTCAATTTCTTCCGAACCGAGGGAACCCCTCAACCCGGACAAACGAATCTCATGCCGGGTTTCGAGCGGCGCGAAACGAGGGATCCGAATGTTGAAAATCTACTTTTACGCTTGGAAGAAACACAAACCGGCATGTTCACCTTTGGAGGCGGCTACAGCACAACATATGGGCCGTCGATCTTCGCGACCGTCAGCGAAAACAACCTGTTCGGATACGGAATTCGCGGTTCCGTTACCGGAGAATTGGGAAAATACCGCAATCGCTTGGTCTTGAACATCTTTGAACCCCATCTTTTGAACTCGGATTACAGTCTCGATTGGGATATTTATTATATCGACCGGCAGGCTTTCGGTGGACGTGCCTTTGATGAAGAACGAATTGGTTCTTCGGTCACAGTCGGAAAAGAAATTACCGATGAGATTACCATGCTGGTCGGTCTCAAAGGAGAAGTGACCGACTTATCTCTCGAAAAGGGGCATAGTTATTCCATCGATCAAGATAATCCCAATTTCCCGATTCCGGATGAATTCAATCTCGGAGAAAATACAACCACCAGCATTCTTTTGGGAACGATTTATGATACGCGGGATTTCAAACTCGATCCGACTTCCGGTATTTATGAGCGGGCGACAATTGAACTTGCCGGAATCACCGATAATGAATTTATAAAATTCGAGAATGAGGCCAACTATTACAAGGCCATTTACAAACAACTGGTATTAGCGCTCTCGAGTGAAATTGACCTCGCTCAAGGATACGGAAACACGAATACCGTCCCATTACAGGAACGCTTTTTCGTCGGTGGCGCGAGAACAGTGCGCGGTTTCGATGAAGGGGGAATAGGTCCCAATGCCTATATTCTTTATGAAAATCCTGCCTATGGGGGATTTCGAACGTATTTAGGGGGAGAGGCGGCTTTCATCGGAAACGCCGAATTGCGTTATCCCTTTACGCAAATCTTTCAAGGTGTGGTCTTTTTCGATATGGGAACCGCCTGGCCGGAAATCAGCGATATCGATCCTTCCGATTTTCGTTTCAGCACCGGTCTTGGTATTCGAGTCAGGATTCCAGGCTTGAACGCTCTCTTCCGTCTCGACTTTCCCTTCGTTCTCCGCAAATTTGATGAGGACGATACTCAGTTCATTCACTTTAGTTTCGGTCAAACATTCTAGTTCCTTCCAAGGCCCGTCTCCTATCAAAACGGAAGGGTGTTATTTTCAACGGTATGAGGCTACAATAGGTTGCTTGTATGACTCTATTCGGAGGCTGAAGTATGTTTTTCAAAGCAAACAAATTTTTATTATCAACTTTGATCGTTTGCCTAATGGTGTGTTTATTCACACCGGATGGAAGCGCTCAACAGGCGGTCAAAATCGGATTTGTCGATTTGCAAGAAGTATTCAAAAGCGGAGCGAAGTTCAAACAAACCAAAAACGAACTGCGTGAAGTGCTGAATGAAAAGGTCAGCAAGTTGCAGCAAATGAAGCAGAATTTTAAATCCGAACGCGATCAATTTTTGCTGCAAAAAGAACTCCTTCCTGATGACACGGCACAACAAAGAGAACAAAATTTAAAAGAAGAATATGACCGCATTCTCAATATGGAACAACAGGAGATGAAGGATTTCGAGGGTATGAAGGAAGACAAAATCGATCCTCTCATCGAAGAAATCATAACCGTGGTGGAAACAATCGCCAAAGAAGAGGGATATTCCATCATTCTCCACAAAACAACCTTGTTATACGGCGATCCGCAATTCGACATCACGGCGAAAGTCATCGACCGGATTAATAAGTAAACACTCGACAGCCAAAGGATTTATCCCGTGCCAAGTTTTACATTACATGAACTTTGCGCCAAACTTGGTGAATCGTATGAAGGTGATGGTTCGACAAGCATTCAAGGTGTCGCTGAAATCACCTCCGCCAAAAAAGGCGATCTGTCTTTCGTAGCCAACCCGAAATACGTCGGGAAGATCCCCCATTGCTTGGCATCTGCCCTTATCATTTCCCGTGATTTACAAACGGATTTCTTGCCCGTCATTCGTGCGCTGGACCCCTATTTGACTTTCACCAAGGCCTTGCATCTGTTTCATCAGGACAATCGAAAGATTTCGGGCGGCGTCCATCCAACAAGTCAGGTAGCCGAAACCGTTGCACTGGGAAAAGAAGTCACCATTATGCCCCATGCGGTCTTGGAAGAAGGAAGCGTGATCGGTGACCGGACGGTCATCTATCCCGGCGTGTATATCGGCAAAAATGTTCACATCGGAAAGGAAGTCACGTTGTATTCCAACGTTTCCATTTATGACCGGTGTGTTGTGGGGGATCGCTCCATCCTCCATGCCGGCTGCCGTATTGGTATGTTTCCCGAAGAGGGAAAAACCAACGACAATCCCAGCGTAGAATTAGGCTCTGATGTTGAATTCGGCGCCAATGTCGTCGTTTCCGGATCGTCGGAAGCACCGACCATCGTTTCCGAAGGCGTCAAAGTCGATAATCTGGTGCAAATCGGTTTTGGGACAACGATCGGTCCTCATTGTATCATTGTTTCCCAGGTCAAGATCGGCGATCATGTGGCAATGAAAGAACGGGTCACGGTTGCAGGCCAAGTCGTCCTTTCTTCCGGCGTGACAGTGGGATCTCGTTCCCGAATTGGGGCGAAAAGCGTCGTGGTCGATGATGTTCCGGACGACGCCGATTACTGGGGTACTCCTGCGCAACCGTTACGAGAGGAGAAACGGCTCAAAGCCCATCTTCATCGATTACCAAAATTTTTCGAAAAAATCAAATCCCTAGAGGAAAAAATAGATAAAAAAATTACAACCGATTAACCAAAGGAATGGGAAGAGGATAATATGAGTACGGCAACCCTGGAGGATTGCCTTGAGGGCATTCACAAAAAAGCCCCTGTATATTTTTTATAGAAAACGAATAAATTATTATGGTCGAATATCAAAAAACTATTGCCGGTCAAGCGTCCATCCGTGGAGTGGGTTTACACACCGGCCAGGAAACAACAATCACGTTTAAACCCGCCCAAGCCGATAGCGGGATTCTTTTTGTACGGAATGATCTGCCGGAAAAACCGATTATCGAAGTCAAGGCGGAAAATGCCGTCCTTGAAGAATCTCTCTATCTAACCGCACTCGGAAAAAATGGTTTACAGGTGTTGACCGTCGAACATGTTCTGGCCGCTTGCACCGGTCTTGGTATTGATAATATCGTTCTTGAATTGTCATCCAGCGAACCTCCGATTTGCGATGGAAGCGCATTGCCTTTCGTCGAAGCGATTAAAAAAGCGGGAATCGTAACGCTGGAGAAACCCAAAAAATTTCTCGAAGTACAGGAACCCATCTGGTTGTTCGAGAATGGACTCGAACTAGCGATTATTCCCTCGAAACGGTTGGAAGTAACCTATAAAATCGATTATGACCACCCCGCTGTCGGTATCCGTTCCGCTTCTTTTTTGATCGAAGATGACATTTTTGAAGATAAAATTGCACCCGCCCGCACCTTCTGTTTCTTGAAGGATGTGGATATTCTACGGCAAGAAGGAAAAATCAAAGGCGGAAGCCTCGAAAACGCTATCGTAATCGGCGAGCACGATTTCCTTAACGACGAACTTCGCTTCGAAGACGAAATTGTGCGCCACAAGATTTTGGATGTGATTGGCGATTTGGCTTTACTCGGTAGCCCGTTGAAAGGACATGTCATTGCTGTCCGTTCCGGTCACGCTTTCAATATTCGATTTGTGCAAAAAGTACTTAAGACACTAAATGGACAAATGGAAGGAAGAACTCCGACGTTACCTATCTCTACCAAGGAAATCCGAAAAATCTTACCCCATCGCTATCCCTTCCTCTTAATCGACCGCGTGCTTGAAATGGATTATTCCGATATGCGTGTGGTGGCAATGAAAAATGTAAGTGGCAATGAAGAATTCTTCAATGGTCATTTCCCGGAAGAGCCGGTAATGCCTGGTGTGCTTCTGATCGAGGCGATGGCACAAGCCGGAGGTGTTCTTCTTCTTTCCATCAAAGAGAATCGTGGCAAAATCGCCTATCTGGCAGGTGTCGATCACGCAAGAATTCGCCGGCCGGTCATTCCGGGAGATCAATTGATTATCGAAACGAAATTTACGAAAATCAAAAGGCGAATTGGGAAAGTATCCAGCGAAATTCGAGTCGAAGGTCAAGTGGTTGCTGAAGCAGAACTCTTTTTTTCCATCACGGATGAATCGGCGGAACAAAAGCAATAAACCATGAAGTTTTTTTCTGTTCGGAAACGCACGGTTCATCTTGGCAAATTCGATAAAATTTGAGATACTTATCTAAACTTATTGATATAATAGCGAATGACTTATATACAATCTTCAGAAAGTTGAAAATTTCATGCCGTTGGTCGCAGACACTGCTATAGTACATCCACGCGCTCAGATCGAGGATGACGTCGAAATCGGTCCTTTTACGCTAGTCGGTGAAAATGTAAAAATCGGAGCCGGTACAAAAATCGCATCACATGTTGTTTTGGAAGGTTGCACTCGCATCGGCCGAAATTGCCGCATCAACGTTGGGGCGGTAGTGGGGAGTGAACCACAGGATTTAAAATTCCGCGGTGACGAAAGCTACGTCATCATTGGTGACAACACCACCATCCGAGAATATGCAACGGTCAATCGTGGCACATTCGAGGGAGAAGCGACTGTCATCGGCAATTATTGCTTCATTATGTCCTATTGCCATATTGCCCATAATTGCGTGCTCGAGGATCGGGTGATCATGTCGAGTTTCGCCGGACTGGCAGGGCATATTCACATCGAGCAAAACGCCATTATCGGCGGGCTTGTCGGTATCCATCAATTCGTCCGAATCGGCCAAAATGCCATTATCGGTGGAGGATCGGCGGTTCGACAGGATATTCTTCCCTTCACCGTCGCGGGGGGGAATCCTTGTAAAACCAGAGGATTGAATATCATTGGCCTAAAACGCCATAATTTTTCACCGGAACGGATATCGAAAATTAAACGAGCCTACAAAACCGTTTTCCGTACACACCTAAGCGAAAAAGAAGCCATTGTCCAATTGTACGAACAATTTGCTGATGTCCCCGAAGCACAACATATGGCCGAATTTATGGAGAAAACGGAACGAGGTTTGGCACGCGGTTGAAAATTGTTTTTATCGCGAAATCAAGTAGGGGGCAGGTTTGAAACCTGCCCCTTTATTATTTTTTATATGGCTTGATCGATTTTATTGCTCTTCCAGAAATTCAACCGCGCCGGTGCTTTGAAATGGGCCATGGACATTACGCGGTTCGAGACTGACAATTCCATAGACAATGAAACGATATTGATGCCCGAACGCCGGTCCTTCTTTCAAGGACGGATTGACTCCGGCAGCATCTTCCCGCCAGATGAAATAATCCACATCACCAGTATTGGTTTTCCCCAAGAAAACCGGCTTTTCGTCATCGATTGCCACATAAATATGATAATCATTCACTTCTTCCAACATGAGATTCCAGCGAATCACCAATTCCTGCTCCCCTTCGGCATCCCGGTCTTCGCTGTTACTGAGATCGGTAAAAACATCACTGGAATCCGACACAACCACACTGCCGGTAGGCACTTTAGGAGTTGGAGTCGGTGTAGGAGTAGCAGTCGGAGGCGTAGTGGGTGTATAAGAGGGAGTTGGTGTACTTGACGGTGTATGAGTCGGAGTCGGTGTTGGAGTTGCCATACGGAAAATGACCGGATAGTCTGCCGTGATTCGGCTCACTTTGTCATTGTGCATTAACGCGTACACAATAAAGTAATATGTGTTGTTAAACTGAGGACCGGTTTCGAAATCGGAAGAAATCAGTTTCGAGCCTTCCCGCCATTCATAATAGGAAGTGATTCCGTTGGCGGTATGTGCCAGGAATTCGGCATCACTTTCGTCAGCGCTATTGACCAGCACATAGATATGGTAATCGAGAATCCCGCCTTCCGCAAAATTCCACCGCAGCGCCAGCGCCCGATCATCCGGATAATCCGAATCGATTTTCAGGTTCTCGGTCGATTGCAAATCATCCGTAACATAGAGCGTATCCGGCGGGACGGAAATTAACACCGGTGTTATGGTCGGTGTCGGAGTCCACGTCGGAGAGAGTGTCGGTGTCGAAGTACTTGCCATCGTTGGAGATGGGGTTGGTTCATCCACACTCAAATAGAGAACGGATTCTTCTTCTTTGGCGATCAATGCCTCCTTACCAATCCGGATTCCATAAACCGAGAACAAATATCGCTGACTGAATTGAGGACCTTCTGCAAAGATAAACGACAAGTTCGGCGATTCTTTTTCCCAAACATAATGGAATATTCTCCCCGATCCTGTACGGGCCAGGAACACGGGATCGGAACCATTCACACTTACATAAATGTGAAAGTCGGTGAACTGCTGCTGTTCAAAATTCCAGCGAATCGCCAATTGCTTATCGGATGGATTATCCATATCGAAAGCACCGCTCAAATCAAGTGGGGAACGAAGATCATCCGTAACCACCACGGAATTATCCGGCAAAGCAACAGGGATTGCCGTCGGAGTCGGTGTCTGATCACTCGTACTGATAAAGTAGATCGGTTTATCCGCAATGGCTGAAACGGTTGGCCTCTCGCTTCGTATTGCAAAGACAGAAAATTGATAAAAATGACCAAATTCAGGACCTTCGGCAAAAGTAGGATTGAGGAAAGTCGCTCCGGCTCTCCATTCGAACAATTCAACGTCACCGGAAGTCGTTCGGCCAAGGAATTCCGGTTCAGAGTCATTGACTTGAACATAAATATGAAAAACAGTGAAATCCTCTTTTTTGAATTTCCACCGTACAACCAACGAGCGATTCAAGGGAGAATCCGCATCGAATTTGCCGATGAGATTTTCACTGGTCGATAAACTATCCGTTACGATGACAAAATTTTCCGGTAAATCGACAGGAACCGGTGTATACGTCGGTGTCGCGGTTGGAGTGGGTGCGTCATCGGCGATGAACAAAACAGGAAAATCAGTGGTAATCGACAAGGAACGCTTGTTTTTGCGCAGTCCATATATGCGGAACATGTAGGATTCACCGAATTGGGGACCGTCGGCAAAATCCTTCGATAAGAAACGAGCGCCGGCTTTCCATTCGAAAAGCGATTTCGTGACATCGCCAGTATGTGCCAGAAAGGCAAAATCATTGTCATTGACCTTGACGTAAACATGAAAATCAGTGAATTCTCCTTCCGCTAATTTCCAGCGAATCGCCAAGCGGCGGTCAAAAGATTCATCCATGTCGAATGATCCCACCAAATTGTTCGCCGACTGAAGCGTATCGGTGACGACAACTTGATTGTCGGAGATAACCAGAGACGCAGGAGTCAATGTCGGTGTTGGGGTCGGGGTTGGATCATCGGAAGCAATGAAGTTCACCGAACCTCGCGCTTGAATGGTCAAATGTGGTTTTCCAGGGCGAATCCCATAAATCGTGAAAAGATAATTTTTCCCAAATTGCGGTCCGTTTGCAAAGAACGGTGATACATTTGCAGAGCCCTTCCGCCACTCGTAGTAGGAAAGAGAGGTTGTACTCATTCGAGCCAGAAATACAGAATCCTCACCGTCGACCCCCACATAAATGTGGAATTCCGAGAACTCGTCATTCGGGAAATTCCAACGAATCGCCAGATCCCGTTTCAATTCACTGTCCTTGTCGTAAGTACCGACTAAATCGGTGGTGGTTTGGAGATTATCCGTTACGATGAGTGAATTCTCGGGTACATCCACGAGAACAGGAACCGGCGTGAAGGTCGGTGTAAAGGTCGGCATCGGTGTAAAGGTCGGCGTCGGCGTTGGAGTGAACGTAGGAGTCGGTGTATTTGTCGATGTATTCGTCGGCGTAAAAGTCGCCGTATAAGTAGGAGTCGGTTCTCCCGTTTCAATCAAAAGAACAGGGAGAGTCATCTTGATAGTTCGTGATTGATCCTCCTCACGCAATCCATAAATCGTAAACCGATATTGTTTCCCATACTGTGGTCCGTCACGAAAATCCAAAGCGATGTTTGCTTCGCCTTCTTTCCATTCCATGTAAGAGGTTTCAGCATCGGGCGTTTGTCCCAAGAAAACGCTTTTGGCACCATCGATTTGGACATAAATATGAAAAGCCGTGAATTCACCGGATTCGAAGTTCCAGCGAATCGCCAATCTGCGATCCGAGGGTGGATCGGCATCGAATGCTCCGACAAGATTTCGTGTGGATTGAAGATCATCCGTCACGACCACCGTATTCGCGGGAATTTCGAAGAGAACGGGAGTATTTGTCGGAGTCGGCGTCGGACTATGGATCGGAGTATCGGTGGGTGTGTTTGTCGGCGTAGGGGTAGCCGTCGGTGTATTCGTCGGTGTATTCGTCGGCGTGAAAGTATGTGTGGGAGTGGGAGTGGCGAGAACGATCTGCCCTACATCCCGAATATGAACGGAACCATCCCGGCTGCTGCTCAAGATATTTCTTCCGTTGGGTGAAAAGTCGACGGAGGTAATCTCTCCTGTGTGTCCAGAAAATAGTTGAGGATCGAATTCTCCCTGCAGATCCCATAATACAAGGGTCTGCTCGGCGCCAATGAGCACCCATCGTCCATTCGGGGATATCTTGATCGCAGTGATCGCCTTCCCTTGAGGAGAATTATAGGTTTGAGATGCTTCTCCATTGGAAACGTTCCATTTCACGACCGTACCGTCTTCACTTCCGGTAACAGCAAAATTGCTGTTGGGTGAAAGATCGACGGCATTGACAGAAGAGGTGTGATTGGTGAAGGTGAGGAGCAAAGATCCGGTATTCAAGTCCCAGAGTTTCGCGGTGGTATCGGCGCTACCGGTCAATAATTTCGTGCCGTCCGGAGAGGATGCGACGGAATTGACTGCGTCTGAATGACCTGAAAAAGTGCGGGTAACCGAGCCGGACTGCAAGTTCCATTGGATCGCGGTTCCGTCGCTGCTACCGGTAAAAGCCAAATCGGCTGTCGGTGAGAATGCGACGGAATTGACATCATTGGTATGAAACTGCAGGATTCGAATCACTTCGCCGGTGACAGCGTTCCAGTAGGCCGCCGTGTCGTCGGTGCTGCCGGTAAGGACCTTTGAACTGTCTTCTGAAAAAGCGACAGTAGTCACATCGCCGGTGTGAACCTCCAAGGTACGTAACACTTTGTTCGAATTCAAATCCCAAATCCGGGCGTAATTATCACTATTGCCGGTCAGCATCGAATTGCCGGTAGAGGCGTATACTGCTGCATTGATCGCGCTGGAATGGCCGGTAATTGTTAGTATTTGTGTTCCATCGTCTTTGTTCCAAAGGCGGACTCTGTTGTCGTCACTTCCGGTAAGAACCACATTGCCGGTCGGTGAAAAGTCTACGGCAAAAACACGGCGGGTGTTATCGATGAAAGTGCGAACGGCACTTCCGGTTTCCACATTCCAGAGTTTTGCACTTCCGGAACTCCCGATTAGAAGTTGTATACCATCCGGAGAAAAGGCAACCGATTCTACAGCGCCGCTGCGAAACGTATGAACCTGGACACCGCTTTCCGCATTCCATAGGATCGCTGTCGTATCGGTGCTTCCGGTCAAGATTTGGGTACCGTCGGGAGAAAAAGCCACGGCGCGAACCGAGCCGTTGTGAGCGCTTAACGTACGTATAACCTGGCCAGTATTGACATTCCAGATTTTCGCACTCTTGTCTTTGCTCCCCGTTACGATTTGCCCGCCGTTGGGGGAAAAAGCAACCGAATAAACGGAACTGCTGTGATTGGTGAAGGTGCGGATGAATTGCCCGGAAGAGGCTTCCCATAATTTTGCGGTATGATCATCACTGCCGGTCAGTACACGTGAACCGTCCGAAGAAATCGCAACGGAAAGAACGGAATCCGTATGACCGCTGAATGTATAAAGCAAAGCACCTGTGCTGACATTCCATAATTTAGCGGTAGAATCTTTGCTGCCGGTTAAGAGAGAATTGCTGTTCGGAGAAAATACGAGGGAAGTCACCTCTCCCGAATGCCCGATAAATCTTCGAATCAGTTCACCGGTATCCGCGTCCCAAAGAAAAGCACCCTGACCACCGCCGGTAGCAATATAATTCCCGTTTGGCGAGTACTTGGCAGAGGTCAGGGTACCCAATCCAAATATCAATTCGTCCGAAGCGCCGGTAACCACAGGCACGGCAACCGGAGTAGGTGTCGGTGTATTGGTGGGAGTCGGCGTGGCAGTAAAAGTCGGTTCACTGGAAGGCTGCCCGTCCGCGAAAAAGACCGAGAGTAAATAATCCCGAACAATGGTGCTTGAGCCGCCTTGCGGTTTCTTGACCGCCAAATAAAAGACGCCGCCGGTTTCCGGTGTATAACGAAGTTCCGGAAATTCTTCATCGCCACTGGCAAGAATGAGCTGTTGTTGGCTGTTGTACAATTCGATTCTTGCCGATTGATTGATCGTGGAGCCAGTACTCATTGTGCACAGCAGTTCGCGTCCCAAATCCGCATTGATAATACGAAAAGAATACCAATCCTGCGAATCCTCGAATGTTTCAGCAAGAGTTGTCGAATTGTCAGCCGTCGAAGAAAGAGCGCCTAAGACACTCATACCGGTTTGGATGCTTGTGCTTTGAGAAAAGTTATCGTTGGGTTCACTTTCCTGAATTTGGCGGCCTTGAACCTGTTGAGAATATGAATTGTGTTCCTGAATGGCCTCCGTCAACAAGGCTTGAGCACCGTCATAATCATACCGGGCATAATAATGAGCGATAAATGCCTTGATCGGCGGAGGGATATCAGGATAAAGGGCATACGCGGGAGCGTCGTCGGTCATGAACGAGTTGAAAAATCCACGGCTCCAGCCAGACACGGCGAAATTCTCGCCTCCGTAACGGAAGGATGAGTTTGTAGGAGGAAGCCCTTTAACCGATGTCCAGTTGAGCCAATCGATCAGATATCCATCCGAAACACCATTGCGGGAGTTGATCAACGCCTGCCAGGGAGCGATCAAACCCACTAAATGACCGATTTCACGATGAAAAACAGTGCTGATCGGGACAAGTTCGGCGGAAATGCCGTTTGTGTCTTTGCCGGAAAAAGTCGATTTGGGAAACAGATAAACATACGGATTCCCCGGTGGGCGCCGGGAAACCGCCGTGGGCGCCCCGTTATCGAGAAGGCTGGAATAGGAGCCGAATCGGGTAAAGGTACTGCGAATTTTGAACGTGGGAGAGAATTCGCTCCAGGCGCCGAATAAAGTGGCTTGTCCCAAATTCGATTCACTATCAAAACCGGAAGAGGCGGCTTGCAAAAGAATATGGTAATTCGAACTGTCTTCGAGGAATTCCAATCCGACTTGCGCAAACGCGGCATTCCAGAGCGAGAGGGTGCGGCGCATCTCATTTTCAAATGACTGAACTTGGAGAGCGGTATATCCCCCATCCGTTTGAAATGCGGAAAAGTCGATTTTATAACGACATTCGAAAAGCCCGTTGCCGTTGGAATCGGTGCGGTCGGTAGCGACTCGAAAGTAGAACGACGGCCAGCGATAGGCATTTTTTTTCGGAGAGCTTTGAAACTGAGTCCAAAATGCCTCTGGAACGATCCGGGGATTGTTGACGATCTCTTTCTTGGCAGCCAACCGTTCAAATTGATGAAAAAGAAATTCATCTGTGCCGCTTGAAAACATACAATCGGCTTCGTTTTGAGGGGACTTCGCCATTGCGGATGAAGCGGAAATCATCATCATGATCAGAAGACCAGGAAGGACAAGGCACACGGTAAGTCCTTCAATTATTTTCTTTGACGAATTAGGTAAAAAGAGCTGGGGGGAGGCGGATATACGGATAGCCTTCATTTTTTTTCTCCTCAACCGAAAAGCATAATAAACCATTGTAATTGTTGACCACAAATCATGTTATGTCAAGTGAAATTTTATTGAAGAATGAATAAGTCTAGATTTCAGAGAGGATTAAAATTGTATCACCGATGAAGAAAACCGGGGATTTCAAAAAGAAAACGGAGGATAAGATGGTATAGATTGTCCAAAGACATACATTGTAGGACGTAAAGCCGTACAATATAGAAGAAATAGTACAAGGCAAAAGGTGAATTTGAAATGGGTAGTCTTGAAGTTTCCACAAAGATAATATTTTAAATTATACAATCGAAATCCTCGATAAACATCATAACCGTAGCAGTTTGAACGTTGAAAAAGAATTCTTGACTTTCCTCTCCGAAGAGCCATACTTCATAAAAAAATAGGAAGTGAGTTATGAATACACGCAAAAAAGCATTTACACTGATAGAATTGTTAATCGTTGTGGCGATTATTGGGATTTTGGCGGCGATCGCTGTTCCGAACTTTTTGAATGCGCAGATGAAAGCGAAATTGAGCCGGGTAAAGGCCGATTTTCGCACCATTGGTACTGCGATGTCGATGTATCAACTCGATAACAACGCCTATATGCCCGACCCGGGCGGACCGTGTGTGGATGTGATCGCTTATGCCCGGTTGACGACGCCGGTTTCGTATATGGCTTCGGTCGCACCGTTTAAAGATTTTTTCACCAACGAGTCAGCGGAAGGAGCAATCGGGGCTGCCTGTGCCTGGAATTATTACGATTACGGGATGGTTCCGTATATCACCGAATCCGGAGTCGGCTATGTGGTAGTCAGCTTCGGGCCGGACCGGGATTTGGATATGGGGTGGAATTCGACATCCATGGAAATCATGAAAACAAATGACGACGATAGAGCCACATTTTTATATAGTCCGTCGAACGGATTGGTCTCGTCGGGGGATTTGATTTTAACGGCGTTGGGGATTCATAACGATTAAAGAATTTTACCTTTCGAAAAGGTATCAAATACACTCCATTTTTATCAAGATAACGATTTCCCCTTTTTAATCCGGTAGTTCATCCCGTGAAATGATGAACTCATGCGTGTACGTCTTTTTCACCCATTCAGCCGGATTCCTTTTTCCCCAGGTCGGGGTGTTCCAACCGGAAAGATCAAGAGCGATGATTGCAGGATACTTACCGGTTTCCTCATAAACGGCTTCTGCGTTTTTCGTCCCCGATATGCCGGAAAGTGATTTCTTCCCATACATTGATTCCAAGTAATTCAACACTTTCCGTGCTTCTGGGATCAAATCCTTATCCACTGGTTCAATAGCATGAGCGAAAGGGATTGAGAGCAGGGAAACGATAATCACAAATGTAAAAAATGCTTTTATATTCATATGGATACTCCTTCTATTCATTTTTTGTTTCTGATCAAGGGTAGACTTACCGAGTTTGTCTTAGAACCCCTTGAATAGCTGAAAATTTTCTGTCACCCCTACAGGGTGATGTTTTCGCATTATTTCCCATCTCCAGGGGCGTTGCCCACTGGCTTTCATCTATCACCCTTTCAGGGTGGGGGGGGACTCCTTGTTTTCCGTATACAGGGGCGTTGCCCACTGGCTTTCATCTACCACCCTTTCAGGGGGGGGACTCCTTGTTTTCCGTATACAGGGGCGTTGCCCACTGGCTTTCATCTACCACCCTTTCAGGGGGGGGACTCCTTGTTTTCCGTATACAGGAGCATTATCCATGATCATATCAAATTTTCAAATCTTAGCTTATGATGATAGAGAAACAGGATTCATCCAACCAGTAGAGAGGTTCTGACGATGAAAGATTCAGATCTACATAATCATGAAAGCCGGAAGAAAACCGATAGGAAATTCTCACGGCGGAATTTTCTTCATAAGACAATGATGGCATCGAGTTTGACTATCCTTCCTTCTCGTGTGCTCAGTAGAAACAAGCAAATCAGCCCGAATGAGAAGACGACTTTGGCGTGTATTGGAATGGGAGGTAGAGGATATCAAAATCTACGCACTTTTCTGCGATTCGATGAAATCCAGGTTGTTGCAGTGTGCGATGTAAACCGGGAGAGCGACGGCTATATTTCGTGGGATTGGGAACAGGGGAATGAAACGAAGGTTTCAGGACGGGAGTCTGCCAGTCGTTTCGTGGATGAATATTATGCCGAACAGATGGGGCAAGGACAATACCGTGCATGCAATGCATACAACGACTATCGGGAACTTCTGGAGAAAGAGGATGCCGATGCCGTCATGGTGGCTACCCCAGACCACAATCACGCGGTGATTACGATGGCGGCATTGAAAATGCGCAAACATGTTTATTGTGAAAAACCGCTGACGTGGTCGCTGCAGGAAGCGCGAATGATTGCCGAAGAGGCAAAACGCGCCGGAGTCGCCACTCAGCTGGGCAACCAGGGGCAGGCGTCAGAAGTTGACCGCTTGACAAGGGAGATCATAGCCGATGGAGTGATCGGTCCTGTGCATGAAGTGCATGTCCCTATCTCGGCACGCTTCTGGCACTGGCCGGCGTATCTAAGCCGTCCGCAAGAGACTCCACCGGTTCCCGATGGATTGGATTGGGATCTGTGGCTCGGACCGGCAGCAGAACGTCCATATCATCCTGAATATCACCCTTGGACATGGAGAAATTGGTGGGATTTTGGCACCGGCCAATTGGGCGACCTCGGCTGTCACAAGCTTTCGACGGTGTTCAAGGCATTGCAACTGTCTTATCCGATCAGCGTAGAAGCCAGCTCGACCAAAATATTTCCGGATGTGTACCCGCTAGGCGTAATCGCGAGATATGAATTCCCCGCCCGAGGCGATATGCCGCCGGTTGCATTGAACTGGTATGACGGCGGATTGAAGCCGCCTCGCCCCAAGGAACTGGAAGCGAACCGCGGGATTAACAATATTATATATATTGGCGAAGAAGGCGCGATGATGGGCAACCGGTTGATCCCCGAATCCAAAATGAAATCCTATGGCGAACCACCGAAAACATTACCGCGATCCCCGGGACATTTCGATGAGTGGGTGAATGCATGCCGTGGAGGAGATGCGCCGGGATCGAATTTTGTGGATCACGCGGGTCTCCTTACAGAAACATGTCTCTTAGGGAACGCCGCCTTGCGCATCGGTCATAAACTCTTCTGGGATAGCCCGAATCTGCGATTCACCAACAGCGATCAAGCCAATCGATATTTGCACCGTGAATATCGGGAAGGGTGGTCGTTGTGATCATTTGTAAATTGTTGATACTCATAAAAGGGTAGCCAGGACAAGACATCAGGTCTGTTTTGGCGACAGGTGCGCGATTCGGCAAGGGTAGACTTCGCTTACCCTTGTTACCCGTTGCCTACAAGAGGGTAGCCAGGACAAGACGTCAGGTCTGTCCTGGCGACAGGTGCGCGATTCGGCAAGGGTAGACTTCGCTTACCCTTGTTACCCGTTGCCTACAAGAGGGTAGCCAGGACAAGACGTCAGGTCTGTCCTGGCGGTGAGTGCGCGATTCGGCAAGGGTAGACTTCGCATACCCTTGCTACCTGTTTTAAAAAATTAAAAAGGAGAACCAAAAATGCATTCAATTCTGACTCGGCGTGATGTATTGAAAACCGGTGTGGCAGCTGCTTCTTTTGCCGCTGCGCCGATATCATTCGCCGGTAACGGCGAAAAGAAATCCCCGCTTGATTTGACCATCGGCATGGCGACTACGGAATTTCGGACTTATACAAATGCTCAACTCGCCAAGGAACTGGCTGCGGAAGACATTCATACAATCCAACTCTTCTTGACTCAAACAGACAGCAATTATTGGAGGTATAACGGCCGAAGCGATTTGTCGGATTTATCGGAAAAACGTTGTAAGGAAATTGCCGACATTTATCGTTCTGAAGGAATCTCGATTCATAGTATCGGTGTCTATACCAACCTGATTCATCCGGATGCGGCGGAGCGGAAAGCCAATCTGGCTTATTTTGAAGGCATGATGAAGGTTGGCACATATATGAAGGTAAATACCTTTATTACGGAAGCAGGTCATTATCATGATCCGAACAAACCGGCTCCTGCCATCGAATATCACTTTCAGCAAGAAGTCTGGAAACAAATGCTGGAAACAGCAAATAAACTAGCCTCATTGGCTGAACAATATAATGCAACCGTTTTATTCGAACCGTTTTACCGTCATTTTTTTGCCAGCGCAAAAAGAACACGAGTGTTTCTGGAAGAAGCCGGTTCCCCTCGGCTTCGAGTTTTGTTGGATCCGGCCAACCTGCTTGAATTGAATGACGTGGATGAGATGTTCGAGCAGCTCCATCCTTATATCGGCTGCCTTCATGCCAAAGACCGCAAATTGCACATCGACCGCGGCGTTCCTGCAGGGCAAGGCGATCTTGATTATGTGAAGTTTGTCACTTTGACGGCCAAATATACACCCAAGGCGCCGCTTATCATGGAATATGTCGGTCAGGATACCTACAAAGCGGCTCTGGCGCACTTGCGTAAGAAAATACAAGAAGCCGTATGAATATAAATTGAAATCCGAATGTTCGAATGGAAATAAACGGGGAACAACATGCAAAACAACTTTTCGTATAACTTGACCTTTGTTTGGCGGATCTGTCTTGTCGCCGCCATGGGGGGATTGCTCTTTGGCTACGATTGGGTGGTCGTTGGAGGCGCACGCCCGTTCTATGAACCCTACTTTGACTTGACCTCACCGGGGATGCAGGGATGGGGAGCCAGTTCGGCGCTGATCGGCTGTTTGCTCGGCGCCATGATAAGCGGCATGCTAAGCGACCGGTATGGAAGAAAACGCCTTCTCGTCCTGGCAGGCGCGCTGTTTACGGTTTCGGCGATTGGCACCGGCTGGGCATGGAATTTTTTCTGGTTCAATGTGTTCCGGATTATCGGGGGAGTTGGCATCGGTTTAGCCTCCAATTTGTCGCCGATGTATATCGCCGAAATCTCACCGGCCAAACTGCGCGGCCGCTTTGTTTCCGTCAATCAACTTACGATTGTCATCGGGGTGCTTCTCGCCCAAGTTATCAACTGGTTGATTTCGTTGATCGATCAACAACTTCCGGATAACGCCACGACCGAGATGATCTTGAACAGCTGGAACGGCCAATACGGTTGGCGGTGGATGTTCGCCGCGGAAGCGGTTCCGGCGTTTTTATTTTTTCTCCTGATGTTTTTCGTACCGGAAAGCCCACGTTGGCTGATCAAAAAAGGAAAAGATCAATTGGCGGAATCGATTTTGACTCGTATCGGTGGATCTGAGTATGCCCGCTATGAAGTGGACGACATCAAACAAACATTGGCAAAGCAAGAAATCACGCGCGTCAATTTCCGAGATTTATTTGAACCCAAGTTGATGAAGGTCATTCTGATCGGCATCATTTTAGCGGTATACCAGCAGTGGTGTGGAATCAATGTCATCTTTTATTATGCTTCCGATATTTTTCAAGCTGCAGGCTATGACGTCAAAGACGTCATGCTCAATATAGTCATTACCGGTCTGGTGATGTTGTTCTTTACGTTCATCGCAATTGGAACCGTGGATCGCTTCGGCCGAAAGATTCTCATGCTCATCGGTTCCGCCGGACTCGCTCTGAGCTATGGTTTGGTGGGTTTGAGTTTTTATATGGAGACAACCGGCATTCTGGTTGTCGTCCTGACCGTTACTGCGATTTCTTTTTATTCCTTTTCCCTTGCCCCAATTGTTTGGGTTTTGCTGTCGGAAATCTTTCCCAACCGAATTCGAGGAGCGGCCATGTCGATTGCCGTCTTTTCTTTATGGGTAGGCTGTTTCACGCTAAGTTATTCATTTCCGAGTATTAACGAAAGTCTAGGATCAGCCCTGACCTTCTGGTTGTATGGAGTGATTTGCCTGGCCGGTTTTCTATTTGTTTGGAAGGTCTTGCCGGAAACCAAAGGGAAGTCACTTGAAGATATTGAAAGGGAATTGGTGGATTGATAAGAATTGTGGTGCAGACCAGAGGTCTGCACCACAAAACATGCAAAGAAAAAGCCCTGAGAAGACATTTCTTCATAGGGCCAAATCAATATCCATATCCAGGTAAATTCACTATTCAATAATCATCCAATTTTCCACACCGGTGGTATCGTATTCCAATTCCACATCGCGGAACCACGTGTATTGAATCGTATCCACCATATGGGCGGTTACCGCCAAACCGACATAGAACGGATCTTCCAATGCGAGCGTTTGAGTCGTTTGCACCTGATACCACTCACCGTCTCCGAGGGTATCCTGAACGTAAATGTTCCATTGATCCCCGATTTTTTCAATTTTCACGGGGGGCCATTCGTCATCAAAATACCCCCAATCGGAAAGCACTAAACGGTTGCTGCCATCACTTGTACTTTCACCATCTTGCTCGGTTCTCATTTGCCAGCTATATTGACCGTCGCGCCGGATTCGGTTGCCAAAATTCACAGAACCGGGGCTTAAGTCTTGCCGGGCCATCAGCATCCCTTTAATCCACTCATCCGTGCTGGTGCTTCGATCCGAAAAATCGTGCTGCATCCGTGCAGATAGAGTAAAATCGCCGCTGATCTGCTTGAACAAGAAATGGAACTGGTCAAAGGTACCCCAGATATCGACACCCGCACCGGAAATCTCGTATGTCTCCGTGGCTACATCATACGTTGCGCTACCCGCAGGGCCATAATTTTCAATAGCGTCATAGATATCGGCATGACCTTCGAAGAGTGGATCCCCTTCCGGGGCGGGCAGGATTTCCTGTGCCCCAATTACCGGATACAGCACAAAGCCGATCAGGAACAAAAACATAAACACTTTTTGCCATACACGTAACATTACAATATACCTCCCTAAAGATGAAATGATTATCCGGATTGGCATCCGGATGGAATGCGGGACAAATCTTACATATTAAAATAATATCTCAAGTGTACTGATTTTTATTTGCCGATTTCATGAGAGAATGGAAAAATAGACTGACAGGCCACTCAAAGGATGCTTCTATTCAACATTTTTTTTGATATCTGCCCTTGAATTTGCTTTGGAAGTAACGAAAGTATTGTTATGTCAACAAAATTATGTTAAGAGATTATGCATGATAGGTGAATTGTATGATGCAAGCCATTAAAGAAAAAGTCTGCATTCAGCCCGGAGGAATCATCGAGGTTAAAAGACCTGAACTACCTGCGGGAACTATTGCCGAGGTGATTATTATAGTTGAGGAATCCACAAATGCATCTCCCGAGGAACCGATTACGTCTTTTTTTGGCAAAGTAAAAGGCTGTTTTAGTAATGGTGAAGAAGCCGATATGTTCCTTCGTTCGGAGCGGGATTCATGAGACCTTTCAGAGATTGAGGTGAAATAAAACCACCTTGACTTTTAAGCAAATATTCCATACATTCAATGCGAAATATGACTATGAGGGAGGTTATTCATGAAACAAGCCTTTACTCTCATTGAATTGCTGATTGTTGTTGCCATCATCGGTATCTTGGCGGCGATTGCCGTTCCCAATTTTTTGAACGCTCAAATTCGTGCGAAAGCGGCACGCTGTTATGCCGATATGCGATCTATCGGTACGGCGATCGAGCAGCTGCGGATGGATCGAGGGGTTATGCTCGTCGATTGGTGGGATGACGATGACGACTGGGGGCATAAACGTCTTACCGAAGTGTTTAACCTAATTGGGGCGGGGCCGGATTTCGAAGCGCGGGGAAGAAACGCCGTGCTTGCACCGCTTACGAGTCCGATTCAGTATATTGCATCCATGCCACAGGATCCCTTCCAGGATAAACCTGATATTCGGGGGCCTTATTACTATTATGTGGATAACGATCCGGAAGCCACGCGCGAGGATCACGATTTCCCCGCCTACCGGATGGCTACCGCACATTTATATGGAAACAAACCGTTGAAAGACGGGGATTGGGCGCTTGGGGGGATCGGGCCGGACGGTGCCTGGTATGGGAGTTCGTGGACAGACGATATCTCCAATGCACGTGGAAGCAAGTACGATCCCAGCAATGGTTTAAGCAGCCGTGGCGATATTATGTTGACAAACCGTGGAATCGATTAATCCTATACTCTTTTCACCCCTTCCAACATTTTTGACTTTTTTATCTTATACGTTATAATCCATACCATATTTTTATTCTATTTTCTATTTCGGGGACAGTACCATGGTAAAGGAACAAGAACAAGCCGTAGAAGAAAAACCAAAGCGAAGAAGAGGCCGGCCGCCAGGATCGACGAATTCCAATAGTTGGAAACCGTTCGAACAAGTCGTCTGCACCCTATCCGAGGCGGAGAAAAACGAGATCATCGAGCACGCACGGGAGATCGATTTGTTATACGTGCCTAAGCACTACAAAAAGTGAGGAAGGATGGTACAGCATTCGATGCGTCAAAAATGGTTTCTCTCGAATCCGGTTCTGTATTGGTCAGCATTGACATTCATTGTCGCATTAATGGCGAGTGTGTATCTGATCGTTCAGTGGGTTTGCTGAGAGATCATCCCATCTCAAAGAAAAAGAATTCCGTGTAGGCGAAGAAAGAGGGGCGTTGATTCCCCTCTTTTTTATTGCAGATTCTTACTTCCGGTCTACCATTCATCGTCTTGCGGGAAAAGGCTCCTATGTTTGACCCCTTGGCGTTTTTGCGCCATCCAGTCCTGCACGGTATCCCGCCATGTCAGGTAGTGTTCGGTTTGTTGGTGGGTGGTGAAATCTTCAGGAGTTCGATACACTTCATAGAGGAAAAACCGATTCTCGTCATCGACAGCCTGCAGAACATCGAAACGGACATTTCCGGGTTCTTTTCGTGTTTCGAGGGCATTTTCCAAAGTTGCCTGGATGAAATCCTGCGCATGTCCGGGCACGACATGAACGGTGACACAAACAACGTACATTTGATTCTTCTCCTCTCTTCCAACGATCGTTTTGCAATCATACCACGTAGAGAAGATGCATTCCATTGTCGCGATTCGGCTTTCCGAATCCGGATTCAACCGGTACTATTTTAGATATCATTGAAACAGAAACAAGAAAACGGATTGATCTATGAATGTTAACCTTACTATTATTGGAGCCGGGCCGGGCGGATATGTCGCTGCGATTCGTGCGGCGCAGTTGGGTATGAAAGTCGTCCTTGTCGAAAAAGACCGGCCGGGCGGGTTGTGTTTGAATTGGGGCTGTATTCCCAGTAAAGCACTGCTCAAAAGCGCTGAATTGTACGAGAAATTAAAAAAAGGCGGAGTGTACGGTCTGAAAGCGGATCATGTCGATTATGATTTGGCGGCCATTGTAGACCGCAGCCGGGGGATATCCGACCGTATCGTCAAAGGTGTCGAGTTCCTTTTCAAAAAATACAATATTCAACTGATCAAAGGCACCGCCACTCTCGTTTCTCCGACAACAGTCAGTGTCCAATCGAATCGTGAAACGACGTCGATAGACAGTGATCATATCATTCTTGCAACAGGCACGCATCCTCGTGACCTTCCTGGTATTTCCCGTGACGGGGAACGCATTATTTCCAGCAAGGAAGCCATGACGCTGAAAGAATTGCCTTCCCGCTTGGTCGTTGTTGGGGCAGGAGCCATCGGGATGGAATTCGCCTATTATTATGCCTGCCTTGGTTCCAAGGTGACGATTCTGGAAGCGCTGGATCGTGTGTTGCCGGTCGAAGATGATGAAATTTCCGCCGAAGTGGCCAAGTGTTTTCGGCGCAAGGGCATCAAGAGCGAAACCGGCGCAAAAGTTACATCCGTGGAACGAGAAGGGAATGAAGTGAAAATCGCATACGAAGCCGGTGGAAACCAAAAATCGATCACAGCGGATGTAACGCTGATCGCCATCGGAGTCGAAGCGAATACGGATGGATTGGGTTTGGAATCACTCGGTGTAAAAACGTACAAGCACGGCATATCCGTTAACGAACATATGAGAACATCGGTGCCTACGATTTATGCGATCGGCGATGTGATCGGTCCGCCTTGGTTGGCGCATGTGGCTTCCGCGGAAGGTGTGCATGCCGTCGAATGGATCGCGGGCAAAAAACCAACAATTATTGACTATGATTCCGTCCCCGGCTGCATTTACTGCAAACCGGAAGTGGCGAGCGTAGGTTATACGGAACGGCGTGCCAAGGAGGAAGGGATCGATTATACTCTCGGGAAATTTTCGTTTCGCGCCAGCGGCCGCGCTATTGCAGTCGGAGATGCGGATGGATTCGTGAAATTGCTGTTCGAAAAGGAATATGGTGAGCTAATCGGCGCTCATATTGTCGGGGGAGAAGCCACAGAAATGATTCATGAGCTAGTCGTAGCGAAGAATCTCGAAGCCACGGCGGACGATATCGGAAAAACCATTCATGCCCACCCCACCCTTGGCGAGTCCATCATGGAAGCGGCGTTGGACAGCATTGGGGAAAGGATTCATGGTGCTTAAAACCGATGTTTCACTTCCCGTCGAGTACTGGGATTCCTCGATTTCCTATGAAGAAACGGTTCGGCGGCAGGAAGATTTTGTGCAGCGGGGAGAAGAAGCACTTCTCTTTTGCGAACATCCTCCCACGATCACACTCGGAACCGCAACGGAAAAAGGAGATCTTCTCTTTCCGAATATTTATTACGAACGTCAGGGAATCGATATCTATAAAAGTCCACGTGGCGGCAAAGCCACTTATCACGGTCCTGGCCAGATGGTTTTTTATCCGATTTTGAATTTACGTCGACGAAATATCACGATTCATGAGCATCTGCGTCTATTGGAAGAAGTGATGCTGCGCCTGTGCTCGATGTATGGAGTGAAGGCGCGTACGATCGAAGGAAAAACGGGTGCATGGGTGGAGAACCGAAAAATCGGATTTATCGGCATCCGTGTACGGCGCGGATTTGTTTTCCATGGCTGCTCGGTGAATGTTGCGCCTCAGGAGGAGGTATTTCGCATGATTGTTCCGTGTGGAATGCCGCAATTATCTGTGACCTCACTGCAGGAGGAAACGGGAATGACTTACGAAATGCGTCACGTTGCAGATACAATGAAAGGGATATTTTTCCGTATCGCCGGCATCCTGCCGGCCCGTTGAGTGCAGAACCGAGCGATCGATGATACAATAGTAAATTATGCCATCTACACTTTCAGCAGACATAAAAGTAAAACTTCCCGGCGGTAGAGATTATGAGGATGTTCTGCAAATCGTGGAGACGAACCAACTCCATACCGTTTGCCAGAGCGCCCGTTGCCCGAATATGTCCACCTGCTGGGGGGAACGCACGGCAACATTCATGATTCTCGGCAATGTCTGCACGCGATCTTGCCGTTTTTGCGCTGTGCAGCACGGAAAACCGCCTGAACTCGATCTGGCTGAGCCGGAACGGGTGGCGGAAGCCATTGATACGCTTCAATGCAATTATGCGGTGATTACCTCCGTCAATCGCGATGAACTCAGCGATGGGGGAGCATTTATTTTCGCCGAAACGACACGCTGTATTCGTTCAATACGGCCAAATTGCCTGGTCGAATTGCTGGTACCCGATTTTTGTGGAGATCTGCGTGCTCTCGATGTTGTGTTGGATGCAAAACCGGATGTGTTGAATCACAATGTTGAAACTGTCCCGCGCTTGTTTCATTCCATTCAGCCTTGGTCGAAATGGGATGTTTCCTTGAACGTCCTTCGCCATGCCCGTGAACGTGGATTCATCACGAAAAGCGGGATCATTGTGGGGCTGGGAGAAACAAAAGAGGAAATGTATCAAGCGATTCGTGAGATTCGGGAAACCGGTTGCGCCATATTAACGATTGGGCAGTATTTGAAACCGACTCCACGGAATGCAAAAGTCGAGAGGATGGTTTCGAACGAGGAATTCCAAGAATACGAATCTTTTGCACTCGAACTCGGATTTGCGGCGGTTCTTTCCGGTCCCTTGGTGCGGAGTTCTTATCGGGCCAAATGGGCGTATGAAGCCGCCCAATCGAAAATGAAAGCAAATCAATATTGATTTAGAACTAGCATATATTGTGCAGACAGAATGTCCGCACCACAATTTTTGATTGTTTGCCGTAGCATAAAATATTGATCGGAGTAATCAATGCGCATCGTTGTTCGTTTTTGGCTGCCTGTTCTTGTGTATATGGGATTTATTTTCTATCTTTCCTCACAGGAACAAGTTCCGATTGAAGTACCGGATTGGTTTTATTACTTCGATAAAACAGTCCACGCCGTTCTCTTCGGAGGGCTGGGTTTTCTCTTCCTTCGCGCTTGGCTGCAAGGACGTTATTCCAACGCAACCTTTCTTGCCTTTCTTATTACCGTTATTTTTACGATGTTATATGGGACATCGGACGAGTTTCATCAATCCTTCGTTCCCGGGCGGCACCCGGATTGGCAGGATGTGGTGGCGGATACGGTAGGGGCGATTCTGGTGTGTTTGATTGTGTATAGCGTGAGATTCCTGAAAACTATTCAATCAAATTCGTCATAAAAAGGGGATTTATATTCTCTTATTTTTGCAGGTTCAACGATCCACAATTTACCTTTTACCGACTGACCTCTCAAAAAATCCAAAGTATTTTGAAGCATAGAAGATAGTATAGGCAATTCCAACCGATGAGGTCGAAATACTATAATACCTTCAGTTTTCACGGAAGGATATACAAATGGATTTGCGAAATCGAGATCAAGAGTAAACAAAATTCTTTTTTCGGAAATACACTTTTGGTAAATCACTTCATCATGTTTTCCAGAAAGATTTTCAGAATATACTGTTTCCACTTCATGACCATCTTTTTCAATCATGTCGACAAGTTGAACGCTGAAATTTTCATCCAATTTTATCTTCATTGAATTCAAGATTCTACAGGAATAGGAATTACTCTTTCACGAGAAATTTCCGCTGCATATACAAGTGCAGCTTGAATATCTTCCGGTTTCAGTTGTGGATACGCATCAAGGATCTCTTCCTCTGGAATCCCGGCAGCCAAATTATCAAGAATCAACGACACCCAAATACGTGTTCCTCGGATACAGGCTTTACCAAAACAAACATTGGGATTGATCGAAATTCTTTTGAGTAATTCTTCGCGATTCATAATAATCCTCTAAATTCGTTTTCTCGCTAATCAAATGATGATCTGACGAACAGGAAATCCGTCTACAATATCGGAACGATCTTGGAGGAGACCTCCTTGGACACGCCATTTATGGTTATAAAAGATCGCGCCATCTTCCCGTAATACGCGCATCATGGCAGAAAGGCAATTGCGCTGCCATTTTACATACTCCTCGTGGGGCATGGAATCACTATTACCGACATACCCCTTCAGCAATTCTGCGTTTTTCCATTTTCCACCCCGGCCGTCTTTCATTCCATTTCCTGTACTGTTTCTAAGATTATAAGGAGGGCTGGTCACAATCAGGTCAATAGAACAGGGGGGCATTTTATTCATCAACTCGATGCAATCCCCACAATGAATCTTGTTAAGCCATTGTTCAAGAGAGGGATCCGGAGTTTTTTGAGTCTTTGTTGCTCCTTGATCGTCTTTTGACAATGGAATTAAAACAGATTGTTCGTACATGGTATCAACCCTTCTATTTCACTTACAAACTTGGATTGATTTTAGCATAAAATCTTCAATTTGATTATGCAGATTATTTTTCTGATGGAATGGCATCATTGCGCCACAGATGCAAATCCTTGAACTCATCCCACGCAATACTGATAATATCCAAATCCCCATCGCCATCCATATCCGCGACTCGTGCTCCCAAATGGCTTTCTTTGCCTTCATCCAGGATATGCATGGTAAAAAAGCCTTTTCCGTCGTTCTCGAATATTTGCAGTTTTTCTTTCGGACCTTTGTGTTCGCAGGTGATGACGTCGGTGTCCCCGTCTCGATCCATATCGGCGACATCGAGGTTATTCAACGAATATTCGGTGACGATCGTGTGCCGTTTCCATTCTCCGTTTTTCGGATCGGCGGGCTGTTCGTACCAAAAGAGGTTGGCGTTGGGGTCGGGACCGGGGTAGCGTTCTTCTGAAACGATTACGTCGGCTTTTTGATCGCCATTGATATCTGCTACCGCTACACGGTCGGCGAAAAAGATGGTTTTGCCGACGGCGTGGCTTTTCCAGTTGCCTTGGCCATTTCCCGGATTTTCCCACCAGGTTACGAACATTCCTTCGCCTTTGGTTTTCCCGCCGCCGCCGGCTGCGATGTCGATATCGCCGTCACCGTCAATATCGCCGGCGCCGATTCCTTCTTCGGAAGCGTCGGCAGTGATATGAACGTACGGCCATTTTTCCGTTTCCGGATTCTTGGGAATTTCAAAGTAGTAAATTCCTTCTCCGCTGGAGAGCAGGATTTCCGGTTTCCCGCCTTTTCTGATTTGTGCAAGTGCATACCCCTGCCCGTTGACGTGGCCGGTTGCGGGGATTTCACCGATTTTTTTCGCTTTCCAAGCGCTTCCCTGCCGATCTTTGGCTTCCAGCCAATACACGGCAGGCAGTGCGGTTCCGATCACGTCTCCAAAGGAATCATCATCGACGTCAGTGAATACCATGCCGTCCACATTCAAGCCGAAATCGATTCTTTGCCATTTGCCGGTCATGTCTCCCCCGGGATTGCGATAGAAATACCGCCCTGAGACGATATCCCGATATCCGTCACCGGTGATGTCAGTCATCCACAAGCCGAAATATTTCAACCAATTCGGATCGTCGAAGTCCCCCCATTTGCCCCGGTCATCGTCGACATGAATATACGTCCATTTATCCATGCCGAGTGTATCCGCAGCCTGAAGTGCATTTGCATTAACCATAAAAGCCAAAACGATCGATAATAATCGGAATCCATTTTTTCTCGTTTTCATCTTCAATCACCTTTCACAATTGTTCGTCACGTTATTATAGCAATCAAAGATATCACTCCAACCAGATTGAGGATGATTTCAATTCATATTGTATAGAAGAAGCATGGAGCACTGATTTTTTATCTTGCTAAAAATAGCGCGAAAGTGGATTTTGAGTTTGGCCATGAGGTAATCCTTTGAGATTGAATCGATCATGAGAATGGAGAGATGACCCAGCAGCAACTTGCTGAGAAAACGGGAGTAACACGACAGACGATTATTGCAATTGAAGCGAATCGATACTCACCTTCTTTGGCACTTGCTTTTAAAATTGCCAGGATATTCGATGTGACGATTGAAGAGGTATTTCAGTATACAGATGAGGATTCGCAGAACTAACAAAGAGCCATCAAAACTCTCGTTTGATAGACGCACGTATAGCATCAAAAAAAGAGACTTTTTTTTACTATCGCAAATAGCCTGAAGGTAGAAAGCTGAAAACATAAAGGAAGCACCTTGATTATACCAAGGATGGCTGGTCCTTGCCACAAGACCGCAAGGGCAGAGAAAACTTGCTCTTGCTACCCGTTCGCTTTTGCTTTCCACTCATTCTTTCTTCTTGTTTCCTCCAGATTTTCTTTTTTGAAGTTGGGCGCCCAACGGAGGGCGGCGACTACGGTTATGAACCTGCGGCGCCTCTCAGATACACACGCGGTATCGCTGCGGTTTCTCCGTTCGGATACCTGTACCACCAAAGGGAGGAACCGCGATTGGCATCGCAGGATGGTTCGTTCCGGGGAACGAAGCCTGAGTTCATCGTGATGCACTCGGTTTTTATTAGGCTGAAGGTGGAAGGCTGAAGGGGAGTTGCCTTGGTGCTCTCAAGGATGCTTGACGCAAGGGCAGATAAAACTTGCCCTTGTTACCCAGGAGCCTTTCTGACGCAAGGGCAGATAAAACTTGCCCTTGTTACCCAGGAGCCTTTCTGACGCAAGGGCAGATAAAACTTGCCCTTGTTACCCAGGAGCCTTTCTGGCGCAAGGGCAGATGGAACTTGCCCTTGCTACCCTAGAGCGCCTAAGCGCCTTTTCCACGAACAGCCATTTGAAATCCTTTTTGGCCCGCTGAACCGGGGCGGGTTGTGGAGGATTTTTAATCCTCCGACGGTCCGGATTTCTTATTGTAGTCTTGGTTCGGATGTAACGGTTCTCGGCCGAGAAAGTTGTTACTTCCCTCTATATATTAAGGAGAGTACCGCATTTTTTGGAGATTAATTCATGGATGCATTTTTTTGGAAGTTATAAGTTATGATTTTTAAGTGAGTTAGGGAGGGAAATTGTAATGCATGCAATAAGGAAAAAAATGAGAGTTGAAACGATCCGTTCCAACTCTCCCAAAAGGTTGATTTATTGAAAACCGGTTAATTTGCGAGGTGGCATTCTGAGGACGCATATTCCGTCCTCAATTGACTGAGGGAATGTTGAAGGCTATCCAGCCGTTGCTGATACTGCATGATTTCATCTGTTATGATATCCATCATCCCATAATCACGATTTTGAATGTTTTGTAGACGCACATCGTCCAGAACGAGAATCATGGCCTCGACGAATTCCGCTTCGTCGATCAGTTTTTTTTCCCGCATTGTCCAGTTATTTCCACTGGTTTGGAGACGATCCGAATAGTTGATGCGACTTTCTTTTATTGGTAGGGAAACGACATTGCCCATGAAAAACCTCCCTGATGAGCATTGATTTGCTTTTCTATATGGCAAGGGATGTGCCACTTAATATTTTTACACATAACCTCAAATGAATCAGTGGCTTATCTAAATATTATCTTTCTGGCACAAAGAAGAAAAAGGAAAAAATGAACTGGTAGTAAGGAGGAACAAGAAGAAATTGCCGGATATCGGTACTTTCGGATCAGTAGTTTTTGTCTGAATCCGGATTGGCCAGGATGTGAGGATTTCCAGGATGGAGTTCTTGAGAGTATTTCATGACGATTCGAAAAAACAATCTTTGGCCGCTGATCGCTTGTTCCATTTTGCTGACTATCGAAAGTCATATCCTGTTTATCCTTCTATCCTGGGTATCCTGATTCAGACAATCAAATTAAGATAAGGGAAGAAACATACAAGGAGAAATATCTTGAAACTCAAATTTTATACATTATTGCTTTTTTCAATAGTCATGGTTGTTCGCAGTTCTTCCGCTGCGGAACTCATCCCCTTCTCTCTCCCTTGGGATGATTCCAGCGAGACAATCACGGATAGAAGCGGTCTTCTGGAAAAACCGGCCGGAAAAGATGGATTTATTCACATCGAGGACGGCCATTTTGTGGATGGTGAGGGGAAACGATTTCGGATTCTGGGCGTCAATACCGCTTTCGACGGTAATTTTCCTACTCATGAACAAGTGGAAAAAGTAGCGGCGCGTATGGCGAAGTTCGGGATCAACTGTGTTCGATTTCATCATATGGACACCAGCCGCTCTCCGCGCGGGCTTTGGAAAGCGAATACGGACGCGAAACAGGAGTTGGATTTTGTAAGGTTGGATCGTCTCGATTATTTTATCTATCAGCTCAAACAAAACGGCATCTATTCAAACATCAATCTGAAGGTCGGCCGCAAAACCGTCGAAGCCGACGGCCTACCCGAAGCGGATGAACTCCCGAGATACGATAAAGGTCCTGATCATTACGTTCCCCGATTGATCGAATTGCAAAAAGATTTTGCGCGGGATTTGCTCACTCATTACAATCCTTACACAAAATCGCGCTATGTCGACGAACCGGCGATTGCCACCATCGAAATCAACAACGAAAGCGGACTTGTCCAGAAATGGGGTAACGGCACCTTGGACGATATTCCTTCCCGCTATCTCGAACCGCTCCAAACCGATTGGAATAATTTTCTCCGTGCAAAATATGATACAACCGACAATCTTCGCAAAGCGTGGACAACTGAAGTGACCGGTTCCGGTGAGGAGTTGCTGACAAGAGAGTTAAACGGCTGGACCTTTCAACAAATCGAAGAGGGGAAAGGAAGGAAAGAGATCGTTTCGGAAGGACCGGATGGCGAGAACTGCTTGAAGATTACCACTACCGGCCGCGGCGAGCAAGGATGGCATGTTCAACTCTTTTATCCACGCTTGTCCCTGAAACAAAGCGGAATTTACCGTGTTGTTCTCTGGATGCGGGCCAATCGGACGCGGGATGTCAGCGTGGGTATTCAGATGAATCATACTCCCTGGAACGCTCTTGACGATTCGGTGTCCATCGATGTAAGGCGCGACTGGCAGCGATATGAATTTGCCTTTTCGCCTCGTCAATCCGATAGTGATGCACGCCTCGATATCTCCGATTTAGGAGATGAGTTAGGAACGCTGTGGATTGCCCGTCCATCGATGATCGTTGGCAGTCCGGAGGGGCTTGGTGAAAATGAACGTCTGCAAGATGGATCCGTTTCCGTTATCTTGCGCGAAGACTACGCCAAAAAAGGACAGACCGTGAAACGGGATTGGATGGAATTTCTCGTCGAGCGGGAGGCGCAGTATTATCGCGAGATGGTGGATTTTCTGAAAAATGAACTTGGGGCGAAATCCGTCATCGGCGGCACTCAGCTCGGATTCGGCACCTATGTCGCGCAGATGGAAACCGATTTCATCGATCATCACGCTTATTGGCAGCACCCTGTTTTTCCGGGACGTTCGTGGGATCCGAACAATTGGTATGTTCGCAATGTGTCGATGCTGAACAAGACGGATAATCCATTGGAACGGATGATGTTGGCGCGTGTCGAGGATCGTCCGTTTACCGTTTCCGAATATAATCATCCTGCACCGAATACTTATGCTTCCGAAGCGATTCCCCTTTTGAGCGCTTATGCTGCATTTCAAGACTGGGATGGAATTTACTATTTTGCGTATAGCCATAATGATGATTATGATGACAAATCGATCAACAGTTTCTTCGACATCGCCGGACATACGCCCAAGATGTTGGCGATGCCTGCGGCCGCCAATATGGTGATTCGGGGGGATATCGCCTCGGCAAGTGAAGTGATTGTGGGATTAATGAGCCGCAGCGAATTTATCGATACCGTAACCGAACGAGCCGGTAGTTTGTGGAATATCGGAAATCTAATTACTCATATTCCCGAAACCGCCCCTTACATTCATCGAACCGTTATCCGTTATGGACTGGAGCCGGAAGCGGTGACGAATCCGTATGTTTCCCGTTCCCGCAGGAATTTGGAATCGGATACGGAGGAGTTGATGTGGGATAACAATACCGCGAATCGTTCGTTCCTTTTGATTCGTTCCGAGCGCACCAAAGGATTCGTCGGTTTCACGAATGGGAATGATTTCGACCTGGGCCATGGAATCCGTTTGGCAATTGGGGAAACGATTCAGGATTGGGCGAATGTGTTGTTGACCTATATCCGTTCAGACGAGCAGGGCACTCATTGGCTGTTGACCTCCACCGGCTATGCGGAAAACAAGGGCATGGTGTGGACGAATGACGAGAAAGAATCCGTCAAAAGCCATTGGGGTGAGGGGCCGCCGTTGGTGGAGCCTATCCCACTTCGATTGACTTTCTCTGAGAAGGATTCTCAACCGTGTCTTTTCTCTTTGAACGAATGGGGAGGCCGTAGCGGTGAAATCATGGACGGGATTCAAATGGATGATGATGGATCGGCCGTCATCGATTTGACACAAAAACCAGCGGCTTTATGGTATGAAATTGTGTTTGAGAAAGAGCGGATTCCCAACAGCCGCTTGTATTGAAGAGGTGAAGATAGGGCAATCACATCGGATTGCCCCTACAGGTAGGGATAGACCTGTGTGTCTACCCCATAAGTGTGTCTATCCCACTATTTTCTATTCTGCTTTCGGGATATCTCTTATTTTCGATCTCGCATGAAATATGCTTCGCAACGGAAAATATCCCCTGGGGAAACAAGACCATTGGAGACATCGTAATATGCGCCGGTCAACCAACCGCCGCCGGCGTAAATAAAAGAGACATTTTGGTATTTCAAATCGGGGCCGGGGCTGCCGATTTTCCAATCCGAGTTCCCCCATGCTTTATACCAATCATGGGTTGGGTTCCGGGTTGCATCGCCGCCATGGGTCAAATAGGTCCCATAATCGTAGGTTAAATCCCCATCCACACCGCCGACTCTGTGGCAGGAATCTCCTTGGAGAACGTCATCGGCTTGGAACACATCCGTCAGGATCGTGTTCATATAAGCCACTGGCGTCGTCAACAAGGTATAGGAATAAGCCCAGCAATGGCCTTGAAAGAGATCATGCGGGCAATGACCTTCATCCATCTTGTACATCGCGAAAGCCGTATATAGCGCCTGCATATCGGATTCCACGCGAGCCAACTTGGCGCGAATCTGGGCGTTCATAAAATTCGGCACAGCGATCGCCGCTAAAATGCCGATGATGGCGACAACAATCAATAACTCGATGAGGGTAAATCCTTTTCGCAATTTCATGAAAAACTTTCCTCCCTGTGGTTTCGACATGCGTGATGTTTGAAGCATGTACACGTTTGATGCTCTATCATATCTGCAATGACTTGGAAAATTGAGGACTAGAGTGAGTATTTAGGTCATTATTGTTCTTTAAATGAGTTACGCCACTTAGTGCTAAATCCCAATCGGCGATTCAACATAAAGGGATCATAGCATTGTATCCCCATTGTTTGACATACATCAGGTATTCTCCGATTTTGTCTTTGTTTAGAAGGCTTAGATACTTCTGTTGTTATAACACATCTATCTTTCATTTTCATCGCATAAGCAATCAGGAATGGATCTCGACCTAATTGCTCGATTTCATCATCGGTAAGATCAGTTGCGTAGCCTTCGTACACAACTCGCTGAACTAACTCGATATCGACTTCTTCTTCAAGTTCTAATGCCGTACGAATTGAAATATCCTGAATCCACTCGTAGAGAAGGTCTTTTGGGGAATCTCGCTTTTTTCCGCCCGCTTTTATTTCTTCTAAGATTTCGAGTGGGATTTTTATATGATTTAATTGTCCCATATGATGCAACCATTCCCAAAACTCAGGTACTTGATCAATCGGATAATAGAGATTATGTGCCGTCATAAGTACATTCGCATCGAGAAGGTATAACATCAATTCTCTCCTTTATGTCAGACCTTCTCTAAGTAATGTCTCTACCTTTCTCGGTTTGACTCCTAGAACTTTTGCTGCTTTTGTAATGGATAGCAATCCATCACGGATCGATCGGTTCACTAGATTCAGAAGAGAAGGACCAATCCTATGCCGGCGAACGATGTAATAGGTAGGTCCACTTTTTTTGTTCTTCTCTTTCCTCTTATTTAATATTGCGTTCCATTCTCGCAGAAACAGGTCTGTAAGTTCTCTCCATAGCGGTTCTCGAATCAATCTGGTACGAAATAATTTATAGGCAACCATTGATCGGCTTACATTTCGTTCTTTTGCAAACTCTGAGATATGACTTATTCTTTCTGGCATGGGGAGGTATGCTAAATTTTTTAATATTTCAAGTTCTTGTTTGGGGAGGAGAATTTCTCCAGCTACATCATTGCAGAAACGTTCCATTTCATTTTCTGTACTTGTACTGCTTACACCAGTAGTACCAAGCCACAAATGAGCAACTTCGTGTAGGATCGTAAAAGACCACGCGGATCTCGCATCGTGATCATTGACAACTACGAAGGGAGCCAAAGAGTCGGCTATTGCGAATCCTCGAAAATGTTCAATGGATAGTGATGTATGATGACTACCCAAATCTCCAACTAGAAGCACAAAAACACCACTGCTTTCTACACAATGACGAAGATATGTAAATGCTTCCCGAACTGTTTTATAGGAACGAAATATTTTCAATTGAAAGCCGATTGTTTTTTGAATACTGTGAGATAAAGGAATTATCCCTTCGTTCATGGCCATCGAACCAATAAAAGGCAAAGGTTCTATTTCATCATCTTCAAGAATTCCTTTTACAATGCTTTGCCTTGTTTTTAAATCCCGTATCAATGCATCCAGCAATGCATTATCGGAAATGTGGTTCTCACCAGGAAGAGAACGAAAATCTTGTCCACGATCTCCAGTTTGAGGAGGATGTTTCAAATAAAAAACAAGAAGAGATCGCCGATATTTTTGTGACATTTTTAACAAAGTCGTTCGAGAAGGCTCAACATCACCCGATTCGAGAGCGGCAAGTCGTTCTGAACTAGACTGCCCAGCTGTATCGTGCAAACCAATGGCTTTTGCGCCTTCTTCAAGTGAAAAGCCCGCTGTTTCTCGCGCCCATTTGAGAATTTTTTGATTCACGGCTGGCATTTTCCCTATTCCATTCTTTTCCATTCTTTGTCTAAAATGCTATTTTATTCCATGAAACAATACCATAGGGGTATTCTTTATGCGATTTGGTATTTTCCACAAAATATACTATATTATCAAAACCAATTCAAGCGACAGATGGTTATCAAGATTTGCCCTCAATTAAGCGATGTAGGGGACAAAAAACGAGTATTGGAATTACAGATACTCTCCGCGAGATTCAATCTCTACTATAAATTTAAACATTATTATCTGACGCATTGCTTTTGTTACTCACCGCTCCCTACCTTTTCCCAGATTCCACCGATATTCTATTGCTGAAATTTTACTCTACTCGAGGAGAATTCCATGTTACAGTTGTTTCGCATAATTCTATGTTTGAGTGTTGTGCTTTCATCGAATTTCTCTGTCGAATCCGCGGAATCGAATCGTTCCGTCCCCATTCTCTACACAACCGATTTGTATCATCCGCACGAGGATCCGGATGATCATTTCGATTTGGCGACTCTGTTTGCCATGCCCGAATTCGATATTCGGGCGATTGTCATCGACCGAGGAGAAGGGGGAGCGAATCGTGCGGGTATCGTTCCGCTCAAGCAAATGTTTCATATCACAGGCCGCAAGGTTCCGTATGCATTGGGATTGACCGGGAATCTTTATTCCGATGAGGATACCGCCAGGGGAGAGTTTATGGGGGAGCAAGCCGGAGTGGAGTTGATCTTGAATACACTGCGGGAAACCAGAGAACCGATCACGATCTTCACGACTGGGAGCCTGCGCGATATGGCGGCGGCTTATAATCGGGAGCCGGATTTGTTCCGGAAAAACGTTTCGCGATTCTATATGAATGCCGGTCATTCGAGTGGACGCGAAGAATGGAACGTGAAGTTGGATCCGCATGCCTTTGTGCGCATTTTACGAAGCGATTTGCCGATCTATTGGGAACCGTGTTTTGGGGATAGAGGCTATTCATCCTATTGGAATTTCGTGCATGGGGAGGTTCTCGAATCATGTCCTTTGCCGCTGCAAAACTATTTCGTTTATGCACTCACCAAAGCCGATCCGTTCCAACGTGATCCGATTCAGTCGTTATCTCGACCGATTCCGGAAGATGTGAAAGAGAGAATCTGGAAGATGAAGCGGAATATGTGGTGCACAGGAGCGTTTCTTCATGCCGCGGGGCGGCCGCATCCGACTTTTCAGTTCAAGAAGGTTCCCGTTACAATAAAGGGTGACTCCGTTACAGAAATCTCACAAAACGGCGGTACACTGGAGATCAATACTTTTTATCGGGAAGATGCTGAAGCGTATTCGGAGGCGATGTGTGAGGCATTGAAAGAGATTTTGAAAAAGGTTGATGTAGAAGAATGAGAATGTATGCGGGGAAAGATGCGGGCAGGGATGCCCGCGCTCCGACAATGTTGAAAGGGGTGCTCGATGACAAGGATTTTTTCACAGATGAGTAGTTTGATTTGTGGAATTATTATTTCTGCTTTATTTTCATTGAATGTTTGCGGGCAAGAATATATTTATGCGCCGCATGAAGAACCGACGGATTATGTCATCATCGTAACCGGGGGAGAATTGTTGCGCGGGGTGTATGCGGACGGCCATACCCAATTTATTACGCGGACTTTGGGGCCGCTTGGTTGCCGGTGTGCCGCTTCTCTTTGTGTCGGTGATCAACGGGATGATTTGCTCGGGGCGCTGAAATATGCCGAAAAACATGCGAAGTTGATTATCGTCACGGGCGGATTGGGACCGACGGACGATGATATTACACGGGAAACGATTTCTGAGTTTACCGGTATTCCGCTCTATGAACATCCGGATGCGCTCAAACATATGGAGCAGCGTTTTTCCCGTTCCGGCCGTGATTTACGCAGCAATTTACGGCGGCAGACATTGACGCCGACAAAAGGAACCTACCTACCCAACCCGAATGGAACAGCAGTGGGTTTAGTGTATGATGCAGGAGAAATGGTCATGGCCGCGCTTCCCGGACCGCCGCGCGAGTTGCATCCGATGGTTCAAGAGCAACTGATCCCTTATCTTTCCAAACGGTTTGGGACGCATACGGTTGGAACTTCGTTGACTATGCGATTTGCCGGAATCGGGGAATCGAGCATTGATCAAGCGATTCACGATCATATGACTCTTCCGGGTGATTTAATGATTTCGTCTCTTTTCGAATTGGGGCGCGTGGATCTGACGTTTATGCTTCCTGGTGACACCGCCAAAGATCGGCAGCGTTTGGAAGCGCTTGAAAAAGAGTTGCTGCAATATGTGGGGAGTTATATGTATTCCAATGACGGATCGACATTGGAAGAATGCATCATCGGGTTGCTCTCGAAACACAATTTGACCATCGGGATTGCGGAAGTGGGAAGTGGAGGAGCCGTTTCATCCAATCTGAGCGATGTTGTGGATCGGGACCATCGTTTTCGTGGCGGATATATTGCCTCCAATGATGAAGAAATGGCCCTGCTTCTTTCCATGCCGAAAGAAGACCTTGTGTCCGACGATCCACTGGTGGAAACTCCGGCAATCAAGATGGCAAAACAAGTTGCGGAGCGAATCGCCAGCCAATGGGGATTGGCTGTTACGGAAGTCAGAGAACCGAAAGAAGGCGCGCCCTTCGTATGGGTGGCATTCGGCTCAGAGGAGGACGGCTTCACGACAGCACGGATTTCGACACGCGGACATAGAGAAACCATGCGGGCGCGGTTGGTGATGGCGATTTTGGATCGGATTCGAAAGCGTTTGGAAGCAATGGATTGAGGTTTTACAATATTGTTTCCTCCAGCGGAGTGTATTTCAATTTCAACGCTTCAGCAACCGCCGAATCGGTCAGTTTTCCTTCTGTCACATTCACACCTTTTGCCAATGCCGGATCTTTTTTGATCGTTTCTTCGTAGCCGTGGTTCGCCAGTTTGAGAACGTAGGGAAACGTGGCGTTTGTCAGGGCGAAGGTGGAGGTGTGAGCGACCGCACCCGGCATATTGGCGACACAATAATGGATAATACCGTCCACGATATAAATCGGATCAGTGTGGGTGGTTGGTTTGGAGGTCTCTATACATCCGCCTTGATCGATAGAGACATCGACAATGACGGAGCCTTTCTCCATGAGTTTCAACATGGAACGGCTGACCAACTTAGGAGCGCGTGCACCGCGAACCAGAACCGTGCCAATCAATACATCGGTTCGCGGCAACAATTCCCTCAATGCCAATGGTGTATACATCAGTGTGTTGACGTTGTGGAGTATATCGTCAAGATACCGTAGACGGGGTAAGGAGATATCGAGTATGTTGACTCTTGCGCCTAAGCCCGATGCGACTTTTGCCGCGTTCATCCCCGCCGTGCCGCCGCCGAGAATCGTTACTACGCCGGGTCGAACGCCGGGAACGCCGCTTAGCAGAACGCCCTTCCCTCCTCTTGCGCTTTCCAAGTATTTGGCTCCCTCGTGCACCGCCATTCTCCCGGCCACTTCGCTCATCGGCGTCAATAGGGGGAGTTTGCCGTCTTCTAACTGTACGGTTTCATAGCCGATTGCGGTGACTCCTCGTTTCATCAATTCACGTGTCAATTCTGTTTCAGCCGCCAAATGCAAATAGGTAAAGAGAATCAGTCCCGGCCGCAGCATTTCATATTCACTTGGCTGGGGTTCTTTGACCTTTACGATCATATCGGCACTCTTGAAAATCTTTTCCGGCGATTTGACAAGGTTCGCTCCCTCCTTGCGGTAATCCTCATCACTCAGAGAAGAGCCTTTCCCCGCACCGGATTGAACCAGGACTTCGTGTCCCTGTTCGACCAATTGGTGTACACCGGCCGGTGTTACCGCTACTCGGTATTCGTGATCTTTGATTTCCTTTGGCACGCCGATGATCATTGTGATTCTCCTTTTCTCATATAATTTCGGTAAAACGATACGTCTATATCCTAGATTTTCTATGGATGTTACGTTTATATGTTGATAAGATGGACATGCATCGAAGGTGGATAAAGAAATATGATAAACCATCCACTTAATTTGGACTTGATTCAGTGTAAAAGGTTTTACGCGGAGAGGAAGAATAATTGTGATTATTCCAAGACGATTTTTTTTACAGCAGGGAGTGTTGTTTCTAGCAGCAACAGGAGGGAAACCGGGTGAATTGCTAGCAGCCGTGAATGAAAAAAAGGAAACCGCTATCCAATTCGGTATCTTGACTGATGTGCATTATGCCGATAAAGAAACAGCCGATAGCCGGTATTATCGTAACTCGATTCCAAAAATACGCCGTTGTATCGAAGATTTTCATGCTGCACAATTGGATTTTGTGATCGAACTCGGCGATTTTATCGATGCGGCCAAAACGGTTGAAGAAGAAACCCGTTATCTTAAAACCATTGATAAGGAATATCAAAAAGCCGGCAAAAGAAGATATTATGTGTTGGGAAATCATTGTGTTTGGACTTTGACGAAAAAGCAGTTTTTAGAAGCTATTGATCAGAAGCAATCGTATTTTTCTTTCGATCAGGGGGACTTTCATTTTATCGTTTTGGATGCCTGTTTCCGGAGTGATGGAACGGCATATGGCGCCCGTAATTTCGAATGGACGGACACGGAAATTCCTGCGGAAGAAAGAGATTGGCTCAAAAATGTCTTGAACGAAACCGAGAAAAAAGCGATTGTTTTTGTTCATCAGCGACTTGATATTCCGGGGCATTACACCGCTAAAAGTGCCGCAACTGTCAGAAAAATTATGGAACAATCGGGAAAAGTCATAGCGGTATTTCAGGGACATTTCCATAAAAATGATTATCATGAAATAAACGGAATCCACTATTGCACAATGGCTGCGATGGTGGAGGGAACCTATCCTCCAAACAACGCCTATGGAATTGTTGAGATTCACAAGAACGGTTCAATACAGATCAACGGTTTTTTTCATCAATCTAACTACCTCTATTCATGATCTTCTTGATCTAGATCATTTCCACTAATTTGCATTCTCAATCCATCCAATTCGTGGTATACTCATTGTAACGTTTTGTATTGAACCAGTAAGGGATTCAAGTATATTGAAAAATTGATATCATGCAAATATAGACACGAAATCCCATCATACTCTATTGAATCTATTCTTTGATCGATCCTTTGTATCCGATTTCAAGAACGGGGATATTTTTTATGGCTGTGTTGACACGGGAACAATTAATCCAATATGTCAAAAAATTAGAACAAAAAGTCCGCCAATTCCAAAAAGTTTTAAAATCTCGTGATCAGGAAATCCTGAAACTCAAACGGGAAGTGAATTCGCTTCAGAAAAACCAATCGGTTTCGTCACAAGAGGATTCTGCGGCCTATGAAGCATCATCCAGCGAGCAGTTCCAGGTTCCCAAAAAAGTCAAACCCCTTGAAGAAAAGCAAAAAACCTTTGTCAAAAAAGCCGCTGTTGGGACGGATGAGAAACTAAAAGAAGCTTATCAAGAACAACCGGAAGAAGAAACGCGATCGATGGAAGAGGAATCCGCTTATATCGATGAGCTGATGGCTCACGCCGATGAACCGGATGAGACGGAAGAAGCAGAATCCGAGGAAAGCACTGAAGGGACGGAAGAAAAACCGAAAGTATTTACACCTTCCGTCAATTTCCAAGCCGGGGAATTTCTCAGTGCTGTGTTAGACGGAGAAGAAGAAGCGGACGAAGTGAAATCCTTGCTGGAAAATCTGGAAACGTGTGAGAAAGACCAGCGGCGCAATATCTTACTTTCTCTTACAAGTGTTCATTGGCGGATGATCAAAAAAATGGCCATGCGGTTGGCTTATGAAAATCTGCCGTGGGAAAAACGTCTTTTTATGCGATATGGCATGTTGGACGAAAAACTCATGGGCGATCGCATGGATGTGTGGGAGCAACTGTACCTCGACAAGAGCCCCCCGGAAGATACAGGAATATATTTCATCGACGAGTGGTTCGATGAAATCGCTCGTGGGAATATAAAATACAGCACCATTGACGAGATGGCCCTCGATGGACAAAAGCCGGATCCGAATGCAACCGGTGAACTGGCGTTGAAATATGAAACATCGAGTGTTCCACAAATGCAGCGAATGTGTGTGGGAGCGCGGGCTAATTTGGTCAGTATTATGGTTCAGGAGTACTGCGTGCCTGGGCGGGATAATCCTGTTGTCAATCGTCAATGGCTCAAAGGCGCCATGGAGCATGCGCTCAAATGCGATTATTCGATGTTCACTCGAAAATACAAAGGGGATGAGGTCATTGTTCAGCCCGTGTTTATTATCTGTCCGGGGTATGGTCAACGGTCAGGATGTTGGGAACCCTGGAGTCCGGGGAAAAAAGGATCGTCAGGACCGAGAATCTGTCTCTGTGCGTTTCCTCCAAAATCCTCGATGAAAGCTTTATTGATGGGACTGGCCGATTATCGGTGGGAATACGCCAAAGCGGATGCGATGCATTATTGGATTACGGAGGGACTAACCGGAAAATGGCTCGCTCTTTTCACGAAGAAAGAGCAGCGAAAGGATATGAAACAAATTTTCATCGATAGTTATTTTTACTGGGTTCAATATGAATCCCGCCGAATCCCCAAATTAGAAAAACGATTTCGTGAATTTATGTGGCGCAATACTCCCTTCAGCGATGAAATCAAGCAAAATCTAAAAGGCGGAGGGTTGTTCGCTCGTTTGATCGAACTGGAAGAGGCTAAAAAACAGCGGGAAGAAGAAGAACGACAGGAAATCGAGCGAATCAAAGCGGAGCGAGAAGCGCGAAAGCAAGCCCGACGCGCCAAAATGGAAAGCGGATAGATAAGAGAGGGGTGAAAAACATGGAATTGTATATCGTTCGCCATGCTATCGCTGTAAATCGAAACGATCCACAGGTTTCGTCGGACGCGGATCGCTGGTTAACCAAAGAGGGGATCGAAAAAATGGAATTGACCGCGGAAGGATTAAAAAAAATTGTTCCTACACTCGATGAAATTTTTTCGAGTCCCTTTCTTCGTGCGCAACAAACCGCTGAAATTATTCAACATGTTTATAAGCAAGCGAATCTGGTGAAAATTACTTCGGATCTCGCTCCCGGCGTCGATCCGGATGTGCTGCAGGATTTGACAAAAGGCCATTCCCCCAATGCCCGTATTGCTTTGGTGGGGCATGAACCCGACCTCAGCGAACTGATTTCCATGACCGTAACCGGGTCGACCGATTCCGACATCAAAATGAAAAAGGGGGCAGTCTGCCGAGTGGACATCGAGGGAAAACCCAAAGCGGGAACCGGCATTCTGATGTGGCTGCTTCATTCCAAACATCTACGGATGATCGCTAAATCAAAATGATTCTGACTTCCTTCCTTGTAAGGAATTTTCGCAATATTCAAGAAGCCAACTTTACTCTCGATAGGGGGATTCACCTGTTTGTGGGGGCAAATGCGCAGGGAAAAACCGCTTTGATCGAGGCCATACTGTTTCTTGCGACTTCCACCTCGCATCGCACCAGGCGTGAAGAGGAATTGATTCGCTGGGGAGAAGATGTCGCCTTTCTGCGGGGGGAGATTCAACAAAGGGAGGAGTCGTTCAAAATCGAATGCGGTCTGGAAAAACGCCGGAAAGTCATCAAGATCGACGAACAAAACCTTCCGCGGGTTCGAGATTTATACGGCCATTTGCGAACTGTTTTGTTCGCTCCGGAGGATTTGCACATCATCAGCGGAAGCCCTCATGACCGCCGCCGTTTTCTTGATATGGCCATTGCACAAATCGATCCTGGCTATATTTCCTTGTTGCAGCGATTCCGACGAGCCTTGCATCAACGAAACCAAATCCTTAAACGGCTTCAAGTTCAGAACAATGCGGCTGGAATTCGGGAACTTGGTATATGGGATCAAACTTTTTTGGATTATTCCACTCAAGTCGTGTGTCGCCGTTGTGCAGCCCTTCGCGAGTATGCTCCACTGGTTCAAACCTGTTATGAAAATTTTGCCGACGAAGGGCCTTTTCTCATCAAGTACACAGGCGGGAACGAAACCGAAGAGAAAATCGTCTGTGAGCAGTTGCAAAAAAAGTTAGAACGAACGAGACAAAACGAAATCGAAAGAGGCAATACGCTTATTGGTCCCCATCGTGATGACCTGCAATTTATTTTGGCGGATAAAAATATCTCCGTGTTTGGTTCTCAAGGGCAGCGACGAACGGCTGCTCTTGCCTTGCGTCTTGCGGAAGCCAAATTCTCTTATGAGAAAACAGGGACTAAACCTTTGCTTTTGATTGACGATGTTATTTATGAGATGGATAATAATCGCCGATCTCGTTTTTGGCGGCAAATCGATCTATCGGGTCAATTGATCGTTACCGCCACCGCCCGAGAACATCTCGGCTCCGGTTTAAATCCTAAAGCGACATTTCAGGTGCAAAATGGAGAAATACATCCTGCTTCAGCGTGATGGGGTTATCAATGTATTGCTGGACAACCCTCTCACCAATCCGGACGATTTTGTTCTATTGCCTTTTGTTCCAGAGGCCTTTTATGAAATGGCTCGAAATCAGATCAAGCCAATCATCCTAACCAATCAGGAAGGATTGGCGAGTGGTGAACTTGAAATGAAGGATTTGGGGGCAATTCATTCCAAGATGATTTCGATGATTGAAGATGCAGGCGGCAAAGTCGCCGATGTGCTTATTTGTCCGCATGATGAATCCAAACAATGTGATTGCCGCTATCCACAACCGGGACTATTGAAACATGCGGCGGAGAAACACAAATTCCAGTTGCAGGACACGTTTTTCATTGGGGATCGCCTTGCATGCTTGGAGGCGGCTTGGAATGCGGGGTGTAAATCTGCATTTGTCCGAAGCGGGAAACCGCATAAAACGATGCAATATCTTCGCACCGCTGAGCGTTTACCGGATATCATTACCCGCGATTTACTCGATGCGATTGTGAAAATTTCTCGTATCTATCAAAATTGAGCCTTCATTATTCTAAAAAAAGGATATTGTGCAGACAGGATGTCTACATCACAATATATTCTGCAGACAAGATGTCTACACCACAATTTTTGACTTTTTGCCGTGGCATCAAAAATAACCGTTACTGTAAAATATTGGATTCGTTTTATGTGCTAGCAATTGCAAGAAAGAAAAAACAATCTGATCTTTGTTCAGATTTGTTCTTACATCCCCTACTTCATGCCCCGGTGGATTTCCTGCCTTCCCCCTGCCGGGGCAATATTTTTCTTGACATTCTTATTCATAGGTATACTATAGACCTTTAATAGTTGATAAAATTTGTAATATTTATCAAGTTACTCATGATTACCAACAAAAAAATGTTGTCGGGAAAGTTCGTGATGGTTTCGTTTTTCTATTTCTCTTGAATAAGGGTAATTGATGATGGATCAATTGGTACTTTTTAAATCGAGCGGGATTCAATCCAAGGAGGTTGTTTATGTTTTACTGGCTATTGCCGTGGTTACGGGAATCATCATCTATCTTTCGTACCGTTACCAGCGATTTAAAAAATTCAGAGAATTTATGGATGAAGTAGAAATGCTGGATTTGGGAAATGAAGAAGAAGATACGCTTTCGAATATGGTCAAACAATACGCATTGAAGGAGCCGGTACAAATCTTGGTTTCATTACGGCTTTTCGACGAAATGGCTACAAAAGAGATATCCCGTATTTTGGCCAGCGCCGGATCAGCCGCTGCAAAGCAAAAATTCGTGGACTTGGTGTATGAGATTCGCAAGAAAACCTATTATAAGGAAAGTAGTTTATCCCGGACTCCTGTGAATCTGAGTACATCACAAGAAAAAGAGCCGGCTGCTGCGTCCGAGACGGCGTAGAGTTTCACGTGCCTTCATGCATTATTTCTTTTACCCCCCACTATGGGTACTCCGGGCAATGCGCCAGTCTACCCTGGATTTGATGGGTTGTCCGGGAAGGGTAGACTTCGCTTCCCCTTGCTACCCTTTATAGAAATCGGGTGCCCAGGGCAATGCGCCAGCCTGCCCTGGCTTACAACCTTCTAGCAACCCGTATATCGCGAGCTCTCCCCATTGATTTCCACTTCCAAATACTTTAATCTAATTTTTCAACAAAATCCAAAATTAGCACAACACCTATGGCACGAAAAAAACGAACCAACAACAACCACACCGGCGCAAATCTTGGCTTCGAAGAAACCCTCTGGGCCGCTGCCGATAAACTCCGCGGGCATATGGACGCTTCCGAATACACCGCCTTCAACGTCTTTTGGCTTTCGAGAAAAGCCCGTTGGAAGTCTTTGCAGGATAAAGCCAAAAATCCCAAAATCGGCAAATATCTGGATGACACCGTGATCGCCATCGAGAAGGAAAACCCGTCTCTCAAAGGCGTTCTTCCTAAAGATTACGCCCGCATCGCCGGAACCTATCATGCCTGGCGGGGGGAAAAGAAAGCCGGAAAATACCAAGACATCCCCGGTTTCTGCAAATCCGCCGAGATTAAAGAGATTCGTGATCATGATTATGTCCTTACTCCCGGACGGTATGTTGGAGCTGAAGAGATTGAAGACGATGGAGAACCTTTTGAAGAGAAGATGATTCGGCTGGTGGCTCAGTTGAGTGAACAATTCGCCGAATCGGCACGGTTGGAGAAGGAGATCAAGAAGAATTTGAAGGGGTTGGGATATGGCGGGTGAGCGTAAAGTTTTTAATTTCAACGCCTTAATTACCTCGATTCAGCAGGCGCATAGCCATTTGTCCGCTAAGGCGGGGAAAGCGGTTAATGTGAGTTTAACACTCCGGAATTGGTTGATCGGAGCCTATATCGCCGAATATGAATTGAATGGAGCGGATCGGGCGGATTATGGGGATCAACTTCTTACCGAACTATCCAAGGAACTCCAAAAACGTAAGATAAGTAACACTGGCCGTAGGCAATTATATCATTATCTTTCTTTTTATCGTACCTATCCTCAGATTGTGCGTACAGCGTCCACACAATTGAACGCATTGTTTCCTGCTAATTTGAAAGAGGCTGGAAAAGTGCCGACAGCGTCCGCACAATTCGCTCTTGCGCCGGACAAACTGCTGAACTCCTTATCGTACAGTCATTTTGTACAATTAATCGCTCTTGAGGATCCACTGAAACGTGCATTTTACGAAATTGAATGCATTCGGGGTAATTGGTCGGTTCGCGAACTAAAACGGCAAATCGGCAGTCTGTACTTTGAGCGTTCCGGTCTGTCCGAAAATAAGGAAAAACTGGCGGAAATGGTTCAATCGGGCGCGGAGACAACAGAACCGTGTCTTGCGATCCGTGATCCGTATGTCTTTGAGTTTCTCGGGATCAAATCCCGTGAGGTGATGGGGGAATCGGAATTGGAAGACGCCCTTCTTGATAAATTGCAGGATTTTCTGCTTGAATTAGGCCATGGTTTCTGTTTCGAAGGCAGGCAAAAACGCATCTTGATTGGAGAAACTCATGGATTCATCGATCTGGTCTTCTATCATCGCATTTTGAAATGCCACGTGCTGGTGGAACTCAAGGTCGCTGCCTTCAACCATGAACATCTTGGGCAACTCAACACCTACGTCAGCTGGTATCGGCAAAACATGATGATCGAGGGAGATAATCCACCCGTTGGAATACTCCTCTGTACTCGGAAAGATCAAACCTTGGTTGAATACGCTCTCGCGGGAATGGATAACAACCTATTTGTTTCCAAATACCGGCTCGAATTGCCTTCGAAAGAAGAAATGCAGAGATTTCTTAACGAGCAGATAAAGAAGATTGATCATGAAAAGTGAAAAATAATTTATTTTTGTAGGATGGGTCATTTTCGACCCATCATGGAAATATTTGAAAACAACGGGATGGGTCAAAAAAAGCGACCCATCCTACATTTTTGATGAAACCGCCTGGGCCGAAGAGAAGGCAGATCGGGTTTTGTAGAGAGAATGTATGACAATCATGAATAATTTGAGAGAATAGAATATGGCTGGTGAAAAAAGTCACAAATCACTTGATTTTTGTGGTTTAACCTCTATAGTGTATTGTAAGTATACCCATCGGGCCTCTGTCTATGGACATGCTATCTCTCGGTGGGTTTTTCTTTTTTATAGGTAGGTGTAAAGTAAAGTATGTTAAGCCGGATGCCAAGGGCAAGGCGAGCCAGCCCTTGAATATTTACACTGGTTATCCAGAGAAAGCCACGTTTGTCCTAGTTGATATCCTTCGATCAACCGCTATACCACAAGTTCCTGCCCCATTGATTTTTACTTTCAAATACTTTAATCTGATTTTTAAACAAAATTCAAAAAAAACATAACAACTATAATGTACCCCAAAATTTGGACAGGCATTTAAGGTGGGAAACCTCGAAGC
>CAYPPG010000044.1:0-27654 GCA_964412555.1 uncultured bacterium
ACATTGTAATGAGGCAACGACCGGGCTTCGGTAACAAAAAGTGTGAGTCAATGCGGGAGGGAATTTTAATTGACGCGAATCACCTTGGGTGTGACAATGCAAAATCGGTACGCTGGCGATCCAGCCACCTTCTTGTTCATCTTGTTCAAAAAAGACTGTGTACTTGTGAATCATAGTTGTATGTCCTCTATAATTCTTTAATACGGATATTCCGATACGCGACAAATGCGCCGTGGTCGGTCAAGTGGATAAATCCATCGCGGAGGCGGGAGGCCAGTTCGGGATAGTCGTTGAAATTGACATCTTGGACGACTTTGCTGTTCAGGGTTACGCGCACATGCGGGCCATCGCATTTGATTTCCATCGAGTTCCATTCGCCCGCCGGTTTGGAGGCATTTTCCGTCGGCGCGAGAACATAATAAATAGATCCGGTACCTTCTTTGTGTGCCGGACGGCCATAATCTCCATAAATTTGCACTTCGAAGCCTATTTTGGAAGCACGGAAAGAGCGAGGGCAACGAACCTGGACGCCGCTGTTGCCGCGATCTTCGATTTTGTAATCGAAACGGAGGATGAAATCGTCGAAGCGCTTTACACTGCGAATTGTTCCGCTTCCGGGAACCCGTTGTAAGGTTCCGTCGTTTACGACAAATCCTTTGCCTCCACTAATCCACCCATTCGTGGTCTTGCCGTCGAAAAGAGCGATGAAACCTTCTTCACGTTCCTCCTCGGATAAGACGGAATTGTCCGGATTCCATGGTTCCTTTTCTTCTGGCCGGGCATTCATTTTATCGAGCGCCTGTAGGTTTTCATCGTTGTTCTTCAACAAATAATGCTTGCCGTCCAATCCATCTGAGGGCATATCCCCAATGATGATAGTCGGATTTTCGGAATTGGGGGATTGGCCGGAAAAAGTCACTTCGGCGTCTGCGCCAGGGGCGGCGACAATAAGGTCAGGAGCGGCGGATTGGAATTCTTTTGCCAAAGATGCGGCATCCGGTCCGTCGATCCAATACAGGATTTGGTTCAGATTATTTTCTGCAAAATATTGGGCGATGGTTCGGACAGCATTACGGCGATACTCGGGATTCTTCGGAGCATCGGGATTGAATACCCGGCAGAAACAGTTGATATCGGCGTAGCAGATTCGGTCGATCATCCATGTCTGAAAGAAATCCAACGCTTCCTCGGTAAACGCGGTGCCATCCTCGTTCAGGCCGTATAAATCGAACGCCAGGATATTGCCTCCCGCGTACGCCATCCGGCTGATCGATTGAATGAAATCTTTCGGGGCGTTTTCAATTTTCCCCGCCTGCGGCGTGTAGATCGAGCGAATCCGGTAGGGACGGCCTTGGCGCAACAGACGATTGTCGACGACGGACAATTGCCCTTCATAGATTTTCTCGATCCGTTTCCCATCCGGGCTGATGTACATTTCCATCTTGCGATTTTGCCGTCCGCGAGCATCCACCCGATAGACGGTTTCCCCATCCCTGGTTGTCTGCCGGATGTTTCGCAAGCGGTAATCGCCCAGTTCCTTTTCGGCCGTTTCTTGTACGGCATCGGGAACACGATTTTCGGCAGATTGAAGAGGAAGACAAAAAGTACATACATTCAATAATATAAACACGACTATTAAACAAGAAAAAAAACGTTTCATAAAATACCATACACCTTTCTTTAAAATTTGAAAACGAAATTTTATTTCCAACTTATCCCCATCTCCGTTACTGTACAGTCAATCAACAATGATGACGATATCGAAAATCACAGAAGTAAATGTTTATAGATGTTTTTTCTTTTACCGACCTTTACTATGGAAATAATTAAACGTTTATCTTGAATATCATACACAATTCGATAGTTCCCAACACGAAGGCGGTACAACCCTTTGCTTTTTCCCTTTAAGACAATTATACCGGGTGGTCTCGGATTGAAGGACAGTTCCTTGATTTTTTTTAATTATATGATCTTTATCTCTTTGATCTACATTCTGAAGAGCTTTTAAAGCAGTTAGGGTGATCTCAATGGTATAGGTTCCCGTTTCCATTTGTTTCACTACTGCTGGTTCAACAATTTTTCCGCTTCATCCCACGGGATCCGTTTTTCATTAGGATCGGCCAGAATTTTTTCCGCTTCTTCCACATCCAATCGATCTTCCATCTCTTCAACCAACTGTTCAAATAGTTTGAAATCTTCCAGGGGTATGATAGCAGCCAAATCCTTGCCTTCTTCCTGCAAAATCACTTGATTGCCAATTTTCGTGTTCTTTATGGCTTCATCGAAATTGTCAACGGACATTCGTAACATTTGTTTTTTCCCTCCATCCTATTCTATTATATCAGAAATCCAAAAGCCAAGTATAGGGATTCGATGCTTTCAGAAACAATCAGCCTATCGCATTGATCTCTTTGATCAGCGAATCGATAATGGTTTTGCTGTTCCTATTTACTTTCCAAATACCCGTAGGATCAATTTCATCCCAATGCATGCCCGCCGTGACTGTCACCGTCGTTCGGAATGCGGACGCCAATTGTTTGGCCGTCGAAAGCGCAATCTCATCTTCCTTATGTCCGGGAATGGAGATTAGCGAAGCCGTCACGGTTGGTTTGTTCGGATCTTTCAGGCTGGGGTGAGAATGGGCTACGGCGACAGCGCCGATGTGTGGTTTGTCGCCGCCGTAAATCACAACCAGCAAATCGTCCCCGATAAAGCGCGCCGTGGCTTCTAGGTCAAATGCCCCTTCATTGGTTTTTATATGGATTGAATCAATGTTTTCATTCACCGTTTATTCCCTAGAAAATCGAGATCCGCTTTGACCATCATTGCAACCAATTGTTCAAAATCGACGGTTGGTGTCCAGTTCAGTTTTTTCTTTGCCCGGCTGTAATCGCCGACCAGTAGATGGATTTCCGCCGGACGGAACAAGGCTTTATCCACGGCGACATATTGTTCCCAATCCAAATCCGCTGATGAAAAAGCGAGTTTTACGAAGTCTTCGACGGAATGTGTGATTCCGGTCGCGATGACATAATCTTCAGGTGTATCCTGCTGCAACATAAGCCACATCGCCTCGACATAATCCCCGGCGTATCCCCAATCCCGTTTGGCTTGCAGATTACCCAATTTCAATTTGTCCTGCAAACCGTATTTGATACGGGCAACGGCCCGTGAGATTTTACGCGTCACGAATTCGAAGCCACGGCGCGGGCTTTCATGATTGAACAGGATTCCGGACACTGCAAACAATTCATGCGCCTCGCGATAATTTTTTGTTAAATGGTATCCTGCTAATTTTGATATCCCGTATGCGGACCGGGGATTGAACGGTGTCTCTTCATTCTGCGGGCTGTGATCGGCGTTGCCGAACATTTCGCTGGAACCGGCGAAATATACTTTGCATTCCGGCACAATGTTTTTGATGGATGAAAGAAGATAATGGGTTCCGTTGATATTGGTATTCAGCGTGGAAAATTCGTCTTCGAAGGAATAACTGACATAACTCTGCGCGGCCAGGTGGTAACATTCATCCGGTTGGATTTTCTGAACGACATTGAACAGACTGGCGTAACTTTCCAATGATCCGGCGTGTAAATGAATTTGATCGATGACCGATTGGATGCGCCATAGGCGGTGTTCGGAATCTTCCAACGCCACCCGGCGCACAATGCCATGAACCTCGTAGCCTTTTTCAATGAGAAGTTCCGCTAGATAGGAGCCGTCCTGGCCGGTGATGCCGGTGATCAACGCTTTTTTCATCGTGGTTGTGTTCTCGCTTTCTGTGCTGATTGTCCTATTGTAGCCGATGGAAAAAAAGGGCGAAGCATTTGCTTATCCCGCTTTGATTGATTAAGATGGAAAGAACGTAACGCCGGCATCCTGCCGGCATTTTCGATGTGCCGCCGGGACGGCGGCGATACATTGCAATTCGGATTCGATGTTGTATTTGAAGAGAAAAGGAGATTTGTAATGAGACATAATTTCTATTGTATCCTCGCCAGTTTGTGTATATTTGTAGCAACAGATGCATATCCGGCAATTATGGTTCAACAAAGTGCCGTTGATGTAGCTTGCTTCGATGTGTTCGAATTGGAAGTACAGTTGGATGAAGCGGTTCCCGGTAATCCATTTACCGAATTCGATGTGCAAGCGGTGTTTACGCCTGAGAACAGCGATCCGATTGTGGTGAAAGGTTTTTGCGACGATCAAGAGGGGAAAATCTACCGTGTACGATTTTGTCCCTCACGTCCCGCGACAGAATATACTTATACACTTACAACCAGCCGAGCTTATGACAAGAGTTATACAGGCACGTTTCGGACGGTAGGTGTTTCCGGTCTGGAACCGGTAATCGCCAATCCCGATTTCCTTAAACATTTCATGTACGCCAAAAGCGGCCAACCTTTTTATCATCTCGGGATCACCGCCTATCATCTGCTCGATCCCAGCAACGATGAACAGCATATCGAGGATTTTCTCGACTACTGCCTCGAACATGGAATCAACAAAGTACGGTTTCTGTTAACCGGTTATCCGCGCGATACAGATACCCGCAGCAGTGACGATTATGAATATGGGGTAGGCGATCAATGGAAAAAACCGAATTACGGCGCGCCGCCGGGTGAAGTGAATCCGCTGCCGGCCTGGCGGGGAAAACCTCACGATTACGATTTTACTCGTTTCAATGTCTCGTATTGGCAGAAAGTCGATCGTGCCGTCCGGGCCATGCGTGAAAGAGGCATTGTTGCGACTTGCATCTTTACCATCGAAAAACAAAACCTTCCGAAAGAATACGGAACTTTGACCGATCATGAGAAACGGCTGTATCACTATGCTGTGAACCGGCTGGCGGCGTTCTCCAATGTCTGGTGGGATTTGGGAAACGAACACAATGAATTCCGGAAAAAAGATTGGGCGCCGAAAATGGGCGCGCTTGTGAAGGAATGGGATCCATATGACCGTCTTTGCTCTGCGCATGGGTATGCAGATTGGTTGTACGACAACCAAGAGTGGGCGGATTTCATCATTACTCAACAATACGGGAACTGCCGCGAGGTCAATGAATGGGCGTTGAAATATTATGAGATTCCGATGCCCTATATCAACGAAGAATATGGATATGAGGGAACATTGGATAAACCCGAACATGGGATGAACGCGGATTGGGTCCGGAAATGCCATTGGTCGATTGCCTTGGCAGGTGGGTATGCGACCTATGGGGACTGGACACCTGGCACTCATTTCTATACAGGACACATCGGTGAAGGGAAAGCTCCGCCGCAGTTGAAAATCCTTCGGGATACGTTCGAAACGCTCCCCTATACGGAAATGAAACCGCGCAATGAAATCCTGGGCGAAGGGGCATTCTGTCTTGCCAAAACCGGCGAAGTCTATTTGGTGTATTTATACGATGGGGGATCGACGAATATCAGCGTGAAACAGTCCAAGAACGGGTATCGTATCTCCTGGCTGAACCCACGAACGGGCGAAATGACTCGATCCAGTGAACAGAATTTGACAGAAATCATTCTGCAACCGCCGACGGAAGAGGATTGGGTGGCTGTCATCAAAGCCGTTCCTTCAACGACCATGATCTTTCCAAAAGAAGAGTGGCGGGAATCCGTTCCGGAAGCTCAGGGAGTCGATCCGGAAAAACTGGATGCGGCCGCCGAGTACTTGAAAAACAATTCAGGGAAAGACGGTGTGGAGCAACTCGTTGTCATCCGCAACGGATACATGATTTGGAAAGGATCGAACATCGATGCTGTGCATGGGGTATGGTCGCTGACCAAATCATTTACCAGCACAGTCTTGGGATTGTTGATCGATGAAGGAAAGACGGCGCTCGATATGCCGGCTCATGAATATGTTCCTGAATTGGAGAAAACCTATCCTAAAGTCACATTGCGGCATTTTACGACGATGACATCCGGCTATCGCGCGCAGGGAGACGAACCGCGCGGCGGTTATTTGCACGGACCGAGCACAACTCCCTTCATTCCTTCTCCCAACCCATTGTTCACTCCACCGGGTTCCCATTATGCATATTGGGATTCGGCGATGAATGAATTCGCCAATGTGTTGACCCATATCGCCGGAAAGAAAATCGAAGAGTATTTCAAGAGAAAAATCGCCGATCCAATCGGGATGAATTCAAAACAGTGGGATTGGGGTGAATTCGGGGAAGTCGATGGCATCGCTGTGAACGGAGGATCGGGGAACAACAATAAGCATATGTTTATTTCCGCGCGGGAACTCGCCCGCTTCGGCCTTCTCTTTTTGAATGAAGGAAATTGGAATGGAAAGCAACTCATAAGCAAATCCTGGGTCGATGCAGTCGCCTCCGTTCAGGTTCCATCGACGATTCCGTTAGGGCATCCGGAAAGCAACATCGACGGGCGCGGGATTTATAGTTTCAACTGGTGGGTAAATGGCGTTCGAGCGAACGGTGAGCGAAAATGGCCGGATGCGCCTCTCGGAACCTATTCCGCAAGCGGTTACAACAACAATGATATGTTTGTGATTCCGGAATGGAACATGGTGATCGTCCGCTTGGGATTGGATCAAAACGATCATTTCATATCAGACGAAATATATAATACGTTCTTGAAAAAAGTGGGTGAAGCGGTCAAAGTTCCGTCTCCGGTGAAAACAATCCGCATCGACGCCATCGATGAACCTTTACCCGACAAAATCACTCCGTTCTTCAGCCCTCCGGAAAAATATGCAGACAAGTTCGGCGATTATCGTTCTCCACTGAAATTCTATGACGGCACGCCGGTCAATACAAAGGAAGATTGGTGGAAACGGCGGGAAGAGATCAAGAAAAAATGGCACGAGCTGATGAATCCCTGGCCATTGCTGATCGCCAATCCCAATATCGAGTATGTCTCCAAAGAGAAGCGGGAAAATTTTATCCAGCATATGGTGGATGTGGAAATCGCTCCTGATCACCGTACCATCGATGGATACCTACTGGTTCCTGAAAGCGGTGAACGTCCACTGCCTGCCGTGATTGTCGTTTATTACGAACCGGATACCGGAATCGGAATGGGCAGAGAAGGGCGTGATTTCGCGTACCAAATGGCCAAGCGCGGCTTTGTCGCGCTTTCCGTCGGCATGGGCGCTTCTCTATATTATCCGAGTAAGGAGAATGCTGCATTCCAACCACTTTCGGCTTTGGCGTATGCGGCGGCCAATTGTTATAACGCCTTGGCCAATCTCGACTATGTCGATCCGGAGCGCATCGGGATCCTCGGCCATTCCTACGGCGGCAAATGGGCAATGTTCGCCTCGTGTTTATACGACAAATTCGCATGCGCCGCTTGGTCGGACGGTGGCATTGTGTTTGACGAAAGCCGGCCGAATGTGAATTATTGGGAACCATGGTATTTGGGTTATGAAACCGGTTACACCCGCGAGCGGGGGGTGCCGAACGAGGACCGTCCACGCACCGGCTCGTATAAGAAGATGATCGAGGAGGGATACGACCTGCATGAACTCCATGCGCTCATGGCGCCGCGTCCGTTTCTGGTTTCCGGCGGTTCGGAGGATCAGCCGGAGCGGTGGATTCCACTCAATCACGCTATTGCAGTCAACGAGTTTTTAGGATACGAAAACCGCGTCGCCATGACGAACCGTGAAGGACATGGGCCGACGCCGGAATCGAATGAACAGATGTATACTTTTTTGGAGTATTTTCTGAAGTAGATTTTTTACACGGGTAGAGGAGGCGTCCCGCCTGCATCTATGGGGCAAGTGATATACGCTTGCTTTACCCTATTGTGACTACAGGGAGAATGAAGGTGCGCGCGTTGGAAGATGCGGGCAGGGATGCCCGCGCTCCGACCTTTTGCTCCGACACGAGGAAAGGAATCTTATTATGTTTTATTTAAAATCTTCATTATTGTTCTGTCTTTCATTTCTCTTACTTGATTCTTATGCTTCTGAAACATTGGATCAAGATGATCTCATCTTCTCCTGCGGCTTCGAATCAGTGGAGTGGTATCGGGAATGGGGGATGGAGCATCCGGCAAGGAATACCGATGTCGTTGCCGAGGATCGGGATTTGAAATTCGAACCGCTGGAAGGAAAAGCGTTGCGCATCAAAGTGAATGACAACGATCATTACGGCACTAGTTTTCAATACCGCTTTCAAGAACAACTAGGGAAGGAGCCGGAAGAGATTTATTTCCAGTATTCCCTGCGGTTTGCCAATGACTGGAATCCGAAACGGGGCGGTAAATTACCCGGTATTGCCGGAACATACGGCAAAGCGGGTTGGGGTGGCCGCAAAGTGAATGGACGTGACGGCTGGTCGGCTCGCGGATTGTTTAGTGGACAAAAAAACGGTCGGACTCCAATTGGGTATTACTGTTATCATGCGGATATGCAGGGCCGGTACGGCTCGCATTGGGTATGGGAAATCGAGGATCTCGGTTATTTGGCCAACAACCGGTGGTACAGAATCAAGCAATACGCCAAAATGAATACCCCTGGCAAGAATGATGGAATCTTGCGAGGGTGGGTGGATGGCAAACTTGCCTTTGAAAATACGGATATCCGCATGCGGGATGTGGATGCTTTGAAAATCGAGACGGTTTGGATCAATGTATATTTAGGCGGGACATGGAGCGCGGAGAGTGAACATCATTTATATATTGATAATGTAACAATTTCATCTTTGCAGGAGCTTCAGTAAATCATGCCTGAAATATCGAGATTTTATGGTATAATAATTTACATGAATTTTAATGATCACTATCCACCGCATTTCCATGCGAAATATCAAGATCAAGAAGTGAGTATCGAGATTGAGAGTGGAAATGTAACAGGATTTATGGATAACCGTTTATTACGCATGTTGTTCAAATGGTTGGAATTACACAAAAATGAGTTAAGATACAATTGGCAAGCAGCCAGAAATAGAAAACCTTTAAACAAAATACCTTCAATGGAATAGGTGATGATCATGTTTTTACACGTTGATGAAGTGAAATATCTAGAAGATTACAAATTGAGATTGTCCTTCAACAATGGTGTCGTGAAAGAAGTGGATTTGAAAAACGAATTGTATGGAGAAGTATTTGAGCCGTTAAAAGATATCGAACAGTTCAAGCAGGTTTTTGTTAATAAGGATACGAACACAATCGAGTGGAAGAATGGAGCTGACTTCGCCCCTGAGTACTTATATGAAAATGGGGAAGAAGTGAAACTGAGTGCTTAATCTTTGGTTTTTATTTGATTACTGGTAATTCATATCCCTCACGATATTCACGTCCCAATTGACGATCCGCTTCCTCATCATTAGTAATTATACATTGTTCCGCATCGAAATGCAGAATCTTTCCCACTCGAGTTCCGATATTTCCCAAGTGACACAATGAAGCTGAAATGAATCCTTCTTGGATAGGCGCATTGAGTTTCGACGGATCATTGGCCTTCACACATTGAATAAAGTTACGAACATTTCCCTCGAAATCAGAGCCACCGCCGATTTTCTTTTTCGGCTCACCAATAAAGGTCACTTCGCAACCGTTGCGTCCGATTTCCATCGTGCCCTTGTCGGCATAAAACACCACACCGTTGTCATGCCCTTCGAGTTTATAGTTGGTCCATAGGCGCATTTCGTACATCAGATAGCAATCATCGTATCCATAAACAACCACTTGCGTATCCGGTGTTTGATGATCGTCTTGATAGAACAACTGCCCGCCGGTTGCGGTAATCGTATGTGGAAAACCGGCGCCGAGTCCCCAGCGCGCCACATCGATCTGATGAATGCCATCGTTCCCGATGTCACCGGTGCCATACTCCCAGAACCAATGCCAATTGTAATGCCAGCGGTTCTTGGTATACGGATGTTCGGGGGCAGGCCCCAACCATAAATCGTAATCCACTCCCTCCGGCGGTTTCTCAACGGGAGCTGTGCCTATAGGCCGGCGGAGCTGATGATTGATCGCTTTGGCCATTCGTACTTTGCCAAGTAATCCATCTTGCAATGATTGGATTGCATCACGAATCCCTTCCCCACTTCGGCTTTGGGTCCCGTGTTGAACACACTTGTTATATTTCTGCGCCGCTTCGACAAGGATTTTGCCTTCACGAACATTGTGACAGCACGGTTTTTCGACATACACATGTTTGCCGGCAAGAATGGCCATGATGGCAACCGGTGTGTGCCAATGATCCGGAGTCGTGACGCTGACCGAATCGATGGAATCGTCTTCTAACAGTTTGCGAAAATCTTCATATTGCTTCACACGGCTCGCATTCGGCAGGCTTTGTGCCGCATCCATCCGCCGTTTTGGATCGACATCACAAACAGCTACCACCTCACAATCATCTAAACTCGAAAAACCGCGGCAGTGGCTTCTTCCTTGCCCGCCAGTGCCGATGACAGCATGGCGAATGGTATCGTTCGCCACCGTTTTTCCGCGCTGCGCAGACAACAAAACTCCAGTCGTTCCGACCATTCCGATGCCTGTATGTTTTATAAACCTTCTACGTGATACCTCGCTCATCATTCTTTCCTCCTTACTTCCTATTTATGGATTCATCAATGATTCTATTCTCGTTTGTAGATTGGGATTATACTCTAGCGCTTGTTCCCAATGCTTATACGCTTCTGTTTCGCGTCCCAGCTGCCATTCCAGCACACCGAGATTGTAATAGGCTTCCGCATAGGATGGATCAAGCCGGATTGCTGTTTCAAAGGCGGTTCGTGCTACATTCGGTTGGTCTTGTTGTAGCATACCCAGCAGTAAATAAATAGGCGCGTGATTGGGGGCGAGTTGCATCGCCCGCCTGAGATGTTGCAGCGCTTGAACCTGTTCATTCTTTTCGAATAGCAAACAGGCGATGTGATAGTGTGCCAGCCCTTTCCAGCGATTTTCGGTTCGTTTTCCGTATAAATATTCCGCTGCCAGCTGGTAATGATGAAGCGCCGCATCCGGCTTTTCTTGTGCTTCATACAAACGGGCAAGATTGAAATGAGCAAGTCCGTAAGTAGGAGCGAATTCTAGAGCCTTGTGGTAACATTGCTTCGCTTCATCCAAACGATTTCTCCGCTTTTCCGCATTGCCGATGGTTACCCAAACCTGAGGATAATTGGGTTGTAATCGCAACGCTTTGTGCCATTGCCGGTAGGCTGCCTCGATCGCTCCGGCATCACGATACGCATTGCCAAGATTGAAACGGGCTTTCGCATGATCCGGTCTGGCTTTCACTGCAGACTGCCAGAGGGACACTTCGCTGTTCCAATCGAAGGTTCTGACAATCGTGCGTAATGGAAGAAACAAAAAAATCAAAAATACGAGAATCGGAATAAATTTATCGTTCAGGGCACGAGGAAGCATTTGGAATGAAATTTCATGCAATTGGATAAAGCCAACAACGGCGAGAGCACAGAGACCCAAAGCCGGAATATATAGATACCGGTCCGCCAATAAATAACCAACCGGCACTGCGCCGGAAACCGGCGCCCACGTCAAGAAAAACCATAGTCCGGAAAAGAGAATAACCGGTTTCTTATCACCGGGTACCAAGGGCAAGCGTAGTCTGCCCTTGCTTAAGGAAAAGAGCAGTTTCTTTCCATAAGTTTTATAAGCTTCAATGAGGAATAAAACGACAAGAATAAAACCGAAAATCCATCGGATATCGGAAAAAGAAGTAACCGGCAGAAATCCCCGTTCAATCGTTAAATCCATCGGCCAAAGAAACAACCAGACCGATTTCGCCAAGGTGGCGAAGGGAGTTAGAAGAGCGGATATCCATGTATAGCCGACATCCCGTGCTGCCGGATCATAAAATGTTCCCCGTTCTCCGACATTCCCCAATTCTTCAAAAATACGGTAACTCCACAAAGAGAAACAAATTGTGAGAAGCAAGTGCGGCAGTACCGCTTTCACCAAGTTCGATGTTGAAAATGATTTATGATGTTGTTCCGAATAAAACCAACCGGAAATCAACAGTAAAAAAGGAAGTGCGATAGCGACCTGTTTGGAAAGCAGGGCAAGCAATGTTGAAAGAATCGAAATCCCATACACAATCCGGCGGTGACCTGCTTGTATATTTTCAGAAAAAACGGAATACATAAACGTTATACAAACACTCAATTCAAAAAAAAGACACAGCAACTCTTTTCGTCCTGATATCCAGGCAACCGCTTCTGTGTTGATGGGATGGACAGCGAAGAGGAAGGCGATCCCAAAAGCGCTGGAAACTTGGATCCCCATAAGGATGAAGAACCAATAGATCAACAAACCATTCGCACAATGCCAGACAATATTCTGAAGGTGATACCCGACTGGATTCAACCCCCAGATCATATGATCGAAGTAGTAAGTAAATTCACGCAACGGCCGATCCCAGGTCAACACTTCGGCAACAGTTGCTTCCCCTGATAAAAAAGGATTCTCCACAACGGTAATCGCCACATCATCATAAACGAAATCCCCAGGCAATGAGAACATATATACAACACATGAAAAGAGAAGAAGAAAGACAATATTTTGCGGCTGGGATGAATAGCGGTCCGATAAAGCGGTAGGCGTGTCTCGATTCCCTTTCAATTTATTCATAACTTTTGTACGAACCGATAACCAAACTAAGAAATCACGTAGCCGGATTGATCTGCGCTCCGGATGCCGTACTGTTACGCATTTGTGCGCGTGCTTTCAACATCTCGCGATATTCTTTATTGATATCCAACGGTATAATCGGTTGTTGTTCCTCTTGTGGTGCTTGCATTTCCCCAGTGGCGGCTTGTGGGAATCCTTGCGCTTGCGGCATCGGATTTTCCTGGACTTGATTCCCACCGGTAAACACCTCGCTACCACCCGTCTGCGGTTGTGGATTCCTGGATTGATTGGAAAAACTTTCGCTTGGATTCGAAGGAATGATCCATTGCCGTTTGTCGGAAATATTGTCCGGATTAACATCTACCGAGGGCAGCGGGACCATTGATTCGGGAATGGTAATGGCTTGTTGAGGAGAAGTAGTTTGTGATGAGACTTCCGGAAATTGTACATTCTGTAATGGATTCTCCAAACTGGGCAGGTTCTCTTTTGGAGGCTCGCTGATCTCTTCTTGCCGTTTCATTTCCTCCTGCTCTTTCAGCCATTGTCCATGCTGTTCAAAAAGGTCTTGAACGGAAGACAAAAGTTGCCGTCTGCGATTCCATTCATCCGGCGAAACTTCATCCCCTCGCTTTACTAACGATTCTTGCATGGCTTCCAGATGAGCGGACATTTGAGTAATCAGTTCAGCCGGTTCATCATTGTCGCGTAAAAAACGTTCCAGTTGCCTTGTTTGATCGATAAATTCCCGCTCCTCTGCCTTCAATTTCCTTGATTGTTCCCGTTCCTCAACACGTTGCTCTTTGGCAGCCAATCGTACCTCTTCATCATGGGCATCGTTGATAAAATCCGCCGCTTTTTGCAATTGCCTTCCCATTTCGTCAACTACTTTCAATATTGCACTATGTTCGGCCTTCATAAAAGAGGCGTTTTCCCCAAACCAGGGCACTTCTGCCAGCACATGATTCATATACAGCGGTTCACCGAAATCCATTTCGAAAAGGGCGACATTCAATCCGATCAGGAGTTTCTTTTCATCCTTGTTCCATACCTGATCATAATGAGTCCGTTCCATCAATACCAACACATCACAGTCCAACACCGGAATAGTAAACATACGTTCCGGATCGACTTTCCCCTGCTGTTTCCACAAATCAACCATCTCATGCAGCATACGCTCGACCATCATTTGCGTAGTGCCTTCAAACGATTCAATGGTCAAAACATCGTCGCACACGTAATCAAGCAGTTGCGCAAGTTTGAAATACAACCGTTGATCGACAAGACGGTTTTTGGGTTCGTTCAAAACGGTATAACAAACAGCGCGGATTCCACGTTCTTCCCCCAAGTTCGCATCCCAGAACTTGATATTTTGGTACTTCGGCGTGTCGCGTCCGAATTGTTTGGAAATATCCTTGATCCACGTTTCCGGTGATAAACTCAGACCTGTGCACAGGAACCAAACAAGCAGAGCGAAACAAATTTGATAACTTTTCTTCATGGTTTCATCCCTCACCCATGAATTGGAAATGAATATCATTGATTCTTCTTTTTTATTATAGCGCAAAAAAAGGGATATCCCATTGATTTCCCACTCCCCGACGCTCACAAAGAGTAGATCAGTCGTATCGCCTGCGTTTTATGGGCAAGCGAGACGCTTGACAAGTGACGACAGGTACCAATTGTTGTTATTCCTCATTTCATCTATATTGAAGTATGTTACACCGCCTTCTCGGCGGCATGAAGAAAGATGCCGGCAGGATGCCGGCGATACAATTTGTTACGCCACCGTCTCGGCGGCACGAAGAAAGATGCCGGCAGGATGCCGGCGATACATGAAGGAGATTATTCTATGTCTAAAAAACTTGTCCTTACTTTGACGGGGAGAGACCGTGTCGGGCTCGTGGAACAGGTCACCAAAAAGGTGTTGAAATATAACGGAAATATCGAAGCCAGCCGGATGGCGCGTTTGGGAGGGGAATTCACAATGCTGATGCTCGTTTCCACTTCCGAATCTAAGTTTGAGGAACTCAAACAAGGCGTTCATCATTTGGAAGAAGAAGGATTTACTGTAACAACCTGCCCGACTGAACAAGACGATTCAACGAAATACACCGGTTGGTTACCCTACCTGGTCGAAGTCACCGGCGCGGATCATGAAGGGATCATTCATAATATCGCACGCCATCTCGCCGAACATGACATCAATATCGAAACCATGGACACAAATATGGTCAAAGCCCCTGTCAGCGGAACGCCACTCTTCATGATGGAGGCCACTGTCCTGGTCCCCCCGAATTTGACCTACCACGCTTTGGAAGAAGACTTGGATTCAGTCGGCAATAATTTAAACGTGGATATCAACGTCACACCTTACACAGGACAAGGAGAAAAAGGAATATAGCCTAAAAAGGTGATTACTCCCTCGGAAGCGAAGACGATGAGTGGTCAAATGAATTCATTTTATCAATCGCAACTGCGAGCAAGATCACCATTCCCTTGATCACGAGTTGCCAATTCGGAGAAACATTCAGCAAGGTTAGGCTGTTATTTAAAACCCCAATAATCAAACAACCCAAAACCGTGCCTAAAATAGAGCCTCGACCGCCTGACAGTGAAGTTCCACCAATCACGACAGCCGCAATCGAATCCAATTCATAGCCGATTCCTGCATTGGGTTGAGCGGAATCCAGTCTTGCAGTCACAAGAATGCCGCCGACAGCAGATAAAACTCCCGCCAAGGAATACACCCATAATTTAACCCGCTTTACATTTACGCCGGATAAATGCGCGGCTTGTTCATTTCCCCCAACGGCAAAAATATATCTTCCCAGTTTTGTCTGTCGAGTAAAAAGGATGAAAATAACTACCAGAAAAATCGAAATCCAAACAGGGAGAGGAAAACCGACGATTGGATCGAATCCTGTTCCAATTTGGACAAACGAATCCCGGAAGCCTGTAATTGGAAAACCACCGGTCCATAATCGAGTCAGTCCTCTCGCCACACTCAACATCCCCAGCGTTGCAACAAAAGGCGGGATGCTTAAGCGGGTAATCATGATCCCGTTAAAAAATCCGAGGAAACCGCCAACCAGCAATCCACCGATGATTGCCCCGAAAACCGTAAATTCAAAAAACAGGTTGAGTGCAGCAATTTCAACACCATTTTTCAACAACCCAGCTGTAACCGCTCCGGAAAAAGCGAGAATAGAGCCAACGGAAAGATCGATGCCCCCGGTTAAAATCACTAACGTCATACCAATCGATAAACATAAATTGATGGATATTTGACGGAGTATATTCCAGCCATTGTCAACCGTCAGAAAACTCGGGTGCAGAAAACTCATGAGGAAAACCATGAGAAATAATGCGATCCCGGACTGGAATTGGATGATCGTACTTTTGATGGAAAATTTCTGCTGCATTAAAAACTTTCTTCGATCTCCAGAAAAATTGGAACAAGGTTGAGTGGATGCAAATCTGTTTTTTCATCCAACACTTCGCAGCATCCAACAAAGTGTACCCCATCCCCTATGGATACATTTTGATTGAACGGCGGAAGCACTTCATTTTCAACAATTTGATTCAATTGCATGGAAATTTGATTGAATTCCTGCGAGTTCGGGAAATCACTCACGTTCAGTAAATTACAACCATTGCGGATCGCGTTACCAAAAATTTTTCCTGTTTGAATCCGCACATCAGGTTTTGAACTATCTTTTTGTAGAACAATCGTGACATGATCTTTTTCAATCGATTTCACGTATCCAGAACCTCTCAGATAATAATAATAAACGCTGCCAATCCCTACGGTATTGGAAAATTCCGTTTTGGCTTTCTCCGGATTCGTCTTGATCAATGGAATCAGTTTTTCTACGGAAACCGCCTTCTCACGTGAAGGCAACAAATGATTATTCCAAAATTCCTGGGAGAACGTTTTCGGATTAAACGTTTCCATCTTTCGTTTCCGCACAATTTCATCCAGTTTGTGGATATGAAACAGCGGGAACAGATAGGCCGTAACGGTAAGCAACACAATAGCAGCAAACCAGCGAATAGAAATCATAAAATTCACGATTCCTTTTTCCCATAAGCTTCATATTTTTCGATATTTTCTTGGGTGACTAATTCAACGTTCACCGGCACTTTTTGTTGAAAATCCCGTTTCCCCTTCAAATATTGATCGGCACCTTCCGCCGCCATTTTTGCCATAAGTTTGGGAAACTGCATGACGGTAGCCGTGATCTTTTTTTCTTTGATGGCGTTGATCACATCACCTGCTCCATCAAATCCAAATACTTGCACGTCTTGATCCTTACCGGCCGAAGCCAACGCTTGGTATGCCCCCATGGCCATTGCATCATTGCCACAAAAAACCGCTTGGATATCCGGATGGGCCTGCAATATGCTTTCCATCACTTCCAATGCCTTGGTTCGATCGAAATCCGCAGATTGTTGCGCCACCATTTCCAAATCCGGGTATTGATCGACAACACTGTGGAAACCATTCGAGCGATTAAACGTATTGTTGTCGCCCACCAGCCCTAACAGCTCAACATATTTTCCTTTTTGCACTTTTTTCACAAAATACTGTCCTAACGCGACCGTACCGGAATAATTATCGGAAAGATATTGGGCGACAGCTGCGTCTGTTGAATTGATTTCCCGGTCCATACAAAAGACCGGCAGTCCTCCCTTTTTGGCTTTCTCAACATTGCTGATCGAGCCGTCCGCATCGGTTGGATTAAAAAGAATGGCTTGATACCCGGCGGCGATAACGTTTTCAAAATGCTCCGTTTCTTTCGCGGTGTCATTCATCGAATCGAAAATCGTGGCTTCATAGCCAAGTTTTTCCGCTTCCGCTTTGGCGGTTTCCGCCAAGACAACAAACCAGGGATTATTCAAGGTAGATACAATAACCGCAACCTGGTTGGTTTGGGGAGTCTGCTGCCCGCATCCAAGAAACGTGAATAATCCTAGACCTAGAACGAGCAAAAAGGAATTTCGCCTCATTAGTATTTCTCCTTGTTTCTAAACAAACTTGATAATATCCAATCAATCGAGTACGCGCTGCACTGCCGCTTTCCATCCCTCATACAACGTGTTTGCATAGGCTGAATCTGTAGATGGTTGAAAACGTTTTGAGTCTCCAGGCATCACGGTCCAATCACGTAATGTGCATTCTCCACTGCCTAACGTTCCCATCATAAATGCTCCCCTCGGTGATAAAGCGGGATCGTTGGAAACGATCAACTCCAATCCTGCAATATCGGCAGTAAATTGCATTAAAAAATGATTGGATGCCGCGCCTCCATCTGCATGGATGGATTGTAAAGTGACACCGCCATCATCTTTCATCATCTCCAGCACATCACGAATCTGATAGGCAATGGATTCAAGAGCCGCCCGAACCACATGATTTTTCGTGCTGTGAGCTGTGAGTCCCACAATAGCCGCTCTGGCATCCGGACTCCAATAAGGCGCGCTGAGTCCGGCAAATGCCGGGATTAAATAAACGCCGCCGTTATCATCTACGGATTGCGCAAGTTTTTCGGTCTCTTTGGGTTCATCGATCAACTGAAGTTGATTTTTCAGCCAGGAAATCGTCGCTGCGCTGTAATTGATAATCCCTTCAAATGAATAAGTCGCTTTTCCATCATAAAGCCAAGCAATGGTTGTCAATGCCCCGCTGTCCGTCAACTTGAAATCCGATCCAATATTTAACAAGACGGATGAGCCGGTTCCAAAAGTCGCTTTGATCATCCCTGGCTCGAAACAACGCTGGGCGAATAAGGATGCCTGCGAATCACCCATAACACCATAAATTGGAATTTTCCGGTCTATAAGGCCATCGATATCGGTCTCACCAAATTTTGCACTGCTTTCCAATACGGTTGGAAGAGACTGGATAGGAACATCGAACAATCGGCAAAGTGTATCATCCCATCTCAAGTCAACAATATCATAAAGCAGGGTCCTGCTTGCATTGGTATGATCCGTTGAAAACGATTGGCCTTGCGTGAATCGATAGATCAAATAGGTGTCTATCGTACCGGCCAATGCTTCACCATTCGATATCTTTTTCTTTATTTCTTCGTTATTCTCAATCAGCCATTTCAATTTCGACGCAGGGAAATACGTATCGATTTTCAATCCGGTTTTTTGCCGAACGGTATCGCTATGACCGTCCTCGATCAGTTGCCGGCAAATGGGATCCCCCCGTCTGCATTGCCATACGATTGCGTTATAGAGAGGTTTTCCCGTTTCTTTATCAAAAATAAGTATGGTTTCCCGTTGATTCGTTATGCTTAAAAAAGCAATATCATTTACGAGATGGGGATTTCTGTTCAACAAGGATTGAATGGCTTGTTTTGTATTTGTCCAAATCTCTTCAGGATTGTGTTCCACCCAGCCTGGTTTCGGATAAATCTGCTGATGATCCACCGATTCACTATCCAGGCAATTCCCCTGCCTGTCGTACAGAAGAGCCTTTGTCGCCGACGTGCTTTGATCAATCGTTAAAAAGATTTTCATTCTCAGTTCTCAGAATTTTGAAAGCAATAATTTGGCGGTTCTGGCCAAACCTTCTCCGTTTATATCATAATGGGAAAAAATTTCTAGCTGCTTGCCGGTAACCGTATATTCATCCGGTATTCCCACAATCTTGAACGGTAAAGGCAAGCCTTCTTGCATAAGAACCGAGGCGCATGCTTCTCCTAATCCCCCATAAACACAATGCTCCTCCACGGTCACGATCGCTTTGCATTCTTGGGCTGTTTTGAGCAAGCAGTCCTGGTCCAAAGGCTTGATGGTATGCATACTGATCACACGGGCGTGAATACCTTCACTCGACAAAAATTCCGCAGCCACTGCCGCTTGATAAACGGTTTCCCCGCACGCGATAAAAGCAATGTCGTAACCGTCCCGTACTTGAATGGCTTTTCCAATTTCAAATTTTGTCGCCGGATCAATAAGATGTTCTATGGGACGCTTCCCTAATCGAATGTAAATGGGGTGGTCAGTACAGGCGGCAGCCAGTATGGCTTCACGCGTTTCAAAATTATCTGCGGGTGCGATAACGTCGATGTTATGAATGGCCCGAAGCGCGGCAAAATCATGGAGAGAATGATGAGTCGAACCCAATGCGCCATAACTGACACCGGCGCTGATCCCGATAATGTTTACAGGATTATTGGAATATGCCACATCATTTTTAATTTGCTCTAACGCCCGTGCCGTCAAAAAACAGGCCGGAGACACGGCAAAAACAGTTTTGCCGGTTGAAGCCAAGCCTGCAGCGACTCCAACGAGGTTTTGTTCGGCAATCCCCACTTCGATGATTTGATCCGGGAAAGCCTCTCCAAATGGAACCAAGCGTCCGGATCCACGGGAGTCGCTGGTTACAACAAAGACATCTTTATCTTTTTCAGCTAATTCTTGAACAGTTGCCGAGAAAACTTTTAAATTTTCATTACCGAGTACAAATTGTTTCATCATGTTGGTTTTCGTATTCTGCCGATTGGATCAATTTTTGGGCAGCATAATTCAATTCGTTCATGGCGGATTCGAATTGTTCATCACTAGGCACTTTATGGTGCCATGCAGCCTGATCCTCGATAAACGAAACGCCTTTCCCTTTGACAGTATTTGCGATGATCAAACTGGGTTTATTCTTCTCAAAAGGAGCGGCGTTCAGAACATCTTCCAGTGCTTCGACATCATGCCCGTCCACAAACCGGACAGCCCATCCAAAGGCGTTAAATTTTTTATCCAAAGGCGATGTATCGCACACCTTTTTGGTACGGCCGGTTATTTGCAGAGTATTATGGTCGATAATCGCTATTAAATTATCCAGATGGTATTGTGATGCTGTTAAAGCAGCTTCCCAATTCGAGCCTTCCGCCATTTCACCATCCCCCAATAAAGTGAACACGCGGTAATTCAATCGGTCTTTTTTCCCCGCAATCGCAATTCCCACGCTGATGGGCAATCCATGTCCTAAAGCGCCGGTATTTTGCTCGATTCCAGGTATCTTCCGGGTTGGATGCCCAACGTAATGGGATTGATATTGGCAAAGAGTATCGAGATCGGCTTGCGGAAAAAATCCTCGATCCGCCAAAACGACATACAACGCTTCCACCGAGTGACCTTTGCTCTGGATATACCGGTCCCGATTGGGATCTGAAAAAGTAGCCGAACTGACATTCAAGATTCTGTTATACAACACATTCAGAATATCGACACATGAAAGCGAACCGCCGGTATGTCCTGCATTGGCCTTTTTAATATACGTTAAAATCTGCTTGCGATAATCAATCGTTTTTTTCTTGAGTTCCTCATTCTTCATGGTATTCTCATTACATAAACAGTAAAAAATTTTTTTAAATTAACCTCTCATTTTCATCAAAGACTTCCATATAAGCGGCTCTTATAACAATTGCACGGCATACCCTCTTTCCGTCAAATCCTCGATGATTTCCTGGACATGTTCCCGGCCACGGGTTTCCAGGGTTAGATCAAGAAATGTTTTTCCGAGAGGCGCATTCATAAAAGAGCGGTTGTGGTATACTTCCAACACATTCGCCTTTTGCTTGGCGATGCGGTCGGAAATAAAAGCCAGTTGACCGGGGACATCCATAAGTTCGATGCGCAAACGGGTCATGCGGCCGTCCTTGATCAATCCCCGTTCGATGATACGGGATAGAATATTGATATCGATGTTCCCGCCGGATAACACAAGAACGGTTCGTTTATCTTTGATGGATAGATCGTGATACATCAGGGCAGCCAACGGTGCGGCGCCTGCGCCTTCCACCAACGTTTTTTCCACTTCCAACAATGTTAAAATCGCCGCAGCGATTTCTTCCTCGTCGACCAGTACGATCTCATCGACATATTTTTTGATGACCGGATAGGTTAAATGCCCCACGCCTTTCACTGCGATTCCATCCGCTAGTGTCGGAGAAGGTTTCAAAGGAATGATCCGCCCCGCATCGATCGAGACTTTCATCGCAGGGGCTTCTTTGGCTTGTATACCGATCACTTTGCAGGAGGGATGTTTTTCTTTGATTGCCGTGGCGATTCCCGAGATCAACCCCCCACCGCCAATGGAAACCAACACCGCTTCCGGTTCGATACCATCTTCCATTATTTCCATGCCAATGGTCCCCTGCCCCGCCATCACTTTTTCGTCATCGAATGCATTGATGAATAGTAGTCCTTCTTTTTGCTGTCGCATAATCGCTTCTTCGAAGGCTTCGTCATAATTTCTTCCATACAAACTTACCGTTGCACCGTATTTCCGCGTAGCCAACGCTTTGTTCAACGGTGTGGATTCCGGCATGAGAATCGTAGACCGAATCCCTAAACGAGTAGCATGATACGCGACACCTTGCGCATGATTGCCGGCGCTAGCGGCAATGACTCCCTGCAGTCTTTCCTCCTCCGATAGACTAAGGAGTTTGTTGAGAGCGCCCCGTTCCTTGAACGCCCCCGTCATCTGCAAATTTTCCAGTTTCAAATAGACACGGCTCCCAGTCAATTGGCTAATCATTTTAGTATAGACGCAGGGGGAATGATAAATTTCGTTCCGGATTTTCGCATAGGCTTCTTCCACATCATGCACTGAAATCATGTGAATGCTCCAATTTCCATAATGTTCTAGTAAAGCATGGCTGAATTAGCGGCAACGTCAAGACACCAACTAATACATCGCTAGAATTTGCAATTCACCAATTCAGAATAAAGAATTGAAACAGGTCCATCAGACATAAAAAATGATGTTAAACAACAAATTATAAAAAAACGAAAGGTTTTAACGGCTTGTCCCCTAGATATTTTACGTGTATCATAATAATATACCTATTGTGTGTGTTCTCATCGTATACATTTTCGCAATTTGAAAGCGGCAAGTCCGCTTGGAACAAGTAGGATCGAAGATGAGAAACCACTATAAAGACCGTTCCAACGTTTTCGCAACCACACAACTCAAAGTTTCGGATTATCCCCTTTTCTTCATTTTTCTCAATTTTTTTATGATAAGTACGTTCTGGCGAAATTTCATGCTTTTTTGGCAGTAAAATTGCTTTACTGATCATTGTGTTCTGTAGATATATGCAAAAAATTATTACTTTTTATGGAACACAATGTTGAAGAGGGGAACGGACATACATTCTCGTATTTGTTTACTGAGAACACACACACATCCTGTCCGTTCCCCCACTTTTTGAATATTTCTCTTCCCCTTCCCGTTACATGTATTTTTCAACATTTTACATTCCATTTTGCCAAGAGTACTACTTGTTTACAAGGAAGCTTCTCAAAATGATGATAATTTCCCATAATCGAATAAAATTGTCAATCATTTTGAGAACAATCAAGTTCCTTTCTTACTTTTTTCTCGTAAGAATAGATACCGTTCAGTAAACTCAAATCGTAATTCCACTCTTTACAGAATACCCCATAAAATGATATCTTATAGCAGGACTAATGAATCGATTCAATAATAGGAGGTTATCATGAAGATTCGATTTTGGATTCTTTCACTCACTCTCCTTATTTGCCTTGGGGCTTATGGCCAAGACGAATTCATTATGATCATGGATTTCGAAACCGATCTGCCGACGGTGGTTCCTGGTTGGGTTTTGTTCCATGACTTCGCTTTCGGTGACGAACCGGTTCATAGTGGTGAACAATCTCTACTCCTCGAAATCGATGAAACCGGCAATTGGTCATTCGGAAACTGGTCTTTCCCCCAAACCTATGATTTAACCAGCACCGATGAAATCCATATCTGGGTGAACGCCGATGGCGCTTTTCGAATGAATCTGGAATTTTCCGGTATAAATCTAGGATACAGAGGCTATGAAGAAGCCGATGTGGGGGAATGGAAAAAGTTGATTTGGTGGTATCCACCGGAAGTTGCAGCGGAGATGACCGAAGTCAACGGCTGGGGAACCTTCCTCAATCCCAGCGCCTCCGGAGATTTTCCAAATGGTTTTACCGGTACCATGTACATGGACGATATTCAAGCACATATTCGTCCCGAACCGCCCGAACGTGAATTCTTCCTGATCAACGGTTTCAATGCCGACTCGGATTTAGACACTGTCATTCTCAACGATACAACATTCGGCGGCATTTTGAATGAAGTAGAACCGCCTCCGACGGAAGGTGACGGCTACTTGATGATCTTCGCGACGGATTCCAGCACAGAGCACTTTGCCATCGATGTCAGTAATGTCCCCGAGTTGGCAACTTATGACCGATTCCATTTTGACGTCTTCCTCGACGGTTCCGCTTCCTGGGGGAATTTCACCAGCCAGTTCCGAACCGCGGATGGAAACACACAAATCATCGGGGGGTCCTATTCCGCCGGCGCATCGCTACGCTGGCGAGAATACTCCGGCCAATACGGCCCTGTACCCGAAACAGAAGGTTTTTTATTACAAGATTTTCGGGAGAATGTAATCATTCCCACTGTCAATGATCCAAACGCGTCACTGGAAATTTTCTTCACTGGCAACGGAGGCGGGATGGAAGGATTGCCGTTATATTTTGACAACCTACGGTTATCCCGGCCGGTTGGAACCGATGTGGACGCATGGGAATTGTATTGATCTATTTGCATATAAATATCACTATTTTTAATACATACAGTACCATAATAATAATAACATTATTTGAGTTTCTGGCATACCAAACAGAAACAAGAAATCTTTTCAATAACCAATTATTCTCAGACAAGAAATGCAAACATTATTTCTTTAACCTCAATTATTTATACATTAAATAAAACAAATTATTCGACTAGAATTGTACTCAAATTCATTTATCATAATGCAACATTATCATTCAATAACAAAAATATCATCGATCTAGCATGGATAAAATAATAAAGAGAGTTCAACTTCTTTTAGATAATGGATGCAAAATAATAAAAATACTGGCTGAATCACCATTTACGAGATATATCCTTGTACCAATTCTACTATCTCTTATACCAACAGTCATTATAATTTATTATTCAAGCGATATACCTAAGCAATGGATTGAAGTACACTTTCCAGAAATTGGAATATTTTTAAACAAAAATGTATGGTTATTCTGGATTTGTATTATTCTTCCACCAATGTTATCCACATTATGGCAATTTTTTTCGAGAATAATTCTGTCTGAAGAAGGATGCAACGCAAAAGAAGCGGTAGCGTTTTTAAATATGCTTGAACACGGGATTATCGGAAATAAAATTATACATTTGGGTAATATTTACAAAAAAATACCCAAATCGAAAAAGCCGACAAAAAAGTTTGGCATAGATATTGCTATTAACTCAAATGAGCAAATAGATAGGCTTATTCAAGGTTTATATTACTATTTTCAATCAGTCTATGTTGTAGGAAAATACAGAACTGCCCTAGCCAAAATGGATAAAAACCTTTATGTTGAACAAATAGTCTGTTTTTATCCAAAAGATGAAGGTCCACGTAGCTCTATTCAAAGCTTAAAAGTGGATCATTGTGGTTTTACAATTGCAGCGAAAACCAAAAGACTTCATATTGTTTCTGACATCAAAAAAGAAGGGATGCGTAAAAAAAACTTTGTAATCACAGATGAATCAAGAAAGGAAGAAGAAGGTTCAATCATTTGTTTTCCCGTTATTTTACGTAACGTCAATGAAGTTCCTTACGTTATCAGTGTAAGTGTCGATATTCCTCATTTCTTCACCAAAAAAAGGAAAAAAGTATGTGAATTTATTTTATCAAAGATCGCCAATAGAATTATCATAGAACACTTCCTATCTGTTATTAAGGAGAAGTGCAATGTCTAAAAGCAAAAATTACCACGAAAAACAATGTAAAACCCGTGCAGGCATGGCTCCTTGTGTAAACGATTTAAGAAAGAAAATCAACAAAGATATGGAACTCTTTTCAACCAAGAATCAAAGACATCCTCAAAAAGGATCATTTAAGAAATTGATTGCGAAAACTTTTAAAGAATTGGTCAACTAGCAATTCAAAGTTAAATCCCTTTTGTTCACTCATTCCATTTTGAACACGAATTTACTATTATTCATTATTCTTCAGTATTTAAAAGTACAGGGGCACGGCTTGCCGTGCCCCTGTCATAACTATTTGATTCCAATTTACTTATGAGATTTATCTCCGACTGGTCGGAGTCGGTGTGGGAGTTGCCGGTGGAATGATATAACGCTTAATTACCGGGGTTGGTGTAACGTTTCGAAGTGGTACATATAGATTCCGTTGCGGCATCTCACTTTTTTCCGTCAGCCGCTCCGGAGTAGGCTTCGGAAGCGGAATATCCAATTCATAGATATACGCCGCTCCGGCCCCGTATCCACAATCATCATTACCGGGGGATCCCACGATCAACATCGAGTCATCAAACGAGACAGAAGTTCCAAAAGTATCCTCTTGATCCATATCACTCGCCGTAATTTTCAGTGTTTCCGTCATGTCGCTCCATTGAGCGGTTTGCCGCGCAAAAACGTAAACTGCACCGGCCTCTATACCATTCCAGGGAGCACCGGCGACAACGACGTCATTCATCAGCGACACGGATTGCCCCAGCCAATCGGCCGATTCACCATCGCTGGCTGTCAATCTCGCCGCTTGTATCCAATGGCCATCATTATTTGTGAAAACATAGGCCGATCCGGTTTCATTCGCCAATCCATCATATTTTTGCGCACCGACGGCTATCGTGTCCCCATCGATGTCAACGGAAATTCCAAACCACTCGTAAAATCCCGACGGAGTCGGTTTCAATTTCGCCGTTTGCAACCAGCCGGTTAATTCACGAGCGTACACATAAGCAGCGCCGGAATTATCTCCGTCTTCATCTTCTTGATAAGCACCGATAACGGCAGTGTTATCTTCCAGAGCAACAGAAATACCGAAATGAGCGCTGTAATCGAGATCGTCCGGGATAATTTTTGCTTCTTCCGTCCAATTTTCGTTCGTTCGGACGAAAACATAGGCCGATCCGACGTAATCAATACCGTCGTTTGGCGAACCAACTATGATTGTATCTCCGGATACGGCTACTGACATGCCGAAACTGTCATAATTCCCAGCATCGCTCGCAATCAGTTTGTCTTGCTGAATCCAATTATCTCCGTCTCGAACAAAGACATAAGCAAATCCAGCTGAATCTCCGCCATCATCGTCTCCAGGAGAGCCGACAACCACTGTTTCTCCATCAAATGCCACGAAAGTGCCGAATTGATCATAGGGTTGTGCATCGTCAGCCATCAATTTGGCGACGTGATCCCATCCTTGCGCATCACGCACAAAAATATGAACGGCTCCGGCAGAATTTCCGGCTTCATCATCCCAATATGTACCGACAACAGCGGTGTCACCCACGATGGCAACGGATTTACCGAATAAGCTTCCGGCTTCAGGTAGTTGTTCCATCAATTTGAAGGGTTGACTCCATTCTCCATAAACTCGCCTGAAAACATAGGCCGCACCGGAATCCGTTCCCGCTGCATCATCATAAGGAGCGCCAAGTAACGCGACATTTCCATCAAGCGCTGCAGAAAATCCGAATTGGTCACCCATTCTTACATGACTCGCTGTCAGTTCGGCTTGCTCGTTCCAGCCGCTTCCATCGTTGAAAAACACATAGGCGGCTCCGGATAATACCTCACCGGCATCCTTACGAGGTGCACCAGCCAAAACAGTATCTCCGGAAATCGCAACCGAGGTTCCGAATTGATCTCCTGATGCACTAGCAGCCGGCAGCAGTTTGGCTATTTCGATCGCATAAGGTTTTGTCGCGTCGCTAAGAGCATATAAATAAACAGCTCCGGCGTCGTTTCCACCTTCGTCATTGAGGGGAGAACCGACTGCAACTCGATTCCCGTCGATAGATACCGAGTGCCCAAAGTGATCCCTTGCGCGTGCGTCGCTGGCCGTCACTTTCGCCTTCTGTTTCATATCCCACCAGCCTGATTGGAGGCGTTCATAGATATACACAGCGCCCCCATCACCGGCCGCACTGTCATGAAGTGGCGAACCGACAACAACCAGCTCTCCCGAAACCGTAACCG
>CAYPPG010000044.1:27754-65818 GCA_964412555.1 uncultured bacterium
AACCGGAATCCCGTCCGCCGTCATCATCCCGTTGGGAGCCGACAATGATGGTATCTCCTGAGATTGCCACGGATACACCAAAATTATCACCTTCTGCAATGTCGCTCGAAACCAATTTCCCACGATAGTACCAATCATATCCAATTCGCTTGAATAGATATGCCGCACCGGAATCGGTTCCGTTGTCGTCATCATGATAGGCGCCGATCACGGCAAAATCCCCATCGACGTCTACGGCAATCCCAAATTCCGCTCGGTCGTTGACCCCGCCTGGCAGGATTTTCATTTCCGAAGCGATCATTGAATCGACGGTCAGTGGCGCAAACGATTTGTCCCAATGCCCATTTGCAGTTATGGTTGTCCCATTTGAAACGATATTCATGAGAACAACGGCTGAGAAAAAAACGAAAGAAAGTCTGATTTCCGTGTGATTTGTATTCATGATAGTATCTCCCTTATTACCCTCTACTATAAAAATAATTATTTTCATTCGCATAAAGTGAATGAAGAATTGCAGACAGCAACTGAATGATTCATCATCTTGCATGCCTGAAAAAACAATGAATCGTTCATCGATATCTACAAAATCGAGGCTCAACACGGAAAGAAACAAAGACAGGAAATAAATAGTTGCATAGTAAGAAACATCATGAATCGGTACCAATTCTTGAATCATTATCGACAGGGTCAATCCATAATTAAACACTTTTTCGTAAGACATATCATATTTATTAGTTTACAATCAATATAACGTATTGACCTTTAACGAGATACAAGTTTTTCGTTCAGAAATAGGATAATGTTGAGGGGTGTTATGAAACGTTATAGTTTGAAACAAATCGTAGAAATATGATGACGTCTATCGACAGACGAAAAATATATTATGTAAACTTCTCTCTACCCAACGATACAAAAAAAGTCATTCATGCTTTTCCAGAAGGCTCATCCGCATCGCCGTCAGCAAAATCCCCAATGACCGCAAATCGGCATTCTCATAAAGAGCGCCAGGTGACCAGGGATTTTCAACGTGGAGGGTAATGGGCACATTCTTTTCAAGAACGAGTTCGCCGGTGCGGGTTGTCCATTGATTGGATACAAGTTCAAAAGTAAAACCATCTTGTTCTCCGGTAGAAACAGCGACACGCAATGATTCCCCGACATGTTCAGGCCGCGCAGATAGATGAAAAACAACCTTGGCAGAACCGGACAAAGAACACTCAATTTGGGCGGTCTTCGAAGAAGCGCGATACATCATACCCTCCGGAGACTTTTCCAGTCCATACCAGCCTTCCCCCAGAAAGTTACGCTCATTCAGACCAACAACGATCCATTTGGTACTCATGCTTTTTTCTTTCCTCCCAATTAAAGTGCATCTAGATACCTTTCCGCACTCTTATTCAATTGGCATTATTCTCCCACCAATCATGAGAATCATATTGTATAGGTAATATTTTCCTATTCGGTACGCATCACAACAGGCCACAATCATGTTTTTTATAGATTTCACGAGTATCAATTCATATCTATCCTCAATAAAATCAAGGCGTTATGAAACAATGCTCTTTTATACCCATTTTTAAATTCATGGTTGGAACGAAGGTTGCTCATAGACGAGAAGAGTCAACCCAATTCAGGAGTTCCAAATGATTACAGGTCTTTATTCTGCCGCATCGGGCATGATTGTCCAGGAGAGGGTGCAGGACGTATTGGCACAAAATATGGCAGGATCGCAAATGCCGGGATTTCGGCGTGAAGAGGTTGTTATACGCTCGTTTCCGGATGTCATGCTTTCATCCACGTATCGAGGCTTATCGCCTTCGACGACAAAAGACCGGTTCAATCATGCGATCGGCCGTGTCGGAACAGGAGCAGGTGTGAATTGGGTACATGTCGACCAGGCCCGGGGTATGGTCAAACATACTGGTAATCCAACAGATTTTGCCTTGATGGGGGATGGATATTTCACCGTTATGACCATGGACGGAGTGCGATTTACACGCGCGGGGGATTTTCTGGTTGATAGCGAAGGTTATCTAGTCAACAGTCAAGGACACCATGTAATAGGGCAAGGATTGAATAACCAGCGTATACCGGGACCAATCAAGGTCGATGATAAAAACTTTTATACCGATTATTTTGGACAAATTCACGTCGAGAATGTCGATCCTGCTTCAGGGATTACATATTACACATTACTGGATCAAATGAAAATCGTAGACTTCGATGAACCGGATCGGCTTTTCCGGGAACCCGGCAATCTTTTCCGTGTGGAGCCGGGGGATCAGGATATGATTACCGTTCCGGAACGGTACCGGGTTGCTCAGGGATATATTGAAGGGTCGAACTCACATCCTTCTACAGAAATGGTGAAATTGATTGATTCGTATCGGGTGCACGAAGCAAGTGCGAGAGTCATCCGGGCCATCGATCAAACATTGGATAAGGCGGTCAATCAAATTGCCCGTTAATGAATAAGAAAAAGATTGTAATGAATTGTAGGTTGAGGTCAGTAAATACATTACACCGCATTGAGAAAAGGAGTTCGCAATCATGATGCGAGGACTGTTTACCGCCGCTGCCGGAATGCACGGCATGTCCTTTATGGTGGACAACATATCCAACAACCTGGCAAATGCGAATACGTTCGGATACAAACGGACACGTGTCGATTTCCAGGATTTGTTGTATCAGACGATCAAACCGGCCGGAACGAATGCCTATACCACCAGTAAACTGCCAACAGGGATTCAAATCGGTCATGGCGTCCGAGTGGCTGGAACACGGCGGGTATTTACGGAAGGATCATTCCGCGTCACCGAAAATCCCTTGGACATCGCGATTGCGGGAAAAGGATTTTTCCGGATACAGCTGCCGGATGGATCGATCGGCTATACACGCGACGGTGCTTTCAATTTAGATGAAACGGGTAATATCGTGAATTCCGATGGTTTTCTGCTCGATCCACCGATTCAGATTCCTCAGGAAGCGACCGCGATCAATATCAGCGAGGAAGGAATCGTCTCAGTCATTTCGCAGCCAGGAAACCAAACTGTCCAGCAGGGTACAATTCAGATTGCGACCTTTGTGAATCCATCCGGACTTTCTGCTTTGGGGAAAAATATTTTTGTCGAGACCGAAGCATCCGGTCAGGCACAGCAAGTAGTCCCAGGCCAAAATGGAGCGGGAATCTTGCAGCAGGGATTTTTGGAGAACTCAAACGTTAGCATTGCCGAAGAACTCGTCAATTTGATCACAGCCCAAAGAGCGTATGAAGTAAATTCGAGAGCGGTAAGAACCGGCGACGAGATGATTCAAACGGCAGTGCAGTTGAAAACATAATGAATGAATCGTGAAAAAAAGGGGCAGACACGCAGGTCTGCCCCTACCAGATATATTTTTATAGGGGATGAGGTTATGAGACGAGTTGGAATCAAGAGAATCACAATTTTATCCTTACTGACATGCATGGTATTGAATGTTCAGAGTAGCGAATCGACGGATGAAAAAACGATCATTCGCCTTCCGGATGAATATGTAGTGAAAAACGCAAATGTACAGTCAGTGCGGCTTGGCGATTTGGCCACTTCGATTCAAGCACCAACTCCTGAGAAATTACAGCAACTTGTTGGTGTCGAATTGGTGGAAGCACCGGATGAGGGGGAACAGGTCAAATTATCCAAGACGCAGGTGCATTTGGCGATTCGAGCGGCACATTATGATTTTACCTCGGTGTTGTTTGAAGGCGCTAAAATTACTGATGTATTTGGATTAGGCCAAAAAGTCACAATCTCGTCGATGGTCGATGCAATCCACAAAAAAATCAAACAAGAAACCCGTTGGCCGGACGATGAAATCGTTTTTCGTGTCTTGGGAGCTCCGGCGGAAGATGCCTGGTTACCTGCCAAACCATATGAAATCGTAGTTGAACGCGTGTCTCCGCAATTGTATGGCACTTCACGCTACGAAGTCGGTTTTTACGTTGACCAAATTCAAGTGGACAAAAAAGTATTTCTCGTTAAAGTCGCCCATCTTCGCGAAGTATTTGTACCGACGACCGATATCCAGCGAGGCGCTCTGATTACGGCGGATAAGCTTCGCGCAGAAAAGATAGAAATCGATCAGGAATTCAGTGATCGGCAATACGTCGACGTTCCCGAAGAATTGGTCGGGAAACGCTGCCGATTTTTACTGCGGCGGAACGAACCGATTCGCTGGAATTCCTTGGAAACCAACTATGTATTACGGCGAGGAGATATGGTGCAAATGATTGTCCGCAACAACGGATTGATCCTGCAAACAACGGCAAGGGCACAAAGCCGTGGAGCGCCGGGCGAAATTATTCCCGTACAAACAATCGGAACCGGAAAAATTGTAAACGCGAAAGTAATCAGCGGTGGCATGGTCGAGATGATCTCCTCATAAATCATCGATAAAAGCCAATGAAAATACAGGAATCAAAGGTACTATAATAAAAAAGAGGTTTGGAATCATGAAACGTTTGTATAATTCTTTTATCATCTTATTACTGGTTGTAAGTACTGCATCGGCGAAGTCATTATGGTCGAAAGATTCACCCACGAACACGATGCTCACAGGGGCAAACGCTTCTCAAGTCGGGGAGCTGTTGACCATCATTATCCAAGAAGACAACCGTGCGAACGATACCGCCGACGGAGAAGCAGTGCGAAGACATACGTTTGACGGCGTGTTCAGCATGATTTGGAACAACCGTCTTATGGATAAATTGTTCAATAAGGGTGAACAAAACAACTCACCCGGCTTTCAATGGAATTCGACCAACGATTGGCGTGGTGAGACGGAAGTGGAACGCGAAAGCCGATTCACGTCACAAATCGCCGCGACGATCGTGCAGATCGATCCGGTAGGAAATTTTTTGATCGAAGCAAGAAAAACAATTCGTATCGGAAGAGAACATAAAACCATTATCCTCTCCGGCAAAGTTCGGCCGCGCGACATTTCACAAGACAACACTGTTTTATCCTATCAAGTCGCCGATGCGGAAATCAGCTATCTCGGTGACGGCGCGGTGACTAGAATGTCGAGTCCCTCCATCTTCCAAACGTTCCTGAATTTCTTGTTCTAAATCACAGGAAAAGCGGGTGACTAGGGCAAGAAGTCAGGTCTGCCCTGGCAGTAGAGCGTTTTCCGGCAAGGGTAGACTTCGCTTACCCTTGTACCCGCTAAATCACAGGATAAGTGAAGGAGAAAGGAACAATGAAGCGTACAAACAACTGGATGTTGAAACCATTTGATCAATTCAATACTTTTTTAAAAAATATCAAGGATTCAACCACGACTTGGATTCTCTTTACCTTGATCATCGGTGTTTTATTCGGATTCACATATCCGGCGGAAGGACAACCACTCATGTCCCGGGTAAAAGATATCGCCCGCCTGGACGGAGTGCAGGACAATCCGCTTTACGGATATGGGCTGGTTGCCGGATTGGAAGGCACCGGTGACGGCGCCAGTGGATTCACACCACAGTCCCTCGCCAATATGATGGGTGGAATGGGCGTAAACGTTCGTCAAGATCAAGTCGTAGCAGACAATGTCGCAGCCGTGATGGTTGTGGCGAACCTGCCCCCTTTTGCACGCCCGGGCATGAAAGTCGATTGTACAGTCATGAGTATCGGACAGTCAGAGAGTCTCCAAGGCGGATATTTGCTGCCGACCCCCTTAAAAGGAATGGACAATGAATTTCACGGTTTGGCGCAAGGGCCGATTTCCATCGGTGGATTTGTAGCCGGCGCCGGAGGAGGCGGAGCGGGAGCAGGGGCTGCATCGGTACAAAAAAACCATGCGGCGGTCGGGATGATCCCGGCAGGTGTTATCATCGAAGGAGAACCGGTCAGCCATGACTACCTGCAAGAAGGCAGTTCCCTGCGCTGGCTGCTGCTGAAACCTGATTTCAAGACCGCTTCAAATATGGAACGCAAAATCAACTCGATGGTGGAAGAAGAGATTGCAGTCGCAGAGGATGCCGGCGCAATCCGCGTATTCGTTCGCATGGATGAAAATGAAAATATCGTCCTGGGAAAACGAACATTTCCGTCGCTCGTCGATGCGATTGCCTTTATCGACGACGCCTTGGTCGAAGCAGAGGAGGCCGCGAAGATCGTGATCAATGAACGAACCGGAACCGTCATCGCGGGCCAGGACATCAAAGTCAGACCGGTCTTGATTGCACACGGACCGTTGCGTATCACGATTCAAGAAACACCGGAAGTCTCACAAGCAGGTCTTGGTCCTGGCGGAGAAACCGAAGTGACGCAGCAAGTGCAAGTTACGGCAGAAGAAGGAGACAAAACTGCGACCTTCGAAGGAACCACGGTGCGCGATATGGTTGAAAGTTTAAAACAAGTAGGATTTACTCCACGGGATCTGATCGCCATCTTCCAGACCATGGCTCAATATGGAGCGATCAAAGCCGAAGTCGTGATGGTACAGTAAAAGGAGCATAATTCATGGATATGCCGAATACACTCAATACCTCGGCGGGATTGATGAACCGCACCCAGGGACAATTGGAAGCCTTGGAAATGAAATCTCTTCACGGAAACGGCAAGATGTCCGATCGCGAGATGCGCGATACTGCCAACGATTTCGAATCCTTGATCATTCGGCAACTACTAAAAGAGATGCGCAAAACAGTACCGAAAAGCGAGTTGATGGGCAATTCCCACGCCATGGACATGTATATGGAAATCGTCGATGACCACCTGGCCGAACAACTGGCACAAACGAAACCCTTCGGCATCGGTGATATGATTTACGAGGAACTCAAAGAGAAAAACGACAAGATCAAAGATCCGTCCGAAATGGAAAAGAAACCGTTTTTATCACTCAATGGAAAACAGAAGGATTCCGCGGATCCGGATTTCATTCCATTGCATAAGAATACGGAGGATTTTCTTCGGCTTCACAAGGAACCACAAATGCTGGAACTCGATCAGGAGAAGAACGGCTTCATGGAATTGAAAGACCGCCGGACAATCCCAACAGATAAACGAGAATTGTAGAAGGATAACAAACATGAACTTACGTCCTTTAATCGATTTACTCCGAAAAGAACAAAAAATCCACGAAAAGATTTTGGCGATCAAAACGGAAGAACGCCAATGCCTGGCAACAGGAGATGCCGAAACGTTGCTGAAGGTCACCGAAAAAACACAAGATTTAGTAGATGAATTAACGCATTTGGAAGAAAAACGAATGACCATTACCGGCGAGATCGCATTGCAATTGGGGATCGAAAAAGCACAACCCACTTTGCGAGACATTTTGGAAGTCCTACCGCCGGAAAACAACATGGAATTGGAAAGAGCCGGATCAGAATTGAGGCAAACAATCGACAAACTGCAGCAAAGCAATCAATCCAACAAAAACTTGCTCAACAATGCAATCGCTATAATGAATTCCCAGTTTTCGGAATTGATTCAGGAAAAACCAAGCGGCGTCTATAATCGCCAAGGCCACAAAGGAAAAGCCGGCGTTCCGCGAGCAGGTCTAAACGTTCGTGCTTGAAGAAGATTCTTTTTTCCGTCCCCACGGAAAGAATGAATCCAGCATCCAAACCTGATTCCTCGCAAAACCAATCGCCAATGTACATAATAATAAAAACACATCCCGCAGCAATACTTTAATCCCCACAATTTCCGCGTCCGTCGTAAGAGAGCAGCCGCATTCGATATCCAATCCTCGTAGGATAGCGGTTTCAATGGCAAGGCAAAAAACGACTAAAAGCATCGTAGCGACAAGCAATGCACCTTCGAAAAAGAAACCGAACATCAGGCATAAGCCCGTCAAAAATTCAATCGGAGGCAGGATAATCCCGAAAATGTTGACAATGGAAAAGGGAAGAATTTGATAATTCTGAATCGCCTCGGCCATGCCTTCCATATCGATCATTTTAAGAAAACCGGCATACGTTAAAATTCCGCCAACAAAGATCCGCAAGATCAAGGCAAAATAGGGGTGTCGGAAAAACCAGTCAATCTTTTTCATGGTGTCTCTTCACTTGTTTCCGTCGGGTATCCTTTTCCCTTCCAATCCAACCATCCCCCGGGAAACAAATAGAGATCCTTGAACCCGAGGTTTTCCAACAGATCGAGCACTTCGTGGCTTTCATCGCACATGCCGCCTTGACAGTAAACTATCAATTGAACACCTTCCCGCGGCAGCGCATCCCCAATCTCCTCGAAATAGTGGCTGAATTCCGTTGCCGGCAGATTGATCGCCATGGGGATATGTCCAGCTTTGTATTCTTTCGGTTCGCGGCCGTCGATCACTATAGCCTCTCCCGTCTCGGACAATGTCTTCACTTCTTCCGCCGTGACTATGGGCCAGCGATCATCGGCATATTTAGGAACGCGCTTGAAGGGAAGCGGATTTTCGGAGGCGGCATTGATCGTCAATCCTAAAAGGATTCCGAAAACAACGATCACACACGATTGCCAAATTATAGTTAAGAATCGTTTCATTTTTTATTGAATATAGTGATTGTTCAGCGAGCTCTTCGGACCAGCGCGGAGTAACTCAAGGTGGCCACCGGTTCGGCATCGATGTTTGTATGAATTTTGACTTCACCGGTTTTGAAACCGGGATCACCGCTTGGTGTAAATGTGAATAGCATACGAATATTGCCACCACTCTGCCCCAAAATTTTGCCGGAAATATTCTCCGTATCCGGTTCGATTTGGGAAATTTTTAAATCGCTTTGATCACCCGATCCACGCAGGGTAACATTCAGCTGCCTATGTACGGTTTTGCCAGCAGGAACGGAACCAAAGTACAATCGCGGTGTGCTAAATTTGACAAATCCGACTACATTAGCGAACACCGTTGCCCGAACGATAGGCGCTTTGGGATGATTGGTTCGGATTTCCAGCACATCACTCAATGGCCCTTTCTTTTTTCCGGAATGGACAATGACGGTAACGGGAATTCCCTCCTCCGTTCTTTCGCCCACCTCGACGTCAAATTCCGGCTTGGAAAGTTTGGTGGCGACGATCTCATACGGCTCGTTTTCCAAATTTTTCAGAAACAACTGCTGAGAATCGGTCGTGCCGATCAGCACATCTTTCAAGAGAAAACTCTGTTTGGGAGAGAAACGCCAGACCTGTTTGACCTGCGTTTTCAAGGTCAGGGTCAATTCGGGACGTTTCGGATCATTGCAAACCACCCCGATCCCTTTTTCGAATTTGCCGGGAATCGAGCTGGTCGTTAAGGTCACCGATACAATGCCGGTTTTACCAGGCAATACAGAAGAAGCTGACGCTACGGCGGCGGTACATCCGCACGTCGATATGACATTCGTGATCACCAGCGGCTCCGTTCCGTTATTTTTGTACTTGAAATCATGTTGTAAACTCTGGAAAGGATAGGAATCACCAAAATCCCATGACAACGTTTCGAACTCGATTTCCGGCTGGCACCCAGCGGGTAGACCGAAAACGCTACAAATCAATGCCGTCCAGAAGAGCGAAGAGAATCGTTTCATCATTCATCATTCCGTTTCTGTTTTTGTGAATCAATTTCATTTTCCTAATACTATTATGGTATTGTAACCTTGGATGGAAGGCAAGCGTTATTCCATCGATGATTTCTAGTATACAGCAAGAACGCGTGTCTCTACCAACCTGATTGTCAATGAGAAATTCCAAGAAACCACCGAAAATGATTGTGTAGTTCCATTCCGGAAGAAAATGTTTTCGTTATCTCACCAAAAATATTAAGGCAAGTGAGACACCTGCTTCACCCATGAGAAAGTCAATCCACGTCAGCGAGTTATCATCCTTGAATATCTTAGGAAGAACGCTAGCGATCCGACATAGACAAATTGCGTATTTTGTGATACGTTGCAATCAATTCAAGATGGTTTTCATGAGTATGAAATTTAATCCAGAAAAGGAGAACAACAAGATGAAACGAAAAGTAATTTTATTTGCACTCATTGCCGGATTAGTCCCGTTGCACGGACTCTGCCAGGACACATTGAAGGACGGACTGACGATTTGGACGACTTCGTGGGATGACGGTTCCGGTGCAACTGGATATGACATCATGCAATGGACCTATACTGCACAGGATCAAACCTGGAGTTTGGTTCCCCAGTACCTTTTGCCTCCTGAGATTGCAGAAGAGGATTATTTTGGGGAAATCTATGATATGGGGATGGACATGATCCAATTGGAGGGACAATCGGATCCGAGTTTGATCCTCACCGTATCAAAAGGGGAGAAACATTTTCCCAGCAAAGGAACGGAATTCCAACTTCGAAGATTGAATGCGGACGGTGAATGGGAACTGGTGCAGCCGCCGTTGTTTACCACTCCGGCCGATGTTAGCCCGCTGGGTGTCGATCTGTATTATGAAGGTGACACACTGCATATCGCATGGACGGAAGACAACGACCAGGCCGGACCGCACAGTATGTTTTGCGATATTTTCGACCAGGTCTATACCGTCAATGCGGACGGCACCCTCACTGCGCAGGGTGAACCGGTACTGGCCTTTTCCCGCCGTCTGAATTGGGGCGGAAAATACCCCGGCCAAGGCGGCATCACCGGGCTGACCGCGTGTGATTATGACGGCGACGGTGACCATGATCTCATCGTAGGTGAAATGTTCTACGGAGACGATCCCACTGCCACCGCTCTCCATATGATTGAGAAACTTTCCGCCGACGATTGGGCGGATGATTTACAGGAACTCTGGGTCGGATGGCCGGATACCGGCTCGGAAGGTGTCTGCCACTGCGATATCGACGGAGACGAACAACTCGACCTCATCAACACCAGCGGCGGATATGGACCGTGGAATACGATTTATTGGTTCGAGAAGAGCGGGGATGAACTGCAGGAGAAAGGGCCGATTTTGGAATGTAATGTTGTTGCACAGGAGTATGGGTTGTCGGTTGGGCATATATTTGGGTTGGCGGGGTTGGAGCCGGAAGTGACGGCGATTAGGGGATGGGAACTGAGAGATTGAAGATAACACGAAAAAAAGTATTCAAAATCAATTTGAATGCTTGACAAACATTAATCCCTAACTTAATCTTGTTAAGTAATCTAAACATGATGATATTCTGAAGAGTTTGTTTCTGAAGAAGTCTTTACCGGATTCGTGCAAACTCATTATGAGACGCCATTTCATATTCAACTCATCTAGTTTTTTTCTTCGAATCAGTCTTGTATTTCTGATTTTGTGCATCATGAAGAGATTCATAATGAACAACAATCAAAACATCGAGGATATTGTATCCCGTTTGGAAACCGCTGTGAAAATCATCGAATCATCAGCAATAAAATCCCCTCAGGACGAGCGTGATTTTTACCGGCAAGAGTTAAAAACGCGGTGGCCGTGCTGAACTACTCATTGTTTGGCTTTTGTTTGACTTTTTTCCTAAAATCAGGTAACCTATACGCAGTAAATTTCCCAGATAAACGAAACATCATGGAAACAAAAACCTATCAATACACGGTCAAATTTGAAGAAGCCGAAGACGGCGTTATTATTGCAACTGTCCCCGCCTTACGTGGTTGCGTATCATATGGCTATTCGCTTGAGGAAGCCGAAAAAAACATCCAAGAAGCCATTGAATGTTATATTGAAGGGCTGCATGATATTGGCGAAGCGATACCCGTTGAGGAACAACCAGCCCATCTTTCCGTAAGCAAAGCGCTCACCATAAGTCTATCAGAAGTATGAGCGAACGTCTTCCTACCATAAAAGTGCGGGAAATGGTCCGCATCCTCGAAAAGTTGGGATTTTCGCTTATCCGCCAGAAAGGAAGCCATGCTTTTTTTCATCACTCTGACGGGCGGAATACGTCTGTACCCATTCACCCAGGGGATTTGCCGAGACCTGTGTTCCGTGAAATCCTCAGACAAATTGACATGAGTGAAGATGAAATCAGAAAATTCCTCTAAACCATGGTGTTTTGTCTTCATTTAGTTTTCATCCTCATGTTCTTGTTGTTCCAGTAAAGATAAACCAGCCTGCATTACGTCTTCCAGCACAAATCCGGCTGCCGGGCGGCTGTCACTTCATCCAATCGCTTGACCGGCAGAGTATGAGGGGCATGAAGAACGTGTTCCGGATCGGTTTTGTAGTCTTCGATGATTTGGGCAACGGTACTTGCGAAGTCGTCCAGTGTCTGTTTCGATTCAGTTTCCGTAGGTTCGATCATGAGGGCTTCTTTGACGATGAGAGGGAAATAGACTGTGGGGGCATGGAAACCGTGATCGATGAGATTCTTGGCTAGGATCATCGCGTTCAAGTCACCAAAACGGTCGTGGTCTTTCATCGTCAGAACAAATTCGTGCATGTTATCCGCGTCGATTTCCACCGGGATCAGCGATTTCAGTTTCTTTTTCAAATAGCGGGCGTTGAGCACCGCGTTAACGCTGTTTTTCTTGATCCCTTCCAGACCGTGGATGCGCATATAGACATAGGCGCGCAGAACGATTCCTACATTTCCGTAAAAGGTGGAAATTTGGCCGATGCTTTTTTCACGGTCATAGGAGATCGTATATTCCCCGTTTCCCTTGCCGATCAACGGGATGGGAAGATAAGGGATCAACTTTTCATTGACACCGACCGGTCCGCTACCAGGGCCACCACCGCCGTGCGGAGTCGCGAAGGTTTTGTGCGTGTTGATATGAACAACGTCGAATCCCATGTCGCCGGGGCGGGCGACTCCAGCGATGGCGTTCAAATTCGCGCCGTCGTAATAGAGCAACGCTCCCGCCTCATGCACCACACGGGAAATCTCCAAAATATCCTTTTCGAACAGCCCCAAGGTATTGGGATTGGTCAACATCAAGGCGGCGACGTCGTCATTCAACTTCTGCTTTAAATCATCAAGATCGACACAGCCTTCCGCGCATGATTTCACTTCGACCGTTTTGTATCCCACCATTGTGGCCGAAGCCGGATTGGTTCCATGGGCTGAATCCGGCACCAGAACGGTTTTGCGGTCATCTCCGCGGTCTTGGTGATAAGCGCGGATGAGAAGAATACCACACCACTCGCCATGCGCGCCGGCGCAAGGATTGAGCGTCACTCGTTTCATCCCGGTAAGGGAAGCGAGAAACTGTGCGATTTCGTCCATCAGGCGCAACGTGCCTTGCGCGCAGCCGGCTCCCGCTTCGGGATGGAGATTGGCAAAACCGGGCAAATCGGCGAGGATCCCGCAAATCTTGGGATTGTATTTCATCGTGCAGGAACCGAGCGGATAAAAGCCGCTGTCGATACTGAAATTCCTGCGCGACAGTTTCGTGTAATGTCGCACAACTTCCGATTCGTTCAAAACCGGAATGTCGAGTAGATCGGATTTCAGAAATTCACCCGGCAGCAGTTCCTGTAAAGAGGATTCATCCGAATCCGCTCCGCCAAACCAATCGCGGCCTTCGTCTTTATGATCAAGTTCGAATATTGTCGGTTCAAAAGCATCTAACGGCATTTTTTATATCCTATTTGTTATTTTAAAGACTCTTTCAGCAAATCCACATAACGGTCCATGTCGGCGTTCGAAGTTCTTTCCGTGGCACAAACCAGGAGCGAATCGTTTTCGGAAACAGTCCCGGCAGGAATACGAATACCGGCCAGAATGTTGTGCTCTTTCGCATGATCGAGCCAGGTGGCAGCGGGGATAGGCAGATCGATGACAAATTCATTGAAGAATGGCTGGTCAAAGACAGTGCGCACACCGTTCAATTCACACAATCGTCTCTGCAACTCATGCGCCCGGCGTAAGCTCAACTCCGCCGCTTTTCGCAGTCCTTTCGGCCCCATCAGGGAGAGATAAATGCTTGCAGCCAATGCGCAAAGCGCCTGGTTGGTACAGATATTCGAAGTCGCTTTGGCACGGCGGATGTGTTGCTCGCGAGTTTGCAGGGTGAGAACATAACCGGTATTGCCATCGGCGTCTTTCGTACGTCCGGCCAACCGTCCTGGCATCTGGCGGACATATTTCTGTTTGATTGCAATAAATCCGGCATACGGGCCGCCATACTGTAGGGAAAGTCCCAGCGACTGCAAATCGCCTACAACGATATCCGCCCCCCACGATCCAGGCGGTTGCAAGAGCCCTAAGGAAAGGGGATACACGGATACCGCCAAGAGGCAACCCGCTTGTTGCACGATATCGGCGATGGTTTGACCGGATTCGAGTATCCCGAAATAGTTCGGGTACTGCATAAATACAGCCGCCACATCCTTGTTTACCTGCTCTCGAAGAGCGTTTACATCGGTCACGCCACTGCACTGTGGGATCTCGATCAGTTCAATTCCCGGCGCTTCCAGATAGGTTTTCATGACACGGCGGTAATGGGGATTGATGGTTCCGGAAACGATGATTTTTTCTTTGCGTTTTACACGGCATGCCATGAGGGCGGCTTCCGCCAATGCGGTAGCACCGTCATACATCGAAGCATTGGCGACTTCCATGCCGGTGAGGCGGCACATGAGCGTTTGAAATTCGTAGATCGCTTGCAGCGTTCCCTGGCTGGCTTCCGCCTGATAGGGCGTGTAAGCCGTATGGAAGTCGCCGCGGGCAATCAGCGCGGGAACAGCCTGCGGGATAAAGTGGCGATACGCCCCCCCGCCAAGAAACACAGCAGTAGAGTCCGCCAAATTTTCCTTCGATGCCGATTCCATCAATTCCGTCATCTCCATCTCCGATAAAGGAGGCGGAAAATCGATGGGAGGATTTTTCAATGACTCCGGGATCATCTTGAACAAGGCGCTTTCATCAGCCGCACCGACTACGTTCAGCATATCCCGAATTTCTTTGGAAGTATGAGGTATAAAATCCATAAGGTTCCTTCTGTTTCTAATGATTTTCCGATTTTTTCTCAGATGATAGTGATACGAATCCATTCAAAATTCTATCCGTCCTTCTCTTAAAAGAAAGGAAAAACGGATCGGGTAAAAAGAATGGTAATGATGATACGATCAGGATTCTTTATCCAGATAAGCCTGGTAGGCGGAAGCGTCCATCAACGCATCGGCTTCGGTAGGATCACTCAGTTCGATCTTGATGATCCATCCTGTGCCGTATGGATCTTGGTTGATGTTTTCGGGATGATCGCTCAATTCTTCGTTGGCTTCCTTGACCGTTCCACTCACTGGCGCGTAGAGATCGGCCGCGATTTTGCATGATTCGATCACACAACTTTCTTCCCCTTTGTTGACTTCCCGCCCGATTTCCGGCAGTTCGACATAGACGATATCGGTGAGTTGCTCCTGCGCATAATGGGTAATCCCAACCGTCACCAGGTTCCCCTCGACTTTCACCCACTCGTGCGATTCGGTGTATTTCAGGTCTTCGGGTATCATATGTGGTTCCTTTCATATTTTAAGATACGATTTTCTAGACATTCCCAAAAATAACGGAAAGAAGCGGATCGCTTCTTCGCATGTTTTGGATTGAACTTCGAGGCCATTGCTTTAGCAAACGATAATTTGTTCAAAGCAATATTCCCGTATTCTTCCTCCCATAGTTTTTTTAATATCCCGCCGATACCGACTTCACCGGTTTCAGCGGGCGAAGAATATTTTGCATTCGGTAAGACTTTCTTAATTCCTTGCGAATCTGCAAGTAACCATGCTTCGAGAGCACGAATGGCTACACAAATAAACAAGTAACGATGCATTTTCTCTTTTCGTGCTTCCTTCTGTAGAGTCGGATCGAATAGCTCAATGACTGCAGAAACACAAGGCTCTTTATCCTCATCGATCAACAGGATCGCTAAATCATATTTCGCATCTTTAAATGCATTCAACAATCGGGGCGCATTGCGGATTAACTTTTCCCGTGATTTCATGATCCGGATATCAAATTGAGCTGGTTTAAAATACTTGTGCAATACTTTATGTAAGAAATCACGATCCGACGGTACTTCCACGCCTACCCCAATTTTCATGGAATCCCTCCCAGCGACCCTTGCATCCACAGTTCACCGATCATGAAATGCTTGCGAAAATGATTGATTTCATCGATATCCGACGCTCGCTTCAACCGCGTAAATCCCTCTTCTTTATCACATAGAATAACTTCCTCAGGTTCAAGATAATCTAAAAAATCAGGATTGTGAGTTGTAATCAAGAATTGAGATTGTGTATTTTGCGATGCTGTTCTTAGTACATCGACTATATGTTCCGATAAAAGTGGATGAACTCCATTTTCAGGTTCTTCAATCGCGATCAAAAATGACCGGTCTGCCATCCATGTAGCGATCACGAGTAGAGCCAGCAAACGAATTGTTCCATCTGAAACGGAAGAAGGGGGGATGGCTCCTCGAATTTTTTCTTCTTCTATCTGAAAAGCCCATTTCCGTTCTACATCCAATAATTTTGTTTTAAAATTTTTAAAGCCGGGAATGACATCTTTTAGGCCATTCACAATGGCTTTCATGTACTTGCCATTATTATCCTTTTCAATTTTATGCAGTATCGCAGATAGGTTTTCCCCTTGTTTCCCCAAATCATTTTCCGGACTCTCTCGGTATGCTTCCCGTGCAATCGCAGGACTGATGTTAAAAAAACGCCATTTACGCATGTAATCCAACATTACAACACATGGAACGGCTAAAAATCCTCCTCCAGAGATTGTGAGTCTAGAACGTTCCCCCTCGGGAATTAGTATTTTTCTTTTTTTATAATTTTCTTCAAAAAGATCAGTATATTCTATTTCAGTGGTTGTTCTCAATAATTCAAAAATCCTTTTTTCATCTCGGTCTTGTTTCCCCGACATGGTGAGTTTTTCCGAACAAATCTGAGGATTCATTTCACTTCTAAGATCAAGGATCACTTCATATTCAAATTGATTCGCTTTCAATTCTTCCTTCTGAGATGTTCTAATTTTAACTTGTTGATCAATCTTAATTCGAATACGAACTGGTTTTGGCTCTTTCCGCTGGCGCAGCAATTTGTTGCGAACTTCGCTATTCCCCCCCAACATGTTGACGGCATAGTCCACATTCTGGAGGGCGGCATTTTTCAAAAACTCAAGCGCATAAAGCAAATTGGTTTTCCCCGACGCATTCGCGCCAATCAAAAAATTCAATGGCGCAAGACGAATCGTCTCTGTCGAGGGGCCAAAACTTTTAAATCCTTCAATTTCAATTTCACTGATCATTGCAATTCGTTGAATTATGAATGTTCGTTTATTATCGTGCCCAATCCAAATGTTACACCATATCTTTACAAACCACCACTCACTTCTTCACCCGTGTCGGCACAAACGGCGGTTTCTGGACGGTTGCGGGCACCTTCTTACCTCGGATCTCCACAAACAGATTCTCCGTTTTTTGATGACCGCTCGTAACCAAGCCCAACCCAATGCCTTTTTTCAAGACGGTTGAAAATCCTCCACTGGTCACACTTCCGACGTTCTCTTCTCCGTCATACAAAGCATATCCCTGCCGGGGGACACCGGAACCGTCCAGCACGAAGCCGGCGCGGCGTCGCGGGATTCCCTCTTCTTTTTGTTTCACCAGTGCCGATTTTCCGATAAAATCCCTTTTGTCCAAATGAACCACCCAGGACAATCCCGCTTCCAGAGGAGAAATATCTTCTTCCAATTCATGCCCATACAGCGGATATCCCATTTCAAGGCGCAAGGAATCTCTGGCTCCGAGACCTGTAGGTTGCGCACCTTGTTCGCGCGCTTTTCGCCAAAAATCGACAATTGGACCGTTGGGAGCGATGATTTCAAAACCGTCTTCACCGGTATAACCCGTGCGGGACACTATGAAATTTTCATCGAGTTGTTTCGCATGATAATAGTCGATGGAATCCAACTCCATATTCAAAATTTTCGAAGTAATGTCCAAGGCATTCGGGCCTTGAATAGCGATCATTCCGGTTTCAAATGTCCGATCCTGGAATGCGAGGGTAGGATCGAGATTCTTTTCGAACCAGCTGAGCAATTTCTCTCGATTGGATGCATTCACAACCACCAAGAATGAATCTTCAGACAGACGGGTTACCAAGACATCGTCTTTGCAACCTCCTTCCGGATTGCACACTACGGAATAGCGTACACGACCGGCAGACAGATTGGCAATTTTCGAAACGACCAATTTACTCACCATTTCCGCTGATTGCGAGCCACTGATAAAAAATCGACCCATATGACCCACATCGAAAATCCCGGCGGTTTCCCGGACGATAGCGTGTTCACCGGTAATGGAGCTGTATTGAAGCGGCATATCCCATCCGGCAAAATCCACAATCCGAGCCGACTCGTTTTGGTGCTCCTGAAATAAAGCGGTTTTATGATTCATGAAATTTTCTTTCTGTTACTCTTTGCTAAAATAGTGCTATTTTATTTTGAACCCTAAATAGTTTACCACGATCTTGGATAAGGTGAATGGGCATCTTTATTACATTTGCAAGAATTTCAAACTTGTATCACCGACCCTCTGGCAGCAAGGATTGAAATACTGCTACAACATATTGATCATGTGCACGTTCTAAGATGCGGGCAGGGATGCCCGCGCTCCGGCTTTTCGGAACACCTCCGTATCAGTGGAATTCCTTTCTTTTTTCTCCCAATACCATTATGATCAATAAAATATCCTCTCACAATTCGTGGTACCTATGAGGTAAATGATAAAAAAGTAGATTCATGATTAGGAGAGATCTTATGAAAGATGAAAAACAAAACCAATCCATACGTAGACGACATTTTCTTCAAGCCACAACAGCAGGAGCCGGTCTTGTTCTCGCTCACCCGGAAACCGTCTTCGGTTCCTCTGCGAACTCTGCCCTTCAACTTGGACTGATCGGTTGCGGCGGGCGAGGAAACAACGACGCAGGAGTCTTCATCCGCAATACGGATACTCGATGCGTTGCGCTTGCAGATTTATTCGAAGATCGATTGGAAAGCACCAAAGAATCATTGGACCGGCGGTTGGTTGAATTGGACAAACCCAAAATTGATCCATCCAGATTATACAAAGGACCGAATTCACACGAAAGATTATTGGCTTCCGATGTTGATATGGTCATCATCACCAGCCCCCCCTATTTCCATCCGGAACATTTGGAAGCAGCGGTGAAGGCGGGGAAACACGTGTACATGGAAAAACCGGTTGCGACTCATGTGGCCGGCGCTCAAAAAGTGATCCGCATCGGTGAAAAAGCAAAAGGGAAACTCAGCATCGCCGTCGGTTTTCAAATTCGCTACAGCAACGAGTTCCAGGAAGTGATCAAGCGCGTTCATGATGGCGCGATCGGTGATATCGTATGCGGTATGGTGTACTATCACACCGGTCGGCTCGGCAACCGCACCATACCGGGCGCATCCGAACAAGAAAACCGTATCCGCAATTGGGTGTTTGACAAGGTGCTCTCAGGAGATATTATCGTCGAACAAAATATCCACGTTATCGACGTCGCCAACTGGTATTTGCAAAACCATCCGGTAAAAGCCTACGGAACCGGCGGCCGTAAGGCGCGCACAGATGTGGGAGACTGCTGGGATCACTTTATCGTGACCTATTGGTATCCGAACGATGTAAAAATCGATTTCAGTTCCACTCAATTCCTAAAAGGATGGGGTGATTGCCGTGAGCGTATGTTCGGAACCAAGGGAACCACCGACACCCCCTATACAGGCCATGCGCAAATCACCGGTGACAATCCCTGGAAATCGGAAACGACAAGCAATCTTTCGGGTACTGAATCCCGAAAAGTCAGCCATTTCGTCGAGAGCGTCAAAAGCGGCAACTATCTCAATGAAACCAAACAAGGTGCGGAAAGCACGATGACCTCCATCCTCGGTCGTATCGCCTCTTATGAAAACCGGCAAGTGACCTGGGAAGAAATGCTGAAAGATTATAGCGAACCGGTGGATGCCGGGCTGAAATGGTAAATTCCTGATCACAAAAAGTAAAAAAGGGCGGGTCTTTCCCGCCTTTTTGCTTTTGAAATGAAAGTGATTTAATGGTACAGTAGGAAATTGTCTGAATCTGGATTGGCCAGGATGAGAGGATTTCCAGGATGGGAATATGAAAGTATTTCATGACGAACCGAGAAGACGTTCATTGGTCACTGAAAACTCGCCAAATTTCGCATATTGTTCAATAGAGCAAATCCTGTTCATCCTTTCATCCCGGCCATCCTGATTCAGACAATATATAATAGGAAAGAAAAACCAATGAAACATCAACAAATCAACCGGCGCAGCCTTCTCAAAAAGCTCGCTCTCGGCACAAGTTCGTTAGCCCTATCCTCGAACGTATTCGCATCCGAGAAAAAAAATAAGCGTCCTAATGTCCTCTTCATCGCCGTGGATGATCTGCGTCCGCAGCTCAACTGTTACGGCCAATCGCAAATCATCTCTCCCAACATCGACCGGCTTGCAAAAGAGGGGCTGATGTTCGACCGCTGCTTTTGCCAGGTTCCGGTTTGTGGAGCTTCCCGAGCCAGTTTACTCACCGGCATGCGTCCTACCCGCGACCGGTTCGTTTCTTACAAAACCAAGGTGGAAGAAGACCTGCCCGGCGCATTGACATTGCCCATGCATTTTAAAAATCACGGTTACTATACGGTTTCCAACGGAAAGGTTTTTCATCACCGCACGGACATGCCCGGCAGCTGGAGTGAAGAAGCTTGGCAGGCTCCGAGAAAAGCCGGGGCGAGTTGGCGTAACTATCTTCTTGAGGAAAACAAAGAAATCGAAAACCAGCATTCAACCGGCGCAGGCCCGGCATACGAATCGGCGGATGTTCCGGATAGTGCATATTATGACGGCATGATGCTCGAAAAGAGTTTAAAAGACCTGCGGCGTTTCAAGGAAATGGATCAACCGTTTTTCCTTGCCACCGGATTTTTGAAACCCCACCTTCCTTTCAATGCTCCTACAAAATATTGGGATCTTTACAATCGCGAAGAGATCGACATGGCGGACAATCCGTTCCGTCCACAAAACGCCCCCGATGCAGCAATCCATAATTGGGGCGAATTACGCGCCTATGCCGGTATTCCGCCTGAAGGTCCGCTCTCGGATGAACTCGCCCGAACACTGGTTCACGGCTACTACGCCTGCGTTTCCTATACCGATGCGCTAATCGGCCGTTTGCTCGATGAACTCGAAAACCTCGGTCTGCGGGAAAACACGATCGTGATTCTCTGGGGTGATCACGGATGGAATCTCAGAGAACATGGTCTGTGGTGCAAGCACTGCAACTTCGAAACCTCTCTCCATGCGCCTCTCATCATCAGCGCTCCCGGCTTCAAGGGGGGGAACAAAACAATGGCGCTCTCCGAATTCGTGGATATTTATCCTTCTCTCTGTGAATTGTGCGGTCTCCCTTTACCGGAACATCTTGAAGGCACTAGTTTTGTTCCACTCATGAAAAACCCGGAAAACCCCTGGAAAAAAGCGATTTTCAGCCGTTTTTACAATGGTGATTCCATCCGCACCGACCGATATTTGTACACCGAATGGACAAACGATAAAGGGAATATGTATGCGCGGATGTTATACGATCACAGGATCGATCCAAAGGAAAACATCAACATCGCCGAACGCCCGGAAAACAAAGATTTAGTAAACCGGCTGAGTAATATGTTGAAAGCAGGATGGAAACAAGCCTTGCCGGATACTTGAAAATCACCGGTCAACATTGGATGAGCGTGTCTGCATAGGATTGAACGACTTGCAAGTAGTTATTTTTCTCCGCTGCAATTCCATTGAAGGCGTTCATCAAAACAAAAACAATTAGAGATAATCTAAGCGTTCGAACAAAATTCATTTTATTCCCCTGAATATCACTACCCTGTTTTTGGGTAGAGCATGCGTCCTCGCTTGCAATACGATGGCAGGTGTGGACGCCCGCTTTACCCGCGTTTTTTCACGATTCGTCAATGCGCGCGTTGAAAGATGCGGGCAGGGATGCCCGCGCTCCGACGTGCCGGCAAGATGCCGGCGTTACATGAAAAAGGCCGTATTTTTACGGCCTTTTTTTTATGATCACAATTCACAAATCATCTTATGGGCCGAAGCGAATGATATCTCCGTTGCTGGTCAGTCCGTTGGAGGAATCATAAAGGAAAAACACATCCTGTGGTTGGGATTTCGCTCCAGCGTCCGCTTGCAAATCCGAATCGGGACCAGCGGAAATAAGGGCGTACTCATATGTCATTTCTTTTCCATGCAGAAATTCATGGGGGGAATTACGGAATTTTTTGGCGAAATGGGGGCTTGGGCTTTCCGGCCAGCCATTTGATTCGTACACATAATTCATCGGGTCGCCATCCGGCATCAATGCCCAGTCCGGTGCAAAAGGATCAGGCCAGCGGCCTTGACTCAAATACGAAACCGGTGTCGTCAAAGGATGGAAGCGATACGGCCAGGAAATATTACCTTGCCGGCTGATATAACGCCCGTTATCCAAGCGGTACATTTCCAAACCCGTAGCAATTGCCTTGAAATCCCCTTCCACCTTCGCCACTTTGGCTCGCATCTGCGCGTTCAAAAAGTTCGGAACCGCAATGGCAGCGAGAATCCCAATAATCGCGACGACGATCAACAATTCAATAAGAGTAAAAGCCTTTCTTGTTTTCATGATTCCCCTTCCTTACCAGTTTGTTTCAATACAGGTATCTATAAAATCGATTGTTCTAGTTGATCATTTTAGCACTTTTCCCTGTATTTTTCTATTGCAGAACGGATTCGTTTTCGTTGTTTTCTCTTGAGAAGGTAAACAATCTCATAATTGTCCTCTTCAAAAAAAAAGTGATACGCATATCCTCTCCAACAGAGATTGCTCGTAAATCTTTTAATTTTCTATGAAGCGAATGATTTTTCATGTGGGGATTGTAAGGATTCTTTTCAAATAAATGGAGAACTTCAGCAACACGCTTTTTTTGATTTGGCGTGAGTTTTTCTAGCCCCTTCTTGAAACTTTTCCGATGCACAAACCTCATTGGGAACCTTCTATTTCAAACCAAGAGATTTACACAATTCATCCGCCGAGTAATGTTCCTCTGTATCGACTCGCTGTCTGCACAGTTTGGCTTCCTGAATGATCCAATCCTCAGTTTCTGGGGAAAAATCAGCCGCTTTGAATAATTGATCATGGATATTCATCAAATTTCTGCCTTTTTCTTATCTCGAATTCACACGTTAGTATTTTTTGTCACCAAGCGATTTTTTCGATGGAGAAGTTCCTCATAAAGAGTTTCGTTTAATCTCCTTCTTTCCCGTTCATTGTATTGGTTGTTTTGACAAATAAGGATGGCTTTCTCGGTCATCGACAAGGCATTCTCATACTGCTTCATCGTATGTTCATAAAATTTTGCCAGTTCCACACACGCAAAAATATTCTCCTCCCGCTCCAGCATCCGGTTCCAAACGCCAACCGCATCCTGCATCCGTCCCATCCGTTTGTACGAAAGGGATAGATACTTGCAAACAGAAATCCAGTCCTCTTGCGCAAAGGAATCCGCCGCGACAGCCCGCTCCAGACACACAAACGATTGCTCCCACATCCCGCAAACAGCCAGGCTCCGCCCCAGGCCGAACCATTCCCATCCGTTCGTGCATTCCGTTTCCGGCTCACGCAACAACCGGCACGCTTTCGCTAATAACACCGCCAGCGAAATGATATCCTCGGCATTGTGAAACAGCACCGGCCGCATCCGCTCGATGCGAAGCCCCCGCAAAAAATCGAAATACACATACGGGATCAATTCACCCGGAATATCCTCCCCTCGGCCCCGATTCAAAATCTGCGATTCCACCGTCGAAAGAGAACAATCGGGCAATACCTGCTTCCAAAAACGGCGGGCAGTATAAAGCAAATCCAAATGAGGCAATTCCATCAATGGATACCGGATTCGGTTTAATAAAAAACGGGATTGCAATAGCGGCAGGTCGAAGCGTTTCCCATTATAGGAAGATACTGCGGGATATTTCCGCAGCATGTCAAGCACTTCCTGCAAAACCGCCGTTTCCTCATCATAATCCCGCATCAAATATTGACACACTCGGAACCCTGAATCAGCGAAAAAACCGACTCCGATCAAAAAGGGCACCGTGCCCGTTCCTCCGGCCAGACCGGTGGTTTCCGTATCGAGAAAAAGCATATCGCGGGCAGTGTATGTAATCAGCGACTCATCGTGAGCCAATGTGGAAAGTTCAAAACCGCATATCGCATCCGGTTCGACAACGATTTCATCCAAAGGACAAAAAATTTCCCGATAACCGAATACTCCGGCGGAATTCTTTCTCTCAACCACACCGATCGTTGCCAAGAACCTTTTTTTCGCGTCATCCCGCTCTTGTATCTTTTCAAGAACTTGCGTCCCCCGCATGACACCGGGGATATTCAGCAACTGCGAAGGAAGAGAATTGGAAGAACGATTCGTCGTCGTTTCAGGAGGGGTTTGTTTCGAAGCCGGGGATTGTGGACCCGACGTGTTTTTCTGAAACCGTTTCAATTTTTCATACAGATCGCTCATAATAATTAGAACTACTCTCAACCCTGGAATAAAAATCAACAAATCAATGCAGGCGAGGACGCCTGCTCTACCTCGATTATATACGGAAATATTATGAGCCAATCAGGGCAGAAATGAAAGTTTCAGACCACTCGTTAAAGGAAAAGTCATGATGTAAATGTGCACTCATTTAAGTAGTTTCAATGTCTATTTCTTGCCCAGCCACCACACATCTTTTCCTTCAGCCTTCAGTCTTCAGCCTTCAGCCTATTCCTCCTCTTCTTCCACTTCAGTCGGCGCATCCGCTACTCCGATAGCAACTCGCACCTTGTTTTTGATTTCTTCCACCATATCCGGATTTTCGCGCAGTGTATTCTTGGCGTTCTCTCTTCCCTGGCCTAGTTTATTGTCTCCGTAAACATACCATACACCGCTTTTGTCGACGATTTTGTGTTCGACACCGAGATCAAGCAATTCTCCAAGTTGAGATATTCCTTCGCCAAAGAGAATATCGAATTCTACTTCGCGGAATGGAGGAGCTACTTTGTTTTTCACCACTTTCACTTTCGTCCGATTGCCGATCATCTCTCCTTTTTCTTTGATCGCGCCGATCCGGCGGATATCTAGCCTCACAGACGAATAAAACTTGAGTGCCCGCCCGCCGGTAGTCGTTTCAGGATTCCCGAACATCACACCGATTTTTTCACGAATCTGGTTGATGAAAATCGCACAAGTATGGGATTTGCTCAAAATGCCCGTTAATTTCCGTAGGGCTTTGGACATCAAACGTGCTTGAATCCCTACCTGGGTATCTTTCATCTCTCCATCGATTTCAGCCTGTGGCACCAAGGCAGCCACTGAATCGATAACAATGACGTCCAGCGCACCGCTCCTCACCAGCATTTCCACGATATCCAACGCCTGCTCCCCCGTATCGGGCTGTGAAACCAACAGATTATCGATATCCACTCCCAATTTCGCGGCATATTCCACATCGATCGCATGTTCCGCATCGATAAACGCCGCCGTCCCCCCCATTTTTTGGGCTTCGGCCACGATATGCTGCGCTAACGTCGTCTTTCCGGACGATTCCGGTCCGTAAATCTCGATAACTCGTCCCCTCGGAATTCCGCCGACACCGAGTGCCCAATCGAGTCCCAGCGAACCGCTTGGAATCACCGGCATTTCCTGCTTCGGGATTTCCCCCATTTTCATGATGGAGCCGCGTCCATACTGCTTTTCGATCTGAGAAATGGCCAGATCGATTGCCTTACTGCGATCTTTCACGTCGGTCGCCACGATGGTTTCTCCTGTTCTGACATTATCTAGGGTGCTAAACCGATAATAGTAAAGCACGAATATAATTTAAAATCAAAATGAAATTGTACGAATGATCGGTTTTTAGCAAAAAAATCTACAATGAAATCGCGTAACTCAAAATTTCTTCTATAAAATGGTTTTTCTCCCCCTTCATCTTTTCCAGTTCCGACCTGGTATAAATCAGCAAATTCAGATCAAAGGGCAACTTTTCGAAAAACCGGACATATTTATCCCGGCGCTGCAAAAACGGTTCTTCAGTATGTGTAACCACTACAGCCAAGTCAATATCGCTTTCCGGCGTGTAATCTCCTTTCGCAAACGAGCCAAACAAAAGGACTTCTTCCACTTCAGGAAGTTTCGTCTTTAACGTTACCGCATTCGTTTTCAGTACCTGCATCAATTTCGGGTAATCGACCGAGGCAATGGTCACAGAACCCAAAGATCTCTCGTACAGCATGGAGCGCCTCCGTGGCAATTCTCTCATCAAAATATTCGTAAGGACATCCTTCGGAATATCCATTCGGGTACCGGCTCTCAATATAATAACGATCCAAAATACGCGCCCAGTGCAACAAATCTTCGGATACGTCTCCAATATCACTCAATCCTTCCAGCATTTTGAAAATAGAATGCCCGCGCATGCTTCGATTGAGTGCATAGAAAACCGCTGTGACCATTTTCTCGGCAGCCTGCTGACAGGTAAAGCAACACCATTCGAAATACTGGTATTGCAAATCCAGCTCTGCGCGTTCCAAATCCCGTTTTGCTTGCCTGTACCAAATCAGAATTATCACGAAGAGTACCTTTGGCCGCTGAACCAAAAACATACACTTCTTCTGCGCCTTCATCTTTCAGAACTTTTGCTGCTTCTCGTATACGATCCTGTAATTCCTGATTCATTTTTGTATTCTCTTTCCAAAAACATGCTGAACATATGTACATTAAAGCACAAATCCCAACCAATGCAAGACTATTCATCCATTTCTCCCACCCTTTTTTGCACATTTATAACACTTGACGCTCTCCCCCTGCGCTTATACGATCAAAGAATTCATCAAGTTTCAATTTTAAAGGCACTTAAGACTATTGGGCAGACCTCTCGTCTGCAGCCATTTTTGTTGTTTTCGTGTTAAATGCAGTAAACTACCCCAAAGGGGTTAAAGATGGTAGCCAGTGGGCATCGCCCCTGGAAATGTTAAATGTCCGAATTTCACCCTGAAGGGGTGATAGAAAAACTGTCACCCCGTTGGGGTGAGAGGCGAAGATCGTCACTAAGTAAATGTTATTCGGTATAAATGTAAGTCGGCATGTCTAGTTGTTTAACAAGTAACTGGAAATGCACGCGTTGGAAGATGCGGGCAAGGATGCCCGCGCTCCAATTTATTAAAATTGAACATCTTTATCACGGTTGAATCATGAAAATCCCTTACTCCTGGCTGGCTGATTTGGTTGAAAATATCCCCTCGGCGGAAGAAACGGCGCATCTGCTTACCATGCGGGGATTCGAGGTCGAGGGACTCGAATCGCCCGGCGATGCGATCAAAGACATCGTTGTGGCTAAATTGTTGAAAGTGAATCCGCATCCCAACGCTGATAAACTCACCCTCTGCCAAGTCACCGACGGCAAGCAGGAATACGAAATCGTCTGCGGGGCGCACAACATGAAAGACGGCGACCTCGTCGCTCTGGCACACATCGGCACTGTGCTTCCCGGCAATTTCAAACTGGAAAAACGCAAAATCCGCGGCGTCTACTCTCAAGGCATGTTATGCTCCGAACGGGAACTGGCAATGGGTGAGGATCATGCGGGAATCATGATCCTCCCACAAAACTATACCATCGGCAACCGCCTCATCGACGAGATGGGACTCAACGAAGTGGTCATCGACCTGAACGTCACCCCCAACCGCCCCGACGCATTGAGCCTGATCGGCGTCGCCCGGGAAATGGCAACATATATAAAAAGCAACGTTCGTCTACCGGAATCGAAACCCATAAAACCGATGGAAGAACCGGATTTTGCACCTTCCGTAACACTGGAAGACCAAGACTTGTGCCCACGTTACACCGCTGTTGTCATCAAAGGGGTGAAAATCGGGCCGTCACCGGAATGGATGGCCAAACGGCTGGAAGCCTGCGGCGTGCGAAGTATCAACAACATCGTCGACGCCACGAATTACGTTCTACTCGAATTCGGCCAACCACTTCATGCTTTCGATTTAGACAAATTGGAAGAAAAGCGCATCGTGGTGCGCCGTGCTAAACCCGGCGAGAAGATTACTACCATCGACGGCGATGAGCGCACCCTCGAGGATTCCATGCTGGTTATCGCCGATGCCAAGAATCCAGTAGCGGTCGCCGGGGTAATGGGTGGTCTTGACAGCGAAGTCAGCGAAGCAAGTACAAACATCTTGCTCGAAAGCGCGTATTTCGATCCTCCAACGACCCGCCGAACCTCGCGGAAACTCGGTCTTTCTTCCGAAGCCTCCTACCGTTTTGAGCGTGGCGTGGACTTTGAAACCGTGATTCCTGCATCCTGGCGCTGCGTACAACTGATCCTCGAATATGCCGGGGGTAAAGTTACCGGACAAATGGGAATCGGGGATTCCACCGATACAAAGCGGTTAGATGACTTAAAAGGGCGTACGCTAAGCCTACGCTACTCCTATTGCAATCGCCTGTTGGGAAAAACAGTACCGGAAGAAGAAATCGAACAAATCTTCACATCTCTCCACTGCGCAATCGAAGCCAAGGATGAAAAACAAATCAGCATTCGCGTGCCGTCTTTCCGCAACGACCTACGCCGCGAAGCGGATTTAGTGGAGGAAGTGGCACGCCTGCACGGATACGAAAATTTCACTCCCTCATTGCCACTCGCCCCTGTCAAACCACCGGAACCACGAGAAATCGACAGCAATCTCCTCGCTCAAATTCGAACATATTTGGTCGATCGGGGACTTGATGAAGCGGTTACTTACTCTTTTGCAGAAGAAAACTCTTTGAAACCGTTCATGCTGGAAGACACAGCAACGGCAAATGAGAAAACAACCTTGCTCAATCCGATCAAATCGAACGAAAAAATCATGCGAACGGCTGTACTGCCTGGATTGCTGCAATCCGCACACCATAATGTAGCGCATCATTTTACTGACTTCGGATTGTTCGAATTTGCACGCCGATATATTCCCTCCAACGGATCGACAGAAGAAAAACTAACTCTTTCTGTAACCATTGTTGGAAATCCAGGAAGAGGGTGGCGCAGCCCACAAACAGAATTGGATTTTTTTGAAATCAAGGGACTGCTGGAATGCATACTCGATATGGCCAAACTCCGCTATCGCTTCATCGGCGCACCGCCGTGTCTTCATCCCAAACGGGGTGTAACAATTGAAGTGAAAAAGAAATCCATCGGATATTGCGGTGAATTGCATCCGACTATCGCCGAGCAGTACGAACTACCAGGTCGCGTATTGGTCCTCGAACTCGATATGGCGACCCTCTCGGAAGCCTATCGCGAATCGGCCATCCAATACCGCCTCTTCTCCACTTTCCCGGCAGTCAAACGGGATTTCGCCTTGTTGGTTCCGGAAAATGTTTCTTCAAAACAAGTCGAAGATATCATCCGCAAAGAGAGTGGCGACATTCTGGAAGAAGTATCGTTATTCGATTACTATTGCGGCAAGCAAGTCCCCGAAGGGAAAGTCAGCCTGGCCTACCGGATGACGTACCGCTCAAAAAAAGAAACGTTGAAAGAAGAATCCGTCGATAACGTTTGTAATAAAATCATAAAACGGTTACAATCGAAACTCGATGTGCAGCTCCGCTCCTAAAGAATAGGGAAAAGTGAATTGTTTCCCTTTTCGAAGCGGTGGGATAATAGTATCGTATCAAACGTATGAAAAACAACAATATTTTTAGCTTTATGGTGTAATGATATGACTCTTGAAAATTTAATGGAAATTCTCGAGAACTTGGATCAACGCGTTGAGGGATTGGTCAATCAAATCCGTGATTTGCAACTCGAACGGGACAGTTTAAAAAAATCACTGGATGAAAGCGAACGCCAACGGGAAGAATTGGCAAGCCAAATGTCCTCACAGGAAGACAATCGCGTCGAAATTCGCCAACGCATTCAGGCAATCATCGACAAAATTGAACGAATGGAATCCGAATCGGAGGAGTAACACGTTCCTTGCCGCATAGAGGGTACCGCAGGAACAAAAATAAATCTCCGATTCCTGCTGCAGGGAAAGGGAGAATACAATGCCTTCGAGTTCCGATATAATCCGTGTCGAAATTCTCGGTACCAAACTGCAATTGCGTGCTGGTGACAATCCCGAAGCCGTGAAAAAGGCCGCTCTGTACGTGCGGGACTTGGTCCATGAACTGCGGGAACGTGCACCTTCGGCTCCATCCATCCAATTGGCGCTGTTGACAGCAATCAATGTCGCCGATCAACTTCTGCGCATGCCGGATCAAGATCCAGCCGAAATCGACCGCCTTCTGGAAAAAGCAAACGACATCCTCTCCAAAACAGGCCCATCGCCTACCGATTTCAAATCCGAATTCGAGTAGTGGATGGTGTCTTTTTCTCAGCCAAAGGCACAATTGTGTTCTTTGGTAATCTATTTATCCAGATTCGCCAAGAAACCGTAGGAATTCATCGGATGATTCAGTAATAATTGCTTTCTTATGAAGTTCCTTCAGAAAGTGAGTATCCGTTATCTTTTTAATTGATTCTTTCACCCCAACCGGAATCTTTCCATAGCGAATCTCGAAAGCATTGATCACGGATTGCCGTAGCCCTTCCTGCAGCCCTTCCTGCAGCCCTTTTTCCATTACAATTTCATCCATAGGTATTCGAATGGCCACTTTTTTCACCTCCTCATACTCGAGGATCGTTTGATGAAACTGTTTTTCCAATTCTTTTGGAAGTTTCATAATGACATCGATAAAGCGAAAAAGGTAAAATACTTCCTGTTCAGTGAATCCTTTCTCATACAACGGTTGAGTCACTTTGAACTTCCACTGAAAACGATTCTCGTCATCTTTCTTCGTTTCCAATTCTTTCAAATGAGCCATCACAACAACTGCAAAAGGATTGTCGCTTGATTGTAATAATGCCCAATTTTTTCTGAACTCAACCAGCTTACATACCGGAAAAACAAACTGAATTTGACAACCAAATAAATTATAGCCGAATGAGGAGGGTTTCCAATTTTCATTTTCATCGGTCAATATCGCCAAACTGGCCACTTCTTTGTGAAACCGCTGAAAAATCAGGGAGTTATAGTGGTACATTCGCAATGCGAAATCAGGTTCATAATGCGATTGTACTTCAATATGAATGAGAACCCATACTTCTTTCCCATCCTTCAACCATACTTTCACCAGCTTGTCCACCAACCGTGAAGAAATCTTCTCCTCATCGATGAGCAACTGGAATTCTTTATCCAAAAATTCGTAGGATATCCCCCAATCGATCGCTCCGTAAGCAACAGGAAAGAAAAATTGGATGAACTGCTCAAATAAGTTCTCCAAAATTTCTTTCCAGATGCTGTCATAACAAGAAGATTGATTCATTTACATACTTTAGAATCTCACCCAATAATAAAGATAAATGATCAACAAAATTTTCCTCTTCGACTATTTCTCAATACTACGATATCGCCAAAGTATGTATTTATTTCCCAACTAAAGTATCATCACAAGGATACGATGTTCGCGCTCCAAGCTTGATGATATCCCCGAAACTCGTCAGCCCGTTCGAGGGTAAATAGGTTACCGTATTCCCCCACGTATTCGTGAAATCCGGCCCCGCACTGGTCACCTTATATTCTCGACAGCGAGCCTGCTGCGGCAATATGGATAATCCACCATGATTGATCCGGCTCCAGGCATCCGTGTAATCATATGTGATATATGCGTCATTCTGCTCTTCGTTCATACGAGCTCCATATCCCCCATAAAGAAACGGATCCTGCGGCACCGCCGGAATATAAGAAACCGGAGTCGTCAATGGAATCAAACGCCGGTTGACCGGATTCTTCTGCACACCGCTTGCATCCAACCACGGCGGATAAATGTTGTTATCGAGCCGGTACGCTTCCAGCGCTGTCGAAATGGATTTCAACTCCGATTCCGCCTTCGCTACTTTGGCGCGAATCTGGGCATTGAGAAAATTCGGAACGGCGATAGCGGCTAGAATCCCGATGATAGCCACAACAATCAATAGTTCGATGAGTGTAAACGCGGATGAGAATCGAGAACGCGCTCTCATGATGTAAATACTCCTTTTCCCTGAACGATATAATAACCATGCTCTTATAAAAACGAGAGTTCTACCCTAACACAAGTTTAATGGAATTACACATAGAAAAAAAGGTAGATCAAGCATTCTTGTTTTTTTGTTCACTCCCCTCGATCAACCGCAACGCCGCTAACATAAATCCAACCGCATGAGCCATCCCCGCGTGCCATGGCGCTTCACATGTCATTTGTGGTGTATGATCAGGAATAATCACCCCCTTATACCCGTTTCGATACAAAATCCGCAATGCTTTGATCATATCGAGATCCCCCTCATCGATGAACACTTCATGATACTTCGGCACTTTCCCTCTCACATTACGAAAATGAACATAAGCGATTGCATTTTGCCTGCTATATTGCTCGATGGCCTCATACACATCTCCTTCGCTCATCTCTTGTAGCGTTCCAAGACAAAATTCCAACGCATTCGACGGACTTGGAACCAAATCCAATAATTTTTGATACAAATACGGTTGATTCACTAAGCGGCCATGCCCTCGAATCGTCGGCATTGGCGGATCGTCCGGATGCGCCGCCAATCGCACTCCCGCCTCTTCCGCCACCGGAACCAACTCGCGCAAGAATTCCTCCACCCTTTGCCACAATACTTCACTCGTCACTTTAGGAACCGTCCCCGGCTCCGCATCGGGATCATACTCCATATTCCAAATCTGCCCCTTCGGGATCGGCGTCTCTTTCGGCCCTTCTTCTCCCAGAAACGCCACCGACATCGCCCCCCCACGCGCAAACGGCCCGTTCACATGCCCCCACACACCGGCAATGCTGAAGTTATATCCCATAATCGGAATCCCGACTTTCCCCAATCGCCGGATAATCGTCTTCAATCCCTGCATCTGCTCCTTCTTCTTCGGACCATCGAGCAGCACATCGTACCAATGTGAAGGATCGAAATTCTCGATCGCTTCCAGTTCCAATCCCTCTTCATTGATTGCCTTTTTCAAATCTCGTAGTTCTTCTTCGTTCCACAGTTTCCCCTCATTTTGCGTTAATCCCCAGGTACGCGTCTCATCGGTGCCATGCAGCAATTCCTTTGAAAAATAATCCACCCAATGCGCGACGATATGCGTGCAGCCGGCTTGCTTGGCAAAACGGAAATTCTCCCGTGTCAGCATATTCCGGTACAATCCCAGTCCGATTTTCATGTCTTTCTCCCACCATCTATTAGAAGCCGATACTCGTTCCACCATCGACGGGTAGTGTCACTCCCGTGACATACTTCGCCGCAGGCGAACAAAGATACACTGCAGCATAGCTGATATCTTCCGCCTCACCCATCCGGTTCATCGGCGTCCGCTCGAATACACGCCGCTTCCGCTCCGGATCGCTATCGAGAGCCTTCCGCGTCATATCACTGGTAATAAACCCGGGAGCAATCGCATTCACCCGCACATTATGCGGCGAAAGTTCCGTCGCCAAAGTTCGCACCAAACCAAGCTGTGCAGATTTAGCGGCTGAATAAGCCACCGTCTTGGGCAGGCCAAAAAGTGAAGCCATCGAAGCAATGAACAAAATACACCCATGCTTCCGTTCGATCATCGCAGGCGCGGCGGCGCGCGTCAACACAAAGGAACCGGTGACATGAATATTCATCATGGTAGTAAACTCTTCATCCGTCACTTCGACCGCCGGTTTCTTCAAATGAATCCCCGCATTGTTGATTAAAAGAGAAATCAAACCGAAGCGATCACTGATCCGCTTGATCAAGCCAGGAACCTCCTCGAAGCGGCTTACATCGAACACCTCATACTGCGTCCCATGCCCGATGGCTTGCACAGCTTCTTGCAGCGGTCCTTCCCGCCGCCCCACGATCACTACCTGCGCTCCAGCCTCTGCCAAACATTTGGACATTGCCAAACCAAGCCCCGTCCCCCCACCGGTGATTAGAGCGATTTCCCCATCTAAACGAAATGCGTCCATGGATCAAACCTTTCTTGCAATAAAATGGTTTCTTCTTGAAAAATACTGTAGTGGGGTTTGAGTGGAGTGTCAAATTCATGCGCTTCTGTGCAACCAAAATACTTATATTGTTCGTAATGTGACTCTTCATACACAAAAATTTCTTTCCAAGAACAATACATGGACAAGGCCAACGTATATGATTTGTATTTCTATGTGTTCAAGAATCAAATTTCGATTGACAATCATGATAGAATGTCAATAATACCCCTAAAAATCCATCTTTGTTAAATCGATTGTATAATGGCAAAAAAGACTGGCAACCAGAATCCGATCATCATCACCACCCATGGGACAGACGGCGCTTGTTCGGGAGCAATGCTGTTGCAAGTGTTTCCGAAAGCATTTCTTTCTATCACCAGTGCCGGCAGGATCAGTTGGGCTTTGGAGGAAATCGCCGGCTATGAAAAAGTTCCGGATGTCATTCACATATGCGGAGTGGGAATTTACGAGAATTTCGAAAGTGTGGTCCATACCTTAAGCAACCTGAAACGAAAAAAGTGCTCCGTGTTTTGGTATTGTGGGCGGCAATATTTAGATGAATATGTCAATCCTTTAAAAAAGGTCTGCAAACCCATTTTTCAAGAATCCCAAAGTAACACAGAATTGATCTTCAATCACCTGAAAATCCGATCCACCCAAACCACAAAATTGCTTCGAGAGTTGGCCGAACAGTATGTGGATCCCTCGATTCCATGTTCCGATGAACATCAATTTTGGCATGATCTCATCAAAGCCAGTGCCCACCGCTATTTCAAATATGAGGATCGATCCAGTTTTGTAAATGCCATTCACAAATTGGCCGGCTTGATTCCTTTAACAAACGTGGATCAGAAAGAAGTCGAATCCTATCGAAATTATGGAAACGTTGGTGTACCACTCGGAAATAGCAAAGCGATGAAGAAAGTCCGCTCGTTGATCAATCGGTTGGGACCGGTGGAGGAACCGGTTCTCATTGTCGGACCGACCGGTTCGGGAAAAGAGATCGCAGCCAAACTCCTTCATGAACGCAGCAAACGGGAAGGACTCTTTGTTTCCGTGAATTGCGCCATCCTCAGCACGAATGCCGATTTGGCTCATGACCGGTTATTCGGACATGAAGCGGGAGCTTATACGGGAGCCATCGAGAGCCAGCCCGGCGCATTTGAGGCGGCAGATAAAGGAACGCTATTTTTGGATGAAGTGGCGGAATTGCCGCTCACCGTTCAGACGCAACTTTTACGGGTATTGGAGGAAGGAACAGTCACCCCCTTGGGAACGATAAAATCTCACTCTGTCCAAGTTCGAATCATCGCCGCCACCAATCAGGATTTACCGGCCATGATTCGGGAAGGCCGTTTTCGCATGGATTTGTATCACCGGCTGAATGTATTGACATTACGAATTCCATCTTTGATGGAAAGGCGGGATGATATGAAATCCATTGCGCGGAGCGTTGTTTATGATTTAAAGAAAAAAGGGCATAAGTTGGATATATCTCCGGCGGATTGGAAAACCATCTATGAATATACTTGGCCGGGGAATATCCGCGAATTCATCAATATTCTGAAACGGGCGGCATATATGAAGATGACGGTGAGAGAAATATTGAAAGAAGAAATCGAACATGCTTCCGACGATCCCACTACACTCTTGACCAAAGAAATCCTCAATGATTACAAAATGTTCCGTCCCGAATCAACGGATGATGTTTTGCCAGAAGAAGCAATTCGGAAATCGTATATTCGGCACGTCATGGTGTTGTTCGATAGTAACGTCACCCATTCTGCGCAGGCGTTGAAAATATCAAAGAATACCTTAAAAAAGTGGCTCTCCGAATAATCCCTTTTTCGCGGCTTATCGGTCATTTTCTGAATAGTACTCATCAGAAATTAATTGATCTAACCTTCATTTTCCTACCATGTAAAGAATTACCCCTTGTTTTATCTATATTTTACTAACTCATGAAAATCCAAGCAGTTATATTCACCTAATTTTTCAAATTCACGAATTGGCATCCTTCTTGTATATGGAAAATGTTGCCGATTGGAAAGACAACCGGCTGGAGGGATCAAAAATGCCGGTCAATGGAGCATAAAACATGTTCCGCATTCATTACTCATTGTTGCCAATGCAAGAAAGGACGAAACCGATGAATACTGCAACACACAATCAAGACCAATATCTGGGTGACATTCAAACGAAAATCGTGGGAATGCAATATGCAAAAGGAAATGTTCATGCTGGAGAAAAAGTCCATTTGCAACGCGATCCGGAAAACCAACATGATAAGAGTGCGATTCAAGTTCAAAATCAGGATTTCAAAGATGTGGGATTTATCCCACGAGAAACGGCAAGTTGGCTGGCTCCGCTGATTGATCAAGGGAAAGTCCATATCGAGGGAACGGTTCCTGATACATCGATGCCCCATCCGAGAGAACGGCATCGCAGGTATCCATTGGTGATCCATTTATATTTATGTTCCAATGGCGCCTCGATTCTTGATACCAACCCGTCCCCAAATACCGACATGGAAGCCTTGCACGAAATTGTCCTGGATTCGTTTACCAAAATTCCGTTTTATCCCAATCCGGACATCATTCAAGGATTGGAAAGACGCTTGAGCCGAATGACCGGAAGGGATGTTCTGCCGGAAACACAATTGCTGTTGTCTCTGTTCCCCTTCAAAGCGGAAGAGCTCAAGAGACGCCAAAGCGGAAACTTGATTGACAAAATCCGGGAACAACTGAACCGGTTGAAATTAAAGGACGGGATTCATTACCGAAACGTAACTCTGTTTCCCTTCGGAAAATTGAATGGATCCTCGGGAAATTATGTCTCTTTAAAAAAAGCGTTGGAATCAGGAGATGTGGAAATCGAAGAGGTTTCCGAAGAAGGCCAGGTTCATGAACTGCTGCTTCACAATCGCGGCGAAAAACCGGTTCTTGCGCCGGAAGGAGAAATCCTCATCGGCGCCAAACAGAACCGCGTGATCAATGTATCCATCATCGTTGCCGCCCATCAATCCACCCGGATTCCGGTTAGCTGTGTCGAAAGAGGACGCTGGCGGTACTCCTCGCGAAAATTCCAATCCGCTTTTTATGCTCATCCGAAACTGCGAAGCAAGAAATTGCGGTCCACACTGGAAATCCGTTTTCAAACAGGGGAAGCAAGGAGCAACCAGGGAGAAGTATGGCAAGAAGTATCCGATCAACTCCACGCCATGAATGCCTCCTCCGCAACCGACTCGGTAACCGACGGATATCAATCATATGAAGAACGAATCAAAGAATACCGGGAAAAGTTCTCGCTACCGAAAGAGACGGCAGGAGTTTTGGTTTGCAGCGGAGACCAAGTGGTTGGTTTGGATTATTTCGGCTCTCCGGAAATGTTTCACGATTGCTGGGAGCGGATCGCCGATTCCTATTTCATGGAAGCTGCCAACAATCCGAATCCCAAGAAAAAAACATCCGACAAATGTATCGAGCCGTTCCTCAGTCAAGTTCGTGAAAATATCCAACTCTGCAACCAATCCATTGGAGTAGGAAACGAACTGGCCGTGCAAGGAGAACGAATCACCGGAGCCGGAGTATGGCACTCGGATTCACTCTGCCACTTGTCCGTGTTTCCATTGGATCAGTAATCAACATAGGAGGGAACATCGATGTGGATTTTCACCAGTAAATCATTCGTGTCAATTGTCGTAGATAAAAACGATCCCAACCGCCGTTTAGTCCGCGCCCGCTGTAAAGGAGATATAGAAGAACTGTTCCCCGAGGCGGAAGTGTTTCAAGACCCAAACGCCGATTACCGCTACAGAGCGTTCCTCCCCGCAACAGAAGTCGCAGAACGCATCAGCCGGTACATTGCTGAGATGAAGTATCTGAATTTTAAAGATTCGATCCCGGATAGGAAGAAGGATTATCATGATTGCTGCGTGGGGGTGTGGTCGATACTGTTGGGATTGCAGAGGCGGGGGGAGGGATTGGGGGG
>CAYPPG010000045.1:0-65780 GCA_964412555.1 uncultured bacterium
GCGTTCAACGCCAGGACAGACTACGCTTGTCCTGGGTACCCGACATATAAGAAAGAACGGACTGCGTTTGTCCTGGGTACCCGGCATATAAGACAGGACGGACTGCGTTTGTCCTGGGTACCCGGCATATAAGCCAGGACAGGCTGCGCTTCTCCTGGGTATCCGGTGTCCTTGTAACTCTGCGAAGGTTTATTGTCGAAGTCATTTTCCTTGCTTTTAGTAACCGGTGGCCGAGAGGCGCTGTTTGAAGGTCGTGCGTTCTTACATTATCGCGTTTATAGCATCATTATCCGGGAGTACTGATATTTCCACGAAATAATACCGTTCTTCGCCGGGTTTGAGGAAAACAAGCGTTCCGTCTTGACGGTCGTGGGCACGGCCTTGGACGCTGCAGTTGGCGGGTTCGAGGCCGCAGACGTAGGTGCCGGCGCCCATCATTTTCCATTGACAAAAGCGGTGCAATTCCTTTTTGCGATGGCGCACATGAACACCGATTCCCTTCCCGTTTTCGAATCTGCGATTGACTAAAGCCAAATGGCAGAAGCCTTTTCGATCCGGTTTGATATCGTGGTAATAGGCCTTTTCGGCATATCCCGCTTTGGGTGTTTCGAAACGGTTGTATTCTTCCTTGCCTTTCTCGGCTTCATCATCGCGGGGCCACCATTTGGAATCGATCAGTAATTCCGTGTTTTCATCCAAGACGGGAAAACCGATGTTGATGTGATAGATCAGCTGGTGGGGTATTTTTTCGAATGCCTCATTGCGGACATGGTCTTCGATGGTGATCGTATTGGAACCGAGTTCGGTTGAGATTGTTCGCCGCAGGACAATGTTCGGGCCGAAAATGACACTTTCCCTGATTTCTCCGGATACCCACAAGCGGCGGGTATTTCCAATCCATTCATCTCCGATCTTTAAATAGCGGCAAGGTGTGTGGGAATAGCGTCCGTGAATCCCGAGGGATACGCCTTGATCTTCGCAGGCGGCTCCCGCCCACGTCAAGCCGCAGGTGGTCAGCAAACCGCTGAAGAAGGTCTTCAACCAGCCGATACCATGCGGATCGAAGTGGGTGGGATGGGCTTCGCCGGCGGGGGTATCGTAGGACAATGACGCGCCACAAAATTTTGCCGAGGCAATATCCAGTCCACGGTGGGGCAGCACATTGAATATCAAACCCGTTCCAGTATCAAATTGGACGACATCGGTCCCGTCTTCCACGCCCTCGACAAACCGCATATGGCGGACTCCACCGACCTGCCATGCTGCGCCGGTGTATCGTTCGAGTTGATTGCGATTCCAATTTCGGTCAAATAATGTTGCCATGAGATGATCTCCTGTTTCGCAAAAATAGTGTTACAATGTTGAATTCATTCGAACACTCTGGTATTGTGAGGCCATATATGATACTAAACATAGTCAGGGTTCTGCTAGGGGCGGGATTTGCCGATACCGCGATGGATAAATCCGTTTCCAAAATATTTCAGAATGAGTACTGAGGATATTCATGAAACATGATTTGATTGTCATTCTCGATTTCGGTTCTCAATACAGCCATCTCATTGCACGGCGTATTCGTGAATTGAATGTCTATTGTGAATTGCATCCCTGTACAAAATCCGCCGAAGAGATTCGTGCAATGAATCCGAAAGGGATCGTGCTTTCCGGCGGTCCAGGTTCGGTCTATGACAAGGATGCGCCTCATGCGGATAAAGGATTGTGGGATTTGAATCTGCCGATGTTGGGCATCTGTTACGGACTGCAAGAAATCACTTACCATTTCGGCGGTAAAGTCAATCCAGGAGAACACCGCGAATACGGCCATGCTGAACTGGTGATACAAGAAAAGGAACCCTTGTTTGCCCATCTTTCCGATCAGCTACAAGTGTGGATGAGTCATGGCGATAAAGTACAGGAACTACCGGCCGGTTTTCATTCCATTGCGCACACCTCGAATTCGGATTTTGCCGCCATTGGCGATTCGCAGCGAAACATCTTCGGCATACAATTCCATCCTGAAGTGACTCACACACCGCAGGGGAAGATCATTTTGCGCAACTTCGTGATGGATATATGCAAGTGCAAAGCGGATTGGACGATGGGTTCTTTTGTCGAGGAAGCCATCAATAAAATTCGCAAACAAGTTGGTGACGGAAGCGTCATCGGGGCAGTCAGCGGGGGAGTGGATTCCACTGTTGCGGCGGTGTTGATGCATAGGGCGATCGGTGAGCGTTTTCATGGTTTTCTGATCGATAACGGTTTGTTGCGCCTCAACGAAGCGGAGCAAGTAATGGAAAGATTGCACGGACGCTGGGGAATCAATCTCACGTTGGTGGACGCAAGCGACCGATTTCTGGCAAACCTCGAAGGGGTCGAGAATCCGGAAAAAAAGCGCCGGATTATCGGGAACACATTCATCGAAGTGTTCGAAGAAGAAGCGGAAAAACTCGGTGAAGTCGATTTTCTATTGCAGGGAACCTTGTATCCGGATGTCATCGAATCGGTGTCGTTCAAAGGACCTTCGGCCACGATCAAGACTCATCATAACGTCGGCGGTTTATTGCAGAACATGCGGCTCCAATTGATCGAACCGCTGCGTGAATTGTTCAAAGACGAAGTGCGGCAATTGGGATTGGAATTGGGTCTGGATGAAACCGCCGTGTTTCGCCAGCCGTTTCCCGGTCCGGGGCTTGCAGTGCGTATTTTGGGTGAAATCACAGAAAATCAGCTGGACATTCTTCGGCAGGCGGATGCGATCTATCTTAATGAAATCCGTGCCGCCGGACTTTATCGCGATATCGGGCAGTCTTTCGCGGTTTTGCTTCCCATTCGGTCAGTCGGGGTGATGGGAGACAGCCGCACGTATGAGCAGGTCATCGCCTTGCGGGCGGTGCAAACGATGGATTATATGACTGCGGATTGGTATCCCCTTCCCTTTGAATTGTTGCGGAGGGTATCCAATCGAATCATCAATGAAGTGCGGGGGGTGAATCGGGTGGTGTATGATATTTCGTCGAAACCGCCGAGTACGATCGAGTGGGAGTAGAATTTTTCTTTAGTCGTGACGCGGTGGCAAAAAGTATCATATTCGTTAAAATCTAGTGTATATTATGGTGATAGGTTCCTTATGCCACTTTATGTTGTGCAGACAGGATGTCCGCACCACAATTTAAAACTTTTTGCCGCAGCATCAGCCGTGGTTCTTGTCGCTTCATCTGTATTCCATCCACTCGCTTTGCACACAGCTGCTTTCAGTATTTTTTAGCCTGAACCGAAATCCGCGGTGGATGTTGGAACTCACTGTACCGCGCATTGAATAGATCCACCCGTTGGGGCTGATATTCGAAGAAAATTTAGGGCCGTTTTCTCCCCATTTGGGAACGTTCCGAATGGGATTGGGAGGAAATGTGATCAATCTCCACCATTCTTCTCCATCATGCATTCCGGCGTAGATGCGGGGTGGCTGCATTTGGCCGTTGTCCATCAAATCACCGTAAGGCATATAGCAAAAAACCAACACTTTTTTTTGGATGAAATGCCCCCAAAACCAATTGCCTTTATCGGCCCAGGAAATCGGTGAACCGGGCAATCGTTCCATACTGGTTGTTGTCCAAAACGGTTCATATCCACTTACATAACTTTTATCTTTTTCCCAGCGAACAATTTTTTTAAACATTCGGTTCGTATCAGTACCTAAATATAAATATTGTGGTGTGAACGCCATGGAGGTGTATTGAGCATCTACCCCGCGTTCCAATGTATCCCAGGTTCCCGGATCGCCGTGGTGTTTCGAACGGATAAAGCAGCCAATACTACCATCCCCAATGGCGGCATAGACATCATCCGTATAGGGGTCAACGCCGACGTAATGGGTGTGATTGAGTTTGGTATCAGGATTGACACAAGGATTGGCAAAAACCACTTCGAATTTTTCTCCGTTATTGCCGTGGTTCTTCCTGCGCCAGACATTCCCTGCATAGCGGGGTGCGCCTTCTTCATCGATCACAGAAGAATATTCACCGATAAAAACATTGCCTTGCTTATCTTCGGCCATTCTCCACCCCACGCCGGTGGGCCATTCAAGTTCCGCGGCTTTGTTCCACGTTTTTCCTCCATTGCGGCTTTCAAGGACAAATCCGTGAAGGTCATGAATTTGGACTTGATGGGCAGCTGTCCACGGACTGGCATAGATGATCCCTTGCGAATCGACAAATAGACCGAATACTGTACCATGGAGGGGAGGCTGACCTTTGGGAGGATAGAGCTGTTGCCAAGTTTTCGCGTCATCATTGCTTGTCAAGATGTACCCTTTTTCCGTACCGGCGTAGATCCGTTCTCCGAATCTCGAAGATTCATCGGGGACGCAATAGGAGGCAGAAAGAGAGTGGTTTTCGGAATCGGAATCTTTTCCCAAGTCAATATCTTCCACTTCGAATTCATATCCTTCCATAACCGGATCGATGATAAGCGCATACCGGCCGCCATTTGGTGAAAGAGTGCTGACACCGATACGGTATTGATAGTTGGGATTAATGGAATAATTTTGTATTCTGGCGATTTGAATATCCGTCCGTGCCGGTTGAGCTTGTTCTATTTGAAACCAATTCGATCCAATTGTTCGTTTGTCTTGTCTTTCCAGTATCAGAAGCGGAGTTGAAAGAGGGTGTGAATTCGGATCATCCGGCTGGTGAACGTGACCATAAAGTGCAATACTCATTTTAGAGAATCGTTCAATGGGGATCACGTCGTAATAATCGATCTCACTATTGCTTATCAGATTCCCCAGCCTTATTTCTCCAAGATGAATCGAAGTCTTCTCATCCGGAATTGCCCATATTCTACAATTGAAAATAAAAAAGAGAAAAACACAAACTGTCAATCGATAATTCAAATGAATCATGATAAATTCCCTTCAATGTTGATTTTGAATCATCTCATTTTCATCAGTATAAGCTTGTCATAATAAATATAACTTATGAAGGATTCATTTGTCACATAAAAATGACCGTTTTTGAATGAAAATAAGAGGAAAAGAATCAGCAAATTATGTCAAAGTTTAAATAAATCAACTGGTTCATGATTTTCCGGAAGAACTGTAAAAGCATCACTGATTTCTTGGGGGATGGCTCGCGGTTTGCCGGATTGCGCATCTACGAATGCCCAATCCGTTTCTCCTTCGGCAATAAGTGCTTTGTCTTTCATGCGGATAAATTTATATTTTCGTTTGGAAGTGACTTTTTGGATTGTGGAAACCCAGGTGTAAACGGTGAGTACATCTCCTTCGAAAGCGGGGCGGCGATATTTGATCCAATGGGAACGGGCAACCCAGATTGCGCCGATTTCTTTTGTGGCCTGGGTGCAACCGGACGAACGGGAATGACTTACAGCGGCATCCTGCATCCATTGGACGTAGGCCACGTTGTTGACATGCTTATTGCCGTCGAGGACTTCTTTTCCGACGGTAATGGTATAGGGGAAGATGTGTTTTTTTGAATTTGTATTGTTTTGTTTCATGGGTTTATTTCTTCTGCCGGGAATATCACTTTAGGATAACGAGAGCTGAAATTGTAGCAATATGGATGAAAGAGCCGGCAGGATGCCGGCGTTACATTTTATGCTGAAGAAAGTGTACGCGTTGTAAGTTGCGGGCAGGGATGCCCGCGCTCCCAGTGGCGCTCCCAGTGGCGCTCCCACTGATTGTAGACTCGTTGACTTATGGTGAGTAGAGAAACAGAATAGGGGAAGGAGGATTTATTATGACAATACAAAAGAAAACAGTAAAACCACTTCAGGTATCCCGTAGACGGTTTCTTCAAGCGGGGACGGGATTGGCGGCGGCAGCCTTTATCCCGGATTTGACGGCGAAAGAGAATTCACCCAATGAAAAATTGAATATTGCCTGCATCGGGATAGGCGGTCAGGGGAAATCGAATCTGAACAGTGTCTCCAGCCAGAATATTGTTGCTCTCTGTGATGTGGACGATGAACGCGCAGGTGACGCTTATGACCGATTTCCGAGAGCCGAGAAGTTCTATGATTTTCGGAAGATGCTGGATAAGATGGATAATCAAATCGATGCGGTGGTGGTCAGTACACCGGATCATACCCATGCCCATGCGGCCATGAGAGCCATGCGGATGGGGAAACATTGCTATTGCGAAAAACCGATGGCGCACTCGGTTTCCGAAATTCGAGCCATGACGGAACTCGCTCGAAAAATGAAATTGGCGACTCAATTGGGTGTACAGCGCCATACCATCGATAATGTACACCGGATTGTCGAGATCATCCAATCCGGCGCGATCGGGGAAGTGCGGGAAGTGTATTCGTGGAAAGGTGGCAACCGGGGAATGCCGGCGCTGCCCACTGAATTTCCTCCTGTTCCTCCGCATTTGAAGTGGGATTTATGGTTGGGACCGGCGGAAAAACGGCCCTACAGCCCGGCCTATTGTCCTTACAATTGGCGTTTTTGGTGGGATTTCGGCACAGGCGAAACGGGAAATTGGGGCTGCCATATACTGGATATCCCTTATTGGGCATTGGATTTAGTGAATCCTGTCAAAGTGTCGGGATGGGGGCCTACGGTCGATCCGGAACGTTCCCCGAAATCGATGTTCACAAAATTCGAATTTCCATCCCGCGGAACTCTACCGCCGGTGACATTGCATTGGTATCACACGAATGATTCAATCCCGTTTTTGGAAGAACACAATATTCCGAAATCGGGTAATAACCTTTTTGTGGGATCGGAAGGTTTTCTCCTCTGCGATTTTGGCAAACGCAAATTGTATCCGGAAAACAAATTTTCCGATTTCGAAGAACCGCCGCATACGATTCCCGATTCACCGGGATTCCGTAAGGAATGGATCAATGCCTGTAAAGGCGGTGAACCGGCAACATGCAATTTCGATTACACTGGTCCGTTGAGCGAAACCGTTATCCTGGGCAATGTGGCATACCGTGTCAAGGAGGAATTCGAATGGGATGCGAAGAATATGAAAGCGATTGACTGCCCGGATACCGAGCCTTTCATCCATCCCGAATATCGCGAGGGTTGGCCTCTATAATAATTTAACTACTGCACGGTGTGAATTCCTTGCAGAAATTATGAGTTAAATTGGCTCAGTCAATGCCTTTTACTGAATACGAAAGTCTTTTTCACCTCCGTTTTTCTTATCCATAAATCAAATAATATCAAAAAGTTACAAGATCTCCTCCTTCTAAAAACTTACTTTGGCACGCTTTTTGAATTAGGCAATTATTGCCTAGCCAATAAAAAAATTGGTGCTGGAGTGAAAAGTAAGAGTAAAAAAGTTGCAGGCAGGGATGCCTGCGCTCCCAATGCGCTCCCAGTGCGTAAAAAAAATCCTGTTTGCAACAGGAAATTTGGAGGTTATAGATTATGAGTAAAACAGTTGGAATTGATTTAGGTACTACAAATTCGGTTGTGGCAGTAATCGAGGGGGGACAACCTTCCGTGATCGCCAATGCCGAGGGTAGCCGAACAACTCCTTCCGTCGTAGCATTTACGAACGACAACCAACGGCTTGTCGGAAATATTGCGAAACGGCAGTCGGTGGTCAATCCGGAAGGAACCGTTTATTCCGCTAAGCGATTTGTCGGACGCCGGTGGAACGAAGTCGATGAAGAAAGCAAGATCGTTTCCTATAAAGGCGATAAAGGGCCGAACGACTCGGTTCGCTTTGCAGTGAATGGGAAGCACTATGCGCCGGAAGAAATTTCTGCACATGTTTTGCGGAAATTGGCGGATGACGCGAGTACATATCTCGGTGAAAAAGTGACTGACGCCGTGATCACTGTTCCCGCATACTTCAACGACTCGCAACGGCAAGCGACGAAAGATGCCGGCAAGATCGCGGGATTAAACGTATTGCGCATCATCAACGAACCGACAGCGGCCGCATTGGCCTATGGAATGGACAAAAAGAAAGATGAGACCATCCTTGTCTTTGACTTGGGTGGTGGAACATTCGATGTATCCATCCTTGATGTCGGAGAAGGTGTCTGTGAAGTTCGCTCGACCGCCGGTGACACGCATTTGGGTGGAGACGATTTCGACAAATGTGTTGTCGACTGGCTTGCCGGTGAATTCAAGAATGATTACGGAATCGACTTGCGCAACGATAAGCAAGCGTTACAGCGTCTCTATGAAGCAGCGGAAAAGGCCAAATGTGAACTATCTTTCGTGATGGAAACGCAAATCAATCTGCCGTTCATCACAGCGGATAACACGGGACCGAAACACTTGAATTATAAACTTTCGCGGTCTAAGTTCGATGCACTGACAAGTCATCTGGTTGAACGTTGTATGGAACCGATCAAAAGGGCACTGGCTGATGCAAAACTGAGCGAAAATGACATTGACGAAGTGATTCTAGTTGGCGGTTCAACCCGAATTCCTGCGGTGCAAGATCTCGTCAAAAAGATGACGGGCGGTAAAAATCCGAACCAGAGCGTCAATCCGGATGAAGTGGTTGCCGTCGGAGCGGCTATCCAAGCCGGTGTCATCGGCGGAGAAGTCAAAGATGTCCTGTTGTTGGACGTCACTCCGCTTTCACTCGGTGTAGAAACGCTGGGCGGAGTGATGACCAAAGTCATCGAACGCAATACGACAATTCCGTGCCGCCGGCAGGAAGTGTTCTCCACCGCTGCGGATAACCAACCCGCGGTCGATATTGTCGTGCTGCAAGGTGAGCGCGAAATGGCGCGTGACAACCGACAGTTAGGCCAGTTCAAATTGGAAGGTATTCCTCCGGCTCCGCGTGGAATTCCGCAAATCGAGGTGACTTTCGACATCGACGCCAACGGTATCTTGAACGTGTCGGCAAAAGAAAAGAATACTGGCAAGGAACAAAAGATCACCATAAGCGGTTCGACCAATCTGGATCAGTCCGAGGTGGATCGCATGGTTCGCGATGCCGAAAGTCATGCCAGCGAGGATCATGAACGACGTGAATATATCGAGCTCAATAACCAGGCAGATTCACTCACTCATCAGACCGAGCGTTCACTCAGCGATTTGGGTGATAAAGTCGATGCGTCCGACAAAGCGCGCTGTGAACAGGTTATCAGTAACTTGCGAAGCGCCTTGAAAGAAGATGCACCGAAAGAAAGGATTCAAAGCCTGATGGAAGAACTGCAACAAGCGATGAGTGCGATCAGTCAGGCGGCTTATCAATCGGCGGAGCAACATGCACACGCTGGTCAAAGTACTCAAGGCGAACCTGGGGCGGATGACTTTATCGATGCGGAATATCGGCAGGCTTCCTAAGCCTGATTGGAATATAGTGGCCGGCATCCCGGGAGCGGGATGCCGGTTGGTTGTTTGATGATGGTATAGGGGTTGATCGTGTGCGCGTTGTAAGATGCGGGCAGGGATGCCCGCGCTCCAACAGAGGCGCTCTAACATGCTCTTTGGCTTGTTTATAGACAAAAAAACGAGGGAAAAATGATTCGAGATTATCAGGGGAAAAAATCGGAGGTACAGGACCGGTACGACAAAAACCAAGCATCCTTTCAGAACTCAAAAAATAAAAAAGAATTGGAGCAACTGAATGAAAAATATCTCCGTTCGGTGGCGGAGATGGAAAATATGCGCAAGCGCTTTCAGCGGGAACGAGAAGAGATTCGCTTTCGGGAACGGGAAACGGTCATTCGCGAAGTGCTTCCGGTTTTGGACAGTATCGAACGGGCGTTGTCCGTGGAAAATGCCCATCAAAACCCTTGGTTTGAGGGATTCCAACAGATATATAATATATTTATGAACAGGTTGAAGCAGTTGGGAGTCACCCCTGTGCCGGGGCAAGGCTCGCAATTCGATCCCAATATTCATGAAGCCTTATCGGTGATCTCCATATCGGAGAGCGAAGACGGAACCATTCACGATGTAATTGAAACCGGTTATCAAATGAATGAGCAGTTGATCCGTCCGGCCAAAGTGATCGTAGTGAAAAACAGGAGTAAATAAGAACAATGACAGCGACTTATAAAGATTATTACGAGATACTTGGCGTAGACCGAAAAGCGTCCCAAGATGAAATCCAAAAAGCGTACCGGAAACTCGCACGGCAGTATCATCCGGATATCAACAAAGAGAGCGGGTCGGAAGACAAATTCAAAGAAATCAACGAAGCGTATGAAGTGTTGCGCGATCCGGAAAAACGAAAACGGTATGACTCGCTGGGAAATAACTGGAAAGCAGGTCAGGATTTCACGCCGCCTCCGGGATGGGACAATGTACATTTTGAATTCCACACCACTCCCGGATTTGACGAGTCCGGTTTCGATCCATTCTCGGACGGTGGATTCAGTGAATTCTTTGAGAGTTTATTTGGAGGCCAACGAGGTTTTTCCTCTTTCGGCGGCCATCAACGCAGCAGCGTCCATCCGGGTGCTGGATTTCAGCGGACGCAGAGGGGGAGCGATGTCGAAGCCGAAATGGAAGTGTCTCTGGAAGAGGTATACCGCAGCGTCACCAAAAGTGTCGAACTCCAATCCCAAAGCCCAAATGAATATCCGCATATCAGAAAGTACGATGTAAAAATCCCGCCCGGAACAAAAGACGGGACGCGGATTCGGTTGAGCGGGCAAGGCGGAAATGGCAGAGCCGGGGGACAAGCGGGTGACTTGTTCATACGCATACGAATTCGTTCTCATCCGACGTTTCAGGTGAAGGACTTCGATTTGGAAACCGAATTTCCTGTCGCGCCGTGGGAAGCGGCATTGGGTGCGGATGTAAAAGCGCCGACTTTGGACGGGCCGGTCACAGTTCATCTTCCTAGTGGAATCAGTTCCGGCCAACGGATCCGTCTTCAGAAAAAGGGATTGCCGAAAAAGGACGGCAGCCATGGGGATGAGTATTTGCGTGTGAAAATCGTTGTGCCCAAGCAGTTGACGAAAGAAGAAGAAGAGGCTTTTCAAACCTTGGCGAAAGTCTCTTCTTTCAAGCCAAGGTCTTAATCAATTACTCTCTTGCCGATTCCATAAAAGCGTGAATATTAGCCGCCGGGGTTTCCGGCGGCAGATCGCAGCCGGTGGAAACAATGAAATTCGGATATTTTTTCATCGATTCGACCAGTTTTTGTGTTTCTTGCCGGACAAGGGAGGGGGAACCGTTCACCATCACTTCAGTTGGATGAATATTCCCAATAATGACTACATTTTCCGGCACTTTTTCTGCGATTTTCGGCAAATCGACTACACTATCCAAACTGATTCCCTGCGCCCCGCTCTCACACATCGGTTCAATGATCTGCGTGGTGTTACCGCAAATATGCAATATCAAGGGAACCTCGAGTGATTCCGTCAATACTTTGATATAGGGAACACAAAATTTACGAACTTGCTTTGGTGAAAGCAAGACTGTGGTAGGATCCAATACCACGACAAATGAGGCTCCGGCATCTACAAGCGCTCTGCCGTAGCGGGCGATGATCCGGTTGCTGAAGGTTAACATTTCTTGAACCAAAGCGGCATCTTCCAGAGTGGCAATTGCCGCTTCTCCTGCTCCCATCAATAATGCAGATAATGAAAATGGGCCGATCACATATGCACCGACTGGCACCTCGAATGTTTTTGTCATCAATTTGACTGTATTGATAAACACATTGGCGCGAGCGTCGTTCAATACATCGAGATGGGCAAATTCCATCAAATCTTCGAATTTCCGGACAGGGTGTTCCTCGATGGAGGCATGGCCATGCTGGGGAAAGCGAACCGGTAGCCCTAATGATCCCGCTTCGACGGACAGGTCCATCATAGGCAGCATGGCATCCGGCTTGAATTCTTTGTACAATTCGGAAAGACTCCAAAACTGCACACCCCAATTGAACATATTCTGCTTAATCGAAGTACGAGTAATGCGGATACCGGGAAAGCCAAGTAAAGGGATGGCCAGCCGGCGGGGAGAATGAAGAGTCCAATCGATCAAATTCGAAACACGCTGCATGAATGTCCCTCGCATAAAGATGGAATCAAACAACCTACTATTACATCAAATTCTATAAATTGAACAGAGAAAGAAAGCGGTTTTTTGAAGGAAAAGAAGGATTTGTTCCTTTGTTCAGACACTGTTGCCGGAGAGATTTACATTTTTGCTTTTACACACTCAGATGCTTCACGTTCTCAGCCGCTTCTTCATAGAGCTGAGTGAAGGACTTGCAGGCATTGGCGATTTCTGTGAAATACCATTTGTATCGTTTCATGAGTTCGTCGTGGGGGAGAGAATCATCCCAAAAATTCGGGCGGCTGATCTCCACCATCAATCGTTCCAATGCGCTTTGCAATTCATGATATAAGCGATACCCATCTTCGATCGTTTGCAGGGCATTGAGAGCCGAGTTTGGCAGATCGTCCAGGGCTTTATGGGCGATTTCACCGCATTGCCTTACATGAGTGGCAATAGCGGTGATGCTCCGGCGGATATCTTCAACATTTCGCTGAGGATATTTGAGTTGAACAAGATCGGAGGGATGAATTGAATTGTTGCAATGTTGGTCGAGTGTTTCCCGCAAAGTCATGATGCGGGTACCGGCGATTTTCGCGCCTCCTTCGGATGCGTCGATGACTTGTTTCGATGAGGATTGAATGATCGATTCGAGCAGGCGCAGGGCTTCATAAAACGTCGAGTGAGTGGGATAGGATTTCCCGTCGATTCCTTCGACTGTCATCATACCGACTGAATCCTTTGCTCCGCCTCTTGCATAGGTCATGGTTCCGGTAGCGGGGGAGTATGCCGTTTCTGCCGTGAGGGCAGAGCCGGCCGCATGAGATGCGCCCATCGTATCGGAAAAACAGAGATCCAATCCTACAAAAACAATTGGATTGCAACCCATGAGGGAAGCCATGTTGAAGGCGGCCACGGCCACATTCGTGCTCAATGGCAGTTCGTCGTTTTCGTTCAGTTCAAGGCCGCGAATATAGCGGTGTACAGCATTGTTACGATTGGGCAAGCATATTTTCGGCCCTATAAAACGTTGTGGAATATCCGGCATGACTTGGGGATCGAAGGCCAAGACCGGAGATTGCAGATTTTCCATCCCTTCGAAATGATGACGATTGTTATCTGTCGGATCTTTGGTGACGACGATCTGCGCTTTGATTCCCCCCTCTTTCAAGATACGCAGCGAGGTATCGACAGCGAATATCCAGGCTCGATTTTGGGCTGCTTGTAAAACATCGATATTCCGGTCCAGTGAAGGTCCGGCTGCGACGATGATCGCCGGTTGATTGTTCAAACGGCATGATAGATTGTGAGGGAAAAGGCATTGCGCGATATTGGGCAAATTCCGGATACAATTTTCCTGACAGCGAAAACCTTGTTTGGCCATATGTTGCAGCATCTGTTCTTTCGCTGCCATGAGTTTTTGGATTTCCGCTTTGACGGTGACAAAGAATTCTTTCGGGTATACGGCGGCAAACGGAAGGGGGATCACATGCAGATCGCCGCTGAGGATGTACTCCATATGCTTCAGCAATATTTGGTACAGTTCTTCACCGGAAGTTCCCAAGACGATATCGATTCGGGAAGAGTCTTTCAAAGGCTGCAAATCGACATGATGCAACGATTCTTGAAAAAAAACTCCCTCCGGTTCGACAATAATAATACCTTCTACGTCTTTTCTGAAGCGTTTGATCCATTCCAATACGTGATATCCCATTCCCCAGCCGAGGAAGACCACTACGCTGCCTTTCGGTGGCATTTGCGCTTCACTCCATCGTTTGGCTTCGTTTACGGGATCATAACGGCTGTGGAGATATGTGGCATGTCCTTGCACAGCAACATGGATAGTCGGTAATTGATTTGCCCCAAAGAGAATCTCGTATTCAAGGTGGCTAGCAGAATGAAAACTGCTCGACAGCGTGGATTCGAGAGAAGAATCAATTCTTTTTACAATTTGGAGGTTGGAATTATATAATCCTGTTGTCATTGTCATTCAATCGCTTGACATGATTTATGCAAAAGATACCAAAAAAAAATTCTCAATGTATAGTATTAAAAACTCTTGTCAAGAAATCATTCTTATACTATTCTATCAGGAAACGGAATCATTCCGTGTCCATTATAACAGAATTCACCCGTAAGCGAATGACCGAAAATGAAACCGCAATCGGAAACAGTACAAAACCTGATCCATCAAATCGTGGAGTTGGTTCACCTGTCAATTTTTTTATTGCTCTCATTCAACTTTATTCAATTCGCCAATTCACAGACGATCAGCACTATTGCCGGGAGTGGAGAGCCGGGATATTTTCTTGACGGTCAATTCGCGAGTATCGCCAGACTTAATTTTCCCAATGCGGTTTCCTTTGGTTCATCGGAATTACTTCATTTCGCGGAAACGCATACTAACCGGATTCGATTGATCGATGAGGAAGGACGCTTGGATACTGTCGCCGGAACTTTCGGCGGATTTTCCGGCGATATCGGACCGGCTACGGCTGCGCAACTATTCCGGCCGGTTGATTTTTGTTTTGACGGCCAGGGGAACTTGTTGATCGTCGATCAAGGGAATCAGCGTATTCGCAAAGTCGATTCGCATGGAATTATCACGACCTTTGCGGGCAACGGAACTCAAGGATTTTCAGGTGATGGTGGCGCGGCTGTTGAAGCGGCTCTCAATATGCCGGCCGGAATCGCCGTCGATTCAATCGGGAATGTATATATTGCCGATCAAATGAATCATCGTGTACGTAAAGTGGACACGAATCATATGATTAGCACGGTGGTGGGCAACGGCACACCCGCCTTTTCCGGCGATCAAGGCTCTGCCATTTATGCGGAAATCAACCAACCGTCCGGTCTCTTTATCGATCCAAATGACAATCTATATATCGCCGATACAGGGAATCAACGCATCCGAAAAGTAGATCCCCATGGTCAAATCAATACGATTGCCGGTAACGGAACCGCTGCGTTTTCCGGTGACGGTAATTTCGCCGTGTATGCATCCTTGAATCAGCCTGCAGGAATTTATGTTGACCGGTGGGAGAATATTTGGATTGCAGATGAAGGCAACCACCGTATTCGGAAAATCGATCCGGAGGGGATTATCCATACGGTAGCCGGAAATGGGACAGCCGGTTTTGCCGGTGATGGCGGTGATGCTTTAAACGCTCAGTTAAATCATCCAAGCGATATGACGGTCGATCAATATGGAAATATTTTTATTGCCGATTCCAACAATCACCGCATTCGAAGAGTAGAAGCCTTTCCGGGAATCCTCCAATTCAGCCAATCTGTATTCCGTGTCGCAGAGAATGTTCGTCATGCGGAAATCACAGTCTCTCGGTTGTATGGTACCAATGGTGAAGTCAGTGTTCGTTATATCACTACTGATGGAACAGCTGTATCCGGCTCGGATTATGAAAAGAAGACAGGCATCATTACCTTCGCTCACCACGACAGCGAAGACAAAACATTCACAATTCCGATTCTCAAAGATGCTATTCCCGAAAAAGAAGAGACAATCCACCTTCAACTTCTCAATCCAAGCGGAGGGGCCATTCTCGGAGAGAGAGATACTGCAACCTTGGCCATTCTTGGGAATCGCCCACCGACGGCTTCTCAGCAAACAGTTTCAATCGACGAAGATATGTCTCTTGCTATCAACTTGACAGGAGAGGATCCTGACGGTGATACCTTGCAAGTAGAGGTCGTCACCCATCCGCAGCATGGGTGGCTTTCGGACATCAATTCCCCTGCCGGATGGGTCACCTATCATCCGAATCACGATTTCAACGGTTCTGATTCTTTCCATTTCCAAATGAACGATGGCGAATTATTATCAAATCAAACTTTCGTTCGTATTACCGTCCATCCCCTCAACGATCCTCCCGTTCCGATTCCTCAAACAGTCGAAACCAAAGAAAATACTTCCATTGCTCTTACTTTAATTTCCAATGACATCGACAGTACAACAAGAACATATGAAATCGCCTCACCACCTCATCATGGAACTCTTCTCAATTTCAATCCCCAAACGGGTGAAATTATTTATAAACCCACGAGTGAATATTTGGGCAATGACGCCTTTTCATTTTACGCACGCGATCCATTCATCCGTTCGCCCCAGTCTGCGACGGTTACGATTCATATTCATCCAAAAATTCCTTTTACTTATACCCCCACTTCAACTCGAACACCCACCGCCACGCCGACTTACTCACCAACCAATACACCAAGGCAGGGAAACCATGCACCGAAAATCGATATTCCCGCTTCGGAACCTATCGTCGTTAGGCAAAACCAAATCAAAATGCTCTCCGTCTTTGTCACTGACGAAGAGAATGATTCCGTAAAAATCACTCTTTCTCCCGAAACTCCGGCTCACTTGCTTAAAACAGGAAAAGTCAATGATACCATTGTGGCCGATTTTCAACTGGATACGTCTCAAATAGGTGAATTTCAGTTTACTGTTTTCGCCTATGACGGAAGTCATGCCACGCAACAATCCATTCTTATTTGGGTTCTCAATAAATCTCGGCCTTATACATTTACGCCAACCACAACATCAACATCGACGGTGACACCGACATTACCACCGACAAATACGCCCTCCTCGACAGCCACACCCAGCGATACCCCAACACATCCGCCCTCGCCGACTTCTTCACACACTCCTTCCCCCACTCTTTCACCGACACTTTCGCCCACTCCGACGCTTACCCGCACGGCTACAGCGACGAGAACGCCGGATTACTCGCTGACAAAAACACCAACCGGTTTTCAATTTCCCACCTTCACTTTCTCTCCGACACCAACTGTGACTTTTACTTTTACACCGACTTTATCTCCCTCTCCGGTCCCAACGGGGATTCATACAAAAACCCCACGTCCGGACAATCACCCTCCGACTATCGATCTTGTTCCAGGAGATATTCATTATGTTTTAAAGAATCAGGAAATCATAATCACAGCAACCGTTGCAGATGCGGATCAAGACTCATTTCAAATCTCTCTATCGCCTGACGCCCCTGTTCAAAAACAGAGTGAAGTCAATTTGCAAGGACGTGTGTTCATCGATTACCGGTTGGATACTTCCCAGCTTGGGACATTTCAATTTACTATTTTTGCAGATGACGGCTTCGAGATGACATCTCGCCAAGTCCACTATTCCGTCGTAAGGACACTCCCTACACATACGCCCACACGGCCGGCTACTCCTTCTCCTACACCGACTCCGACTTTATCCAAGCGGGTTGTTGTGACCGACAATTTATCCTCCTATGCCGATTTAACCGGTGTAGGAGATCATGACTCAAGAACAAACCGGGCACTTGTCATTCGGTGGGATTTATCGAGTACAATTCCCCTTCTAACCGACATCAGCAGTATTCATATATATGCTAAAGATAATCAAAATGCCCCATATGCCTTCCTTGGGCGCACACAAACCGGTGAAAAAGAATATTTCGAATGGAACGCGAATGCTCAATTCTTAGCAACGCCCTTCCGGCAAGGTCCTCAATACGGAAATGTATACACCTTTCGTCTGTACGCATTGACCAAGAGTGGTGTACCGCGATTTTACGGTCCTTTTGAAACAGTCGGTGGAGTTGAGTATCTTCCGGTTGTCACTATCACAGATACTGTTCTCACACACAAGGATATCAGTAATGAGGAAGATCGAGATCCTCCAGAGAAAATCGACTTGGTTATCCGCTGGCATCTCGATTCAAGTGAAGTGGATTCAAATACAATCGCGGAATATCATGTTTATGTTACCGATCCCGAACTCGGTACGCCGCGATTTCTTGGACGAACAGATCAGGCTTCGAAAAACTACTTGGTGTGGCAATCCAACTCTCCTGAGATTGTTTATCCTTTTCAAGAGGGGCCACAATTCGGCAAATCCTACCGGTTCCGTGTGTATGCCATTACCAAGAGTGGAAATCCTAGATTTTTCGGTCCTTATGAGAATGCCGGGGCGGTTGTTGTACGGAAACAAGATTCGATTTCGACTCATTGAAACTCAATGGTTTTAAAGATGCGGGCAGGATGCCCGCGCTCCCAGTTGGAATAATGCGGGTCGGATGCCCGCGCTCCCAGTGAGTTATTTTTCTTGGATGTGGATATTGGTGAGACGGAGCATATTTTTCCGTTCACCGGTTTTCGGATCGAGTCCGTTGCGGAGGCCGAAACCGTATAATAATTCGCCTGGGGCGGCTTCGACGCTCCATGTATAGCCGGAGTAGCGTTCCGCATGAACGCTGGTATGATCGGTCCAAGTTTTGCCTTGATCGGCGCTGAACATGATCTTGGCTCCCGGCCGGCCATAGCTGCAAGCCAGTAATCCGTTCGACATGATCACCAAGCAGGGATAGACGCCGTCGATTCCGCTTCGTTGCGGGGGAGTCCATGTCTGTCCGCCATCATGGCTGAAAAAGATGCAAAGGGGATTGTCTTTCCAGGCTTGGCTGTCGCTTCCGGAACGAATAGCGGCAATCAAGTGGTCAGTGCCGAGTTTGCGAAGTGAACCTTCGTTCCATCCTTCACTTCCCCAATTCGGTTCATAAGCGATGGTGAAATAGTATTTCCATGTACGGCCTTCGTCGACAGAGCGGCACAAGAAACTACGGCGATAATTTTGGCCGTGAACCGGTGATTCTTTCGTGTCCGTGTCGAACCAACCACACATCAACGCCAAAAGGGATTTGTCCTTCAATTGCACGATCGAACGCATATAAAGCGGGCCGGGATGAAAGGCATGCCCTTGGGAACCTACCGCTCGCGGGACATGAAACTCGCAATCGAACGGCCCCTCAATGGTTTTCCCACCGTCATGGCTGATATAACGTTGCCCAATAAACACTCCTTCAACACCTTCTTTCGGGAATGTTCGATACGCCAGTCCCAGAACATCGCCGTTGGGGAATTCGAATGTCATCATGGCCGAACGGCCGTGCTGTTCTCCCCATTTAAGGGAATCGTTTTTATATTCATGCCAGGTATATCCTTTATCATCCGAATATTTCCCATCGCTGATGATACGGCCATTGGATAATGCGATCATAGTGTTGAAATGGGTGCCTTCGTCAAAATAGCGATCCGGTTCGATGCGAATCGATAAATGATCGTAAGGGGCACGAACGGTTACAGCAAAATCACGATAATCGGAAACGGCGGGATTATAAGGCGCTTGCTTGGAGACGACGGGTTCAAGAGTCAAATTATGTACACCATATGGCCAACCCTTTGTTGAAATTCTCAGCCGTAAACAGTCTTCCTTCGAATCAAGGTCTAGTTCTCCGTTATCTTGAATCGCCTTCGAATCTCCATAATATGCTTGTTTTTTTTCTGCATCAAATTGAAAACCGGGTAACGTTTCTTCGGGAGGAATCGTGTAGGGATGATGAAGAGACCAGGCATCGATGTAGGGAGATTCGGTTTGTGTCATGATTTCAAACGGTTCGCCAGGCTCCACGATTTGTGGTTGAACGTGGAACGTGTGAAAGGCAGTTTGATCGTATACTTCTCCCCGTCCCAATGTCTTGATTGAAACACGTCCTTCTTGGACGGTTACGCGAAAATTCCGATGATCGACAATATGCGGGCCAGGAGCGGGGCGGTTGTGCGCAAACATCGTGAAATAGTAGACTCCCTCTTTCCAGCCTTGTGTCGAGACTTTCAGAGCAAATTGATTTTTTTCGGGATTGAGATCAAGACTGCTGTTGTCCAGAAGATGAACATCTTCGGCCCCTCCATAATAAGCCCGATTGTTGCTGTATAAATTGAAATTCGGCGGTGCCTCATTTTTCTTGACGGGATGAGAAATGCGCAGGACGAAACTGCCGATTTTTGTGTCACCTTTGGCTTCCGCTTTGGCTTCAACTTGAAACGATTCACCCAATTTTGTAGAAGCCGGCTCGATATCAAAGGAAGTAATTTCGATTGTTTGGGCGAAAACATATGGAACAGCGAATACGATGACTGCGAAAAGATAAATGAAAAACGATTGGTATCTCATGTTTTTTCCTTTATAGAAGTCTTTATTGGTATTTCGGAGCAAGAGAACAGGCGCTTTTTTCTGCGAAGACAGATTCGAAAAAATCGATGACACGCGGAAGTGATTCTTCCACGATATCAAAGGTATGCGCGCCTTCCAGCACGACGTATTCATGAGCGATGTTCAGCTCCGTCAATTTTTGATCGAAATTTTCATTCATGGTAAAGTCGAATGCCCGGTTGCCGGTAATGAGAAAGATATTCATCCCTTTCAGATTCGAAGCATGTGGCAGAGGATTAAACGATACTTGGGTCGATTCCGTCGATCCGAAGACAGAGGGAACGTTGTGGTTTTGTTCCGGTGGGAGTTCCGGATTAGGAAAATCGAGAAGCCCCAAGATTGCTGCGGCGGCGGTAAATTGTTGAGGATGGCGTTCGGCATAATGGACAGCCCCGAATCCGCCCATGGACCATCCGGTGATTCCACATTTTGACTTGCCGGAAACAAGATTCAATTCGCTTTTTGTAACGGTGATGATTTCTTCGATGAACGTTTCGTATTTACTGAAATTCACGGCGGGACTGTCAATCCACCATCCTCCCTCACCATAGGGCATAATTGTAACAAACGGTGCTTGCAATAAATCCTCACGAGTTGTCTCAAAATCAGTCAGTGTAAAGTGATTTCGTCCCGCTCCGTGCAAAAGATAGACAACCGGCGAAGGTTCACCGCCCTCGGAATATGTCACAGGGAAAACTGCGGTAAAGGATGTAGTCTTATTCAAAGCAGGGCTGTCTATCCTGTAATGGACAATGCGATCATGGATATGACGGGAATTGGTAATTTGCGGTTCCTGCGCATTTACTGCGATTCCCAACAGTCCTATTCCAATAAAAACGAAATATCGTATTGAATGCATGTTCAAAACTCCGTACAATATTACCCAGCTCATAGTAATTGATAGCATACCTATACTACATTAATATATGTGTCAAGTAAACGGTTTTATTCACCAAATGAGTAAGGATTTCACTTTTATCAGTATATATTTATAATACGTATGCTACCTTAAATTTTAGAAAAGGAATCGCTATGCAAACCGAACGAACCAACCGTGTACTTTCAAATCTCCGCAAAGGAGAAGTTGTGCTCACATGCAGTCTGACACCGATTTGTTCCTCCAAAGTGGCCGAATTGATCGGTTTGATCGGCTTTGATTGTTTGTGGATTGATCGGGAGCACCAGGATTATTCCGATGAGGAAGTCTTCAATGCTTGTCTGGCTTGCCGAGCAACGGGGATGGAGCCAATGATTCGTATCCGGCGGGAAGGGCGGCATTCTTGTTTCCGGGCATTCGAAGTGGGAGGAACGGGCTTGATGGTTCCGCATTGCATGAGTGCCGACGATGCCCGCAGCGTAGTACGTGACGCCAAATTTTATCCGGTCGGCTTGCGTGGATTGGATGGTGTGGAAGCCAACGCGCGATATGGACTTATGGGAGTGAAGGAATACATGGAATGGGCGAATCGGGAAACGTTTGTCGTTGTCCAAATCGAAGATCGTGAAGCCGTGGAAGATATCGAAGCGATCGCAGCCGTCGAGGGAATCGATATCCTGTTCATCGGCCCCGGGGATTTAAGCCAGAGTTACGGTTGTCCCGGGGATATCCACCATCCGGACATCCAAAACACTTATAAGCGAGTTGCACAAGCAGCGGAGAAGAATGGGAAGTGGTGGGGAGCGCCAGGGGGAAGCGTAGAGAATGCAAGCCGTCTCATTTCCATGGGGGCACGCTTTATCAACGTGACCTCACTGAGTACCGTGATGAGGAACGGATTTACTTCAGCGTACGAAACGTTCAATGAACTTCGCAATCAACAAAAATAACATGTCCAATGTTACTCGTTTGAATGCAATTCAATCCTGTAAATGGCGATATTCGCCCGCTGTACGACTATCCCTTCCGGTTTTAAAGAATCGACATCCAGAATCAACTGCGGTTCATTATCGATGCTGAAGATCCAATCCTTATTCTCTTTTTTTAACTGCAAACAGTGTACAGCTCCGTCGTCATAATAGTCACTTTCGATGGTCTGTTCAGTCAGCACCGTTTCTGTGTCATTTTGTATTTCGATCCAGCGAACAGCATTGTATGGCCATTCTCTTCTGGTGGGTGAAGTTCCCATTTGGTATTGTACAGCAAAGTCACTCTGATCTTCATCACTCAGGACAAAACCGATGCGGTTTGGAGGATTGCCAAAGAGACCCGTAAATCGATAATCCACAGAAACCGCATGGACATCTTTCTCTTCTGGCCAATAAAGAAAGGCTTGCTCCGCACTCGGATTTCGTTGATGGAGAGTATTTACTTTCGGTTGAGAAAAAGCAGCAGTAGAGGTCGTTACGAAATATATGGTGCCACCCGTGGGAGCCGATGAGGTTTCGTACAAGGTTGTACCAATGGTATTTGCGTCGATCAAGGTACTGGCGGGATACGATCGATCTCCGTAGCCATAGGTTGCATCGAACACATCGAGGCTGTTCTCGACATCCCATGTTTCTCCTTCATCCCGGGAAACACAGAGCCGTTCATTTCGCCGCTCACGGAAAGAGAAGGAAGCGACGAGCCATCCATTGGGAAGAGTCATAATATCGGCCGGAGTAAATTGGGAAGGAATCTCGGTCAGTTTCGGCTCACTCCATGTTTTCCCCAAGTCAAACGATTCGATCTGCCAAAGCGCCGGATCACTGGGTGAACGGATGAGAGCAACCAGTTTCCCGCTTTTTGCCATGGTAACGCACACTTCATCCGCATAATTCCGTTTTCCGCGTTCGGTGGCGCGAATTTCTTGAAACTCACCGGTTTGGGGATCGTAAATTGTAAAATAGGTCGCTGTTCGCGGACCGTGATCGGCGTCCGACCAGGGAAACAACCATTTGCCGTTCCCGAGATCGATTCCGGGGCTACGGGTGTGGACATTTTCGAGCGTCGTGATTTTTCGTGCTTCCGACCAGGTTCTCCCATGATCGCTGCTGGTGATCAGCCATGCCCAGTGATGCTTACGATTGAGATATTTATCCCATATCACACAGAGCGTTCCATCGTTCATCCGTGAAATCGTTGCATTGCGGTCGTCATAATTGGGATCATCGTAGACAAGAACCGGTTCTTGCCACGTACAGCCATTATCAGACGAACGTACCATCATGATCCGGCCGTCCTCCGCTTTTCCACTGGCATGATGAAGACCTTCGCGATAGACAATGAGCACATCGCCTTCCTCTGTTGTACAAATGCCGGGAAAAGCCACATGCATCGATGATTTGACTGCACGATGAACATTGGGATTGGGTTGCGGAACAATCAATGGATCCACGCTCCAATCTCCACCCTCTACGCGCCAATCCTGAGGAAGTGTATCGACGCGGCCTTTCTCAAAATCTAAAATGGTTTTATGCAATTCTGATGAAGTAACGGAAAGAACTGCGAAAAGGAAAGCGAATGGAATAAGAGAATAGATACTTTTTTTCATGATGAATTCGATTCTTGACTCAAAAATAGCATTAGGGACCAATGACATAAATGTCGCCGATGCTTACGAGACCATTGGAAGGGTCGTATTCCATATGAATACCGAGAGCGCCTTCAGCGGTGCTGGGTTCATACAAGCCGTTCGGCGCGGCTCCTAACAAAATAAAAGTCCCCTTTGCATCGCGAACACGCGGCATATGCGAGAATTGACCTTTGTTGCGCTTATCATCCGCGGTCTCGACCGGCCAATAGGGGTAGATATCGCCATCACGTGTCGTCAAATCCCGTGGACGAAAAGGATCATAGGGGATGGAAGACATATATGCAACCGGTGTTGTCAGTCGAATCAATCGGGTCATTCGTCCGGAAATACCGGGAGAATAAGGGGGATATTCATTGTGGTCTATTTGATATTGCGCCAATGCCATTTTAATCGCTCGCATATCCGCTTCGCTACGGGCGATCTTCGCCCGGATTTGCGCATTCAAAAAGTTCGGCACGGCAATTGAGGCTAAAATCCCGATAATGGCAACCACAATCAATAATTCAATGAGTGTAAAAGCCTTTTTTTTCTGTTTCATTGCGATACTCCAAGAGCATTTTCGTGCTGAAAACTCACTAATTTAGAATACGTATACATTATCAAATTTTCTACGGTTCTGTCAAGCATACATTTCAATTTTGCTCAAATCAAGAGAAAAACACAAAAATACACCTTTTTCTCTTCCCGAAATTCTTTCTCTTGTTTCCCGTATTGACAGAATGATAAATCCATGTTTATAATACGTATACTACATGGATATCTTGAGAAGAAATCCAAAATTTACTAAAGAGAGGGGAAAAGATTATGAGACGAATCTCCATTTTCGCTCTGCTAGTATTCATGAGTGCTTTGACAGTACCTATCGGGTGGACACAGGAATGGCGGGAAGTATACAAAGAAGATTTTGAATCGGTGGCCATCGGAGAGAAACCGGAAGGCTGGACCGGTGGAGTAGGCGACGATACGGATGGAGCGGCTATCTTTTGGTATGTCAGCGATTTCGTCGGCTATGACAATGAGCCGGAAGACACAACACACAATCTGTCCATCGGTGACAACAGCGAAGAAGGCAATGCGATTATTGCCGTTCCCTTCCCTGCCCAAACAGAAAATTTCAAGTTGACCATTTATGTGGGTAACAATCGTCCCGGCAGTTCGTTTTTGCGTATTGCATTGGGTGATTCGGAAGACGAGGGACTGGACAATGGCGGCCGGCTGGGCATCGGCTACTTGAATTTGAATATGAATACCACGAATGGTTTAACACCGAATTTCAACAGCACTCGTGATGGAATGACCGTTCCACACAGCAATGCGGCGATGCACAAAATTGAATACGTCGTGGTGCGCAACGAAGACGATACAGCGTATGATCTGATGTCAGTCTATATTGATGATTTACAGGTTCTTCCTCCTTTTACAACGGAAAATCCTCGTACGCAAATCAATTTGATGTATCTCATTACCAGCACTGGCGGCACCAATGTCGATTTAAGTATCGACGATATCACGGTTGAAGTTGGCGGCGAAGGATTCGAAGCGCCACCGGATTTGGAATTCACGGCGCAATCGGTCGTTTCCGAAGAAACGTTTGAAGAAGTGGCGTTAGGTGAAGTACCGGAAGGTTGGGTGCCGGGTGACGGCGATGACTCCGACGGAAGTACCGTTGTTTGGGGAGTTTCCGATTATACCGATTTCAACGGCTTACCCGATGGTTCAGCAAAAACCTTGTATCTTCAAGATGAATTCGATAGCGGCAACATCATTGCCGAAGCGTATTTCGATCCACAAGACGAACCAATACGATTAAGTTTTTATGTCGGCACGACAGAATTAAGCACGGGTGATGAAAATGACGACACGGTTCGTGTGGCAATGGGGTACAGTGCGGAAGGCGCGATCGCTTCCAGTGGAATGGACGGCATAGGCTATATGGATGTTACTTTTCGCTCTCAAGACGGCAATTTGAAATTGGATTTCAATAACAATGAACATCCCTCTTTGTTCAGTATCCCGCATGAAGACGGCCAGATGCACTTTGTCGAATATATCGTTTTCCGCGATGCGGACGATACGATGTATGAAATGAGAAAAGCGTATATTGATGGAGAAGAGGCTTATCCGCTTTCACTCGTGGAATTCCAACGGACAAGTGTGGATATGATGCGTTTCATCACCTACACCGGTGGATTTCATCATATTTATCTCGATAACGTTACCGTAGAGATAGGAACTCAAGAAGAAGTGACCGATGTTCGGTTGTGGGAATTGTATTAGGGAGAAATAACCGTTGTGGTGCGGACCTCCGGTCTGCACAATTCATGATGTGCAGACCGGAGGTCCGCACCACAATTTTTCTTTTCAGCCCGATTCGCGGCAGATAATTTCGTGGCTGACGAAGACTTTTTGGTACGGTGGGGAAGGTTCTTCACCGTGGAGAACGGCTCCCGCTATATAACCGCAGACTGCGTCGAGGATTTCATGCGTAAATTGCGGTACAGAGGTAAGCGACGGTAAGGTATAGCGGCATATGGGAAAATTGCCATATCCGATTACACGTATTTGCTTCGGGACAGTTACCCCGGCATCATGGAGAGCACGAATTGCGCCGATTCCTTGGGCATCATTGATGCAAATGATGCTATCCGGCTTCATATTTTGGGAAAGCGCTTCATGCATGAGCATATAGCCGCCGTGTTCATCAAAACTGCCGTGATTGAGCATCAATTTGGGAATTTGTCTGCGTTTGCAAAATTCATGGTAAGCGGCAATACGGGCTTGATCGACTTGGCTGATCCATTGACGGCCGAAATACAGAATACGGCGGCAGCCTCGTTCCCAAAGATAGTTGAGTGTCGAAACCATCTGCATCTTGTAATCGATCGTAATCGAGGGAAATCCTTCGATCAGACGGCCGATAAAGAGAATCGGGATCGGTAATTGCGAGAGATTTTCACGAAACCACTCATCTCCCTTAAGCGAGGTGCCCATGATGATACAGGTTCGATAGGTACTCAGCCCAATGTTGAGAAAATAGGTTGGATCGTTGAGAAGTCTTTCTTCTTGAATATGATGGAAAAAAAAAGATACATTTTGCATGCCTTCCATCGTTTGCAAGCGTTCACGAATCCCATGATAGATAAGCGGGCTGTCGAAGATATTGCAAAACATGACGCGGAGATTGGTCTTTTGCCCTTTTAATTCGCGCGCGGCTTCGTTGCGGATGTATCCTAACTGTTTAATTGCGCCGAGAATGCGATTTCTCGTTTCCGGCGCAATGCTGAAGTTTTCTGTTTCTCCGTTGAGAAAACGGGATACCGTCGGCTGTGAGACTCCCGCCATGCGGGCGACGTCTTTCATTGTCGGTTTTTTATTGGTACCGGACATGAGTCCAAAAATCTCCGGTTCATTTGGAATACACAATCATTGAAAGTAAATTACCTCTTTTTTGCATGAATAGAAAGATGTCAAACCGTTCTTTTCGACTCAATACCTTGGAATGCGATTTCGCCGTTGTGGGTGGGGGTCTGGCAGGAACCTGCGCGGCAATTACCGCTGCCCGTCTGGGATTGAAAGTATATTTGGTGCAAGACCGGCCTATTCTTGGAGGAAACTCCAGCAGTGAAATACGGCTCTGGGTTCTCGGCGCTTCCTGTTATGGGCGCTCTCACAACCGCTACAGCCGTGAAAGTGGAGTCATTGGTGAACTACTGATTGAGAACCGGTATCGCAATCCTGAAGGCAACCCGGTGTTGTGGGATACAATCCTCTTGGAATGGGCTGCGCGTGAGTCGAATCTCTCATTGTTATTGGATACGGTTGTTCATTCGGTGGAGATGGATTCACAAAATCGCAATCGGATTCATTCAGTCGAAGCCTATACCTCCATCTCTCAAACAAAATGGAATATTCATGCACCCTATTTCCTGGACGCAAGCGGAGATGGAGTGGTTGGATTCTTATCCGGAGCAGAATTTCGAATGGGACGTGAATCGCGGGAAGAATTTCAGGAATCATTCGCGCCGGTGAAAGAAGACCAATGCCTGCTTGGCAGTTCCATTTATTTCATGAGTAAAGATGCAGGATATCCGGTTCAATTTATCGCTCCTTCATACGCGCTGGATCTCTCAAAAACGGAAATCCCAAAATTCCGGCGTATCCGCCCGTCGGAAAACGGGCCGGAATTTTGGTGGCTCGAATATGGGGGGCTTTTAGATACGATTCATGACGCGCAGAAGATCAAATGGGAACTCTGGCGCATTGTGTACGGGGTATGGGATTATATCAAGAACAGTCATCAATATGAGAATACTGAAAACTTGACATTGGAATGGGTAGGTCTTCTTCCCGGCAAGCGCGAATCGAGGCGATTTGTAGGCGATTATCTCTTGAATCAAAATGATATCCTTGAGCAAAGAAAGTTCGATGACGCAGTCGCTGTGGGTGGATGGCCGATCGATCTTCACCCGGCAGAAGGGATTTACTCAAAGGAACATGCCTGCACTCAACAGCATCCGGATGGCGTCTATACCATTCCCTATCGATGCTATTATTCGCGCAATATCGAGAATTTATTTTTAGGAGGGCGAATCATTTCCGCTTCTCACGTCGCATTTGGCTCGACGCGGGTTATGGCCACTTGCGCCGTCGGAGGGCAGGCGGTAGGGTGCGCAGCGTTTTTATGCCGATGCGCTTCTTTGAAGCCAAAAGAGTTGGCTGCTCCCGCTGGAATTCGTAGTTTACAACATTTACTTTTGAGGAAACATCAAGATATTCACTGGCTCAAAAATGATGATCCGGTGAATGTCACGCCACTGGCGAAAGTGAACGCATCTTCCGAACGTATCTTCACGGGATTCCATCGGCGAAACGGAGAACAAATTCTTCTCAATGATGATCTGGCGCTCATGTTTCCGGTTATCGAAAGTTTGGATTGCTTACGAATTCCATGTGATGTAAAAGAAAACACAGAGTTATACCTTAAAATTTACAAAAACAAAAAGAGCACGAATTACGTGCCTGATGAAAAACTATTTGAGCAAACCGTTCAGTTAGCGAAAGGCGAAAACCAAGAACTCATACTTGAACCAAAACTTCAGTTGAAAGAACCGGCCTTCTTGTGGTTGGTCATTCATCAAAATGAGAATATATCTTTCTATCAATCGCCGGATAAGGCAGTCGGCGTAATTGCAAAGAAACCGGAAAAACCACGTGAAATCCATCATGAATACGAAGGCGCATTGATTTGGAAGCCTCGGAAGGTGAGCCTCGCTTTTTCGATGGAACCGGAACAATACTTGTACAAAGCGAACAACGTGATCAACGGCTATACACGCCCCTTCCGACAGTGTAATTGTTGGAATTCCAGCGAAATAGATTCCAAACCGGAATGGATTCAACTACGGTGGGACACACCACAAATATTGCATGAAATCGATGTAATCTGTAACTCCGATTTGGATAATCCATTGGAAACGATATTGACTCGACATGAGAACCGTGTTTTACAGGAAATATTGAAAGATGTTGACATACAGATCGAAACGACAAATGGTGAATGGCAAACTGTCAATCAAGTGCGTGAGAATCATCATGCTGTCATTCGAACAGAATTGAAGGCGCAAGCCGTTCAAGCGGTGCAAATTGTTTGCCATGCGGCTCAAGATCACTATCCGTATGCAGAGATATTTGAAATACGCGCTTATACGTCCGGACGCGATATCTATTGGAAAAATTTATCAAACCAAGAGTGACAATAAAATATTGATATGAATGAATTATCTGCTTTAAACAACTGGGATATACTTGTATTGATCCTTTATTTCATCGGGGTAATCGGCCTCGGTATTATGTTTCGGAAAAATGAAACACTGGCCGATTATTTTTTGGCCGGACGGCGGACGCATTGGCTGGCTGTGGGGATATCAATAGTCGCGACGCTATTCAGCGCCGTTTCTTTTGTTGCTCTACCTGGAGAGGCTTATGAAAACGGTCTTTCTCTCTACCCCCGTTCACCGTTGGTTATCATCGTAGCCCCACTTGTGATTCTGATTTTTCTGCCGATTTATTACCGTGCCCAAATTTATACTGTTTTCGAATATTTAGAGCAACGTTTCAACCTTGCTGTGCGTTTGATTGCCAGCGCCGTATTCCTCTTGGTGAGAAGTTCTTATATCGCCGTTGTTTTTTACGCCAGTGCGAAAGCATTCGAGCCGGTATTCCATTTGCCGATTCCAATGATGATTTTCATTATCGGTTTGATCGCGACCTTCTATACCGTCCTTGGGGGTATGCAAGCTGTCATTTGGACGGATGTTGTGCAATTTGTTATATTATTCGGCGGAATCCTGATCGTTTTGGGAAAGTTGATTGTTTCCGCTGGAGGAGATGTTTCCGCGATTTATAGCTATGCCTCCGAACATCAACGCGGTTTCGATTTGTGGCTGACGGATTCATTCTATTCCTTTTCTCCATATGAACGGGTAACGCTTTGGGCTATTCTAGCCTATGTTCTGGTTTGGAATTCCTATACATACGGGGTGGATCAATTAACCGTGCAACGGTATTTATCCACGAAGGATCAAAAATCTGCAGCACGAGCGGCATTTTTTCAATTCTTGCTGTTGCTTCCTTTCGTTGCTTCTTTTTGGTTTGTCGGAACCGGTTTGTTTTATTATTATGGTCAACATCCCGGTATCGCGCCGCCACCGGATTTCGATTCGGACAGCATTCTCAGTTATTTTATCCTGACAGAATTGCCTCCCGGATTTGTCGGCCTTATCTTTGGGGCGATCCTTGCAGCGGTGATGTCTACTGTCGACTCCGGAATCAACAGTTTGACAACTGCCACAATCATTGATTTTTATAAACGGCTGGGAAAAACCCCAAGATTCGATTCAGCGTTTCTCGCTTTGTCCAAGAAATGGACAATCTTTTGGGGAATATTCAGTATGGCGAGCGCATGTATGATCGCAATGATATCCGAGCAAGCCAATTCAGCGATTATCGAAGTGACGGCGATTTGGGGAAACTTGAATGCAGTGTTGCTGGGTGTCTTTTTGCTCGGGATTCTGACAAAACGCTGTACACCCCTTTCGATTTATGCATCTATGATTGCCGGTTTGTTTACTGCCGTATACGTGCCTGTCGTGCACTATTATCATGCACCGGTGGATGACCGTATTTCCTTTATGTGGATTGGAGCGATTATTTTATTTGTTACGTGTTTTGTCGGATATGCTGCCAGTTGGTTTAGTACTCCTTTGAAGTCTGACGGTGACTCTATGTAAAACCGGGGAAAAGAAAATGCACGCGCTGTAAGATGCGGGCAGGATGCCCGCGCTCCGACTATCCTGTTGTAAGATGCGGGCAGGATGCCCGCGCTCCGGCTATTCGAATTTCTTTTCTTGAAGGCATTCCGTTTATTCACACGATTGCTCTACAATGAATGAAACACATTTTTTGAACCTACTAAATTAAGGGAGGAGTCATTTCTATGAAAACGGAGAACAAGAAAGCCTCTTCGCGGCGGACATTTTTGAAACAATCCACGCTGGCCATGTCAGCATTGGCATCTGCCGATATCACCCGCAGTGTTTATGCTGCCGGCAGCGATACGATCAAAATCGGCTTGATCGGCTGCGGCGGCCGAGGGACGGGAGCGGCGCAGGATTGTATGTCAGCCGATCCGGGTGTGAAATTGATCGCCATGACCGATGTGTTTGAAGATAAAGTCAAAAACAAACGAGAATATTTGAAACAAAGACTCCCAAAACAAACTCAGGTCGACGACGATCATTGCTTTGTCGGTTTTGACGGTGATCAAAAAGTAATCGGAAGCGGAGTCGATGTAGTTCTGATTGCTTGTGCCTCCAAATTTCATCCCAAATACGTCCGGGCGGCTGTTGAAGCGGGTAAGCATGTTTTTGTCGAAAAGCCCCACGGAATCGAACCGCCAACGATTCGTATGCTCATCGAAACATTGGAACTTGCCAAAAAGAAGAAACTCAGCGTGGTGTCCGGTTTGATGAACCGGTATATTCCCGGCGTGCAGGAAACCATGAAACGAATTCATGACGGCGCGATCGGTGATATTGTTGCAATCGAAGAGAACTTCCTTCGCGCACCATATGTGCTGGTCGAACGGCAGCCTGGTGACAAGGAGATCGAATATCAATTCCGAAACTGGTATCACTTTTCCTGGCTTTCCGGTGACGATGTGACACAATCCTTAGTACACAATCTCGACAAGGCCTTATGGGCAATGGGCGAGAAACCGCCGGCCAAGGCGCACGGACTTGGGGGACGTTCCGCTTCTTTCGGTGAGATCTATGGCGATGTCTTCGATCATCATTCGGTCGTCTATGATTATGATGATGGCACAAAGATTTATGCCTTTTGCCGTACACAGCATGATTGCCACGGCGGGGTATCCGATGTCATCATGGGAACCAAGGGACGATGTGATTTATTGGCCAATCGAATTACGGGCGAGACCAATTGGCACTATGAAGGTGAGAATCGCAGTGGTTTTCGAGTAGAGCATGAAGAGTTGGTCAAATCGATTCGCAACGGCCAACCATTGATCAATGATTATATGACGCGCAGCACGATGATCGCCGTGTTGGGTCAGATGGCTTGTTATTCAGGGAAGCAGATCACTTGGGATGAGGCCTTCAACTCCGATTTCACCTTCGGGCCGGCGGAGGGGAGTTTCGATACAAAGCCTCCGAAGACGCCAGATGAGGAAGGAAATTATCCTGTTGCCGTTCCGGGAAAGACGAAAGTCATTTGAATATGATTGTTGTACATTTTATTTATCCATTCAGACAACAAAACTTTTAATATTACTATTTTAATTGTCAGCAGATCAATAGACCATCCAAGATTCGATATCCGTGTTCACTCCTTCCAGCAATATTTTGCCATCACCTGTGATAAACGGGATTTTGTTCAAGTCTGTTCTATAAGCTTGCATAGCCGTTACACGAATGGGTAACTCCTCTTCTTCAGTAAACGGACTTACCTTAAAAAGTAATGTCAGTATTGGTTCGGTGGAAGGTAATCCATCCGCATGAATCCAGTTGAATCGGAGTTCACCCGCTGCCGATGGAGAATAATTCGGATTTTGAGCCGACATCCCAAATTCTGCGATTCCTGTCAATTGATACTCTGATAATTCAAGATAAACAGGATCAAAAGAAATATCCAATGCGATATTGCCGATGTGGATACCGCTGTTCAAGAAAACCGGAACACTGACTTGTTCTCCTGGTTCAGCAGATACGGAGCCAATCGTCAAGAGTTGTTCTTCAATTTCTGTATACACTCTGGAAACACGATTTCGTTTCGCAACGGTATGGTGTGGAGCACTTTTGCTAAGAACAGTGTCCACCGGTGTCAGAATAGAATGCGGTGTAACAGCCGGTTCCGCCGCATTTCCAAAATCATTGCTGACTTTTTTTGATACGGTTCCACGAAGACTGTAAATCTGCGTCTTGCCCGAACGGGCGGAACTAAAATATAGAACCTCACCATCATGACTCCATGATGGATCCGTATCTTGGGCTTCATCTTGCGTCAAACGAGTCAGATCAGTGCCATCGCTGTTTATTTGATAGATATCCGTATTTCCATTTTGCCTAGAGACAAAAGCAATTTGAGTACCATCCGGTGACCAATCCGGATTCGACTCCACACCATCGCTGTTAGTCAATCTTGTGGGATCACTTCCATCTACATTCATGATCCACAAATCAAAAGTCCCGGAACGGTTGGAAATCCAGGCGATTTCCCTACCATCGGGTGAGAGAGCAGGCTGGCGGTCTATTGCATCATGATTGGTCAGTTGCTCAATATTTTCTCCGTTTGTGTCTGCCGAAAATATTTCTAAATTTCCATTTCGATCAGAAGTAAACAAGATTTTCGAGCCACCAATTCTGCTGGCAGGATCGGCATCCATTCCCTCGGAGACAAGAAATGGCGACTGGCTGCTGCCATCATTATTCATCAAATAGATATCGGGATTCCCTTCCCTTTCCGTTACGAACAAAATTTGATTGCCGCCGGGAAAATAACCAGGCGAATAATCATCGGCTGCATGATCCGTCAACACGTTGTGTTCGAAACGATTGGGATTGTAATAACAAATATCCCGATTTCCTTTCGCATCGGAGGTATAGACAAAAGGATATTCATGGGAAGAAGACGAGTATGCTTCTCCAAATTCCGAGGTATTCATATCGGTATCCGTTACCGTGGCGTGGAGGTACATCGATGAATCACCGGCGCGGCCGGTTACACGGAACCGGCCGTTTAAAACATGATCGATCCCAATTAATATTTCCCCCTCATCCTCATCATCGGCATATACTTCAACTACGCTTCCATCCGGAGCCATGGAAATCCCTTGAATGTTATCCATCCCCCATGTATAGAACGTAATTTCCGGCGGGAGAATATTCTCATTTCCATTTTCCAAAGCAATCCCTTTGAGAAGATTTTTCGTGATCGTATTTTGAGAAATTGCATTGCGAACGGATTCGTTTCCCTGAACCAGAATCCCATTCCCGCCATTTTTCGTGATCGTATTCTGAAAGACATAATTGTCATGCGCCCCGTTTCGAATGATAATGGCGTCTTCCTGATTCGCGTTCAAGAGATTCTGTTCGATTACACATTGATTCGCCCCTTCTTCCAATATGATTCCGTTACCGCAACCATACAATCGATCTCCACTTTCCCATTCCGGCGGTTCACCGAATAGGTTGTTCATAATCACTACACGGGCTTCTGTTCCTGTTACTCGAAGTCCGCATCCCTCTTGCTGAAATTCGAAATTATTGCCTTGATCCGTGGATGCTCCGCCGATCCAAACGGTTTCACCCGATTCGATTTCAACTCCGGATTCAGCCCCGCTTTGCATAATGATGCTCGATTCGATTCGGATATTTTCGTTGCCCTCTCCATGAATATAGATTCCATGTTCTCCGCTCCCCGGAATATTCGCTCCTTTAGTTTGATAACCGACTTGTATATTCTTGGCCTGGTTCATATGAATACCGTGTCCGCCATTGTTCATCACCCAGAATCCCACGCGAGGAGCGGTACCGACAAGGACAACATTTGAAACGTCATGTAAATAGACTCCATCTCCTTTGTTATCGTTGATATCCAATCGAATCATTTCGATATCGGAACTCTGCTCGGTCACTAACACACCATGAGTGTTATTTTCCGATATGTATAAATCTTTAAGAGTAACATTCGATGAATTACTAATAAATACACCATTATCATTATTGGGAGCCACCTGCATCCCTTCTACAACCACTTCATTGCATCCTTGTATGGTAATTCCCTCCGCACCGTTTTCTTGTGTAATTGCAGAATCTCCCCATACACGTACATGACGGGAATCCACAAAGAGCACTCCTTCCCCCCCATTGGTATTCGTCAACAGATGAAAGACTTCCACATTTTCCGTATTCCCGATACGAAATCCTGTATCCCGGCATTTCCGAATCCAGGGATCGAGAAAAGTGAATTCCTGAGAAGTATATTCCTGATTATTCAATACTTGTCCATCGGCATAAATTCCATATTCATGTCCGTATACGAAGTTCCCGTCTACTTGCAACTTTTTGCAATTGATCAGTTCGATGCCGTTCCCGGATTCGGTTTCGAAGGCGGAACGATGATACATTGTCGTATAGGCGGTATTCTCCCAAGGGAACATGAAAAAGCCGACGTAATTATTTATGAGTTGAGCATGGTATTCTTCTTCCCGATCACTGTCTACATTTTCCAGCCGGATTCCCCCTTTTTTATTTTCTCCAATTACGTTGGTATCAATAATGGTGCCAACACAGTTGCGAACAAGAATTCCATAACCTTCATTCGCTACCCAATATTCATCTTTGCGATTCGGAAACTTGATATTGGCCCCGATCCGGTTGCCGTTGATTTTTATATCATTACATTCATTTTCGATCGTAATCGCATTCCCTTTGTTGTCTCCAAAACGACAGAGTGCTATTTCATGGTTACCGGATTGATTTCGAATAAGGATGCCGTTTTCTCCATTAGCAACGAAAGCTGTATCGTAAGCCGTATCTCCTCCTATGATCCGATGATGGGATGAATTCGGCCCTTCGATCAATACACCATTTTTACCGGCATACGATAAAAAACTGTCGCGGGCTTCACAGTTCCGCGTGCCATTCCCAAAAATCAGCGCGTTATTTAAATTCCCGAGTGGTTTCCAATTCGGTTCAGGGTTGGAGCCGGGTTCTATCGCATAATCACATTCATAAACATAAATCGATTCCGTATTGGGTCCATACACCCCAATACCATTATTGTTACTCAAAATTTCACAACTGAATATTTCTGAATGAGTGACATTCCCATCGATATGAATTCCATATGCTTGGTTCGATTTACAAGTCGATCCCCCAATCGATATCCCCCGCGAATCTTTGAGTCGAATGCCATCCTGCACACCATTACTCAGTTCGCAATCCCTTATTTCAATCGACTCACAATTCTCGACAAGTATACCGGTATCTTCGCATTGCTCTGTTTGAACATCCCAAATATATGATTTCAACGCATTGCGAATGACAATCCCGTTCCGGCAACCGGTTAATTTTCCAGAGACAATTTGATTGTGATTACCTCCCAGAATCAATGCGCCAATTCCACAACGGTCTGCTTCGATCCCAATTTTATTTTCATACGTTTCGTTCAACACCACTCCGTTTCCGCTCCCGCCATTGAGAGCAATTCGGATGTCATGAAATCCTCCCCCCTGGACCGTGACACCGCTGTTCGCCGGTTTCTCGATCGTTCCACTGATGGTATTACCGTATCGCTCGGATATTTCAAATACTCCGCCGGTCATGGTAGCAAACCGGACCGTAACACCATTCGCGTTCATGGGAAAATTGCCGGATAAGATAAGTTCCCGGGCTTCTATTTCACAACCATCTTGAAGCGAAATGTTGGCATCCCTCATGTTGAGCGCGACATCGTTCATCACTTTGACTCGATCATCCCGCCCGACGTTGAAATCATTCACCTGAAATGCTTGGGGAGCGTAAATGACAATTTTTTCACTATGCTGAGAAGCATTATATCCGACTGTTTTCAACGTTAGGTTCCCGTCAGAAAGAAAGTCCGCTTCCTCCCACATGCTCAGATCAGCATCCAAATCGATGATCTCAGAGGTTTCTTTAACCGGTCCTGCAAGTGGATATTCCCTATAGATATTGATTCGTGTTTCATGCTCCGAAAGACCTTCTTGTTCTAATTGTCTTCTCACCGGATCACTATCCTCCCAATAGGTTCTCCAGGTAATCGGATTCCCATTATCATCATAAGAAGTCGCTTCTTTCTTTTCTCGCCGGACGTATGTATACTCCTCATTCACATCATCCATTGTCATCAAACTGTTGTATTCGCCTCGCGCAAAGGCAAGAGCCTCATCCAACGAAATCTTCCCATCCGCCACTTTACCTTTCGCGTCACTATAAACAGCTATGGAATAACCTTCTTCCAGATCAGGTATTGTCGGTTTGGATATTCCTTCCGTAATGGTAAGCGATCCGGCAGAAGCTGAGCCGCTTGGATTCATGACAGTCACAGAATATTGCCCGGTCGTGTCAAAACGAGGAAGAACAAAATTGAGTACACCTTGGTGATCTCCTTTTCGAGAAAGCACATAATCCCCAATTCGAATTCGAGCATCGATCAGATTCGTCCCTTTTATAGTAATATAATTTCCTTCCGTTCCAACCAGCGGATTCATTTCCGTCACAACCGGTTTTGGCGGAACCGAAATTAAAAAAGAATTGGAAAATTCATCGGTTTCTTGATCATGGAAAAAAATATGATATTCGCCAGGTTCCAATCCAATGGGAAGCCTTACCGTAGCCCGTTGATTTCCACCGGAAACAATCGTTCCTTCCGGTGCGCTTCTCCATATATTGCTATCGGTTTTTTTGGCCCGAACGGTTAGTTGATTACTAAACAAATTATATCCCGTCACGCGGAACGCTGTTCCACGATAATCCTCGTAGGGACCTTCTTCATTGTCCGGACGCGGTGAGAATCCGATAGCCGGTTCCACCGTGCGAATTTGTGGTGTACGAATATAGTAGAAAGGTTCCGGAGCCTGAGAGATCCGGGAGGATGCGCTAGTCTCGATGGATACATCGATTTCATGCGTAGTTCCCCAATCGTAAGTGAACCGGGGAACTTCCACTTGCATTTCCGTTGAGGAGACCACTTTTGTCACTTTCGCGCGCCGGTCGAAAAAATAAACCCAATTGTTGTCCGGATTCGTTTGAAATCCTTTTCCATGAACTGTGACAATGTCTCCTGGTCCGGATGTGTTGGGAGAAATCGACTCGATCGCCGCGTCAAATGGATTCCCAACTACAACAAGAATACTTTCAAACGGTGTCGGTCCTTTGCTGAGAACGAGAGGAATCGGGGATTGTGGAATCGCATAGCTATCCTCCTGCACTGCTTCCCATGGCTTGACATAATACAAGGTCGATCCCATCAAGCCCGTAAATCGCTCCATCACACGGCCAACCGATGACGCTTTATCTAAAATCCCTAAATACTTGTTTGCCACTTCGAGAACGGAAACGATTGTTCCCCGGAACTTTCCATGGGCTTTTTTCAGAAGATCATCCGCGATCTTTATGCCCGGCGCCTCTTCACTTTTCTCCAAGGTTCCGGACAAGTGGCTGGCTACGCCTTGTGGAATTGCCGTGAATCCGGCTTTTGTGAATTCCCACAGGCTACTCATAAATATGTTAAACCATTCATTGAACGAAATATCTTTCTGATCTCTATCGCCTATAACTTGCGAAATTTTCCGAACAACATTTTTCACGCCTTTTCGGAGTGCTTGACGTCCCCACCGCTTCGCATCGGGGGAATACAAATCCCAAACATCGATGGCTGCCAACGCAATATTGATTCCCATTGCGGTATAATACATTTCTTTTCCGTTAGGAATTTTATTCAGAATATCGAAGTCGTTGTACTCTCCTTGACTATTTTCATAGGATCGATCATAGAATGCTCCACTATAAGAACGAAGAACATACACGCCCTCTTTCCGGTCTTCAAAGTGAAGTATATCGTATTCATATCCGTCCATCGCTTCCATTTGACTTAACAACCATTCCACTCCAGTATACAGAATATCGATTTTCGCCGTCCATTGATTGGCTGTCAAACTTGTATGACGGCGATATTCCATTTGTTCGAAGACACGTGCGCGTAATCGGCGGAATGGTTCGTTGATACCAAGCGGAAAATCCTCAACCTCCAATCGCGAAAATTCAACAATCCAGTCCAACGGACTATATCCGGTCTCATTCGGCTTACTCATTCCTGGATCAGCGGCATCCCGTTTCCCAACAAACGGCTCTACTCCATAGCTCCACTTTGGAGAGCGTGCATCGATATAATCTCCATCCAACCGATAAAATTTGACATCCACGTATTCGCCGGTTTCTTCTTGTAAAGGAGAAAAAACACTTTTATTCGACCGGCGTTTCAATTGCATCGTTTTGAACGGCTTTAGCCTGTTTTCTTTCCGGGCAATTCTACGAATGAGAATTTCATCGGATGGAAAATGAAATTGTTCTTTCTCAAATTCTTTTTGCATTTTTTTCAACGAAATCGATGTCTTGGCTGGCAGAGAACCAAAATAGGCTCTCACGGCTTGAACCCAGGCCAATTGCACAACTTCATCCCGTATCCCGTCTGCGCCCTGTGGATATCTCAGTTGAATCGCTTGAGACAAAGCCTCGATTTCCGGAATATTTTCCAAACGTTCTATTGTCATCGCAGCGATATCCGGATTTGTCGTCACATTGAAAGGATGATTGAACAACAACGCGATTGCCGTTGACTGGCTATCGATCTTCATGAACGCGGACGCCGGATCATCCGGTGGCTGTGTCACGGCAAGGTAGGTGTTATTATTATCCCCGTCCGTCGCAAGCGCAGTGATGGTGACATCTTCATCGGATATAGGAATTTCAAAGGTTCCATCCTCAGCAATGGCATCTGCCCCAAATGGATTGACGACATAGAACTGTTCCTGTTGCAAGTGGCTGCCAATATCCACCATTCCTTTCACGAGTACAGTGAATCGAAAGCGACCTTCTGATTCCGCTACTCCGCCCGGTGTAACAACGCGCAGTATACCCGTCCCTGCATCATGTGGAACAATAACCTTTAAGCGATTCGCACTCGATTCTTTCACGGTAGCAATCGTGTCCCCGATCATCACGATATTGGCCGTCGGATTTCCGGCAATAAAGTTTTCACCGGCGATAATTACTTCTGTCCCCACGCTCCCGTACATAGGTTCAAAATCGATAATTCGTGGGGGAGAGTCCCTAAAATCCCCCGATAATTCACCATGAGAAATCAATCCGACCGCCTGGTCTAAGATTCGCCGTACATCTTCTTCCGTTAGCCTTCCATCCCCCATATGCCTCCCCTCTGTTCCCGGGTAAGGAAACACATCGGCGATCTCTTGTTTTTGTTCATCCATCCTTTCATGACCGCGGATATGCCGAAGTGTTTTTAGCGCATCACGTCCGTCAACGATACCGTCTCCCGTCACATCTGCCCGAACCGCACCAGAGATCTGCGCTTTTACAGGAATAGAGTATACTAAAAAAACAAAGTATAATCCCAAGCCCATTACGGAGAAAAAATGGTTCCTGTATTTCATGGTCAACTCCTAATTTGATTTCAAAACAATTTCAATAGTAAAAATAGTATGATGCGAAAGATACAAATATTTGAAGGATGGAAATGAAAAGGCAATGTAATTGTGAAAGAAAAAGGAGGGGAACATTGTTATAGTATTTATCCATAGTACCATTCCTGAATTGAAATTGAATTATTATAACACAGAAGAGACGAATGTGTAATTAAAACCATCGCTTATGTTCCCAAAAATAGGAAAATAATCATTGACAGACCTGGATTTTTTTGATACTTTTATAACATCTTTCGAAAGATATATAGAAACAATAAACTATCCGGAAGGAGAGAACAATGAAAATGTTCAAAGTAACTTGGGGAGTCAGTTTCATCGTTGCCGCTTGTATTTTCTGTCTAGTTTCTTCAGCTGCCATCAAACCTTACGAAGTCACAGCACCGGTTTCATTTTATGCAGATCAAGGCGCTTTGTCCCCCACAGTCGACGGATTCATCGACGCGGATGAATGGCGCTTTTCTCCACAAAGTGCAGGCGCAACCGAATCATTTTGGTTTGTCCGGTGGGATTTCAATTATGATGAAGAGGGAGTCAGCCAAACCGGGATCGTCGAATCCATAGACGAAGGGGATGAGCCGATCAGCGTAGATGATTGCCGTTTCGACGTCTATACATTTTATGACGATGAATATCTCTACGTTGCCGTGAGTGTCGTCGACGATTTCATTTCCATAAATGACAATGCGGAAGGGGAAGAAGACGGTGCAACGTGGAACGATGATTCAGTGGAAGTCTTTATCGACGGCGATTTCAGCCAATTCGATCAAAGTTTGACCGGTGCCTCCGCCGACGATCAGGCTCGCGAATTCGCGACCGGCGGCCAGTTCGTGATTACGCCCAACAATGCAAGGCGTGACAACGAAGCCGGAAATCCGACATTCGGTGAAGATGCCGAATGGTACGGACGGGCGGAACTCTCCGATTCCGGCTATAACGTGGAATTCAAAATCAGCCTCTCAAAAATCGGAAATCCGGAAAAGGGAGATAAAATCGGATTCAATATTGCGGTGAACGACGACGATTTCGACGCACCGAACGCCCGTTATCAATTGCGATGGGCGGGGCAAGCACATGTTGAATCGACATATGGTGTTCTCTATTTCGGACCGCGCGAAGTCACCGCTCCGTTAGTCGATGGGCCGGTCACAGTCGATGGAACGATGGACGAAGCCGATTGGGCGCTTGCCGCTGTAGAAAATGTCACACCTCTCAATGGAGTTCTTCAAGAAGACGTTTTGCCGATTTCGGAAGAGAACATATCTTTCAATGCATTCATCATGCATGATGAGACATGGCTGTATGTGGGTGTCGATGTGATTGATGACATCATTTTTCATGACACCGAACCGGAAGGTTCCTATAATGCCAATACCTGGCATGACGACTCCGTCGAAGTCTTTATTGACCATGACCTAAATCACGGTTTCGACACCAGTAACAACCGGTATGGAAGCGCCGATCTAATCGAAGGACAGTTCGTGGTAACAGCCGGTAATGCAACCCGGGATTCAAACACGACGAATGTTCCATTTTTTGGCGAATCGGATGAAGACGATTGGTACGCTCGCGCCACCATTACCGAAACCGGTTGGATGGGTGAAATGCGGTTCAAAAAGGAAATGATCGTCTCCTTTGATCGCATCGGTTTCAATATGGCTGTCAATGACGATGACATGGGAGAAGGCAATCCACAACCGACGTATCAATTGCGCTGGCAGGGAACACCGCATGTCGAATCCAGTTATGGGGTACTCAATCTTGGCGGTCCGGGTGTCGATGTCGCGGATTGGATGATGTATTAAAATAGAGGTATGGCTTGCCTAGATTGCCGCCGCCGTTATCCCACTCGATTATCCCCGTAACTCCCGCATACCCGTTCATTTTTGCAATCGCATCTCGTATATGGACTCGGTTCAAACCGGCTGTGCGAACGGCTTCGATGAACATGTTTACGGCATCGTAGGTATAGGCGGCACAGGCATTAGGGGACGTTCCATACGCTTTACCATAATCGTCAACAAAACAGCGATAAGCATCTGTATCCTTTTCGGAATCGTAAGGCAGAATGGCATAAAGAGATTCCTCATATTCTTGTCGCAAAGATTCCACTTTCAAACCGGGAATCCAAGGGATGAAAAGCGGATATTGAATCGTTTGCTTTTTCAAAACATTTAAAAACAGTTGTATCTGCTCTCTGGGGAGATGAAGGAACAATCCATCCGGTTTGAACGAATTTATTCTGTCAATTATATCCTGGAAATCCACTTTTTCGGAAACTTTGAAATGAAACAACGGGACAAGTTGTTTTTCGAGCAATGCTTCTTCGATCTCGAAAGCCAGCATGCGTCCGTCATGAGTTGTGGAAGTCAACACTCCTATTTTCTCTAGTTTTGCAGATAAGATTCCTTCTTCGACCAATAAACGAACCTGTTGGCGGTCACTTGAGGGGAGGCGAAAAATCCAGGGGATTCGGATAAAAGTCAGGGTTGTATCGGAAGAGACCGGTGAAAAGAGGGGAAGACGGGCTTTGGTGACTATTTGTTGGGCAATGTGGGTGGCATCTCCATTGAGGGAACCGATTACTGCCCAGACATGATCTTCATAAATGAGACGGATCATTTCTTTCGAACCCGCTCCCCACGGATCATCCGCCCAACGTGTCATCAACCGAAATGGAACACCCTGAAAGCCCCCCTTTTCATTCGCTTGCATGACAGCTAACGAAGCTCCTTGAATCATGGCGCATCCGACAGGATCATCACTGCGGTTTGGCGCAAACAGGCCGAGGCGAATATCTTTCAATCGCTTCGGATCTCCCCATTTCCCTTCCCAACCGGTAAATTCCATAGGATCGTCCAGCATCCGTTTATTCGGTTCATTGATTTCATTTGTTCTACAGATCAGCGGATTGGCAATCCAAAACAACAATCCGGCGAAGAGAAAAAAAAGGGATACTTTCTTATTTAGGAAGGAATAAAAAAGGCGCGGGAGAAAATCGCGCCTTTTTTCGTATGGATTGAAAGTTAAGATATTATCTGCCCAATTGTTCTTGTTCATCGAAAATTTCTTCCCTCGAATAAAATTCAAATTCACCATCTTCGAGAATGGCGAGTAAGGCGGGACTACGATTAGTATAAATCGCATCGAAGTCTTTGACTCCTGTTACTCCATGATACGATTCCGTTGTCATTTTCGCCAGTTCATCGCGAATCAAGGCCCGGTTCAAACCGGCTTTTTCGATGGCTTCGATGATCATATTCATACCGTCATAGGCATGGGCCGCATAGGTTTCAGGCGGTTCGCCAAAACGGGCTTCGAAATCTTTGCAGAATTGAACATATTTGGGGTCATCGCTTTCGGGATCGTAGGGATAGCCAGCTGCCACCTTCCCGGCCTTGTCTCCGATAATTTCAAGAAATTCATCAGACACCATCCGGTCACTTCCAAAGAACCATTGATCCATCCCCATTTCCCGCATTTGTTTGAGAACCAAAGCCGATTCATAGGCGTTTCCATAAGTAATAACACCATCTGGGTTCAAGGATTTGATTCGTCTCAATTGATTGGTAAAATCAGTATCGCCGACACGATACTGCATCTCGGTCACGAATGGGTATCCAAGCCGTGTAGCACCATCACGGAACTCGTCGATACTCATACGGCCATAACGATTGCCTGCCCGCAAAGCGGCAACTCGCCGGAGTCTTAATTTTTTAAAGGCATAGTCAGCCAGGAAATAACACATTTGCCGGTCATCGGTAATATTCCGAAAGACCCAAGGGATCTTCGTTTCAATGAACGTCGGATCTGTATCGCCGGTGTTCATCAAGGGAATTTCGATCTTGAGTGCTACACGAATGGCGATATGACTGTTCGCTCCGTCGATTGTTCCTAAAACAGCCCAAACATTTTCCTTATACGCCATATCGACGATTTCACTACCGGATGCTCCCCATAAACCGTTGTCGTTATGCACCATCATTTCATAAGGAATATCTCCATGATATCCGCCGCGGGCATTCGCCTGTTCAATGGCCAATTTCGCGCCTTGCATCATTTTCACACCGAGCGGTTCTTCATGCGAAGCCCCACCGGTTGCTACCGAAACGGTCTTCATGATAGGACCAATAAAACCTATACGGACGGTATCGAGATGATCCGGTTCGGGAATGTGCCGTCCATAGCCAGTATATTCCAACGGATCCAAAAAGAAGCGCTTATACGGTTCCGTAAACCGTCCATAGGGTAAATATTCTTTTGGCGTTTTCCCATAATATAATGCTTGATTCCTCTCCTCTTTCTGCGAAACCTGTTCCTCCGCTGAAAGTCCTCCCATGATTCCAATGAAAAGCCAAAGGGTGACAAAGAAAGTCCGAAAGCATATCATCGTTTCTATCCTCCACGATCACAGTAAAATCGTAGTTCTACACATTCTATTTTGTGCTTACTTAAAAAGTTTTCAATCCTTCCCAATACCCATTGCCATATCCCCGGGCAATACCATGCCCCGTTCCAATCCAAACATCATCTCCTTGAAAATCGGTCGTAATTACAAAATGATTCGGTAAATCCAAATTGGTGGGAACGGTGCGAATCTCATGGTTTCCGGCCATTACATGCGCTGTCCATGTCTTTGCATCTTCCGAATCTCTTTTGTAAGTAACCCATGTATCCGTTTCAAAATCAACAAGTTCCGAGAGTCCTTTATCCGTACAAACAGAACAAGCCGTTGCAGATCGGCCTTTTGCAAAATTAATGAAATTGCTGGACAAACCGCTGTCATGATCCATATACCCGCGCCAATGGCGGCCGTCGTACCGGCTCATCCCGAAATAAGTTGTCCCCCAAAGAATCTTATCTACGTAGGATACGGAAGTGGTAATAATATGGATGATTCCGTCATCCCGGTAAAGATCGATTTCCATCTCTTTGTCGGGATCCCGATAATCCTTCCAGCTTTGTGATTTCACGTCCCATTCCAGAATCCCGCCGCCCCAGACAGCGACGTAGACTTTTTCGTCGGCAGAATCGATACTGTAGCACCAGATTTCTTCCATAGGTGCATTCTTTTCGGTATAAATCGCCCATTCACCGGTGATGGTGTTATAACTGCTTACTCCTGCTGTTGTAGCCGCCCATACATCATCGCCTTGAACGGTAACAGCATAGACGACATCGTTCACGAGGCCGCTGTTCAGCTGATGAAAATGATCGAACCGCCCGGCACTGAAACGGGCCAAGCCACCTCCGAAAAGTGCCAGCCATAAATCGCCGGTCTTCGGGCTGATCGCGATTCCGGCCACCACTTTCCAGGGCAGGCCGTCTTCCATCGTCCAGCTTTTCCATTTGCCGTTTTCATAGAGGACCAATCCCTCTTCGGTACCGATCCAGAGGCGGTCACCGTCCGCTTTCAAGAAGAATATATGGTCGTTGATCAAGGCTCCATCTGTGGATTCTGTCGTAAAGGATTCCCACTCCGTATAAACATACGGTTCTCCCGCCAATTTGACGGAGGGATTCGATTGTTCTTCAGACCATCCATTCGGCAATAGAACGGCAGCCGCCATGATCCATACAGTAAGCGCCCGCATCGTTTTCAATCCTTTCTACAATGTTTTCAGATATTCAACCAGATCGTTCAGTTCATCTTTCGTCATATCGTTGGTCACTCCATGTGTGTCATGCGGATTGAACCTCGTCCATATTTCCTCCAAGGTTTCCGAACGGCCATCATGAAGATAGGGAGCCGTTTCATAGATGTTATTCAAATGAGGCACATCGAATTCGGTGTTTGTATCCAGCCACGATTCGGAACCGATTTCGAAGACCTCTCGATTGGTATAATAGGGTGGGCAATGGCAAAAATCACAACGGTTATCGAGAGGAATCTCGTTCCCCATATTGTCATGAGTTCGCTCGAAAATTTCTTGGCCGCGTCGTTGGGCGGGAGTCAATTCATCTCCCATGCGATAACGATTGGGTGCACGGGTGATCGTGCAAATGTAGCGGTCCAGCGCTTCCGCTTGTTCGAGAGTGAAAGGATCGATCCGAGTGAAGAAAACCGCCAGGCGTGGCCCGCATTGCCGGCGTAAACTTGGATTCGTGCCTTCCCACTTGAATGGAGCCGTATCCAAAATTCCCCGCAATGTTCGGTTGTCGACCGGATTGATGCCCACTCCATCCGGTTCGATATCATAGGTGATCCCGTCGATTCCACCATCCGGATGGCAGGAATGACAGGAAAATTGCCGTCCATAGGTGACGTCCGCGCTGTGAAAGATTCGTTCTCCATACCGCGCTTGTGTAATTTCTGTCGGACCACCGAGATCGAAAACTTTGACTCGTTCTCTTTTTTCGATATCGACTACGGAGATACTATCGTCCAGTCCATCCGTAACGTACAAATAACGGTCATCGGGAGAAACGACCATACCACGCGGGCTTCGACCAACGGCGATCCGTTTCTCCACATATTCAAAACTCATGCCCAGATGGTTGGGAAGCCTCTCTTTCCGTTCCCAATCACTCGCAGTGGTCAAGAGGCGTTTCATTTTGCTCAAATCGAGCATCGCTACGGCATCGATTCCGCCACCGCTAATAAAGCCATAGCGTCCATCATGCGTTATAACGACATCCGTCGGATCCGAAAAAAAAGAATTGACTTCGTCGAGTAACAACTGATCCACCCGGCCGTCTTTCCACAAAATCCCAATGCCGTTGTTCATTACCCAGCCTTGAATGACACGGGTCATCGGAACGAGGTTTTTTGTCCGAACCAATGTCACCAATGCAAATTCTCCATCCGGAGAAAAATCGATACCCTGCACCAGATTGGCTCCAGGGATAAAATACCGATCCGTTACGAAAGAACGATCGGTACCGATGACCGTCACTTCGGATCGTGAGGGAGTACGAAATTTCACAAAATGAGAAAGATTGTTTGTCACATATACCGACTCGCCATCCGGTGCACGGACTACACCCCATGTTCCTCTGCCGGCGGCAAGCCGCTTGATTTCTTTTTGCAGTTTCAAATCGACAACCGAAACGTCGTAACTTCCGCAATTGGCAACATAGAGAAGCGTGCCTTCCACGTTGGTCACCATTTCATGGGGTTCGTCGCCGACGGAAATGGTATTCAATATTTCATAGGTTTCCGTATCAATGACTGAAACGGTATCCGATCCTCGGTTGCTGGCAAAGGCGCAGCTTTCATTCGGGGAAAAACAAACATGGTGCGGTTGATTCTCAATCTCTATTTCCGAGAGGACATCCCCTGTTGCCGTATCTACGACAATAACACTGTCGGATCCTTCACAGGCTACAAATAATCGTTTCCCGTCTTTCGTGATCGCGAGATTGAAAGGAGTTTTATATTCGATAAAGCCAGTTTCCACTTTTTCGGGGGTGGAGTGATCAATCTTCTCCCACATCGCTTCGAAATCGAATTTTTCCCCGTGCACTTCCGCCGGATGGCATTTGAGACAAGTTTCCCGATTGACTTCCAAGAGACCAGCAGCGCGAGAGGCCACTGGATCGAGCATGATCGCTTCGGCCCTATATTCGCTGCCGGCTCCATGGCAGCTTTCACAATGAACTCCTTGTGCCGGATCGAACGCTTCTGTAAATCGTCCAGCCGGTTCGCCGTGGCCGGTCGTGTGACATTTCAAACACTCATCCGCGGCTTGCGGATCACCTTCGATCCCTTTTTCCAAGGCGATCTTTTTCGCTTTTTCCGTGCCAAGTATCGCATATGCACGGGCGTGCTTCGACAGCCGCCACTTACTGTACTGATATCCCATTTCAGCGGAATTATGGCATTCACCACATGCAATTGATCCGATATATTTCGGACCAGGTAATAACTCCACTTCCCGCTCAACAGTTTCAGTTAACTCGCCACCTCGTCCCGGATGCCCGATTTCTTTCAGCGCCTCCTGATAATCAAACTTTTTCACTTTGATTACGGCGATGTGAGAACCCTTTTCTTTATGGCACATCATGCAGGATTCTTCGTCAGGCATCATCAAACCGGCTTCCATCGCCTTCATTTTGTTTTGCATGATTTCCGCCGGCATGTATTCACTCCCCGGCCCATGACACAATTCACACTGAACACCGTCTTCATGATGAAAGGTTTGATCTTTTTCCCAATCTTCCACATCAAAAGCGGTCGTATGGCAGCCAAGACAAATCGGGCTTTCATACGGTTCGACATCGATACCGGACAAACGGGCGATCTCTTTCGCCTCTTTCATCCCCAGAGCAGCATACGCATTCGCATGAGGAGAAAGCCGCCAGGGATTGAATTGATCCCGATGGCCTGCCATATGATGGCATTCACGGCATACAATCTCTCCGATATATACGCGTTCGGCTGCTTTGACTACAGGCAAATTCACCAGCGCCAAAAAAAATACAAAAACTGTATGCACGTAGTATATTGAGCGCGGCTTCATTCGAATATCCTCTCTATTTCTCGTTCGGTTCTGTAATCGTCAAGGCTTGATTAGCTTTGACCTGTTCCAGAACTTGCGTTGCTCCCGTTGGCCAGCGAATCTCGATCGTTTCCACAATTTCATTTTGTCCTAAGCCAAAATGAGCGCGATAGTCGCTTTGTGACAGGTAGCCGGAGCTGCTGATGATATCACGTGTCTGTGTTTTTCCACCGGCCGTCACACGAATTCTCGTTCCGATCGCATCTCTGTTGCTCATCGTTCCGATTGCATGAATTTCCAACCAATGATTGCGGTTGCCGCCGTCGTTGCGCAACAGGCGGCAGCGGTCACTGACGTTTAAAACCAACACATCCAAATCGCCGTCATTATCGTAATCCCCGACAGCGGATCCCCGGCTGACATAATCCTCTTGAAAATCCGGTCCGCAGCGTGCAGAGACATCCTGAAATGTTTTCCCTTGTTGATTGAGCAAAATAATGTCTTCCTCGGCATCCAGCTTATGGGGATCGCCGTTCACAATAAGAATATCGAGGTAACCGTCACAATTGAAATCGAAGAAGTTCCCCGACCAGCTGGTATATTGACCGCAGGAGGCCGCCAGCCCCATCTGGGCGCTCATTTCCTCGAAATAGCCCAAACCGGTATTGCGGTAGAGGCAACTATATCCCATATCCGGAACCATCAAATCGATGAATCCGTCCAAATCGAAATCACCGAATTCCGGTCCCATTGCCGAGGTGGCCTCTCCGTTCTGTCCGAATCCAGTAGCCGTTTCCAAGGCGATGTTGGTGAAGGTCCCATCCCCATTGTTTTGATATAAATAATTCTCCATCGCGTCATTCGCAACGAATACATCCATATCGCCGTCATTATCGATGTCGCAGGATGAAACACCCATCGCACGTCCGTTGGGATTGATGAGCCCTGCTTGTTCCGTTACATTTTCGAACGTGCCATCTCCGTTGTTGTGATATAAAATGTCTTGCTGGCCGTGATACGATAGCGGTCCAGGAAAATGATCGGGCGCATAATAATAGTTGTAATTCGGATCGTATTCGAGATAGTTCCCGACGTATAAATCCAGAAAACCATCTTTATCGTAATCCAAAAAAGTGCTGCCGATCCCCCACAGATCGTTTTCCAATCCGGCTTCTTTGGTGAATTCGGTAAACGTGCCATCTCCATTGTTGCGATAGAACACGTTTGGCCCCCAATTCGTCACCCACAAATCGGCGTCACCATCGTTATCATAATCCGCCGAAACACAAGCCATGCCTAATCCTTTATGACCTACCCCCGCTTTTTCCGTCACGTCCGTAAAAGTTCCGTCTCCATTATTGCGATAGAGAGCATTTTTCAGTTTTCCTTCCAGATGCCGTCCTCGGACATGACTCAAATCTTTCACATAGGATCCGTTGACTAAGTAGATATCAAGATCGTCATCTCCATCGTAATCGAAGAAGGCACATCCGGCCCCAGTCGCCTCGATGATATTGCTCATTTCGTCATCACCGAAACTGTGTAGAAAATGAATTCCCGCCTTCTCCGTCACATCCGTGAGTACAGGTAATTCCTCGGCATGCATGGAACTGCTTATAATCAGGCCGATCAATAATACAAAGTATGCTTTTCGCACTTTCAATCCATTAACCATCCTGTCCTCATTTTTCCTTATTCATAAAGTCCTAGACAAGCAATTTCGAGCAGTCTTCAGAGATCATTCACATATTTATTGTTAATTATCTCTCACTACACAATTCCATTGCGCGCCCAAGTCCACCCATTCAATCATTACAATTCGTTCATATTCCGATAATGCTTTTTCCGGCGGCATCAAGGTCACATCACTCGAATAAGGAATCTCGCCGCTGCTCATTCTTTTTCCGAATAAATGCCAGATCAACGGACTCTCTTTTGCTTTTCCAGGGATCACATACCATTCCTTCGGGCGGCTGGGAATTTCATTCAAAAGATTTTCATAGGCAATGCTGAAAAAGGCTCCCTGTTCCCGGTGTGAAACCATCGTCGTGACATCGAGATTGGGTATCGCATTGCCAGCGCTGTGGCAATTCGCAGTGGAACATTTTTGTTGGAGAATCGGTGCAATTTGATGTTGAAAATCAACCGTTCTCCGCCTTTCCGGCGGTAGCGTCAATTGGGCAGCCGGTTTGACTATCGCTTGTACCAAGCGGTTTGGCGGAGACCATTCCCGGTCTTCATGGCAGCCGATACAACCGCGTTTTTCCTTCGGCATGACCCAGGTCCAATGTTCTTGTGAGCGTATAGCAACATTGTTTTCATCGAGCAATTGAAACGTGAGAGGTGTACAGGCCGGTACTTCGATATGAAAAGAACCATCCGGTTCCACCGGCACCACACCCAGGATTCGCCGAAGCCCAAAGAGCGTCCCTGAGTATTGATTCGATCCCGGTCCCGCCATACATTTCGGAACCGAAACCGGAAAACGCCGTTGATTTTCTTGAATCGGCCCCCCTTCGATCACTCGCAACTTTTTAATTGAGCCATCCGGGATCGGTTCCATGTTCGTCGTGTAGGCGTTCAAACAATAGATGATTCCAGTATCAACATCAAAATTGACGACGCTGGAACGGCCTTCAACCCGCGGATGAGGAGCCAGAACATGAGTGTCAATCGAATGCCATTCATGATTCCGGTAGATTTCTTCTATGCGCTGGCCGGTTTCTTTGGAAACACGGAAAATTCCATAACTCGCTCCCGGCAAAATCGGACAATACGAAGCCAACAATCCTCCATCCGGCAAAGGACAAGGACTGTGATAAAACTGATTTTCAAAAGAACTCAAACGTCGGTAAGAACGTAAAGGACGCCTAAGAGAGACATAGGCGATATTTCCGCCCCCCAGGCGAGTAGATCGATTGGATTCGATGAAGTAGACACGATCGTTATAGGATACACGAACCATACCTTTGAAAATCGGTTTTTCATGATTCCCGTAAAAAGGCATCAAATCCGTGCCGTCAATGCTGACGGCCATCAACGAAAACAGACCGGTGGGAGCGAATCGTGAACCGAATCGATTCCAACTACTGAAGACGATACGCCCGTTCGGTAAGACATCCGGAGATGATTCCGCACTCAAATTGTATGTGATACGATGAACGTTTTCTCCTTCCAAATTGCTTACATACAATGAATAGGCCGGGCCGAATCCATATTCGTTCACCCAACCATGTTCTGAACTTAAATAAGCGATTTGATCGGTTGGAGTTGCATCGTTCAAAAAGAAAAGAGCGCCGACATAAAGGGGCGATACACAATCGGCTTCCGTATCCGTAATTTGAACTTTATTCGAGCCATCCCGATCCATCCGCCAAATCTGCCAATTGGAATCAGTTGTCTTTTTTCCGGCGAACAATATTGACTGCCCATCAAAAGAGACATCGGGATCACAAGCGGAAAAAAAATCATCAGTCAGGTTTTTAGACAGAGATCCAGTATGACGGGGTGAGTATGACACAATCCGATACCCATTCCCATATCGCTCCGAAGGGACAAAAACTTTGGAGGCTGAAGCAGGCGAATCGGATTCGAAATCGACCGGCACTTGGACAAACACGAGGTCCGGCAGTGTTTCTGCTGCATAGGAATTCTTTTCCACCATTTCCGCAAAAGAAAAGGTTAGTACAAAAACCATTGAAGCGATTGTCTGTGCCCGAAGCAGACCAAATAGAATAAATGATCGGCTTATGATATACATGGCCTACCTCAAATCTATTATCGCAAAGGAATAACCGCTGTGGCGTCCAACTCAAACAATAAATCATCACGACAGACATCGGCAATCGTTCGAACAATAGGAATATCTGACATTCCCAGCTGATTCAGGATATCTTCGAAAACCGGGATATCTTCTTCCATCTTGATAAATGCCGTTGCCCGTTGAATATGATGTAACTCTGCGCCAGCGCCTTGAAGAAGGGATTCTATATTCAGAAGAGTTCTTTCTGTCTGCCTTTTCATATCTCCAACATAAACAGTACGCCCACTTTCGTCTATCGAAGCAGTTCCGGATACAAAAATATATTTGGATTGGTTCGTCGCAATCGCAACTCCCCGTGAAAAAGCGGAACCGTAATCCGTCGCTTCGTTCTGCTTTGGATTTTCGAGACGTCTTGTTTCCAAGGGACAGCCTTCAATCGGTTTCATTGCCAATAAATCAAAAGTACAAGAAGCCCCATAGGCGCTTCTGCCCCAAATCCCCGTACTGGCGGGAATGATGGTTTTCGGATTTCCGTTGAATAATCCTAACCGCTTATACAATTCATTTCTGGCTTTGTTGAAATCCGGATACCAGGCAAGAATATCATCCAAATAAAACCATGTGCGCCGTACATCGCGATAGGACCAGCTTCTTTCTTGAAGAATTTCGCCGGCAAGATTGATCGCCTCGAAAGTTTCCTGAGCACGGGTCGAGCGGATCGACGGCTGAAGAAGACTCGAAATATCGGAAAGGATCAGGTATTCCGCTTCATTGCCACAATAATGACAACCACAAATCCGGTCATTTTTCCGAACGAGATCAATTTTTTCAGGATCTGAAGATTGTGCAGCAATAGCATGGATTCCCGCAAAATCCAAACCATAAAATGGTGTCCCTTCCACATACGTCGAAGGCACTCTTTCCATTTTTCCATTGCTCGTCAGGATACTTTGCCGAATTCGTTCAGCGTCAGGAGCAGCGGATAACAATCCGTAGATTCGCTCTTGAAGTAACTCCGCCTGATGGGAACGCAAATATTCCGCCAATTCCTCATAGGCACTTGCAATACTTTCCTCCCGGGATTTTCCCTCCAATGGAAGAACCGTGATGAAACAAAGATCGCCATTACAGTTTTTTGTTGATGTATACAACATATACGCTGCCTCACTCAATAAAATTCAAAACATATTACCCTTGAGGAATACCCGGATACCTCACCATCACATGACATAATAAGAAATATTTACAGGACATAACCGTAAATAAAGAAAGTCTCCACATCCATCAATATATCGATTTCAATCTTATCAAATCTTGCCATCCTCTTCAACCCCGATTGATAAGGGAGAAAACAAATATATGTAATCAGCAAAAGAAGGCAGGGTCAAGTACCGCAACCTCTTGAATGTTCAAGAGATATCTTTCACGATATTAATGGAAAGGAAATCAAGATTATGGCGAATCAAACACATCTCGATACTGTTCAAAAAGGTACAGAAGCGGTAGGACAATATTTGGAAGCCCATCCCGATACGATGTTCGATTTGAGCGGAGCCGATTTGGCTGAACTCGACCTGCAAAATATAGACCTTCGAGGAGCGAATCTATCCCATGCCAGCCTGAAAAGCGCCAATTTGCGCATGGCGAATCTTCGCAGCGCCGATCTGCGGTTCGCAAATTTGGCTAATGCAAACCTCAGCCGCGCCCGTTTCGATCTGGCCAACTTGAGTTATGCTAAACTTTGCCATAGCTACATTAGCCACACCATATTCTCGAAAGCGAATCTCACCTACACGGATCTCCGCAATGCCAACGGTTCTGAAACCGATCTGTCGAGCGCCAATTTGACCGGCGCGAAAGTCCACAATCTAAAAACCTCGAAATGGAAAGCGGTCGGGATGATTTGCCAATGGCTCAATATGTCCCCAACCGGGGAAGATTCACCGAAACCGGATCAAATCTGGAAACCGGAAGCAACAGAGTCCCATCCTTTTGAAGATCCGGATTATGAGTATCTGATCCTTGAACTTGCCACTGATCCATCTTTCCAAACCCTGTCAACCATCATGAGTGCATTTACCTCAATCGCCGATCGTTTTGCATCCGTCGAGCCGAATATCCCATTACAATGCCTCAAGGTATTGAATGACAAAAAAGAAAACATGGAAATCCACCTAACTGCCGGTGACGCAGCTCTTGCGGCACTGGCCCGGCTGCTCGAAGCGGCAATCCGCAGCATGCGATCACTTGAAGGCAAAGCGTTGGTGGAATCCCCCTCCCCCTTACCTCTCGATTCCGAAGAATCCGCCAAGTCAACGGCATTTATCGAAAAACTCAACTTGTCCAATCATCCACAAACATCTTCTGCCATTCTCCACATAGCAAAATTTACGCGCATGGTTTATTTTCATGGAGAAGTGTTTCAACTCAAAGATGCCCCTGCCCTTTCTTTATCGGAGACCAATCCCCATTCAACGAAACAATAAAAAATACAATTCATCTTATATTACGTAACATATTGCAAACGTCAGACTTATACTATTAAAGTTCATCAAATAATCCATCATGATATCATAGATGCGTTGTCCTAGATGGTTCACACTCACAATCAAGGACTTGAAATCACCTTCCCCCCTATTCGTTTGTCTTCATCCAGTAGTATGATGAAAGAATATACAATTCCGAATAAGGCAAGGATCGTTTCTCTTTGGTTGACAGAATTAATACACGGTAACAGATTTCCATTGTATTGAAGATTTATCGGAGAAATACTTTGTACCGGACTCTTGCAAAAAGAAAAATCAATCCTCAATGGTTGTTTTTTCTATGCAATTTTGTTTTTTTGTTATGGGATCCTCTTCTCTCGGCTGGATTCGATAGTCTGCATTGGCGTTTGTTTTCCACATCTGATGGACTTGTGGAAAATTGGAGCAGTTCCGTCACAGTCGGCTCCACTGGCCATGTCTGGATCAACCATGGAGACGTCAACTCCAGTAGTGGATACGATGGATACCAATATAAACGGATTCCCAGCCCTGGTTGGTATGCCAATTTAGATTGGAAAATCTATGAAAATTCATCAGGAAATCTTTGGGCAATGCATCCTCGTGGGCTTCAACAGTTTCTCGACGGACAATGGAAAGTGTATCCCATCAAAGAAATTCAACACTCCGATTGGAAGTGGAATTTCCAGCGCCAGAATCAATTATTGCCACTCTTCAACAATCGAGTTCTCATTCTATTACGGGATCATTTGATGGAATTCGATCCGTCGCGTAATCGAACTCGAACAATCTGTAAAGCAAATCAATTCAAAGTGGGGCGCTTTATCCACATGACTGGTCACCATGATCACAGAATATGGATCAGTGGTGAGTTAGGTTTGCTCAACATTACGTATAGTAAGAACCAAAATAATATCCATTTTCATCCCAAAGAGTATCTTCTTCCCGAAACAAGCGAATATCGCAACCTGCGTTATCCTTACGCTCGTGATCCATCAACAATCATCGTCACAGCGGATTCTCTTCACAATCAAAACAATGCGCTTATACAATTTGTCGGAAATACTTTTCAACCGGTTTATCAAAACAATAAAAGAGCGATCCTTCGAGGATGGCCGGGGATGGATGACAGTCTATGGATTGAATCTCCCGATTGTTTGATCCAATACCAAAATCAAGCAGGAAAAAAAATCCGGAGAAATGAAATTCTAGCGGGAACAATTTATGATGTAGCCACAGACAAAGCCGGTTGTTTTTGGATTGCAACATCTCTCGGTGTGGCTCGGTATGCCCCCCCGATTTGGCGAGAACCGCCTATTGTGAATGAATTACAACCTCCCATTCTTGCCGTTCATGAATCTACTCGGAATCGATTGTGGTTTGCTTGCAAAGATTCTTTCGTCTGTTTACACAACGGACAATTGAAAAAATACTCATTGCCTGAAGGCCGAGAAATGCATCCCTTTTCTCAAGAAGGATTATGCTTTTTACCGGATGGGCGCATTGCCTATCGAACAGAAAAAGTGTTTCCCGAACTTACGCTTTTCAATCCCCAAACGGAATCATTTGAATTTGTCCCTCATCCAAAAGGCTACTATACCGAAGTAATCGCGTCACGAGAAAATGGTTCTCTGTGGATTCAAAGCTATCACAATACTCCACCCCATGATTATGACGCTGAAGATTTCCAAATCGAAACATTTGACGGCAGCCAATTTCATGTGGTTTTAGATCAAAAAAACCAATGGGATATTGACAAATTGACATGCATCTACAAATCGAAGAATGGGGATCTCTGGTTTGGAGGTTTGCGCGGTCTTGGGCTTTATCGAAAGACCAAATACCGGCCAATCGATCAATCTCAAGGGTATACCGGCGACGGTGTATTTTGCATTCACGAAATTCAGCCGGGAATTGTGTGGTTCGGAGGACGAAATGAGATATTTGAATATACGAATGGCACATTTCAACTCAAAAAAACCAACCTCCACGATGTCTGGTCGATTCACCGAAGAAAGAATGAAGAGATATGGATTGCCACGGCAAGTGGGATCCACCGTATATCTGATAAGAAATGGATAACCAATACTATTCAGGACGGCTTATCGAATACAGCGGTCTATAAACTGTTTGAAGATAAAAAGAACCGAATCTGGGCGCGAACGGCAAATGGAATGTGTTTATATCATCCGGAAGCGGATCGTTTTCCTCCCAAAATCCGGATTCCCATGGAAAAGAATTCCACCGTCTTCGCCCCTTCCAGCGACGTTCGCATTGTCTATGAAGGAAGAGATCGATGGGAATATACTCCAAAAAAACGACTTCTCTACTCCTACCGGCTGGATAATGGTTCCTGGTCTGAATGCATATCCGATCCGCTGGCCGTTTTCCGGCATCTACCCCCAGGCCGGCATCAATTTGAAGTCACAACCATCGACCGGAATGGTAACACCAATCCGACCCCCGCTACATTCCAATTTACAGTCTTGTTGCCTTGGTATAAAGAAATAGGATTTCTCGCAATTCTAACCATAGGCTCCCTTGCCATTCTTGCACTGATCACAATGACAATTCTCCATCAACGAAAGCTTGAAAATCTCGTAGCATTGCGCACAACCGATCTCAAGAAAGCAAATAAACAGCTACAAAAAGACATCATCGAACGAAAACAAGCGGAAGAGGAGCGCATTCGGTTGGAAGAACAACTTCGACATGCCCATAAAATGGAAGCCATTGGCAGACTCGCAGGAGGGATCGCGCATGATTTTAATAATTTGTTGACCGGAATTTTGGGGAACATCATATTGGTTGAAGAAAAATCCCCCGAGAATATACGAACCAAATTGGCCAATGCACGAAATGCCGCAAACAGGGCAGCTACTTTAGTACAACAACTGTTGACTTTCAGCAGGAAAACGAATGTACAACGTACAATCTTGGATATCAATTCCATCGTGGAGGAACTCTTTCATCTCGCCAGACAAACTATCGACCGAAGAATCGATATTCAGTTTCAGAAAGAAATTAATCTCCCGCCTATCTTGGGTGATGAATCATTGATCAATTCGGTCTTGATGAATTTGTGTATCAATGCACGTGACGCCATCGATGAAGTCATACAATCACAATCCTCTCACAAATTGAAACGAGATCGGTTTTATATTGAAATAAAAACATCGATCGACAACATTCATCCCAATGACCTTTCAAGATTTTCCTATGCAAAAGAAGACCGTTATGTTGTAGTAAGCATTACGGACAACGGAATCGGTATGAATATGGACACACAGCAAAATATTTTTGAACCCTATTTCACCACAAAAGAAGTCGGTAAAGGCACCGGCCTGGGATTGGCTAGTGGATATGGCATCATGCGCGAACATGAAGGGTGGATCGATTTTGAAAGCCAACCCGGCAAGGGAAGCACATTTCGCATATATTTCCCAGTTGCAGAAGAAAAAAATATCCCCTCTTCACCTCCAACAGAACCTCCATCCCATTCTCCCGATGACGGGAAAGAAACCATTCTGCTGGTCGAAGATGAAGAGGTAATTCGCAACTTGGGGAAAAGTGTACTCGAAAAGAAAGGCTATACAGTTCTCGAAGCAGAAGACGGAATGCAGGGTTTATCGCGCGTCCAAGAGTATGGTACTCAAATTGATCTGATTATTCTCGATCTCTCCATGCCGAAACTTTCTGGACGGGAGTTCTTGGAAGAACTCAGTGCACTTGGTGCGAATATCGATGTCATTATCAGCACCGGTTACATTCACGAAGAGCAAAAAGAATTCTTTGAACGCCACAACGTGAAAGGCTATGTGCCCAAACCCTATCGCCCAACCAACTTATTGGAAACAGTCCGAAACATATTGAATTCCGAATAGATCAGAAATAAACATCCATAATTGTATTTAATTTATCGCGATAGGTCCGGCTCATTCCCAACAATTTCCCGTTTTTCAATACAACGAGAAAATCATATCCATCCGGTTGGATTTCTTGAATCCGATCAATATTGACAATGGTGGATCGATGAATTCGCAAAAATTTTTCCGGATTCAACTTCGCTTCCATATTCGCCATGGTTTCTCGTAGAAGATGTGTGTGTTGGCCGGCATGAATATCCACATAATTGCCGGCGGATTCGATCCAATCGATCTCCTCGACATTCAAGAAATAGATTCGGGACGTGGAACGAATCGCCAAACGATTCACGTATTTTCGCTGAGGATTGATTTCCTGCATGACTTGTAATAAGTTTTCGGCTGTCTGACTGGTATGATGACGAGAGATAAACTCAAGCACTCGAGACACAGATTCCTGAAACCGTTCCACACTAAAAGGTTTCAAAAGATAGTCAAAGGCATGTTTTTCGAACGCCTCGATGGCATATCGATCGAAGGCCGTCACGAAAATCACGAAGGGCATATTCTGAATCCCAATGGTATTGATCACATCAAAACCGTCCATTTCAGGCATTTGAATATCCAAAAAGACAAGATGAGGTTGATACTCGAGAATCGCTTGGACGGCTTCAAGCCCATTTGAACATTCGGCGATAACTTGTAGTTCTGGAAAATCACCGAGGGAAGTTTTGATATTCTTTCGCGCCAACAATTCGTCATCTACGATGATCGTTTTAATCATACGATTCATTTTCATCTTGACTGTTCATACTTTCGTTCCTCACTGGAATTCGCAAGTCGAGTTCCGTTTCCCCCTCGGAATTCTTTTTCAGTTCTAAAGAAAATGCCTTGCCGTATAAATGTTCCAACCGTTTCAGTGTATTAGTCATACCAATCCCCTTCCAGGCTTCTTGTTTCAACTCTTCTGCAGAACAAGGGCCGTTGTCTTGAACGAGAAATTCAATCCAATTGTCTCGTTGACGGATCAAAATACGAAGAATCCCTTCTTTGGTTCGCTGAGCGATCCCATGCCGTATGGCATTTTCAACAAGCGGTTGTAAAAAAAACGAAGGAACTAAGACTGAATCCAGTTTGGGATCAATACTTTTATGTATCATCAGTCGGTCAGCGAATCGAATTTGTTCGATCTCCAGGTAATTATCCAAAAAACTCAACTCTTCCCGCAAAGGAATTTCCTGCAATTCTTTCGTTTTGAGCGTATGACGAAACATTTCGCTCAGATTGGTAATCATTCGGTCCGCGGCGCCTACATTTTGCTTGAGGCGGAAGAAATCCCCTTTTTCTCTTAAAAGCGAGGAGATGGAATTCAAGGTGTTGAACAAGAAATGAGGTTGAAGTTGCAATTTCAGTGAATTCAATTGGGCTTGAGCCAGTTTTGTTTCCAAATGGCTGGATCGAATTTCCCGTTCCTGAAGAATACTATAGTATTGAAAAGAATAGACCACCGCCAAAATCGCCCAAAAAATAATAGAGTCCAAAAAATTTCTCGGAGAAATGAGAGAATACACAATCCAATCCGGCCATACTTTCTTTTTGGAAAATCCAAAGCGAAAGAAAGAATCAATGACTTCGTTGACAAAAATTCGAAAAATGACGACTACCAACGTTGCGATCACAATGATAACAATCGCCTTCCAAAATCGTTTTTGAAGAAAGGAATATTTTTTGGCTAACCAAATCGCTAGAGGAACGGTAAGAGCCCACCCATACCAGCTGATCAAAGAGCTCAAATACTCCTGCTTCCAATGAAGAGGTCTCCCCATGAAACTGGAACGCAAAACTTGCTGTGTTGCCATAAAGATCGCAAAAAAGGAAAATATCGCAATCACCAAAACAGTATATTTCAAAAGCCGGTATCTTGATGCCTTCATTCTTGCCCATCAATCCTTTTCAAGATACTACCCTCCCCAGGATGATAGAGTTTTATCTCTTGTGTTTCCACAACAACAGAGAGGAAAACAACATGGGAAAAGAGGGAAAGTCGCTTTCCTCTTTCTACACAGCTCCCAAAAACAACGGATTACTATAAAAATGTATTTTTATAGTATACGGAATTCCCTCTTCACCAAAGACTTCCACTATGCAGGAAGAAAAACCACGAAACAATATCATTGAAAATGTGGTGTCTGCTGTTTTTTATTTTGGGAGGTGTATGATGGTTAGTGAAGCGATGTATGGCGCATCCCTTCGATAGCCAGGCAGGAAACTAGCTATAATCATTTCATACGAAACAGCAGACACCACAAAAATAGCTTCATGAAAGTACACTTCGCCTGCTTTCCAAATAAATCACTCTATCGCTCGAACGGAATCTCGTTCACCTTCGATTTTTCATATTTTTAAAATATTTTCTGTCCAAATCGTGCTGCCAGAGAGCATTTATAAATTTCCTATCAAATCATTCGTTTGATGAAGTGATTTTGTATAAGCACTCTCTATCGATTTTTCAAACCACCCGCTGTAGTGTGAAATGTCATAAAAAGAATAACTCGATTCCTTATCGTGAATATATGATATGGGATGAATTGCTATCTGTTGGTTGGAATCGCTATATTAGGGGATGAGCAGCCCCGGAAGTGATTGTAATTAGATTATTTTGCCATCGTCTTCGAACGGACCTCTTGAATATACTCGGCCACAGACGCAACCGTATCCATCCAGATGCCGTTCGCCGGATCTTGAGCATATTGACATAATTGTTCCACACTGGAAAGAAGTGTGGTTTGATGGCCGGATTCGCCCATTTCATGCCCAGCCAGAATAAGCCAAGTCCGCTCTTTTTTGGCCATATCGACCAATCGTTTCAATTCTTCAAATGATTTCCCGTCGCTTTCCATACCGAGTAGTTGAGCAAAATCACAAAACCAAGGATCATTTGTACTTTCCCCCAACCAGCCGCGGCCGGTTAGAAACTTCTTGGCAACGAGAGGAACATAACTTTGCAAATCTTCACCGCGTCCCACAAATTTTTGGCCACAGGGATAGGCAAAGCTGATGGCATGGACATTAATTTTACCGTAAATAAATTCATTGGCTTTGTCCATTTCCCCGGCTATTCGCTCCAGCGTATATTCCTCGAGCGCATTGTCCCGTGAAAAGGCATAATTTCCCGTACAGGGATGCGTCATCGTGTGATTGCCAATCTCATGTCCTGCTTCAACAGCGGCCTTCCACTCTTGCAGTCTTTCAATAAACCGATTTGGAGAAATATAAAAAGTAGCCTTCACATCATTTTTGTTCAGCAATGGAATGCCAGCATCGATTTGAGTAAGACGCGCATCATCGAATGTCAGGCTAACAGCACATTGTTTCCCTTCCGGCCATGGAAACGGTTTTGATTGATCCGCTCCTTCCGGTACATCATACTGCGCCATTGGCATCTGGATGCCCAAAAGGAAAATACAAGAGAATACGATAATCATTTTATGAAATGAAAACATTTTTCTCTCCTTTCTGTATCATTCACGGAGATAATCTTACCGATATCGTTCGATAAAACCGATCCCCTTTTTCCCAATCAAAGAAGATCAGTCGGCAGTTTCTTCCTTTGAATTCAAAAAACTGAATACACACGCCACAATCATCAAGATCGCGGTGCCGAAAGCTCCGATAATAATCGGGTCAAAAGTGCACTCCGCCCATTGCCATCCTGCCGGTAAATCACGCGCAAATGTCGCCCAACTGATGACGACAACACTAACAGCGATGGAAACAATGCCTTGCCACATCGTCAACCGTGTCCGGAATAATGACAGCAGGAACAATCCTAAAATACCTCCACCGAAAATACCGGAAATTTGCCACCAGACATCCAGAGCGCTTTTCGCCTGAATCATGAGCAGTGCAAAGAAAGTTCCGAGAATCCCCCATACCACTGTCATCAGTCGAAGAAACACCACACTGGCGGTTTCACTGATATCTTTCCGAAAGAATCGTTTTTGAAAATCTTCCAGCGAAACCGTGGCGGAACAATTCAAGGCCGAATCGACTGTACTCATGGCGGCGGCCACTATAGCTGCGATAACTAATCCTTTCAATACGATCGGAACTTGCGTTGCAATAAAATACGGAAACACCTCATCTCCTTTATTGATAGAATCCGGAAGCGGGAGACCATCGGGCGAATAGAAAGCGAACAATGTTGTCCCGATATACAGAAAAATCGCCGTCAACGGAATGTAGATCAACATGGCAATCCAAATCGATCGCTTGGCATCTTCCTCATTGGCAACAGAAGAATATTTCTGCACATAATTCTGATCCGCCATCAAATTGCGAAGATTTTCTGTAAGTCCGTAAATGATCATAACCCAAATCGTTCGAGAGGACAGCGATAAATCCCAACTCCCCCAGCTGAATTTGTTGGCATCGAACGCGGTTTGGATCAAATAATCCGGTTTGGAAAAAACAGCAATCGAAAGCATTACCGTGCAAAATAGGATCCCCACGATCATGATCAGGGATTGCATCACGTCCGTCCAAATGACAGCTTCCATTCCGCCAAGAAGCGTATATATGATGGTAACCGTTCCGATCACCAAGATCACAATTGCGATATTCCAGGGAACGAAAGTATTCACCAGCAAACTGACGAGATAGAGAATCACAGCCGTTCGCCCAATCATATACAATAAAAAGGACAGGCTTGCATAAATCCTCGCCCATGCACCAAGACGCAGTTCCAAAAACGAATAGACAGAAATTACGTTCGCCTTACGGTAATACGGAACGACGTATTTGCACGTCAACCATGCAACCGGAAAAATACACACCGAAAAGATAATAGGATGCCAATTGCTGTCAAAGGCCTTTCCCGGCGTCGCAATATACGAAATGCTGCTGGTATACGTGCTCATCACCGCCAAACCGGCAGCCCATGCCGGAATCGATCGTCCGGCGACCATGAACTGTTCCGACGTTCGGCTTTTTCGAACAAAATATATCCCCATACAAATCAACACAATGGTATACAAAAACAAAATACTTATATCGATCCATCCCAAACTTACACTCACAATTTTCCTCCATGAACTTATATATAAGAGTATCTCATATATTGAACCTGCATCATAAAGAAAAAAAGGTCAACGTCCAACCTATTTTAATCTATTCTTCTAATTCTTAATGACTCATTGTATCTTTTGTCCGATATATCCATAATTCGTAACATTTCCGGATATATTTTGTCATATTCTAAAACGAATCTTACATAAGAAGCCATTCAAGACCTTGTCCGTGCTGCGAATACGATCTATTTTACATAGGAATAAACAGTATTGATACGGTGGCAAAAAGGTGGTGATAGGCTTTTTGGGGCAAATTATGTTGTGCAAACAGGATGTCCACACCACAATTTCTGACTTTTTGCCGGAGCATCAGTATTATTGATTAAAAACGAATGATAAAAGGATATCATAGAATGAAAAGAGGATTTTTCTTAAAGATCAACTGCATTTTATTCCTAATCTCGTCGACGCTCTTCTATTTTGCGTTTACAACAGAGAACAAACAATTCAAACAACTCGCTTTTTATGAGAACACGGAACCAAAGCAGGAAAAAGAGAAAATAAGCGAATCGAAAGTGAATCCAGGCCGTCTGTTGGCCAATCCGTTCGAAAAAGGTTCCATCTTATCGGCAATAATTCACGATTCCGATAAGCAACAACCTTCGAAATTGGATGTGATCGAATCCTTTGGACCATCCTACGGCCAGCAGTTGGCTTCCACATCCGCGATGAGCGTCCGTGAAGTCCTGAGTTTGCTCTATTCTCCCGCCCAAATCATCACCGGTCCGGATATCAACGATGAATGGGATCCGATTGACAATGAGCCATTCGGCGCAACCGAACTGGGATCTCCACAATCCGTTGAAACATCTCACGGTCCCCATACGTTATCCGAGACGGACTTTTACGATTGGTTCTCATTTCAATTGACGCAAGGTTCGGAATATGTATTTGAAAGCATCGGAGATTCCGATACGTTCGGTGAATTGTTCATGGAAGATGGAACAACCAATGTGATTACAGATGATGACAGCGGAAATAGCAGCAATTTTGAAATTGAATTTACACCGGAATCCGATGGGATATACTTGTTGCGGGTACGTGCGTACACGATTGGAGATCAAGCCTCTTATGAACTGACTTTCAAAACACGCACCCCGGTTATTCCACCCGCGCCGACTGCGGTATACGTCAACCCAATTGAAGGTTCGACGCTTGAGGAAAGCGACATCATGGAAATCGCCGGTACTTTTTCAGGAATGCCTCCCGCTTTGATTACAATTACCGATATCCTTCCTGCCGACAGTGAAGAGTTCGGTGTAGAAGGAAACGCACTCCGTATCACGGTTCAACCAGGAGAAGGTTCCTTGCTATTCTTCTCCAATGCTCAACCGATTGAGGTTCCCGAAAAAGCATTGGTGAGAGCATCGGTCTGGTCCAGCAATCCTTCTGCTCAGGTTTTTGTCGGATTGATGGATACGGATGCAGAAGGGAATTTAACCGGCGCCGTGTTGGGAATGGATCAATTACTAGAGACTCAAACCCTCACGAAAAATTGGAGAATCATTACCGCCATTCACGAAACCCAATCCGGCTATGTCAAACCTATCGTTCAAGTGGCGGGAAATGTCGTTAGCAGCGAAGTCTATGTCGATAACATCGAAGTGTATTTGATCAACAAGGACGCCATTTACACCGGAGAACTGCTCGGAGCTATGAAATGATTCGAGTGTAAATTTTTTCCGTATACTAAGCAGCCATTGCTAAGTCCGGGATTGGTGA
>CAYPPG010000046.1:0-2962 GCA_964412555.1 uncultured bacterium
TATGAATCCTGCAAATTTGAAGAAGGCCGGCTAAAATGAACTTCTAACTGTCGAGAGCCGTAAAAAAGTGGAATGCAAAATGTGTTTCGATTGGTTGCATTTCCAATATATATGGTAGAAAAAGAGGGAGGGGCACTTACGTGAAAACAGCTTGGATTCCTTTCTCCATAGAAGATCGAATTTTGTATTCCTTGGCTGCTGTCAAACTGGTATTTCATTTGATCCTGAATGCGTCCGATACTTTTTTCCGGGATGAATTCTATTATATGGCATGCGGGGAGCATCTCGCTTTTGGGTATGTGGATCATCCCCCTTTGGTGGCGTGGCTGGCGGCTTTAAGCCGTTTTCTGTTTGGAGATTCTGTCTTTGTGCTGCGGATTCTGCCTGCGGTGACCGGAGCGGTAATGATCATTTTGGCGGGGTGGTTGACGCGGCGGTTAGGGGGGCGGTTGTTTGCACAGACACTGGCGGCACTGTCTGTATGGTTCTTACCCTACTATTTAGCCACGTATTCTTTTTTCTCTATGAATGCTTTTGATCAATTGTTCTGGTTGGCCGCGGTTTACCTTGTTGTATTGTTAATTCAAGAGGAAAAGCCAAGTTTGTGGATCTATCTAGGGCTGATATTGGGAATCGGATTGCTCAACAAAATCTCCGTTTTATTTCTAGGGGCGGGATTGTTTATCGGAATTCTATTGACTCCCCAGAGACAATGGTTCTTGTCGAAATGGATCTGGATTTGCGCAGCCATTGCATTCGGACTCTTTTTACCACATATCCTCTGGCAAATCGCTACCGGCTGGCCGACGTTGGAATTTATGCACAATGCGAGAATGTATAAAAATATCGCTCTGTCACCCCTCGAATTCTTAACGAATATTTGCATTGAATCGAATCCCCTCCTTGTTCCGATCTGGCTGACCGGGGTGATATGGTTATTTTTTGGAAAAGAAGGAAAACGTTTTCGATTACTCGGATGGATATTCGTTACCGTGTTGTTGATCCTGATTACCCAGCGGGGAAAGACTTATTATTTTGCTCCTGTGTTTTCGTTCATCTTACCGGCTGGTAGTGTTGCTATCGGGAACGGGATTCAACGGCTTGGTTGGCAATGGTTGAAGCCAGTGGTTCTATCCATCGTCGTTTTAGCGGGAATTGCCACTGCTCCATTGACTGTTCCCATTCTTTCACCGGAAGCCTATGTCGCCTACTCGAATGCAGTGGGTATTACGCCACCTCCGAATGAAACCAATGAACAAGCTGCATTACCCCAATTTCTCGCAGACCGGTATGGGTGGAAAGAGATGGTCAATACGGTTGGGAAAGTATACCAATCGTTGTCTTCGGAAGAGAAGGAGACATGTGTAATTTATACCACCAATTACGGACGCGCCGGGGCGATCGATTTTTACGGAGAGCAATATGGATTACCGCCCGCGCGCTGTGGGCATAATAATTATTTCCTCTGGGGACCTGGAGAGAAAGAGGGCAAAGTTGCCATAGTCTTTGGGCTTTCGAAAGAGGATTTGAATTCCATATTTGAGGAAGTGCAACAAGCGGCAGTTCACGAACATCCCCATGCGATGCCCTATGAAAGCCGTCTTCCCATTTATGTATGCCACAATCCGCGAGTCAGTCTCCAGGAAATATGGGATGAGTTAAAGAACTATAACTGATGCAATAGCAAAAATGTAAAAATTGTGGTGCGGATATCCTGTCTGCACAATGATACTACAATTGACGCCATTGTTCTGCGCAGAGAAGATCATATTTGTAGAATTCCACCCCCGCTTTGGAAGTAAGATGTGCGACACGTTCGATCAATTCTTCCCGTTTTTCTTCGGTCATACCGGTGAACGATTTGGCGAGTTCGATTTTTTCTTTTAGCTGATCCGGATTGTTTGGACCGGTAACCAATACGCTGATGGGCAGCGACCAGGCGAAATGGATCGCGTCTTCCACAGTCATAAGATCAGGGCAGATTTTCGGCTTGTTCCCTCCTTGGAACCATGTCGTTCCACCGAAGAATCCACCGCAGGCTAAGGTTTTCATTGCGATAATGCCAAGGTTGCGATCAACAAGTTGCGGCATGACCTGGCGGATGAAACTTCCATAGGAAGGATCGGCAGAGTTGACCGGCATCTGGCAGGTTTCAAAAATATCCGTATGAGACAAGACACGAAGATGGGCTGCCGGATCTTTGTGGCCGGTAAAACCGATATGGCGCACTTTTCCGCTTTCTTTGGCCTCGATGAAGGCGTCGATGACTCTTCCGTCGATGCGCCGTTCCGCATCGCTGATATCCATCACTTGATGCATCTGCCAAAGATCAAGGTAGTCGGTGTGCAGGTTACTGAGCGTATTATCCAGTTGTTTTTTGACATCGCTGTAACTATGCAGATGAGCCTTTGACATGAGAAAGACGGTATCCCGGTATTTCGGGACCAGATACCGGCCGTAAAGGCGTTCGCTGGCTCCACTATTGTATGAGGCGGCGGTATCGAAGAAACGGATCCCGCCTTCCAAGGCGGTTTCGATGAAAGCCTCCGCATGTTGGCTGAAGTTGGAAACATGAGCGCCGCCCAGTCCCAGCATTGTGACATCTTCTCCCGTTCGCCCCAATCGCCGTTTGGGCAGTAAAGTGCCTAGCCGGTCTGATTCCGTTGCTGCAGGGGATTTCTGAGAACTGGCCATCAACGAAGCGGTGATCGCCGCAAGCGATTGTAAAAAATGCCGTCTTTCGATCATCGAGTGTACTCCTTTCCACTGCCTTCATGCTATCGCTTCGCGTGTAGAAGTCAATTTTCGCTGGTTGATTGACAAATGGTGTGTATGTGTGAAAGAATTGTGGGTAGAGCAAGTTTGCTAAGTGATTTGTTTATGCGCGGGTTGAAAGATGCGGGCAGGGATGCCCGCGCTCCGACCAAATAGGAAAAGATGCGGGCAGGGATGCCCGCGCTCC
>CAYPPG010000046.1:3062-33712 GCA_964412555.1 uncultured bacterium
GACAATTGCGCTCCGACAATTGCGCTCCGACAATTGCGCTCCGACAATTGCGCTCCGACAATTGCGCTCTGGCAATTTTAGAAAAGGGATTTGTTATGAATCTATCTGACCGTATTATTCGATCGTTATTTGTTGCTTTGGCTGTGGGTTTGGGATGGGGAATCCGGGGGGATTTCGGGCATTTGTTAGGTGCTATGTTCCCTGGCGCGATGTTGGGATTGGGATTTGCCTATGTTACCGGGCAACGGAACATGTTTCGCTGGATGCCCATCTTGGGATTGATCGGCGGATTGGGGATCGCGACCGGCGGATCGATGAGCTACGGTCTGCTGCACGGGTATGCGAAGGCAGATACCTTCATCAATTATGCCTATGGATTTTTTACGCTGTTTTTGCAGGGCGGGGCGTGGGGATGTTTCGGCTGTGCGTTTATGGGATTGGTGCTGGAGAAAAATCGCCTGAAAGCGACAGAACTATTCGCATTGATACTGACGATCTTTATTTGCGGTTTTGCCGTGTTCTTCGTGATTGTCAATCTACTTGGTTTCCATATTAACCCCCATCGTTCCGATCTATCCATCGGATTCACCGGCGGTGTAATCGGATTGTTCATTTGGCTTGGTTGCAACCGGAAACCGTTAGGACTTCGGGGCGCAGTCTTGGGATATGTCGGATTTGGAACGGGAATGTCGATGGGGCGTTTGCTGGCAAACGCAAGTTATAATCTGCCTTTCGCCATCAACCATTGGAACATCATGGAAGTCATGTGCGGATTCATTGGCGGTTTCATTTTCACGTACGGTATGCTAGGCAAGAGATTCGAAGAGTTGCCGGACGAAGACAGTTATCCATTACTCGGAATATACGGTATTTTTTACACACTTTTCTGTATTCCCTTCTTTCATTGTTTGCGGCGTGTGAATCCGCAAGAGAAATTGGAACAATGGACAAACACTTTAACCAATTACGGATACTCGAATCACGAATTTCTCATCGATGCCACCATGATAGGCGTCTATGTGGTTTGCGGTTTGGCGTTTCTTTGCGCATTGATTTGGTTGAATTGGCATGTGAAGGATCGCAGTGAATACTTCGCGTTTCCGGTGTTGGCTCTAGCTGGAGTCATGCTGATCATCCAATATTTGAACGCCTTTTATTTTTTGCATCCATACAGGATTATGCACAATGTCAACTTATCATTTTTGGTATTGATGGGTATCTATGCGGTTTTCTATCGCCAAACGGAATTTGTTGTCGATGAAGAAGAATATGAAGAATTCCGGTGGTGGCGATGGGCGATAGGAGGTATCTGTATCTATATACTCATTTTGATCGCAGCCGGATACATCAACGGCGAAGAAACGATGAAATCCGCCAACACCAGATTCCCCCTTTGGTCCTGGCGAGACGGAGTCCAGTAATTTTACTGGGAGCGCGGGCATCTTGCCCGCATCTTCCAACGCGTGTATTTTCATTCATTCAATTTGATGATGAAATATTACATCTTTTTACGTGCATTCCCTTTTTTTCCTCTTCTGGTCACTAGAATGAAAATATCATATGTTTGTGAGATAAGGATGGTTCATGGCCGGGAAAAAATCGTTTACATTGATCGAATTATTGATCGTTGTTGCAATTATCGGGATTCTCGCGGCCATCGCGGTGCCCAATTTTTTGAATGCGCAAACGCGGGCGAAGGTGACGCGCACCTGGGCCGATTTGCGTACCCTCGTCAATGCGCTGGAGCAGTATCGTTTGGACCGTAACTGTTACATCCCCGATTATGACGGCATTGGTCTCGGCCATTCCGGTTCGGAAATCGATACCTACAAACAACTCACCACGCCGGTGGCCTATCTTTCCACTCTTCCATTGGATGTCTGGATCCCGCGCCGGGAAGAGGCGCAGCAAATCCTGCGAGGAAAAATGGAGCGGTATTTCGAATACTGGGGGGCGAAATACGGGAATACGGATAATCCCGTCATGATGCGATACGGTTTGGGGTATGTCATGCGTTCCGTTGGGCCGGATAAAGAAGAAACATGGTTCGGTGATTATGACGCCATTGGCCGCAAAAGCGGAATATATACTTATCATACAAGCAACGGTCTTACTTCCAGCGGGGATATCATTGCCAGCAATCGTGGTCTTGAATAATGTTTCACAACATCAAATTGTGGTGCAGGCTTCTGGCCGGTACTTTTTTTGCAGACCAGAGGTCTGCACCACAAATACAGGACTATGAATTGTTTGGTTTTTCACCCCACACAATAGCAGTTCCTCCCAGGATTCGAGGACGATAGGTGAAGCCGGCATGCACAAAACCGCATTGTTCGAATAGAGAACATAATTCCTCAGGAGTGTGAAAAGCGCCTGCCGAAGTGGATAGATAAGCGTACATATCTTGTGAACCGGTAAATAATTTTCCTAAATAGGGGACAATTTTGTTCATGTACAATCGATAAAAAGGTTGAATGACATTCCATTCGGAAGACGCGGTATCAAGATTGATGAACATCCCGCCGGTCTTTAAAACCCGATGCACTTCTTTCAATGTATCCTCAATCGAAATGACATTCCGCAAACCGAATCCCACCGTTGCTCCGTCGAATGAATTGTCTTTGAACGGCAGGTGCATGGCATCACCTTTCATCCATACAATGTTGTGCTGGTGGGCTTTGCGGCTTCGCTGAACGCCGATGGCTATCATTTCCGGTGAAAAATCCAGCGCGGTGACCAAACCGTTGTTCACTTCTGATGCCGCTGCAAACGATAAATCCCCTGTTCCTGCACAAATATCCAGTATTCTCCCACCCGCTTGCACGTCCAATCGTCGTACAACTTCTCGCTTCCAGCGCCGATGAAGGCCGAATGTCATCAGATCATTCATGAAATCATACCGAGCGGCTATCCGATCAAATCCCACTCGGACATAATCGGCCTTTGATTGTTTTTGTGGTAAGTTTTTAGAAACTTGTGACATTCCATCCCTTGAAAGCGGTTCATAATGTCGGAGCGCGGGCATCCCTGCCCGCATTTGTAGCACTGGCATTCCACCCGCATATGTAACGCCGGCATCCTGCCGGCACTATATGATGCCGCCGAGACGGCGGCGTTACTTCAAGGCATCACGAAGAAAATTCAACAAAGATTCCGGCATCTCAAACTCATAAGAAGTGAACTCATTTAGAAAATCGTCTTCTCCCCCCAGTTGAAACGGTTTCAACCACTCCAAGCTCGGTTTTTCCGCCGCAAATGAATATTGCTCAAAAGGGAATGTGTCCAAGAACACCGCAGAATCCCCATCAGGAAGATTGTTTTTGTTGAATGATTTTCCAAAGTATTGGTTGTCTTGAAAATACACGTAGGAAGAATCGCCCTGCTCGATTTGAAACCATTGCGTCTGCTTTCCTTCAACCGGTTGGATGAATTGATTCTTGGTAATATAGATATGTTCTAGCGATTTCGGTGCATCCGGATGGGTGTATTTGTGATCACTTCCAATATAAGAAATCATTCCTCGATGGCCGAAAAAGAGGTTGTGAGCGATCAAGATGTTCCTGCAGCCGGATAATCCAAGTACAGGATTTCCATGGATTCGATAAAAAACGTTGTTCGTCAACACGATATCAAACAGTTCGTCCCCGGGGCGAATTCCATTGCCGATATGGATTGCTCCACTTTCAACATCAGAATTGACATCTGAAAAGATGTTCGAATCGGCCAAAATACGGCGGGATTGCCATTGGATTGAGATCATCGGAGATTTTCTTTGTGATTCTTGGCGGAAGAGGATATTGTTGCGAATAATGATGTCGTGAACATTTTCTTCGATATCGATTTCTTCATCCATAGCATCGAAAATAAGATTTTTTTCGATGCGGATGTGATGGGCTTCCCGATGAATCTTAATATTGTCCGCATAGGGGTATCCTGTACTCCCATGGGTGATTTTATTGCGAACTAATTGTAGATGGGAAGCGCCTCCCAAAATTTGGACGGTATTGGATACATTGGGATTGTTTTGATTGTCGAGAGTAAATCCCTCCAAAACAATATTTTTCGCCCGGTTGAACAACGCCGGTCCGCGTTTGGTTCCGCGAAGAAGGATCGACTGATAAGGCTTTTCTGCGCGGATTATTACCGGATTATCAAACTGGCGCGTCGTGCTGATTGCCGAATATTCTCCCGGTTGAACAAGAACGAGTGCGTTTCCCTCGGTAGTGATATGAGAGAGCGCAAAATTGACACTTCGCCAAGGTTCTTTTTTCCCGTCGCGGTCTTGGTCGTCGATGCCCTTTGGCGTGACGTGAAACACGGTTGCATTTTCTTCATCGATGGAGTGAGAAGCCTCTTCTGAAGAAAACAATGACACTGACCAAAAAGTAGGGACAAGTAGAAAGAGGACAAGTCGTTTTGCGTGTTTCATACCGGCATGGTCTCGTTATGGTTTAGGAAGAGGAGGATAGGGAAAGAACGAACGGTCCGGCCTGTTCTTTCACAAAGGTATACGCTTCATTCAAATATTGTTGAATATCGGGAAAATTGACAACCGGGTCAAAAAATTGAGCGTTGTTTTCGAGATAGAACATTTTCAGATCGCGGAAATACGGTTCGATTCGCAAATGAAAGGTGGAGTGTTTTTCCTGGGTGGCGGGGAATACAAGCCGCAATCCGACTCCGGAGGGTGGTCTATCGAAGATCGATAAATGTTGTGACGCGGTTGAAACAATGGTTTTATGAAAGTACTCGACGACATTGTTTCCGCTTTGGAACGGCATGAGTAGCCGAATCAGTATCTTATTGTGCAAAAGTACAGGAATTTTGAATACTTCGCGGATTTTCGTGAGAATGTGGCTCATGTCTTCTTCAAAGGTTTGAAACGCCCCTTGCGTGAAATCGTCCCGATACACGAATCGATCCGGGCCGATGGTGAGATGCCGGTTGTTGCCTTCCGCCAATCTGGCTCCCTGGCCTTCCCCTAACTGCCGATATTCGGCAAAGCGGCAGGAATCAGCCACTTGAACATAAAAATCACGCAGTTGGGTGGCGGCTAGATTCATCGGCGGATAGAGAGATTCGAGTCCAAAGGCTAAGGGGATATATTCCGGCATGGTTTCTCTTTTTTCTATAGATGTAGCGCCGGCATCCTGCCGGCATGCTTGAAATGCCGCCGGGACGGCGGCGTTACTTTAATACTAATCTTGAATTGGATTCGTGAAAAGGAGGGAAGGTTGATTGTTTAACTCTTCACTTCGGTTAGTGGGGGCTGAATTTGATATAATGTTTCATTCATACTGCCGGTTCGGTATCCTAAAAGATCCATCGCGATGTAGCTGAAACCGGTTTTCCGAATCAGGCGGTAGATATCTTCACGAAGAAGCAGCATTTTCGTCATCTCAGCGGGAAGCAATTCGATCCGGGCGAGATTATCATGCGAACGAACTCGGAATTGGGTGAATCCCAATTCTCGTAAGACTCCTTCCGCTTCGGCGACACGATCCAATTTTTCTTTGGAGATTTCTTCCCCATAGGGGAAACGGGATGCGAGGCAGGCAAAGGAAGGTTTATCCCATGTCGGGATATGGAGTTGTTTGGATAGAGTGCGGATATCTTCTTTTGTCATTTCCGCTTCCACCATCGGGAAACGAGCGCCGCCTTCTTTGGCCGCGTTCTGGCCGGGGCGATAGTCGCCCAGATCGTCCATGTTTGTTCCGATAGCGATTGTTTTGAAACCCCGCTCGTCTGCGATTCGGCGCAGATGAGTGACCAACTCTTGTTTGCAGTGGAAGCATCGATTCGGATCATTTTTCCGATAGTCGGGATTGTCCAATTCGTTTGTGTCGATGCTCATATAATGCAAACCCAGATCACGAGCGAATTGTTCCGCTTCTTTCCTTTCGAATTCCGGATAACTTTCGCTGATGGCGGAGACGGATAGTGCTTTATCTCCCAATACATCGGTTGCGACTTTTGCCAAAAATGTGCTGTCCACCCCCCCTGAGTAGCCGATAACGATACTGTCCATCTCTCGCAGAATGGAGAGAAATTGTTGATATTTTTGTTCCAAAGTACTCATGATTGATCCTTTATTCAAAATAATGCGGTTGTTTATGGTGGAGACAAGTTGTAAATATGAATTCGCTTCATGCAGTTACAATGATTATAATCACAGTCTATGAAACGATTTTTAACGGTCAAGTCTGCATCCTACTATACTGCGAATCGTCGAGTTTACACGACAAAACGATTGGTTCTTTTGCTTAAAAAAATATTGGAATTGAATCTGTTGCATTTTCAAATCAGCCAAAATCCGTCTATAATCGTTGAAGAGATGCCGGAGAACGGGCATACCTGCCCGCATTTATAACAACGGTATAGGGAAACGCTACCAAGCCGCCGGCGGTAGAGATTTATTGCGAGCAGAGCGAATTCCGAGCGGAAAAGAAACAAGTTGGAGTGTCGAAGAATGGAAGATCACCTGAAAATCGTAGCCGTGCTGCATATCATTGCAGGTGTGTTCGGGATTCTAGCGGGGGTTATTGTATTGTTCATTATGGGGGGAGCTGCCTTTATCGTGGGATTTTCCGCTCCAATTGAGGGATCGGGGATTGCAATACCGATTATAATGGTCATCGGTGTTTTCATATCCGCTATAGCGACGATCACATCTCTTCCGGGTATCTTATCCGGTTTGGGTTTATTGAAGAGGCAAAGTTGGGCGCGTTATCTGGCAATTTTTATATCAATTCTTTATATTCCATTACATGTTCCCTTGGGGACAGCTTTGGGGGTTTATAGTTTATGGGTACTTTTTTCGAAAGAAACGGAGAATTTATTTGATCAATCGAATGTTAAATTGACTTGATCATAATAAGCGGATTTCATAATTCTTTGTGTGAAAGGCTTCAAACACCTTGGATTTTTGAAGGTTTTGCTGAATAATGGACTGGGCGGTTATTGTTTTTGTCCAATTCAAGCCTATTGGACGCATATCTGATGGGTGAGAAGAAAGTCCGGATACGAGAATTATATATTTTTTTTAGGGTAACGTTGTTGACAATAACTGTATAATCCATTAGAGTTTAGGTGTGCAAAACCAAGAAAAAGATTGTGTAAAGATTTGGAATAAAATTACACTCTTACTTTAGAGATAAAGAAAAAGAACGTTCATCGAGATAGAAGGAGCAACAAAAGCGATGCCAGGATTGAATAGTATTGAAAGTGTACATGCCCGTGAAATACTCGACTCTCGCGGAAATCCCACGGTAGAGGTGGATATTACATTACAAGCAGGAGTGACAGGACGGGCAGCGGTTCCTTCGGGGGCTTCGACCGGTGAGCATGAAGCGATTGAATTGCGGGATGGTGATAAAAGCCGCTATCTAGGGAAAGGTGTTACGAAGGCTGTTCAAAATGTCAATGAAACGATTGCTCCTAAAATACTTGGATTTGATGCCCTTGATCAGCGGGGGATCGATCAATTGATGATCGACTTGGATGGCACTCCGAATAAATCCAAATTGGGCGCCAATGCCATTCTGGGAGTCTCCCTTGCCGTAGCGCGAGCGGCTGCGAATTTACGCCGTTTACCGTTTTACCGCTATCTCGGTGGAACCAATGCGCATATTATACCGGTTCCTTTGATGAATATTCTCAACGGCGGTGAACATGCCGATAACAATTTGGATATTCAGGAATGTATGATTGTTCCTCATGGCGCTCCTTCATTCAAAGAAGCGCTGCGGATGGGAGCGGAAGTCTTTCACACGTTGAAAAAAGTGCTCAGCAGCCAGGGGAAAATGACGGCTGTGGGTGATGAAGGCGGTTTTGCCCCGGCGGTCGATTCCAATGAAGACGGTCTGTCCGTGATTATTGAAGCGATCGAAAAAGCCGGATACAAAGCGGGTGAAGATATTTCTCTCGCGTTGGATGTCGCGTCTTCCGAATTTTATGACAAAGACAAAAAGAAGTACATTCTCGAAGCGGAAGCGCAACCGGAAAAATCGGCCGAGGAACTGGTTGATTATTACGTGCAATTGTGTGATAAATATCCGGTTATTTCCATTGAGGACGGGATGGATGAAAACGATTGGGACGGATGGAAATTGCTGACCTCTAAATTGGGGAATAAAATCCAACTCGTGGGCGACGATCTTTTTGTCACCAACCGGGAACGTCTCTGCCGGGGGATAGATGAGAACATATCCAATTCTATTTTAATCAAATTGAATCAGATCGGTTCCTTGACGGAAACGATGGACGTGATCGAAATCGCCAAACGAGCCAAATATACCAATGTGATATCCCATCGAAGTGGGGAAACGGAAGATTCGACCATTGCCGATTTGGCGGTGGCGACCAATGCAGGCCAAATTAAAACCGGATCGCTCTGCCGAACCGACCGGATGGTCAAATATAATCAACTTTTGAGAATCGAGGAAGAATTGGGGAATAGCGCCGTTTATTTAGGGAAAAAGGCTTTTCTTCAATAAGGAGTTTGATGACACGGATTTTGAAAACACTATTTTGTGATACGATTTCCTGGGTTTTGTTGCTCAGTTTAAGCTCTATCATTTTTTTGGGAATGACATCGTTATTTAACCGATATGAACGGGTGGAGTGTTTTCGAAATCGGTTGCATATGTTAGAATATGATATACAGATATTGAAGGAAAAGATTGAAGATAAAAAAATTTGGGTGGAACGATTGGAAACGGATCCAGCGGCCTGGGAGCAAGTGGCTCGAGAACGGATGAATTATCTTGCCCCGGATGAAGTATTGGTTACATTCATTCCTTCTTAAGGAATGTCAGGAAAAGAGCCGTTATGGTTTTCAATGGATAAAGGATGTTTGCGGTTCGAGATAGGATACGTATTGTAATTTGTTCTTTTTACGTCGAATCAGCAAAAATTCCTTGACAAGTGAAGAGGGATGCGGTAACGTTAAATGGTTCAGAATATAGATTTTTGCTTGTTCTTTTAGGGCAAAAAATAAATGACGCGGGGTGGAGCAGTGGTAGCTCGTCGGGCTCATAACCCGGAGGTCATGGGTTCGAATCCCATCCCCGCAAAGGTTTCGATAATGCGTTGGCCTTTTCTGAGTCAGAAAAGGCCAACGTAAAAGTGCATCGCATGAGGCGGATTGAGAGAAATGATGAGAAATCGTTCTCGGAATTGAGGCGTATTGGAGTGACGAAAAAAGACATTATCGAAATCATATCACAGAAAACGAATTTGAAAAAAAATCACACAAAAGCGATTGTCGAGTGTGTGTTTGATGTCTTTATCGATATTTTGGCCCAAGAGGGTAGAATTGAAGTGCGGAACTTCGGAGTGTTTAAAGTGAAACAGACTCCCGCACGTGTAGGGCGTAACCCGGTGACGAAAGAATCAGCGGATGTTCCGGCACGAAATATCGTGCAATTCAAGGCCGGGAAGTTTATGAAGGATCGCGTATCGAAAAATGAGGGTTGAGGGAACGGAATCTGCATCGCGCGACCTTGGTGATATCGGTGTTTCAAACGAGGTATTCGAAACGATTGCCGTGATTTGCACCCGGAAAGTGGCGGGAGTAGTCGGAATGGAAACCGCCGATGGATTAGTCGATAGTCTTTCGAAAGTATGGGGACGAGGAGATGCCCCGAAAGGAGTACGGGTGACGACCGGAGAGGAAGATGTGACAGTCGATATGACCGTCATTCTGGAAGAAGGATATGCGATCCCGCAAGTGACCTCTACGATTCAGAGAGAAGTCAAAACGGTGATCGAAGAAATGACAGGACATGCGGTGACCGCAATCAACATCTTGGTGGCCGATGTTCAACCTTCGGCCGGAACGCCAAGGAATCTTGAGCTGGATGAAGAAAAAGAAGAGAATTACCAGTGAACGGGTAGTAGAAGGACATAGGTGAGTGGTTAGTTTTTTACTAATCGGTTTGGAGAAAATAAAGAATTTCAAGGGTTACTCCATAATCCGAAACGGAAAAAATGATAGAAAGATTCGTTGAAAGAAATAGTTGAAATTATTATTCGGAGAAATGTTACTTTTTCCGATTGTAATTAGATCGTAGAAATAAAAATCTAAATGAAACTTCCTGAAAACCCGTCTTGAAGCGGTTCCTGCGAGACGGCACCAGTTGAGGAGGATGCATGATGTTACAACGAAAGGGGCTGTTGTGTGTGGTCAAGGCGATGGCTGCTATTTTTATATTGGCGCTGGCCATGCCAACCCCGGTGTCCGCTCAATCCGATATGGCCGCCAGAGTGAAAATTCATGGTCCTGCAGGTATGTTTGGCGATGTGCTCTTAGTCCGGGATGAGGCCAATAGTGCGATTGTCGTGTATGGGCTAAGCAATGCCGCGCCAGGTCAAGGGCAAGTTATTATTACACCGAAAGATGCAAATGGTGCAAATACACAAAGCCCGATTTCGGTCAATTCTTCCTATGTAGGTAAATTTCCTATATTGCGGGTGAATCCGATACAAATTGATACCAGCAGCACCACTCCTGTTGAAGCCTCGATTGAAGCTCGCCGAGGGGGAGCGACAATTGGGTCTGGTACTTTTACACTCGAGATCACGGGAGCGGAGGTGCAAAATGCTCTTCTCTCAGGCGATATGCCCCCCCATCGGTTGATTCAAATTGTACCCAGCGCGGGATATGAGTCGTTGTCCTCTTACGTAGGGCAAATACTGTTGACGCAAAGGGTATTGGAAAGCGGCACGCGAGGGATCATTACCGATGAATTTGAAGGGATCTCGAATAGTGTTTTGCCCGGAAGCGGTCTTGCAGAAACCATCCGGACCGTGACTCCGTTTTCACAAATTGGCGTATACAGCAAACCCGTCGATCCTGTTTCCCCTGACCGGACGTTTCGTATTCATACATTGACCACAGAAACGTATTACGATAACGCTTTTCGAAGCAATGGAGCATTTTTGCCGTTTGCGATCAATGATGTCAATAGCTTTAATGTCGACACGATTGATACGGATGTATTAGCGGCGCAAGGTGCGTCTCAATCTCCTACGGAAACCGTTTATTTGCGGATTCAAGCCGTCAAAGATTTGAATCCGACAACCGGTAATCCACCTTTGCAGTTTTTAGCACAATTTTCTAATGATGTGGCTGCAAGGATCGACAGTATGGATGATCCGGTCAATAACAATCCGGATGCGAACAATCAATTTGACCCGAATGCACCGATGGATCAAGGGATTGCCGTTATTTCCGGAACGACAATTGATCCCTATTCATTGATCACGGCTCATATAGCAAACTCGACCGAGTCGGAAGTATTGGTTTCCACCAGAGCCGATGCCAATGGGGAATTTTCATTGATTATTCCTACGGAAACCGCTTCACCCACATTTGATTTGGATGAATTATATTTACCTCGCCAACGGGTTTATCTAACCGTTTCCGATCCATTTGGGAATGTAAGTGTTTCAAAAAGAGATCAGTCTCTGCGTGAAGTGCTGATTGACGAGACCTCAACTATCGTGAATCTGAATGATCCCGTTCCACCGGCGGATGCATCACCTCGTGGGCTGTATGAATTGTCCGGTACAGTAGAACCATTGGCAAAGGTGCTCGTGAATGGATATACCCGGAATGATACGGAGTTTCGTGCGGGGCAGACGACAGCGGACAATACGGGCGCTTTTGTTTTAGATGCTTCTCCCGCATATGAATATGTTTTTATTTCCGTCGATCAAGCGGGGAATATATCCGATCCGTCCGGTCGTGTTCGAGGCAAAACCACAACAGCGAATCCGGTTATTTCCAATCTTCGTTCCGAATTTCCATTTATACGTCTCACGGGAACGGCGGAGCCTGGAATACCGAATAACGCTACTACGTATATTCGAGTCTTCGGATTTCCTGCAGGGGAGATTCCGCAAACTGCGGATGCCGTAGATGAATTGCCGGAAGGAGCGTCCTTCCTGGCGCAAAATGGTGTGGAATATACAGGAATAGCGGATGAAAATGGTAACTTCTCTGTTGTCATTCCTAGTCTAGTGAGCCGGGTGGTATATGTTCAATCCGTGGATTTCATAGGGAATGAAAGCCAATATGTTCGCGTGGAATTGGTTGATCCAAATACGGGTGAACCGCTCACTTCCCAGTTAATCACTGTTGACGTAACATCGGTTCAAAATAAACCCCCGAGGGTTCCCGATGTTGTTCGTGGACAACTTCTCGATCCGGTCAATGGGACACCGATCAACAATACGGATGGAACGCTTTTCGTTTCCGCTTTTTCCGGACTGTTGACAAGTGTGACTACAGCGGTTTCAGCCAATCAAGTTGCTGATGGATCGCTTTTGGATGTCACATTCCCCTTTGTGGATGAAATTGCGGATATGGTTGCCGAAGTAAATGCAGATGGTTCATTTACGCTCAGCGTATTGGACTGTTCTCGATTGACCAACGATTTTATACATTCTTTCTTCGTGGTCGCATTGGAATTAGTGGTTGACTTCGATACAGGAGATACCTTCTACCGGCCCATTGGATTCGAACCGGTGGACGAAAATGATGGATTGGATCGAACCGGACCTCAAATAGTGCTTACCCCCTCATCATCCGACATCTCTGTTACTGAACGGGGGGCTGGTTTGTCGGATGTCATGGATATTCGACGTATCTATCCGGCGGAAATGAATATGGGCGATGCGTCACTGCCAGCCGACGCTTCCCCGTTTGTCGTGGTATTCGTGGATGATACGATAAGGCGAAATCAGCCAAACGCTCGTATTACCAGTGCAGAACTGACCCAAGATTCGATCATTTATACGCTGAATACAGCTGGATTTATCTCCCAGACCACGGTTCCGGTGGATGTGAATTCTCCATACATTCGAAAGTTGGCTACAATACCATTAAATGCTGTTTTATACTTTACGAATTTTGGTATGCTACCTATTCCAGGTGTTTCGAATATTAATTTGGGCGAAAATTATTGGAATCGGTTTACGCAATCGATTGACGGTTATCCGGTTGTATTCGTTGCGTTGATCGATTCAAATGGAAATTTAAGTCCGAATCCGATTCCTGTTCCCTTGGATGTGACGGTCAAGAATCCCGATGTCAGCTTAATTGAAGCCAGACCGGATTCCGTTGTCGGACAAGTAGGAGCAGTCGAGGCGAATTCCATTGTATCGATCTATGCGAATGCCGATCGCAGCGAATGGATTGCAACGACTGAAGCGAATGAAATCGGGGGATTCGCTTTTAATAATGTTACATTCCCTGGTGATGAAATTTATCTCAATACCCGTGATTTAGCAGGGAATGAGAGTGTGGCGGTACGGATTGAAGTCGATCCGAATGTGCCTCAGTTCACTCAATTCCTGATTTTGGATAGTTACGGTTTGATACATACTCGTAGTACGGCGATTCCTACTGCACAGTCTGCGGATAGCATTGCAAGAGCGATGGCGGGTGTCGAAAAAACCGCTACGGAAGCCGTGAATGTCAATGATCCGAATGCGCCTTTCTATGTGCTTTTTGCGGATGGCATGATCAAGAAAGTCGGAGAAATCGGAGACGAACCACTCGGTTCGGAGACGTTCACAATCGCCGCTCAATTCGCTCGGGATATCGAGGTGATCCAAGCCGATCCATTCCAAGGGTATGTATTGCTGGGGAATGGTACGATCGTTCCGTTTGGTGGTGCTCCCTTCTATGGAGATATCATAACACTTCAAAGAGGTGATGATTCTGTGCCTGAGAGGACGCGAATCAGTGGGTCGGTTACACTGTACGGATATGACGGAAAACTGGTCAATCCGAATTTCTCCGGTGCAAATCTATTCTTTGACGATGTAAACGGGAATGGCCGAATGGAAACGGAAGACACGAACCAAAATGGTCAATTGGACCGGTTTGTCTTACCCGGCGGTGATGTCCGGAACGAGGATGTCAATGGTAACAATCGGCTTGATAAGGAATATGTCGATTTGGGGGTGTTAGGTCAAGGTTTCTTTATTGACATCGCCCGAGATCTTGAAATCGTTCGAGACATAGATGGTGAAGTGTTGGGATATGTGATCCTTGATGGAAACGGCATAATATGGCCGTTCTTTATGGATGAGGATGAACAAAACCGTCAAAGCGCATTTTACCAAGCATTGTCATTGCCAACCAACGGATTTTCCCCGAATGATGTGTTCAAAGCTGTTGAGTTGATTGTCGATGAAAGTGGTCTCATTCAAGATTATGTCATGTTGGATGGGTTTGGACATCTGTTTGGTGTTCCCGGCGGTATGCTCGGTGCGGGCGCAAGTGATGATGTCGACAATCGCGGTATCTTGACAGGTGTTATGGGAGCTCCGATATTTGAATCCGATATCGCTCGCGATTTGCGCATGAATACGAAAGATTCAAACGAGGACGGAGCCGTGAATTGGCAAGACGGTTTTTATGTGCTGGATGGTTATGGAACATTGTATGCCGTGGGTGGCGCTCCGGAAATTGAGGGAACTCCGTTTCTTGGAATCGATGTTGCAACGGATATCGAGTTCGGTGCGCAACCGATGAATTAACTTCATTGAAAATACGTAGAGAAAGGGGCATGTCTTGCGAGATATGCCCCTTATTCATTTTAGGGGAGAACCGTTTAAAATGGGATGTGTATGGTTTCAGGGTTTACTCCATTATTCATAGTTACGTAATCGGGGCGGTATGCAGAAGGTGTCTTTACCATTGAAAGTACTACTATCTCGCGCGTCATTGTGCTTTTTGGGATGATGAGGCGAAGATTTTTTCCTTTTTGTGGGGAAAACCCTCGAAATGATTTGACGAGCTATTGCATTTTGGTTAAAATGGTTTATCTTTGATTTTATTCATGTTATTTTGCTTGGTTTAAGGTACTGGTTAAATACGTTGAGGGATTATTTGTTTGGTGTTTGTGTATTGGGTTTTGTGTGATTGTAATTCTCAAATTCATTCCTCCCCTCAACCGTTTGTTTTGTAGATTGAGCGAATCGTTTTCAAGCACTCTCAAAGATTTGGGTTAATAAATACCGTGAACCTAATAGAAAGGCAGAGAACCCAAAAAGCATGAGTTTGCGGTTTAAGATATCATTATCCATTGCATGTCTTACTTTTGTGATGGTATTGGTCAGCTTTCTCGTATTGTTGAATCTGATTCGGCAAAAGAGAATTGATGATTTAAAAAATTATTCCACCAATTTAGCGCATCAACTTGTGGTTTCTCCATCCGTCAGTGCTTTTCTCGAAGAACGGCCGGATGCTCCCCTTTATAGTGAAGTCAAGCAGAACTTGAATTGCTTGTTGAAAGGGAGTCCTTTTATCGAGGAACTGACTCTGATTGACCGATTCGGAAAAATACCATTCCGAGTGTTCAAGGAGACGGGATCACAATCTGATCAAGAAGTTCCACGAGCTTCGTTTTCTTTGCATTCGGTGATTGCTTCCGGGGTGCCTTCATTGAATCAAGAGAGTTGGGAGTACTTTGTTCCCTTGTCGTTAAGTGAGAATTCGTATTGGGGGGTATTGCGTCTTCGTTGGAGTCCGGAAGCGACGTGGGGATTTTTCCGGTCTTTGAAGACATGGAGTTTTTATTCATCGGTCTTGAGTTTTGTCTTTGTCTTTGTCTTTACTTATATTGTTTTCTTGCGCGTCTATACCAAAGAACATGCCCGCATGGCGAAGGCCATAGCGATGATCACTGGTAGTGATTATTCCCAGCGTATCGATATTTTTTCGTTTTCGAATAGTATGTCTGAAATTGGCACCTATTTGAATCGCCTATTGACTGAAGTGCAGGCGGAAAAACAAAAAGTGACAAATTTGAATGAATCGCTTCGTGAAATCGAACGAGGATATGCGCATTTTCGCAAGTCGTCTGCGTCGAAAGTAGAAGAATTGGAAAACTACCGAAAGGAATTGAGAGAGGGAATATTAAAATTATTGGATATGATGTGGTGTGGGGTTATCGTTATCGATGATAAGTACCAGATCCATTATATGAATGACAAAGCGGAACGACTTTTACGATATGCCCGTTATGATGAAGAGAAATTGTATGATGAAAAGTTGCGTCACTGCCTCGCTCCGCTGGTTCAATTCGAAACGGTGGATCGAATTGAAGACCTTTGTGTTTGGACACAAAAAGAACTGGAGCGTTCAGTTTCTTGCCGGGTTCGTGCTACCTCGATTCCAACGTCGGATCAGGAACGTTTCTTTTTTGTTGTGATGAATGAAGAAAGTGGATTCCCCAAGCGGAGGGATTCCATGTATTTCTCCGAGAGATTGGTCATTGACATTTTGGCTCACGGGAAAAATCAGGATTCTACTGCGAAAAATTCTCCTTATCCGAATGTGATCGGTTCGACGATTGAAAATCGTTTTCGGGAATGCCTGAAACGGATCGAGGCTTTCCGCAACCTGGAATGCAATCAATTTGGACCGATCAAACCAGTGCGGCTGGGAAACTGGCTTCAGAAACGTTTTGAGGCCGATGATTTGTTTTCCGAGAATTTGAATATTGTCACGATGATGCCGGAAGTGGATATGACATTGTTCGTTCCGGAAATCTGCTTGAGTCAGCTGATCGATTGCACGATTTCCTTGATTACTTTTGCTGTTGAAAAAGAAGGAAATCAAAAAAACAAGACGTTGGCGGTTCGTGCTTCCGTGGATTCAAGAGGCAAACCGGTTATCTCTTTTTCCATCCCCCATATGGTACGAAAAGATGTTTTGAATCTCCAGAATAGTTTGGGAGAACGCGCTCACTTGATTTGTGAAAAAGGGGATGAAAAAGAACTTTCCCTAGACGAACTTGAACATGATATCAGTATTTCTCTGTATCAATGCGTCAAAAAGTTATTGAAAATCAAAGCGGAAAGCATTTATTCCGAGAACAAGAAATTGATTACCTTACGATATACGATTGAACAGCATATTTTTTCGGCACCCAAACCGGAAACATCCGTTAAGCCGGAGGCGATTCGGGAAACCCGTGATTTGGTGCGTGAATATTTAACCCGGGCATAGAATCAAATGATTTCCATTTCTTTGTCAGACTTGATTCTGTGAGGTTGATAATTTATAGTGAACTCCGATCTTTTGGGAAAAGATGCGTAAGAGTCGTTTTTTTATTGAATTGAAATACAATAGGGAAGTAGTGATTCAATTTCCAGGGATATATTGTGACTTGGTTGATGCAAATGCTACAATGAAAATGAACGATTCAAGTGATGGAATAAGGAAATGACGGTCTATCAAAATTTGCCTGAAAAACTGATTCAAGAAATCAAAGAAATTCCGCCTTTGCCGGATATCGTGGTGAAAGTGTTGAAAATGACGCGGAATCCGGATGTTTCCGCACCGGAATTGACCAAAGTCATTTCTCAAGATCAGGCGTTGACGGGGAATATTCTGCGTCTATGTAATTCCTCTTATTATGGTTTACCTAGAGTGGTTTCTTCCCTGACTCAAGCTGTGATGTATCTCGGATTCTATACGGTGAGGAATCTGGTTTTGACCTGCTCCGTAGCTCATTTGTATAGTTCCGACAAAAAAATCTACGGGTATACGGAAGGCGGGCTTTGGTTTCATGCCGTAGCCAGTGCCATGGGAAGTGAAATTCTATGTAAACGGATTCGGCCGGATATCCATGATACGGCTTTTACTGCCGGATTGCTGCACGATATCGGTCAAATCATCATGGGGATTCGGATCAAGGACACTGCGGATACGATCGTGGAATTGATGACACAGGGTGGGATGAGCGAAGTCGAGGCTGAAAAAGAAGCCGTCGGTTTCTCCCACGACGAGTTGGGAGGCATGATCGCCGATCATTGGAATTTTCCGGAAGAATTGGTTCATGCGATTCGTTGGCATCATTTTCCTGAAAAGGCCGAAACGAAATCCTTGTTGACGGCTATAGTGCATATTTCGAACTCCATTGTTTTGGATTTGGGATACGGACTCGAATTGGAACAAATGAAACACCCGATTAGCCCTTATGCCCAAAAAGCGATCGGAATGAAAAGTGAAGATTTGCAGGCGCTTCGAGAGGAAATTCAAGTTACTGTTGAAGAAAATTGTGATCTGTTCATGGCTGTTGAATAGGGAGTTTTTTGGGTTTGAATTTACCGGATTTGGAAGATGTGTTTTGCATTTTCAGATGTTCGTGTGCGAATTTCATCGATTTCCTGCCCCCGTATTTCCGCTAATTTCTTGACTGTCTCGACAATCATTTTGGGTTCACAGGGTTTTTCCCGATACGGTGTCGGAGCCAAATAGGGAGCATCTGTTTCGACGAGGATCTGTGCATCCGGCACTTTCGAGGCAATGCGCTGAATCTCTTTTGCATTTTTGAATGTCACAATGCCCGAAAATGAAATGTAAAAACCCAATGCGACCGCTTTTTGCATCACGGTTTCCGATGCGGTAAAACAATGAAGAATAGCGTTCGATGCCGGGAAATGATCCATCAATTGCAGAAAATCATGATCGGCGTCCCGGAGATGAATTACCAACGGTTTTTTGAGTTCTTCCGCTAATTCGGCTTGTTGTGTAAAGTATTCGATTTGTGTTTCTTTGGGGCCTGCCGGATAATGATATTCCAATCCTGCTTCTCCAATGGCCTTCACTTTGGGATGGTCAGCGATCGTTTTGATTTGATCGAGATATTGTGCCGGAGCTTTCAAGTAATCGTGAGGAGAAACACCGACGCTTGCATAAAGGCCTTCAAACGATTCCGCTAAAGCAACCGCCTTTTTGCTGCTCTCGATGTCATAGCCAATCACCACACCGTGGGAGACTCCCGAATCACGAGCTTCTTTCCATGCCTGCTCTTCTTTTCCTTCAAAATCGGGATGGTTTAAATGCAAGTGGCTGTCAAATATATTCATTTTTCAAATCCGTACCTTAACCAAGATTCGTTATTGTCTGTTTGCGCGTACAGGATAACTGCTCGTTCTATACAGCGATGTACTGATGATCACAACATCCATATGGTATGGTATCTCCAAATTAAGTGCAGACAATAAGGTCTTTATCATCTTCGCATACTCTGGTTTAATATATTTTATTCCTTTCAAAGGAGTATTCCATTCATGGATCGGAGTCGGGAAAACGATCCGCCACGATCACCGGTAGGGGCGGTTCGCGAACCGCCCCTACCGAGTGGAAATCGGAGTGGGTAAAGTGATCCGCTTCGATACATTAAAATAGTAAATAGAATCAAGAAAACTATATCTATGAAAACAGGCATTTTAGAAGAAATCATCGAACAGAAACGCCAAGAGGTGGAAGAACGCAAACGCGTGCGGCCGTTGGAAATACTCGTTGGAGCATTGAGCACTGCGGAGAAAACACGCGATTTTCATTCCGCACTGAAACGAAAAGAGGGACCGGTAAAGTTATTAGCGGAAATCAAAGCCGCTTCCCCCTCTGCCGGAACAATCCGCGAATCGTTCAATCCAAGGGAAATCGCTTCTCTTTATGAATCCTGCGGCGCTTCCGCTATCTCTGTCCTGACCGATACAAAATACTTCGCCGGCACCGACGAACACCTTCAGCAAGCAAGAGCCGCCGTTTCCCTCCCCGTGCTCCGTAAAGACTTCACCATCGATGAATATCAATTGTACGAAAGCCGGCTGATCGGAGCCGATGCAATCCTTTTGATGGCGCAAGTGCTGGACCAAGAGAGATACGCCGATCTTTTGCAGAAAGCCGAAGAATTAGGCCTGCATGTCCTTGCTGAAGGCCATACTCCCGAGCAAATTCAATTCTTGGTCTCCATTGGCGCAAAGACCATCGGCATCAACAACCGGGATTTTCGCACCATGACCGTCGATATTGAAAACACCTTGCGAAACCGTGAGCTGGTCCCCGGCGACCGCGTGCTCGTGAGCCAGAGCGGGATATCGAAGCGGGAGGAAGTGTTGCTTTTACAACAAGCAGGGGTGGATGCGATTCAGGTGGGGACCTCGCTGATGCAGAATGAGAATATGCGGGGGGTGCTGAAGGAACTGAGGGGATGTTGATCTTCCTCTATTGTATTATTTAAATAGAAAATTTGATCGATGAACATTGAGTTACCTAAACAATGGATCTCTTCCAGACAATGATGAGACCAAGTTTGTCAAGCGATGATTTAGTGATGAATGGGTGTGAATTAGAAACTCATCGGAGTTTATGATCATGAAATCAATACGCGTTTATGCCGATACATCTGTGTATGGTGGAGTATACGACGATGAATTTAGTTATGTCAGCCGTATGTTTTTCAAAAAATTCCCTTGTATAATGCTGTTAACGTACTTGAAGGATATCCGGAAATAAAAATACATTCGCCGTTGGAGGTGATCCATGATGAAGACGAAAACATTTGATTGCGTAGAAATGAAACATAAAGGAGCTCAACGCATCATGGATGAAATCAAAAAAATGACATCTGAGGAGCAATTGAATTATTGGAAGAAAGCTACGGAAGAATTTCGGACTTTGCAACGTCAAAAAGGAAAGGAACAGAAGCAAGAAAGTGTTTTCCCTATAAGAAAAAATGATGAGTAGCTGAATTTGCCTTGTAAGATTATTGTACTTTCCTCAATAACAATATGGAGATACAGAAAGAAGTGATTCATTGAGCTTTTCGACAGTGGGAACGGCTCTACCCTGTTTATATCGTGCATAGGTATTGCAAGATGTTACTCACAACCGATTTTCTACTTGGGAAAGTGAAAGCCCTCTGAGTTCATGGGCAGCTAGGATTATTGATCGCGATTTGGTACATTAGATGCTCTTGAATTTCAATACGAAAGTGAGTCAACTCATGTCGATCTTTAATTGGACTTTTGCTCTTATTTTAATAGTTTTTTGTCTATTTGCCAATATGGGATCGTGTGCCGAAGATCAAAATATTCAGATTCGTGATATCGGGATCCCGGTCAAATCGGTCAATTGGGTGCGCCTTCATGCCGGGCATGATAAACAGGATGAACCGTGCCTCTATGCGACGATGGGGCAGAATGCACAAGGTTTGTTTGTCCTGCAAGTCGATCCGAAAACGGGAGAATCCCGTCAATTCATTACGGACTTGAAAAATGCCAATTTTCCCACCGCCACCTTGATGAGCCGTTCCGGAATACTTTATATCGGATCCGCCTATGCCGGGCATTTGCTGTGTTTCGATCCTGAACAAGACCGGCTCGAGGACCTTGGAGCGATCAATCCTGACGGGGTATCGTTTCCTTGCCGTATGGATGAGGATCAAGAAGGGAAGATATGGATCGGAAGTTACGGCACTGCGGATTTGACTTGCTATGATCCCCAAAAACGTAAATTTACACGCTACGGCCGGATGGATGATGTGGATATGTACAATTATCCGCTCGTCAATACGGATGGAACCATTGCCTGTTTGATTCGGATGACGAAACCGCATGTTGTTGTTTTCAACCCCGAAACCGGGGAGAAAAAAACCGTCGGGCCGATTACCACGAAGGGAGAAGAAACGATCGACCTTCGCAAAGGAAACGATAACCGGCTCTATATCGATTCCAGTCTGGGAAAATATCGAATCGAAGGGATGAAGGCGGTTCCGGTGGATCAGGTACCTGATTCGGCTCTCGCTCCAACCCTTCCCGATGGAAGTACATTTTCTTTCGCCGATGCCTCCGATCAGATGTACCGTCAATTGAAAATCGATCATCCCGACGGGAAAAGTCAAGTCTTTGAGTTGGATTATGAGGCGAGCGGCAGCGATATTTTTTATATTCATGCCGGCCCGGATGGGTGTGTTTACGGTTCCAGTTATCTTCCGCTTCATCTTTTCCGTTATGATCCAGCCAAGGATGAATTGGTTGATTTGGGAAAATGTTCCGCCGCTTCGGGGGAAGCGTACTCGATGGCCAATTTCGAGGGCAAGATTTACATTTCATCCTATCCCGGTGCAAGGGTTTCCGTCTATGATCCTTCAAAACCATATCATTATGGAACCGATCTGGATGACAATCCACGCGATCTAGGCCGTATCGATGATATCTCCTATCGTCCTCGCTCGACTTTGGCCGGTCCATTAAACCGCGTTTGGCTGGCTTCGATCCCGGATTACGGACGCTGGGGCGGGCCGTTGTCCTATTATGAACCGGCGACTGAAACGAAAAAGGCATACTATCGAATTGTCGGAGACGGGAGCTGTTATACGCTCGCATATTTAGCCAAACAGAAATTGCTGGCCGTCGGTACAAGCATTTCCGGTGGCAGCGGTACAAAATCCAAAGTCGACCAAGCGGTATTGTTTTTGTTCGATTACGAAAAGGAACAAAAGGTGTGGGAAGGAACGTTGGAACGTCCGGTTACCGTTTTCAACTCCTTATTGGCCGGTCCGGCCGGTGAATTATACGGAACAGTCCGTGGAGGGAACCTGCCACCGGAGTTATTTATCTTCGATCCACAAACGCGCACATTTGCCGACCGAATTCCAATTACTCATGGGAATCCTCTGGATTTAGGTTTGTGTCTAGGTCCGGATCGGAATATCTATGGATTTACAAATTCCGGCGTCTATCGATTTAATAAAGAATCGAAACGAATTGAAGAGATTATTCAAACACCAATTAGTGTTCCTGGGCCTATTGTTGGAGAGAATATCTATTTTTCACATGGGCACGTTCTTCAATCTGCAGGATTATTTAAAAGAGAATAATGATAAAAGATAGTGATACTTTCGAAACTATTTTCGCCTGTTTGGTTTACCTATAACGCCTTGCCTACAAAGACCATTCTTTCTACACTGAATTTTCAGATTATTGCTACCTTATGTTGTGCAGACAGGATGTCCGCACCACAATTTTTGACTAGTTGCCATAGCATCAGATATAATCAGTGAAAAATCTAAGGAGTGGGACGTATGGATTCCTCTACTTTTGTGCTATCTATCCCCGCCTCACCGGACAGGGATGATGATGTGTGGTGTCAGCAGGCCTGGGAGCTGGGCCGGTTTTTGTTTCACTCGAATCTTGATTTTTCATTGGAATTAAAAGCAAAGCGTTTCGGACAGGGGGGGCATTTCGAAGACAATCCACCTATCAGCCGAATCGATTCTTTGATTCGCAATGCGGAGGATAAAAATCTGCAATTTGGTTCTTATTTTGTCCCGGTGAATCTAAACCGTTCTGAGAATGAAATCGGAGCGGAAATTTCGGCTGTCAATGGTTGGACGGATCTGGCCGTTTATACGGGGGCTTTTCTCGCAAGGATCAAGTTTGCTTCATTGCCCGATTTCAGCCAGCAAGCTCCTCGAAACGCGCTTCAACAAATATTTCATTATATGTTCGACATGGATTTGGCGGTTTCTATTTCTGTGGAAGAAAAAGAAGAACCGATTTTTCTTTCTTTGATACAATCGCTGGATCATGATGTCCAAAAGCGGGTGGGATTCAATCGGCATGTTTCCGCTGAATCGCTTGAACAAACATGGATCAAGGACTTGGATGATAGTACGATTCAATCCGTATCCACGAGTATCCTATCTTCTAGTCATGCAAAAGTACTCGAGAAAATTCCTGATTGGATTAATCAACTAGATCGTGAGAATACACCGGCAACCGTTGTGATGGTGGAAAATCCTTCTGAATTACTTTCTTCTTAAACATTGATATAAAAGAAGATAAAGATGTAAAAAAGAACCGTCAAAATCCCTGCATAGAGCAACGGTTTTTTGTGAAATTCCCATCCATATACTTCATATTGATGCGACTCGGCTATATCGTTTTGCTGATCTTGTTCCGTTTTCGAGATATTTTCTTCATTCATCTCTTCTCTCCAAACTTGTGACTGGTATCAAATCCTACTTGCTAACTCTAAACGTTTCAATCCCGAATGGGTCTCGAACTCATTTCTTTTTACCAAAACGTTCGAACCATTGCTCTCGAAACTCAAAAAACGTTCCGCTGGCGATTTCGTCCCGGCAGCGCTCCATAAATTGTTGGAAGAACGTCAAGTTATGAATTGTCGCCAGACGGGAAGCGAGAATTTCCCCGGCCATGAATAAATGGCGCAAATAGGCCAATGTGTAATTACGGCAGCAATAACAAGAACACTGCGGATCAGGTGGACCTTCTTCTTCCCGATACTGCGCCTGTTTCACGGATACTCGGCCGTTCCAGGTTAAAAAGTGGGAATTTCGGGCCAGCCGGGTGGGTACTACGCAATCAAACATATCGATTCCACAGGCGATCCCGTCGAGAAAATCTTCCGCCGTTCCCACACCCATCAAATAATGAGGTGAATCCTCCGGTAAAATATCACAAACAGCCTTGCAGATCGTCCATGTATTTTCCTTGTCTTCTCCCAGCATGAGACCCCCGACGGCGTATCCGGGAAACTGCAGAGAAATGAGATCCTGTGCGCTTTTTTCCCGTAATTCTTGATAGATCCCCCCCTGAACAATCCCGAACAGTGCCTGCTCTTCATTTTGATGAGCACGTTTGCATCGTTCTGCCCAACGGGTGGTCATTTCCACCGATTGTGCGGCATATTCGTGTGTGACCGGATAGGGGGTGCATTCGTCGAAACACATGATGATGTCCGCTCCCAAATCGTTTTCCAATTGCATTGTGCTCTCGGGGGTGAAACGATGTTCGGTGCCGTCGAGATGAGAACGGAAAGTGACACCCTCGTCGTCGATTTTTCGCAAGGGAGCCAAACTGTAGACTTGGAAGCCGCCGCTGTCGGTCAAGATCGGGCCGTCCCAGTTCATAAAGCGGTGTAAACCGCCCATTTTTTTGACAAGTTCCGCCCCGGGGCGGAGATAGAGATGATAAGCGTTCGCCAGAATGATTTCCGCCCCCGTTTCCTTGACTTCCTCCGGTGTCATCGCTTTGACGGTGGCGTTGGTGCCTACCGGCATAAACGCCGGAGTTTTAAAACTGCCGTGGGGAGTGTTTATCATGCCGACACGGGCGCTTTTGTCTTTGTGTTTGATTTCGAAATAGTTGTTCATTGGTTAAATTTGTTTTCGTGCAATTAAAGCCGTATGGTAGTTTAAGCAAGGGCAGACTGTGCATTGCCCTTGTTACCCATTCATTGTCTCATAAATCCAAATGCATGGGGGAATCGAGTGCGTGAACATCCAATTGAAAGGGGCCGGCTTCCACTGGGATTTGCAATTCAGGGATTTTGCGGTCATCCCGGAAATAATGAAAATAGTTTGGTGTCGATTCGAAGCCCGATGTCAAATGCAAACGGGTTCGTAGTCTTTCATGCGCATACTCGATTTCCCGCATGGATACTCGAAATATACGCTCCTGCGGGAAAAGTGGAACCCCTTCCGGCAGAAAACGCACTGTGTCACCTGGTTGAATTGTCTCTCCGCTGTCATGAATATCGACATAATGTTCATAATGCGGTGTCGTCATTTGCTGAAGAATTGCATTGCGCAGCGCTTGGAATGCATCGCTCGTGTTGACGGGGCGTACATAAATACGGGTGGATGGAGTTTCGCACACCGGTTCGATTGCTGGGATTTCGACAGATTTTAGATAGACTCCCCCTTTAATTGCCCCGCCGCGGACTTCGATTCTGCTGATCAAATCATGGGTTGTTTCCCAAAGGTTGATCGAAGTCAAATCTCGTGGAAGATAAAGAATGTGATCCGGATTTTTGGGATAGGGGTGAAAGGATACACCTTCGTCATCATCGACATCCCATATCCAATTTCCACCCAGTTTCGCCAAAAGGTCAATGACGGTAAACAGTGTCAATTCAACAAAATAAAGCCGAGAGAGCGGGTAATCGTGATGAACGGAATCGATCCAAGACAATCCCGTGTCTTGCAGGACATCGGCTAAAATCTCTGTCACGGTCTTGTTTTCATAAAGGCCACTGATTGAAAATGAATATTCCCGTTCCGGTTCCCACTCGGCATAAAGTGTCAATTGATCGTCGACGGAATCGATGCGCCGTTGCACGATTCTTCCTCGAAAGCAACGGGTATTTCGGATATGGATTTCCAAAATCGTTCCGATATTGATGGGTTTGAATAAATCTTCATTATACAGTTCCAACCAACAGCGCCGGCTCATCGCTCCGAATCCGGATTTGATGACAAATTTACGTGGTTCCAGAGTGGAGGCAATCGGTAATCCGGTTTCCGATGATAGAAAATGGATATTTATTTCGGAAAAGGCGCTCATGATTTCACCTCATAGAAATGTGAAATATGGGGGATGAAGTAAAATCCCCTCATATATAGGGGATGAACCGCATTTTTTTTGAAGTAATTGGGGGGAGAAAAATCAAAATATTTCCACCAGAACACCATCGGGTAATAAGGATTTAAAGTCCTTCAAATGCTGGCGGAGCGGCTGTACTTCAGCAGGCTGAATGGCAAAAAACGAGACGGTGGGATCGGCTACGGTCACTTTTTCATCCACTGTCCATTCTCCTACTTTCACCCAATGCTCTGGGATCAAACCTTGCCACCAATGTTCATAGATGACGGCGATCGAGGCGTTTTCTTGATAGCACCAGCTTTGCAGGAATTGGGGATTGTAGATTTGTTGTAAGGCGGCGATATGCGGTTCGATGCTTCCCAAGCCGGCTAAGTCGAGACAATGAATATCCGCGAGATAATTGATCGCTCCGATATCGTTTGCTACGATGGCATAATCCGTATAATATTTTTGCAGGAACAATCCCATTTGATATTGTTGTTTATATTGATTGACCGCACCGGGAACGATCATGCGGAGGGATTGGGCTTGATTGAAATAAGCGATGATGGGAATTACCGCAATCAATAGAACGATTCCCCTTACTGCAATTCTTTCCGGAAATTTGTATTGTTGTTTCCAGAGTGCAATTCCTTGATCGGCCAGATTACGGATGAGTGGAGCCAATGCGATAAAAGCGATTGCCAATAGATAGGCTTCATAGCGGTAAAACCAGCCGATCGAAGCGAACATGCAATGAAGAAACGTGGCCGTGATGAAGGTAAAATGGAACAAGCCGTTACGGCTGTGAAAGGCATTCTTTTCTTTTATGGCATTCCAAAGGCAAACAAGCGAGAGTAGAAAAGGAACCATAAGATGCGGTTCCCGATACAACTGGCCATAGAGACGCAAGCCGGCGTTGGAGAGAAAATCGAATCCCGAATGCTGCAGGTTGCTTTTCCGCAAGATCGAGGTTGGAAAAAAGAACCAATCTTGCAGGATGTTCATGAGTCCGATCAGCGCGATCGGAAGCACATAAGACAATCCCAGCAATAATGCGTGAGTTTTATACTGCCGAATGAACAACACAAGGCATAAAGGCGCTATGACGAATGCGGTTTCATATCGTGCCACCGCTGCCAGCATTCCCCAGAGAGCGATCTCCATTGCCGGTACCTTTTTTACAGAATCGGTCAGCAGCGTGATTGTGCGTGACAAGAGAACAAGTATCAATACGATGTGCAAAGGATGTTCCATCCCCGTGCAGGTGATTGTCGGGAGAGGAAGAACAAAGATAGCGAAGACAATATAAAAAATGGTCATAAAACGATTGTGAAAAATATGACCGCACCAATCGGTGAGAAGAAGAATGACGATTCCTGAGAACAGCACATTGAAAAGAAAAGGGATCATTTCATGTGATCCGAAGATCATCATCGTAAATCCCAATAACAATGTCCAGCCGGGGGCGGAAGACGAGGCGCTAAAACCTTCCAGAGAAACACCCAAAAATTGTTGTTCGGCAAAATGCCTTGCCATCGCCATATGAATATACGGATCGTCGATGGGATAAATGAGATGGCCGGTGTTGCGCCAGATCAAGAAAGCGAGGGTGAGAACGGTTATCAGAAAAACCAGAAGGGGGAGGATGAAAGTAAGAAGGTTGAATTTATTTTGAGTCTGCATTGTGTATACGAATTTACCTTTCGGGAGAAAACCAGGATTGTAGAGTTTGTTTCAACTTGAGAAACGCGGGATCGGAACAACGTTCAAGGCTGACTTTTTCAGCGAGTTGCCGGTAAATTTTGGAGGAACGTTTTTTGGATACGGTTTTTAGAACAGCTACCATTGCTTCCTTAGGTCTCGCGGGTTTGACCTCATCCTCGGATAAGAATTCTTGGGTGATTAACCAATTTTTCAAGGGTGAATATTGTTGCTTCCAACCCAATATGGTTGCCACGTGGGGGGAATCGCTCCATACCCAGATTTCCAGTTCCGGATCGAAGACGATGGCGGCTGCGCGATTTTTCCAGCCGGATTGATATAGTTGTTCTTCGACAGATGTTTCAAGTTGTTCTCGTGTCAAATTTTCATGACCACAACCTTCCCTGTCAAACATAACTAATGCGTAATGATATTGCTTCATAAAGGGGCGTAAAAAATCATGAGCACGTTTATAGCAACCAGGATCAGTGCGTTTTTGATATACATTGATTTTGTATTGGATGGGATGAATATGAAGAGAGGGCGTTCGAGAAAGAAGCCCTTCTAAAGTTGATTCAATATTAGAATCGGCAGCGAGTATCACTAAATCCTTCATTTTTACTCTATTTTTGTTGTCCTAAAACACCGGATGCAAAAAAATCTCCCAGACTCACTTCATGCCGCCAGTTTTTGAGTATGGGATGTTCATCTCCTCGTACTATCGTTGTTCCTTCTTCATCGGTTCTAGTGAAACAGAGAATTTGTTCCAGTTTTTCGACTAGACTTACAATAGTGGGAGAATGAGTTGTGATCAGTGCCTGGCCGTTATAAATGGATTGAAGAGATTGCATGATCGTATCGATCGCGAGTGGGTGGATCCCATTCTCGGGTTCTTCAATTAAGTAAATGCCTTTTGCATCCGGTAAATAAACAATGAGTGTCAATGCCAAAAGACGAAGAGTCCCTTCCGAAACCATCCAAGAAGGCACTTCCAATTCGTTTCTATATTTCAACATCAGATAACAGTTTCGATCCTCCGGCCGAACGACGGCACGAATATCATGAATATCCGGTAAAGCCGTTTGGATATGCTCAAGCCATTCTTGAAAATCGTCTGGATATTTTTTTTTGAAATTTTCGACTACCCATGAGAGATTGGAACCATCTGATGCAAGATGACTTCCTTTCATAGGAGGAGCCGGTTTCATGATCGAAGCCGCATCGATTTCATAAACATGAATATTTTCGCTTAATAAATATTTGAACCAGTGATATGTTGGTCCCAGAAAATCATCCATTACGATTCGAAAATTTGATTTTTTAAAATGGTCACGATATATTCCATAACCACCACTCGATGGTATTCCCGTATCGAACATATTTACTTCAACACGGTAGGAATCATTTTCCTTGTGTCTAAAAATGTATGGTTTTTGTGTGTCAATCTCTTTTGTAATAATTGTATTATTATGAGGGATCATATATGAAGACTGAACATCGATATTTGAGTTTTGGATGCTTCTTTTCCAAAAGGACTGTTCGTTATACATGAATAATTCATTATGATCTTGGTCAAAAGAAATCCGAATTTCATATCGAATTGTGTCGTGATCTTGCAAAGAATTAAAAATAATATGTTGAGGAATCTTTTCCCTTACATCATCCGGAATTTTTACCTCGACCGCAATTTCAAAACTTCCCCCCTCTCGCCCCCAAAACAGATCAAAAAAATTCTCCGACCAATGCTTATATGCTGTCTCCAGATCATCTTTCACTAGATAATGCAAAAACTTCAATATATCGAAAAACGCTGTTTTCCCGCTTGCGTTTGGGCCTACCAGTACATGGAATGGTCCGAGTTCCTGCCGGATGTATTTGAAACAGCGAAAATTCAATGCCTCGATCAAGGTAATCATGATTATCTCTTTTCATTAAACACTTTGTTTCTTCTTCCCTCATTCTACCATTGCTATAATACACCCGTTAAAAACAGATGTGGAGTTGTGGCATGGGAACGATTTCACTCCCTGATCCGGTAAAGGCCATTTATGGAGTTCTCTACAAAGAGCGAGGGATTTTTGAAAAAAACGTGGCATTGATCGAATCCCAATTCGGCCCGGTCGATTTTCTGAGTGAGGAATTTCCTTTCATCGAGACCGATTATTATGAGTCTGAAATGGGGGCCGATCTCATTCGGCGTTATCTTTCTCTCGACAAATTGATTCTTCCGGAAACGTTGGTGACCATGAAACTGTTGTCGAATCAATGGGAAGAGGATTTTGCGATAAACGGGAATCGGCGCATCAACCTCGATCCCGGGTATATCACCGGCGCCAATTTGATCTTGGCGAGTACGAAGAATTTTTATCAGCGGGTGTATTTGAGTGAAGGTATCTACGCAGAAGTGACTATGCATTACTGCCATGGGGATTATCACAAATTGCCGTGGACCTATCCTGATTATTTCAACCACAAAGATGTGTTTCAGCAGATCCGTAGGATGTATATGGGGCAATTGAAATCTTCGATCTAAGATATATATTATTCGCCACACGTGTTGGTAATGCGAATGCAATTTTACGTTCTTTTCTCCTGGGAAGCCTATGATTGATGGAGGAGGTCAATTCGCAAGGATAGACTTCGCTTATCCTTGCTACCCCCGCCCCCGATGTGAATTTGCGGAGAAAAGGTTTCCTATTGACAAAAGAAGTTCTCCCATGAAATAATAAAAGCACTTTTTTACT
>CAYPPG010000046.1:33812-64348 GCA_964412555.1 uncultured bacterium
GTTTCCTATTGACAAAAGAAGTTCTCCCATGAAATAATAAAAGCACTTTTTTACTACCATGTCGGAAGACGCACAGCAGTGGGGTTCCGCTTATGACATTACATTGGTGAATGCGGATCGATCGAATTTTAATTGGGATTGCTTGTGGGGAGCATGGTACCGTATCAACGCTTGGGGGCCGGATGCTTTGAATGATTGGGGGGGCTGCCGTTCGGCGCGAGGTTATGGATGTCCCGGCGGAGTTCCCAATTTCCTGTATCAATCATCCAATGGTCTAGTCAGCAGAGGGGATATTGTCTGGCGCGGTCCTTTGACGAACCGGCGAACCTCACCCAAATGCGAATTTTCGAACGGAATCTAGCACATTCCAGAAAGTAATCTGATGAAAATCATCTCAAAATACTTGTTCTACTATTTCCCGCTCTTTTTGTTGCCGATATTTTGCAGTATTGCTGCCGGTGAGGAAATCTCACCCGTGCAAAAAGAGGCACTGGAAATCACCGATAGCCTGTCAGATGACATCCGTACTTTTGCTTTGAGACTTTGGGAGTATGCGGAAACGGCGCTGAAAGAACACAAATCGGCGAAGTTGCTCGCGGACGCGCTGGAAAAAGAAGGGTTCCGTCTGCAGCGCGGTGTTGCCGGTATGCCGACGGCATTTATCGCGAGTTATGGGAGTGGAGAACCGATTATCGGTATCCTTGCCGAATACGACGCTCTGCCAAGCGTGGGAAACGAAGCGGTCCCCCGGCAAGAAAAGCGAAAAGACGGGGTTACGAATGGTCATGGGTGTGGACATAACGTCTTTGGCGCGGCATCGACGGGGGGAGCCATCGCTCTCAAGCGCTTAATGGAAACTCACGAGATAAAAGGAACCATTCGTTTGTATGGCTGTCCGGCGGAAGAGACTCTGATCGGCAAAGTGTTTATGGCGCGGGATGGTTTATTCGACGATCTCGATGCTGCAATCGATTGGCATCCTTCCTCTAAAACCTGCGTTCGAAACAATCCCGGCTTATCCATGAATAATTTCACGGTCGAATTTTTCGGAAAAACGGCGCATGGGGCAGTCAATCCCTGGGACGGCCGTAGTGCCCTGGATGCGGTCGAATGGATGAATTACGGGGTAAATCTCCTTCGGGAACATGTGAAACCGACGGCAAGAATCCATTATGTCATCACGGAGGGCGGGGAAGCGCCGAATGTGGTTCCGGATTATGCAAAAGTGTGGTATTTCGTTCGTGATATCAATCGTGACTTGGTTGAACAGAATTATCAGCGTGTTCTCAAAATCGCCGAGGGAGCCGCGATCGGTACAGAAACTACCCATAAAGTCACGTTTATCACCGGCGCTCATGAGTATCTCTTGAATCGGACGATGCAGGAAAGACTGCAACAAATCATGGAAATCGTCGGCCCCCCGAAATTCACAGACGAAGAACAAGAATTTGGCCGGCAAATGCAGGAATCTTTGGGGATCGAAACGACAGGTTTCGCAACGGAGATAGAACCATTGGCCGAAAAACCACAAGAACCTTCCGGCGGTTCGACCGATGTCGCTGAAGTCAGTTGGATAACCCCGACTATTGGATTTCGTGCAGCCACTACGGCAGAGGATGTTCCCTGGCATAGTTGGGCTGTCACGGCATGCAACGGAACGGAAGCCGGTGTAAAAGGCGGCATTGTTGCTGCTAAAAATATTTGCCTTTTCGGATTGGAATTACTTACCGATCCGGAATTGTTGGAAGAAGCTCAAGAAGAATTCAAAAAGCAAACCGAAGGCAAACCCTATGAATCGCCGCTTCCAAAAGATCAACCGGTTCCCTTACCCACATCGAAAGAGATGGAATAGATTTTGTGTTACATTGACAAATGCACCAAATGACAAGAAAATAAAGTAGAATATACAGAATCGCTGGGGGTGGGTTTATCCCTGAGAATCCCGAGGCGGGGTACCCCTCGAACCTGATCCGGGTAATGCCGGCGGAGGAAAGCGATGGTTTTATCCACTCAAACCGTTTACGCGTTCATCTGCACGACTCACCGATTCGATTTTCTCTTATCAACAATCGGCTTCAAACCGGATCACTCCAAAGAAAAACATTCGAAGTCAGGAGTGAATCATGATGTATCAATGCAATCGCAAACCGGCCCAAGCCGGTGAAATCGCTACCCAAATCCATTTCGCCCGTCAGGGAATGATTACGGATGAAATGCGCTATATCGCTGAAAGTGAAAAACTCGAACCCGAACTGGTCTGTTCCGAAGTGGCACGCGGCCGCATGATCATTCCCGCCAATGTCAATCACAAACGTCTCGAACCGATGGCGATCGGGATCGCCGCCCGCTGCAAGATCAACGCCAATCTCGGTAACTCGGCGGTTACTTCCGATATCGAAACGGAATTGGAAAAAGTACGCGTGTCAACCCGCTACGGTGCGGATACGGTCATGGATTTGAGCACTGGTGGAAACATCCCCGGCATCCGTCAGGCGATCATCGATTTCAGCACGGTTCCTGTCGGTACGGTGCCTGTATATGAGGCACTGACGAAAGTCCGGCGTGTGGAAGACTTGACCGAAGAGATATTACTGGAAACCGTCGAGTCCCAGGCGAAGCAAGGCGTCGATTATATGACCATCCATGCTGGCGTGTTGCTGCGGCATCTGCCATTGACCGTCAATCGGATTACCGGCATCGTCAGCCGTGGCGGCTCGATTATGGCGCAATGGATGATGTATCATCACAAGGAAAATCCCTGGTATACCGCCTTTGATGAATTGTGCAAAATCTTCCAGAAATATGACGTCTCTTTCAGTCTTGGTGACGGGCTGCGCCCCGGCTGTTTGGCTGATGCCAGCGATGAAGCTCAATTCGCCGAATTGGAAACGTTGGGTGAACTGACCAAGCGTGCCTGGGAGTATGATGTGCAGGTCATGATCGAAGGTCCCGGCCATGTGCCGTTCAACCAGATCGAAATGAACGTTCGCAAAGAGATGGAAATCTGCCACGAAGCCCCGTTTTACGTTCTCGGACCGTTGGTGACGGATATTGCGCCCGGTTACGATCACATCACATCCGCCATCGGCGCGACGATGGCCGGATACGCAGGTGCATCCATGCTTTGTTATGTCACGCCGAAAGAGCATTTAGGACTTCCGAACCTGGAAGATGTCAAACAAGGCTGCATTGCTTACAAAATCGCCGCCCACGCAGCCGACATCGCCCGCGGCCGTCCCGGCGCCCGTGACCGGGACGACGAACTATCGCATGCCCGTTATAAATTCCAATGGGAACGCCAATTCGAACTCGCCCTCGACCCGGAAACCGCCCGCGCTTATCATGATGAAACGCTTCCCGATGTGGGCTATAAAGACGCTGCCTTTTGCTCGATGTGCGGTCCGAAATTTTGCTCGATGAACATCTCCCAGCATGTGATGCAGCAGAAGGTGCATGAATTGAAGGAGCAACTGGAAGAGGAAGGGAAATTGAAGGAGGAGATGGCGGTGCCGAAGTGAACGAATCAGCGAGCTCGTAATTCATCCTAACTATTCTTTTATTGTAGAGGATAGATTAATGAGTTGAGTATCAATCTTTTTTAAATTTTGCAAATGAGCATCGGTTGTTACTATACAATTGCATCCATAATGAACAGCAAATGCGATATGGATCGAGTCGATTGTTTTTTTATATTCTTGCTGCATGATAAGACGGGCATCCTCAAAAAGGTTGATATAGTTCTTAAAATAAGTTGCTTGTTCAAACAATCTTATATAATGATGGATCAGTTCTATGTTATTATCACGATACGGTTTAAAGAGCACTTCCATTTTTACAACTTCAGAAAGACAGAAAAACCAACCATCTTGAACCAATTGATCAAGATGCCTCTCAATGATTTTCTTATATTCGGGAATTCCTTCTGCACGGATGATCCATACGGATGAATCGATATAAGCGAGCTTCATCATGATTCCCTTAAATCTCGTAAATCGTTGAGAATTTCCTTATGAGTTCTTTGTGGAAAATCCATTGCATCAATCTTTTTGAATATTTTTTTCATTTCCTGCCAATTGGTTTTTATTTCGGGATGTTCATTCTCATGATCCGATAATGATAAACAGATTTCTTTTCCATGTAATACGGGATCGATCACCTTAACGACTCCATTTTCATCAATTTTCCCTTTTACGATCATTGGATTGACTCTCCTTTGGAATCTTCATTTAGTTCATCCAACTTCCAATCCCTCTACTTTATCATACACCTCATTCAACGCCAACGTACAACCAATAGAAGCCAGCTGAATCGTATCTTCAATGCGGTTGGTTTCTGAAAACACCCAGGTATTGTTCGATTGCCGTACATATTGCTCTACATGGTACTTGTCTTGCGCAATCAAAAGGTATTCCTTGAACGATTCGATTGTTCGGTACTGTTCAAACTTTTCTCCGCGATCATAATCTTTCGTCGATTTCGATAGCACTTCAACGATCAAGAGTGGATTCGTGAGTGTATCATTCAAGTCATCATAAAAAGTGGGAGTATTACAAACCCCGACAACATCGGGATAGGTGAACAATCCGGTTTGACTCACACAAACTCGCAAATCGGAGGAATAGACGGTACATGGCCGGTTTTTGAGTTGCGAGCGAATTTCGGAAACGACATTAGTTACAATGAGTACGTGACGAGGGCTTGCGCCCGCCATCGCAAATATTTCTCCGTTGAAATACTCGCTTTTGTATTCCGCCCTTCGTTCCAACTCCAAATACTCTTCCAGAGTGAAGGATTTTTTGGGTACCAGAGACATATACGGTTCTCCATATCAAGGTATCAACATTAGATGATCAATATCGTTATTTATCCAAAATCCGTCAACGAGTCGAAATCTATGGAAAATATTATATCATCCCTTTGCTTAGAGGCCTATCACAGAAATCAATCGTAGGGTAGTTTAGCGGATAGGCGTAATCCACCATTCACCGCTTCAAGATGAAATTCGAGTTCGGCAAGACCTTTTCCATTGGGGACGGAAGGCGTACACTTTATACTCATGGTAAATTCATAAAGCGGTATCAACGGATGCCGGCACGATGCCGGCGTTACATCGCATTGGGTACTTGGGAATATGGCAGAAAAACCGGAAGGGATCACGGGAGAATCATACTTTGAGAAAAATCTCACCGCTTTAGCTTCCCTCAACAAGGAGCAAGCGGATACGATTGCCGCCTTGGCTCCGAAAGTCGAAAACCGATTGTATCCCACTCAACCTGCTGCCGAAAATTGGACGAATCTGATTATTCAAACCACTTCTGCCGGTTTTTCGCTTTTTACGACTTCCAATCCTGAGGATGAAATCAATGCATGGATCACGGAAACCGATTTGCAGGAAGAAACAATTCATGCGGTAATATTAATTGGTTTTGGTTTGGGGGATTATCCGAAAGCCGTTTTGGATGTTCTTCCGGAAAGCGCTGTTTTGGCCGTGATCGAGCCGGATCCCATTCATTTCTTTACCGCGTTTTATCGCATAGATTTGACCCGACTGCTCACAGACAAGCGCGTGCATTTTTATGTAGGGCAAAAAGTTGAAAAAGCGGTGGAAAGCATCGGGAGTGAACTTCAGTGGGGGCGCTTTTTATCGCTTCCTTATCGTTTGCTGGTGACTCCGCTCATCCGGCGCATGCAGAAGGATTATCCTTCCCAATTTGCATCGCTGTGGCGTGACAGCCTTCAACGGGAATTGATGTATCGCCAGTCACGTATTGAGCATAGTTCAACCGTCGTATACCATACGGTCGGAAATGCCGATGCGATAATTCAATTTCCCGGTGTTTCGACTTTGTTTCATCACATGCAGCAAATCCCGGCGGTGCTTGTTTCCGCCGGTCCTTCCTTGGAAAAATCGATTCGCATCATGAAGGAAAACCAGGATCGCTTTCTAATTGCCTGTGTCAATACGGCTTATCCGGTGCTGCGCAAAGAGGGAATTCGTCCGCATATCGTTTTTACGATGGATCATCAGGAAAGAAATGAGAAATCGTTTGAAGGAGACAATCCCTCGCCGGAAACCTTCTTGATTTGTGATCCTCGAATCTCTCCCCGCATCGTTCGGCATTTTCAATCCCGTGTGTTTCTCGCTTCTTGGAAAACTACGTTGGAAACCATTGGTGAACCGGTTTCCCTGGATCGGATTCCCGTGCCGAAGATGAGCGGAAACGCCGTGTATCTCTGGCTGCAGTCGCTTGCCGGTCAAAAGGGCGACGTCTACGGTTCCGGCAGTGTTGCGGTGGTTGGATTTCATATACTGGCTCGCTTTGGGTGTAACCCAATTATTCTGGTGGGACAAGATTTGGCATTTACGGAAGATAAGCGTTATGCAAGTGGAACGATTTTTGAGGATAAAAAATTAGCGCAGGATTCCGCCGGTGTTCATCGAGTTCCCTCTGTAGAGGGAGGGACGGTGGAAACCAGCGATAGTCTTCATTTGTATCGCCAATTGTTGGAGCATGAAATCGCCCGTTTTCAAATTCCGGTGTACAACACGAGTTCCGGCGCCTTGATCAAAGGAACGATCACCAGCCGGTTGGAAACGTTGCTTCCCGATTTGCGGCCATTGAAGGCGAAAATATCCGATTTTCTGTCTTCTTTGCACGGTTCGTATCATCCCAAACTGGATCATATCGATTTGCAGAGAGCGCTGGAACGGGCAAGAGAATTGCTCGAAGCATTTTCACAAGAAGCGCGTCATGCATTGAGTCAATTGCCTGCCGATGCGGTCAGTTCCCTGTATTTGGAGGAAAAAAGAGCGCTTGTCACGCATTTGGAAGAAGCGGTGCAGGCATGCTCCCAGAATCATCGTGAAGCCTTCGAATTGTTGAATGAACTGCTGCAAGAATCCCACTTTAAATACGAGGACTGCCGGTGGCGTACCCTGATGAAATCGGATGAGAATGCAATATTGGAGGATAAGATTCACACCCAAAGTATGGTATTGGATGAATTCGTCAAGCAAGCCAATGCTTTGTCATCTTTGTTTGAAGAGAAGATTGAAGAGTTGGACCGATAGTTATAAATACACGATCCACCAAATATCCAACCGCCAATGCTATATACGGTGTCAAGACAAACCGAATACGAAAATTTTCGAACGGCATGCAAAACACACAAATCCCAATCACATAAAAACACGTCAAGAGGCAAAATAAAAGGACTTTTCGTTCAGAATGAACCGTATGTGAAGGCTTCATTCTATTAATAAAGGGTAAAAGCAAAATAACGGGGAGCAAAATTCCAAAAAACGTGAAGGGGGGATGATCCTGCAAACGAGTCATGGTCCGGGAAAATGACGTTTCATTTTTCCTCATTATCCACCGATTTAGAAAGAGTATGATGTTTTGAATCGGCGATCCTTGTGAGGCAAAGAAACTGTTGTTCCATGCCGGCAAACAAAAGCGTTTCCAGTTGCGCCATACATTGATGAGGTATGTTCCAGGGGATTGTTTGATCAATGCAAACGCGGAAAGAAGATACTCTTCATTAATTTTCACGTATTTATAATGATTGAAGTTTGAATCACCATCACTTTTTGTTTCGAGATTCAACGCAGAAATTTGACTCAAAGGGGAATCTTCATTGATCATAGAATAACTGTTTAACGGAGAAAACGGTTTCACTGTATAGAGAGAGGCAATGTCGCCTTGTTGGAAAAGTTCTTCACGAATGGAAGGTGAGATTCCCTGCGTCATCAGATAGAGATTCGGTCCTAGCCAAGTACTGTTCGAAAATGTTCCGAAGATCATGAAATTTTTCAGAAATAACATGAGAACGAATATGAAGGGAATCGAGGAGGCTGTGATTAGTACCGTCTTCTTTCCTTTCCAATTTGGGATGAGGAACAAAACGATCGCCACATACCAGATAGGATGAAAAAGTGCGCGTGTATAAATCAGGGCGGCTAGAAGCCCGAAAAAGACTAAGCCTTCGCGCAAAGAGTGGGAAAGGAGAAAACGATGTAAGGCAATCGGCGCAAACGTGAGCATGGCCATAACGGGAAAGGTATACATCAGCCAATGCTCATAGAGCAGCCAGGAGGGAGAGAGAAGACAGAGAGCAGTAACCATGACGGCGACCCATCGGCGAATCTGAAGAATGCGCTGTAATTTATAGATTCCGATACAGGTTAGAATCCCCATCAATAAGTAAAGGAAATGATAAATGGTGTGAGAAAAACCAAAAGACCATTGTTCCACGAGACCTAGAAAGAGATTGAAGAAGGGGGGCTGCATGTGCAGATACCAGAGGCTTTCGAGCAGCCGGGAGCGCAGCAGTTCGGTGTCTAGTATTTGCCAGAAATAAAACGTATCATCATCGAAACGGCCACCCATTGCGTAAAATACACAATGAACGACGAAGAAGACGGCTCCGAGAAAAAGTGGTGCCCTCCGTTGCTTATGGATATTTTGTAGAAAAGCGGGTACCATTCGCTTTGTTTGTATCAACCTTGTGAGAATAAATGATGACATTGATTGTTGTTTGTATTTTTATATTGGAATTACTCGTGTTCAATGCCGCCGGGTTTGTGTTGTTTCGCAAGTATGAATATAAGACGGCGGAAGCGGCGGCTTTTGCATGTGGTTTGACTTTGATTTTATTATCTTGCCTGTTTCAACTGGGATTTTTGATTTATCTGCCGGCCGTCTCTTTTTTGATCGAAGGAGTGGTGCTGGTTTTATCCATAGTGCTGTTGGTCCGGTGCAAACAATATATATTCGAAGCCTTGCGGGACATCATTTATCTATGGAGACGATATCCCTTCACCGCTACTTTTGCATCGATTTTTGTATTTTTCCTGTTCGCTCAGGCGTTGTTCCTGCCGCCGGGGAACTGGGACAGCATGAAATACAATCTCGCCCGCGTGCTGCTTTTCCAGCAGGAAAACACTTTTTTTCTGGACCGCACTACCAACATTCAACAACTGATCCAACCGGTGGGAAGCGACATCCTGTCGCATATGATCCTGCGGTTTTACACGGACTACGGTGTAGCGCTCTTTAGTTGGTTGGCGTATCTTGGCATCGGTTTCGGCGCGTATGCATTGTCGAGACGGTTTGCACAACCGCATATTGCCTTGACAGTCTCGATCGTGACAATGAGTTTCCCTGAACTGATATACCAAGCGACATCGACGAAGAATGATATTTTTACCGCCATAGCCGGTATGATGGCGTTGCTTCTTGCCTTACGGATTTTGGACGAGCTGAACGTCAAAGATTTTCTCCTATTATTGCTTGCTCTTTCTTTTGGGATATCGTGCAAGACGACCTTTGCGGCGTTTGTGATCCCGTTTGTATTGATTTTTGGAATTGTGTTCCTATATAAACATGGATGTTTTAAGTGGAAAGATATACTTCTCTCCCACTGGTGGATTGTTTTGATTACACTGATTCCGATTGCGGTTTTATCCCAAGTCTGGCTGTTCTATGCAAACTATAATCGCTTTGGCAGTCTATTCGGACCGGCGAGTTTTATCGATCACTTTCGCAATCCGGATGGCTTGACCGGGGCGTTTGCCAACTTGATTCGGTATGGATTTCAGAGTTTTCATTTGTTGGAGCCGGTTGATGATATCTGGATGGCGTATTTCGGTACGAAGATCAGTTCACAACTTTTGAATCTGTATAATTGGCTGGTCTCGGATTGGTTGGGAAACACCGGCTCCCTTTCCGCGTTCGGTATTTTCTGGGCGCCGGTTGAAGAGTTATCTTGGTTCGGCCCCTTCGGTTTTTTCTTGGTGCTACCCGGAATATTGTATGCAGTCATTCGAGGACCGAACCGGCTGCGGTGTTGCACCCTTGCTGTGCTTGGCTATGCATTCTTTGTCGCATGGCAGGTGCCGTGGATGCCGGCGAACAACCGTTTTTTTTCGCTCTTTTTCATTTGCTCGGCTCCCTGTTCAGCGTTCTTTCTTCAGCGATGGCTCTCCTATCGCTGGATCAATCTGACTTTTCGCTTTCTCTCAATTTTGATTCTGCTTTATGCCTGTATATACAACCAGTCGAAGCCGTTGTTTATCAAACAGGTTGCCTATAAAGAAATGAAAGAAGTTTTTTCACCGGCGGAAAAGAAACTCCCGCCATGGATGAAAAAAGCGGAAGAAGATGATGCAGGAGAATTTACCCAATTTGTGAACCGTTTCACCAAAGCGATCCAGACTATTTCCAATACAAGTATCTGGTCGTTGACCGATTGGGGGCGACATCGCTTGTACTATGCGCGAAGATATTTTTACGATCAGCGAATAGAAAAATTCATCGAAACCGTTGCCAAGGACGCGCGCGTTGGGATTGTCGGAGGGGATGCGGATGCATGGATTTATCATTATATGTTATACCGGCCGGATGTAGTATTCATACCGATCCCTGCCCATTGGATAAAAAGCGGCGGTTCGATTGAACAAGAAAAATTGGAGGGATTGGATTATTTACTTTGCATCAATACGCAATGCACGAATATTCTCGGTAATCCCGATTCCCAGCTGATTTGGCAGTCGCTGCCGAAGAGGTATATTCGGAAAGGCTCGCTGGTTTTGTTGACAGGAAGTAGCATTGAAAAACCATGAGAGAAGTGATATGCATAAAGAAAAAACACTTCTACTATACAAATACCTTTTAATAAGTTACTATAGAATTGAGGTACGTTTTTTACGGAACAAAGAAAAAATGACGAAAACAGAATCTATTCAATTGACACATCACTATGCTTCTCTTGTCAGAAAAGCATTAGGGATCAACCTGAAAAAAGTGGTACTCTTTGGTTCTCGTGCTCGAAATGAGGGAACGGATGAATCCGATTTTGATATTGCATTGGTTGTGAACCAACGCAATCCCAATGTCCGGGAAAAAATAATTGATGCCGAAATTGAAATGTTGAATCGCTATGATGTTTTATTTGCTTCTTTGGTTTATGAAACCCATGAATGGGAGAGAGAAAAAGATTTTCCGTTGGGGTGGAATATTCTAAAAGATGGAATAGAAATATGAATGAGTGTTTTTGCCCTCCCGATGTTCTTCGTTCGATTCTAGCCAAAGCCAAAGAGAAATTGACCGGTGCAAAGTTGGACTTCGAAGCTGAATTGTATAATGATGCCGCTTCACGTGCTTATTATGTCGTTTTTCATGCGATTACTGCCGTCTTGGCTCAAAAAGGGCTCTTTTTTTCATCTCATAGTCAAACTATCGGGGCTTTCAATCGTGAAATGGTAAAAACGAATATTTTCCCTAAAGAAACTTCACGCATGCTCCAGCGTCTTTTTGAGGACAGACAGGTTGGAGATTATAGTTGGACCATTCATATTGAACGGGAGACTGCTCTTAATGATATTAATGATGCAGAATGGATTCTAAAACAGTGTCAAAAATATCTAGAAGGACATCTGAATCTTCAGTTGGATTAACCTTCAGGATTCTATGAGAGAAATGACGAGAGGGGGAACACTTGATGAAGGAAAACCACATTCATATTCAACTTTCAAATCAAATATAACGGCTAAATCCTTCAGATCTCCTGTAAAATCCACTTCCCCATGTTTATTCAAACCCAAAATAATGATATTGTAATATACATAAAAGATGTGGGGATGCATGATGAGAGAAATATGTCGAAAGATATTCTTCTTCGTATCGGTTTTTACCCTATGGACGGCCAGTGGTTTTCCGGATGAAATTCAAAAGAATGAAGTCGCGAACCAAAACGTTTCTTCCTCCACTGAAAATGCATCGGGACAAAAAGCGGAATACAGTGATCTTCCCGAAACACCCGGTGTGTGGCGTTTTTGGACGGTCCAGGACGGATTGTCGGAAACCTATAGCAGCAATATGTCTATCGGGCCAACTGGCAATCTGTTGATCATGCAAGGACAAATCTCGAAACAGTACAATGTATACGACGGGTATGAAATTCATTTGATTCCTAAATATGAAGATCTAATGGGCGCTATTTTTGAAGGGCCGACGGGATTGATCTGGTCTTTTCCGCTGGGAGTCCCTAACTTGAATTCAGTGATGGTTTATCAGTTTCCCCAAAATGGGGCCGAGGGAGAATGGAACCGATGCGATCATCCACGCGGATGGGGGGAAACTGGAACGCGTCGTGGGTGAACTGATCAGCAATGCGATCAAATACACTCCGGAAGGTGGGCACGTCGATGTTACTCTTACACAAACTGGTGATCAAATCACTCTTTCCTTCAAAGATTCCGTCATCGGGATGACGAAGGAAGAATGTGGGAAAATTTGGGAGCGGTTTTACCGTACGAATGCGTCGAAGTCGTTTGCGAAGGGGAGCGGATTGGGATTGTCGATTGCCAAGGAGTTGGTGGAGATGCATGGGGGGCAGGTACAAGTAGAAAGCGAATTGGGGAAAGGGACGACATGTACATTGTGGATTCCCTTAAAAAAAACGGATTGAAAAAAACAATTGGATTGCAAAGAAAATTAGTCATTGCTATAGTCGTTGTGTAGATTCATACTGTGTATGAATAGGAGGCGATTCAAATGGATGAAACGAATGTCATGATGGATGATGAACTGATTGAAGAATGCATGGAAGTAACCGGCATTCGCACTCGAGAAGCACTCATCGACTTTGCTTTGCGTGAAGTGCTCCGTCATGGGCGGCAAAAGTGTCTTTTGGAATTGAAAGGAACTGTCGAGTGGGAGGGGAACCTCGAGGAGTGGCGGGAAGAGCGTCTATGAAACTGCTTGTGGATACAACCGTCTGGATTGATTTTTTTATTGATCGGCCGGTGCCTCATGTGACCATATTGCAACGGTCGATCGAGAATGGTGATAATTTGCATATATGCGGAGTAATCCTCGCGGAAACATTGCAAGGCATTCGGGTAGACCGAGATTATTATAAAACGAAAGAGTACTTCGAATCCCTCATTTTTTTGCCAATGAAACGGTCAACATTCATTCACTCAGCTGCTCTCTATCGGTCTCTTCGAAAGAAAGGAATTACAATCCGAAAACCAGTAGATTGCATGATTGCGGCAGTGGCTATCGAAAACGGCTTACCGTTGCTTCACAATGATCGTGACTTTAACCAAATTGCGCAGCATTCAGAACTGAAAATAGTAAACGAAAAAGAGACAACAGAGCCATCCTTCGATGTCCCAAAGGCTTAGTTTTCCCGATATGTGACTATTGTTATTCCAATGACACAAAGAAAGGGAATACATGAATCGATTCATGACAAAAATTTTCCTGACGACTTGTTTTTTTTCGTGCCCAATTGCGAATGGAGAAGCGTTACCAGTGGATTGGGATGCGATCGAAGCGGGAGAACCGTTTTATTTTTCTGAATGGAAATACCACCCTGGCGATAATCCCTCCTGGGCCGATCCGGATGTTGACGATAGTCAGTGGAAAACGGTGAACTCACTCTTGATGCAAGACACCGTTCCTTCCGGCGAATGGGATGGGATCGGGTGGTTTCGGCTCCGCTTTCGCACCGATGGATTGAAGGACAACATTCCTCTCGTGCTTCTGTTGTCTCACTGGGGGGCGTCCGAAATATACCTCAACGGAGAAATGTTCAGGACAAGCGGAACGGTAAGTCCATCCAAAGAACAAGAAAAACCGTACGTTCTCTTTTTCCGCCGGAATCCAATTGGATATAGCCGTGTACCAGACGCTTTTCCCATTCATCTTGTCCCCAATCAAGAGTATGTTCTTTCTGTCCGTTATTCAAATCATCATTTTGAATCCTTGCGCGCGCTGGATCATCCACCCGGATTTGAAATCGGTCTGCAGTCGTTTGATGGATGGCATCCGCAAAAAGAGAAATTTAACCGGTATGTTTCGTTCGTCCGAGTCACCATTCCGTGTATCTTGTTCATTATGTTTATTTTGCATCTCGCGCTTTACATATTCTATCCGCGGCATTATTTAAATGTAGCATTTGCCCTCTTTCTTTTGGCTTTGGCATCGAGTTTTTATATCGATATATCGAAATTCTTGACCCATGATTTTACGAGGAACTATTTTCATATCTATTTTTACCAAATTAGTTATAATATTGCTTTTCTCGTTTTCCTGATTTTTGTGTATGTTCTAGTTGTTCAAAAAATTCCCAGGCATTATTGGGTCATTCTAGGGTTATACGCCGTGTTCCTCATGACAGGAAATCTCTCTTATTATACACATAATATAGTTAACACATTAATTACGATAGAAATTTGGCGTACACTCGGGACTGCGTTGTTACGGCCTCAGAAAGAGAGCCTTTTTGTTCTAATCAGCTTGTTTATTTATTCACTATTCAGTGGTTTGCTTCAGATCTGTTTATTGATAACATTTACGAAATATGTGAATACCTTTCTTGTTTGGTACATGTATTGTTTGCTGCTGTTGTTGATTTCCATGTCGATTCACCTGGCGAAAAAGTTCGCCGTGTTGAATCACGAACTCGAATCCATGAACTTGGAGTTGGAAAACCGTGTCGCGCAACGCACGGCCGAACTGGAACAAGCCAATGAAGAACTCCGTGAACTCGATCACATGAAATCCCAATTTGTCTCCCAAGCGTCACACGATCTCCGCACCCCGTTGGCCGCCATCAAGGGCAGCCTCGACAACCTCATGCTGGGTATCGCGGGCGGATTAACCGAAAAGCAAGAAAAAATCATGTCCCGCGCCGTCAAATCCGTCAACCGCCTGACCGATTTGGTCAACGATGTCCTCGATCTTTCCCGTATCGAATCCGGCCGGATGGTGTTAGAAAAAACAAATGTACCAATAAAGACGCTCGTTGAGAATATTCTTAATGAAGACAAACCGGCTGCAGAGCAAAAAGGTATTCAACTGACGGCGAATCTCGAAACCGATGCAACCATACAAGCGGATGCCGGCAAACTGGAACGCGTGGTCGGAGAATTGATCAGCAATGCGATCAAATACACTCCGAAAAACGGTACTGTTGAAGTGTATCTTAGTCAAACGGATGATCAAATCACTCTTTCCGTCAAAGACTCAGGCATCGGCATGACGAAGGAAGAATGCGAGAAAATTTGGGAACGGTTTTACCGGACGAATGCGTCGAAAACATTTGCGAAGGGTAGTGGATTGGGATTGTCGATTGCAAAGGAATTGGTAGAGATGCATGGGGGGACGATAACAGTAGAAAGTGTACCTGGAAAAGGCACGACATTTACCATTAAGTTCGCTCCGTTTTCATAAGGAAATACGGATGCCCATCGATTTGATTTTTACTTCTTTGTAGGAAACAACCTCTTCTCAAAAACCTATGAAATAACCGATCTCCTTTCTAGAATACGGAATAGAAAAGAAAGGGGGGTGGCATTTACACTTGATTTAAACGCCGGAGAGGTAACGCTGCAGACGTGGTTTTTCAGTGAAGAGCAAGAAACGATGGGTACTTATTATGTCTATGTGAGACGAGTGGAATAGATCTCTTCATCTTTTATCGTCGTGTCTTCTACTCGAACTTGGAGTTGTTTGAGATGCCCGTGGCTGGGGCGCACTATTGATGTTCGCATGATTTATAAAATCGCTCTGAGGAATAACAAGTAAAGCGCCGGGGATGTATGTGTCCTCCACTTCCCGCGTATACCCGATGATGATCGGCTGTCCGATTTTGCCGATGACCGTGTTTTGGAGAATCCATTCTTCTTCTTCATTCAAAGCCACATCGAATAGAAAATCTCCGTCCGGAACATTTTCGACGTTCATTTCGAGATGCCACGGTCCTATCGGAGCCTGGCAGTCACCGGGAACGGCTACATTTCCGAACCAATAACCAATAACGGAATATTGATTCTTGGAAACGGTTTGAGATTCCGATTCCTTTGCTAACGCATCTTGGATTTGCTGTAAAGACAATTCCGCTCTTCGCAATTCTATTTCCGCCTGTTTGATGTCATTGATCTGCTGTGTTTCGGAAGTGATGGCCTGCAAATATTCCGAATGAGAAAGAGTTCCTGATTCAAATAAGGCTTTCACTCTTTTTTTATTTTGTTGAGTATGATCATATAGTTCCTTTGCAGCTTGGTAATTGGATTTTGCACTTTCTAGATTTAATTCTGCTTCTCGCAGATCGTATTTCGAGTATTTTCCTTTTGAGGTAGACATGGTTCCACCCAGCAGTTTATTCATGATCGGTTGAAGATCATCCGGAAGGGATAAATTCCCTGGATAGAATTTCTTCTTGTTTTTTCCGATTTCGGAAGAATTGAATCCAATGACACGGACGGAACCATATTTTTCATTCAGAAAGGGGATAAACGATTTTAGGGCGTCCGGAGTATCAGCATATCCATGAATTTCAATCAATGTATGATTGTCTCTATGATTTTCTTGAAAACCTCGATGACTTAAATTGATACTTTCCACTTGAATCCCTTCCAGATTGAAGTGACTGTCATCGATGTTTTCCACTGACTTCTCCACTTCGAATGAGGTGGTGAAACGGACTTTTTGAGCCGGATCAAAATCCATTTCTACGACATACACCTGTAAGGCAAGGTTAAAATGAGATGTTGATTTTCCTTGCTCCGCTTTCTCAACATCCAGTTCGGTAATCAAATCTTCAATTTCATTCATTCTTTCTGCTGTCGTTTGGATAATGATACGATTCGTTCGAGAATCGGAAGTGATCTTGGTAAAGGGAGGAGTTCTTGTGAAAAGATTTTGGATGATTTGAGCAACGATTTCCGCTGATGAATGATTCAACGCATACACTCTCGTTATAATGGATTCATTGGATTCTAGGCTTGGATTTGTTCTGGAACGTCCTGAAGAAGTGTTAACACTGGACGCTCCCGTGGACACTCCCGAATATCCGCGTGTACTGGAACGGCGTGAACTCGAGGTTGAACGAGTTTGTGGTGGAGGTACACTCTCAGACGTTTCAGTAGCAGCAACCTCAGACTGACTTGCTGTAGCGGTTACTAAAGAGAGAGTTTCAGTTTGATCTTGAGTTTGTGTGCTAATCGTCAAGGGCTGCTTCGCTTGCACTTGCTTTCCAGACGATGGCTGCTGACTTTGTGTCGCTTCTGTAATCGTAACTGGTGTTTGTTCTTGTGTTTCTTGGCCGATGGGGGTTAAAACGAATAAGATCGGTAATACAACGAAACATAGTTTTGAGAGATTTTGTAACATGATTGTGATCCTTTCTTATAAATTCCAGACAATTTGGACGGAACCGTCGTTCATGGTTCCATGAAGCACTTTTTTTCTTTTCCCCGATGATCCCGGAGTATCGACAACCGTGATTGTCGGATCTTCGAGTTCCGGGTAGATTTTGTCCACGATTTTTCCGCTGATGACTTGGGATATTCCGTTTGTTTCCCAACGCAGATTGGGTTCGGCTGACGCCTCGCGTGCCGGATCGAGAGAACCGTTGGCAGTAAGTATGGTGATCAGAATCCCAAAGAAAGTTCCTAATGTGAACATAAAAGCGGGATGCCGCAAATAAGCGAAAACATTCAAACTCCATTTTGTTTTGGCAACGGATGAAGAATGCCGGCTCCAGATTTGCTCGAAGAGTTCGGCATGTTCGTTCGGCTTGAGTTGAGGAACCTGATAGGCGTTCGCTTTGTCGAATGTCGATGCAAAGGATTCAAATTCTTGTTTACATCTTTCGCATGTATTGAGGTGTTCTCGAATGCTGCGGGGACACTTGTCCGCCCGCTCGTAATACAACTCGATACAATCATCCAAGTTTAAATGTTCGTTTTTCATTTGAACTTTCACCGTTTGGTTTGGTATTCCGATAAAACTTGTCGTAAGGCGACCACGGCTCGATGGATGTGAGTCTTGACCGTTCCTTCCGAGCATTGCAGGAATTGTGCAATGTTTGCCAGCGACTCTCCTTCATAATGGCGCAAAACGAATGAGACGCGCTGCTGAACGCTCATTCGGCCAAGCGCCTGCCGGATCGAACGTTGGATTTTCTCTTCCTCCAATTGTTGGCGCGCCGTTTCTGTTTGAACGAAGAGCATATCGGTAACCAATTCGTTCTCACTCACAGGAACTATCCGCGAATACTTCCTGATCCAATCAATAGTACAATTCACCGCAATCGTGGTGATCCAAGAGCGAAAAGAAGAATCCGCACGAAAACGTTGTTGATTCTTGAACACTTTCAGCCATACTTCCTGCGCGCAATCTTTGGCTTGACTCTCATCCGGCAATACACGAAAACAGATGCGGTATATCAAATTGGCATAGCGGTGATATAAGCGGGCGGCGGAATATTCATCACCCCGCGCAGCCGCTGCCAGCAGTTCGCTATCCAATGGGCTGTTATCGTTTTGCATTGCGGTTTTATACTAATACAACGTTAAGGAGAGAAATAAGTGTACATTGGATGATTCGAGGGTAAAAAAATAGTTCTCTTTATAGAAGGAGAGATCGAATATGTTCATATGAAACCGTGAAAAAGAGATCCTACGACTTGACCTCTTTTGCAAGACGGTTAAAATCTTCATTTCTGTGGATAAAATTTATGGATCACCGGCTATCTGCCGGTATTTTGGATAGGCCGCCGAGACGGCGGCGTTACTTTGAATGGAAATATGGTAAAATCATGAAAACAACCATTGCAAAGCCTGAAGAGATTCAAGCCTCGCACAAATTTCATTTGATCGATGCCGATGGACAGGTATTAGGCCGTTTGGTCACGAAAGTCGCTACTTTATTGACCGGTAAACACAAGCCGATCTATACTCCCTTTTTAGACACCGGGGATCATGTCATCATCATCAATGCGGATAAAATCGTGATGACGGGGGAAAAGTACGATAAGAAAATGCGCTATCATCACACCGGTTACCCCGGCGGCTTGAAAAAGAAAACCTTTAAAAGAGCGATGAAGGAAAAGCCGGAACGAGTCATCGAAGATGCCGTCTGGGGAATGCTGCCTAAGACCAAATTAGGACGGAAAATGTTCAAAAAACTGCGTGTTTACAAAGGCCCGAATCATCCCCATCAACCCCAACAGCCTATACTGGTAGAGAATTGATCGAGGAGGTAGATTGAAAACACCATGGGAGCACAATATCTTTCATATGGAACAGGACGCCGAAAAACATCGATTGCGCGTGTGTATTTGAAAAAAGGAACGGGTGAAATCATTATCAATGGGAAAAAATCCGATGAATACCTTATGCGCAAAACATTGGAAATGGTCATTCGGCAGCCATTTGGTATAACAGAAACCACCGGACAATTTGATATTTATGCCAATCTCTGCGGCGGTGGTTTGGCCGGACAGGCAGAAGCGTTACGGCATGGGATTTCCCGTGCGTTGTCCTCTTACGACCACAAATATCGCCCTTCTTTGAAACGTGCCGGTTTTCTAACGCGTGATCCACGAATGGTCGAGCGGAAAAAATACGGCCGCCCCGGCGCACGCAAACGCTTCCAATTCTCGAAACGTTAAATTATTTGTACACAACAATTCCAAAAGGGCACGGGCAACCGTGCCTTTTTTATTGCAACCGACAGAGAAACTGGATATTATGCAGCCAGCAGGCAACATCCCATAAACGCTAAGATAAGAAAGCGCCTTCGATTTTGAATTTTTCGACTTGCAAACCACGTTTTCGCGGTGATTCGCGGAGAAAACATGAGATGGCAAACCAATTACTCCCAAAATTGTTCGAGCGTCAATACCGGATTCACCGCTCCTTTCACCAGATGGAAGCGGTGGCCTCGAGCGTTCTGCATAGGCAAATTGGTGATGGGGAATTGAACGAGAACATCTCTCCTGCCGATTTTTCCAAGGGTGTTGCCCACTGGCTATTTTCTTTTACCCAGTTGGGGTAAGGGGGTTCACCTTAAGGTATCGTACTCTAATCCATTCCTTCTGTTCCTTGAGTAGCAATCTCTTTGACTCTTTTGTGCGAATTTGAACGAACTGTATATTTCTGAAAACAGCTGTGGTATAAATGGTCAAATAGATTTGATGAAAGAGGTTACTATGGTTCAATTATCGTTCAACATCCGGTTTCGCTTCACAAGGGAAAGAATGCTCCTTCTTGTATTGATAGGTTTGTCTATTTCTTTTTTCAGCAAGGAGATATTCGCGGCGGATTGGCCGACATACCGAAATGATATCAGCCTGAGTGCCATCAGTGGGGAACCGCTCGAATCGGAGCTTTACCTGCAGTGGATTTATCATCCGAATCATCCACCAAAACCTGCGTGGCCGATGCCGTCGGAAGAATTACCGCGAATGCATGTCGATAATGCCTATCATGCTGTTCTTGCCCGTGGGAAGGCCTTTTTCGGTTCCTGTGTCACAAACAAAGTGTATGCCTTGGATGCAGAGAGCGGTGAAATTTGCTGGACCTATTGTACACACGGCCCTGTTCGTTTTGCTCCGACAGTCTACGAAGGACGTGTGTATTTCGGGTCCGATGATGGATTTGCATATTGTCTCGATGCGTCCGATGGAACCTTGATATGGAAACACCGTGCCGGTCCGAGCGATGAGAAAGTGATTGGTAACGAACGCATGATTTCATTATGGCCCCTACGAACGAATGTGCTTGTCGACAAGCAAGTTGCCTATTTCACAGCGGGTGTATTTCCGTACGAAGGTTTGTATATTTGTGCCCTCGATGCCGAAGATGGTTCGGTTCTTTGGAAAAACGGTACGATTGGAGACTACAGTCATGAATTGGCATACGGCGGGATAAGTCCACATGGGTATCTTCTCGCCTCATCCGATATTTTGTACGTTCCCTCGGGACGCGCTATGCCGGCTGCTTTCAAACGTGAAACCGGTGAATTTTTGTATTATGCATATCCTGGAGCCAAACGCGGTGGTACCTGGACTTTATTGGATCAAAATCGTTTGATTGCCGGAGTCGATTATTCCGGAACTCCCCATAAAGTGACATATGATGCAGAGACCGGACAACGGATGGACGACCTTTTTGCAAATGTTCCCGGTTTGGATATGGTGGTGACTTCAAATGAAGCATTCATTTTAACTCGTGACGGCATCCTGGCGATCGACCGTCAAGCACAAGCGTATGCAGCGAAAAGAGGAAACCAATTAACTGCTCAACGAAAGCAGTTGAGCGCAGAACTGAATGAATTACGCGAAAAGCGTACCTCGATTCGGGCAGAAGAGAAGACCGGTTTTGATAAGAACATGGCGGAATTGGTTGAAAAAATCAGTGGAATCCAAGAGGAACAAGTCAGGTTGGATGATGCCGTCTATCTTTGGAAGTACCCGCAAAAGAACTTATGTTCATTGATTCTCGCCGGAAAAACGCTCATCGCCGGTGGGGACGATATTGTTATCCGCATCGAAGTGGAAAGCGGAAAAGAAATCGGGCGGGAACGAATTCAAGGAAAAGCCGCATCCATGGCTGTATCCGATGGCCGACTGGTTGTCAGCAGTGACGAAGGACAGATTTATTGTTACGGAAGTCAACCGATTAGGAAAGCGAAGGAGATCAAACCGTTCACGGCCGAGAATCCTTTTGAGGATCATGAGAATTCGGGGACTTATCGGGATGCTGTCGAACGTATCGTCAAAGAGTGTCCGTGGGATAAGGGGTATTGTTTAGTTTTGGATTGTAGGGAGGGGCAATTGGCGTATGAATTGGCCCGCCGGACCGATCTGAAAATAATCGGATTGGAACAGGATCGTGAAAAAAGAAACCTCGCAAGACAACATCTAGAAGCTGCTGGATTGTGGGGGAACCGAGTAGTTGTGGAACCGTGGACGATTGACGAACTGCCGGATTACTTTGCGAATCTCATTATTTCCGATGACATGTTGTTTACCGGGACAACGGATTCGGACGAAAACGATCGGTTTCGCGTTTTGCGGCCATGGGGCGGAGTATCCCTATTACCTTTCCGTCATAATGAAAAAATCACCTGGGAAAAATCCGTGCGGGATGAATTGGAAGGAGCCGGCAGTTGGAATCAGCAATTTTGTGATCCCCAAAATACCGCCTGTTCAGACGACCAACTGGTCGATGGCCCTCTTGGTTTGTTATGGTTCGGTGAACCGGGCCCCATCGGTATGGTGGAACGGCACGCGAATGCTCAAAGCCCAGTTGCGTTGGACGGACGGATGTTTATGCAAGGGGAAGAGATGGTGAAATGTGTGGATGCGTTCAACGGTTCTATTCTTTGGAAGCGGAATATCCCCGGCGCGGTTCGTGTGAAAATCAAAGGGGACGGAGGAAATTTGGTGGTTACGAAAGAAGGTTTGTTCATTGCCGCTCATGAAAAATGTTACCGATTGGATCCGGAAACCGGTGAGACGATTCGGATTTACTATATTCCTCAATCGGATGACGGCAGCCTGCGCCGATGGGGATATATTTCCGTCGACAATGGTATTCTCTATGGTTCCACCGCCGAGCCGATGGAGGAAGATTACGCCCAAGTTTTGAAAACATTTTTGAGAAACGGGGAATGGCGTGACTTGAAAGATATTCCGGAACACATGAAAGAAAGGTTTATACAGTATAAACAACGATATCCGAACCCTGATGATTTTTGCCTGGCGACGGAAAGAGATGCTCTTCTCTTTCGTCACATGACGGCTTTCGCCGGCGGTGGCGAATTCACACAGAAAAATGCAGTTACGCAAAACTTGATGATCAGTGATAAGGTATTTGCCATCGATGTCGAGTCCGGTGACTTACGGTGGGTACATCATGGGAACAGCATTGCACACATTACTGTATCAATCGGAGACGGGAAAATCTTTTTTGCCGACAGTGATGTGACCGATACGCAAAGAAAACATGCCTTGCAACAGCGAAAGAATCTAACCCAGGCAGGGATTTATAAAGTTCGAGAAGGCATTCGCGAAGAACTCGAAGAAAGGGAAAAAATGCTGGCCGAGAATCAGGGGCGGGAAAATGCCGCGAACCGGCGAGTCTTGGAGTATTTAATCGAATCTTTGCGAGCGGAATTATATGAGAATGAGCATCCGGAAGGCATATTGACGGTATCCGATGCCGATGTGAGAATCGTGACGGCGCTCGATGCCAAAACCGGCGGGAAGATATGGGAAACGATCGCCGATTTCACCGGTTGCTGCGGAGATATGATGGGAACGGCTTACAGCAGCGGATTGCTTTTCTTCTTTGGCAACCACGGAAACCACGATGCTTGGCGTTTCCGCTACAACGGCATGCAATGGCGCAGAATCACTGCACTTTCAGCGGAAAACGGCGAAATGGTGTGGTCGCGTGCGTTGAATTATCGAACGAGGCCGGTGATCGTCGGGGATTGGATTATTCTGGAACCAAGAGCCTGTGATCTCCGCACCGGGGAAATCATTCTGCGGGAACATCCAATAACCGGTAAAAAAGTACCATGGGAATTTCTGCGTCCCGGCCATACGTGTGGTATTACAGCGGCATCGGCCAATGGACTTTTCTATCGCTCGCTCTTTACGAATTTTTACGATCTCGAAGAAGACAACGGTGTTGTTCTATTTGGTGCATACCGGCCGGGTTGCGCAATTAGTCTGATTCCTGCATGTGGTGTCTTGCTGTCTCAAGAAGCGGCGGCGGGTTGCACCTGTTCGTTCCCGATTCGTTGTTCACTGGCGATGAAACGAGAATCAAATCGGCATCAGCCGTGGGCAGTGTATATCACCCCGGGTGAGTTGACACCTGTTCAGCATTTTGCCATCAACTTCGGAGCGGCGGCGGATATGAAAGATGAGGATGGAACCGTTTGGTTTGGGTATCCCAATCCGAAAACATCGTCTTTTACTCATTTCCCCAATTATGGGGTGAAATTCGATCTTGCGGATACGATCCAAGAGGGGAGAGGGTATTTCTATCGTGATTTCAAAGGAGTATCCATCCCAGGGACGGATAAACCATGGCTGTTTACTTCCGGTTGTCTTGGCCTGAGTGATTGCACTATACCTCTACTCGATCCTGAGAAAGAACACGATCCAGGAACATTTACCGTTCGACTTGGTTTCTTGGCACCACCGGAAGACAAACCCGGTCAGCGTATTTTCGAAGTACGGCTTCAAGATCGAGTCATGTTGAAAGATTTTGATATTGCCCGTGAAACGAATTCGGCGCAAGAAGCAATCGTGAAAGAATTTCAAAACATTGAAGTAAAAGATGTTTTGAAACTGGAATTGATTCCCCAATCATCTCAGCAGCCGCCGATTATCAACTATATTGAAATCATTCGAGAAGATACAACCGAGGTCTAACAAAGAGAATTACAATTGTGTAGAAGTGGTCTTTGCTTGATCCTATCCTTTTTGTATATTGCCTATTTTACTTCTGTTTCAATCCCTGTTCTAAATCGGCGATGATATCCTCGGCGTCCTCAATCCCCACCGCCAACCGGAAAAGCGTATCACTGATCCCTAGTTGTTCTCGTTCTTTCTTCGTGAAATCATAATAACTAACCATGGCGGGATGGGTGATAAGCGTTTCGACGCCTCCCAAACTCGGACCGAGGAAACACAGTTCGAGCGAATCCAAAAAGCGCTTTGCCGTTGCCAATGTGCCTTTGATCTCGAACGAGACCACCCCGCCGCCGCCCTCCATCTGCTCTTTGGCGATAGCGTGATGCGGATGGCTTTCAAGGAAGGGATAATAAACGCGCTTGATGCGGGGATGGCTTTCGAGAAATTCGGCGATCTTCAATGTTGATTCATTCTGTTTTGCCACCCGCAGCGGAAACGTTTTCAAGCCCCGAATCAAAAGATAAGAACAGTGTGGATCGATGATTCCGCCGATTGTTTTGTGCAAATTGCGTATCGGCTCGATCAGTTCCTCCCGCCCAAGGACAGCCCCTGCCAGAATATCGTTGTGTCCGGCGAGATATTTGGTGGCGCTTTGCAGGACGAGATCGATTCCGAATTCGATCGGCCGTTGATTTACTGGAGTGCTGAATGTGCTGTCGATCATGGTCAATACCTTGTGTTTTTTGGCAATTTGATTCAGCTTGACCAAATCGAAGATATTCAAATAGGGATTGGTGGGCGATTCGGAAAGAATAAAGCGTGTGTTTTTCTTCACCGCCTTGTCGAGTGCGTCATAATCGCCGAAGGGAACAATGGTGCATTCCACTCCGAATTTTTTCAAAAACGTATTGCAAAATTCCAACGTTTTTTTGTAACTGTCGTCCGTGAACACAATATGGTCGCCGGATTGAACGAGAGCGAGAATCGTGGTGGTAATCGCACTCATGCCGGATGAAAACACGATCCCGTCTTCCGCCCCTTCGAGATTCGCTAACCGCTTTTCCGCAATTTTTGTGGTCGGATTGGCATACCGGCCGTATTCGAAATGTTCTTTTCCTTTTTTCGTATAGTCTTCGATTTGTTGACAATTCGCAAAAGTATAAGTGGAGGCTTGGACAATCGGTGTGGTGATCGAATCGGCATACCGCCTTTTCGGCTCCGCCGCATGGATAGCGCGTGTCGCCAACGATTTCCCGTCTACAGGGAGTCCCTTGTTTTTCGATGGTTTCCTCATAGTTGATACCTTCCAGTATGCTTATTAACCATTTAATAAACTTCTTTCAGTTGCTGTTGTCAATCCGGTTGGGGTGGTTTTGTGGAAGGGAGTAAAAATGAAGCCATCGATCAACGATTTTAACGGAGATTCTTATCAATTAAAGGAATTATGATTACTGATATTGTGGCTCATCCGGCATGAATCACCACCCGATTTGTTAGAATTTCCTTCCGCCGGTAAGGATTCCGTAACGCTTCTTTCACAACGATATCCACTTCGCGATCAACGATGGCCATCAAATCCTCGCGCATCTCTACAAGATCCCAGAGATCCCACCCTGCCTCCGGTTCGAAACTCACAAGAAAATCCATGTCGCTTTCAGGACCAAAATCTTCCCGCAATGCGGAGCCAAATAGGGATAATTCGCATATCCTCCATCTGCGGCAGAATTCATCAAGCGCATTTTGGTCAAGTTGCACGTTCACGTTCACAACATATCTCCTTTGATCGAGATTCACCATTACGAGATAAAGTGAAACACTTCCATCGAAACAGTCCGGTTCGGTTCTGTCTCTCCATGTACCATCCGGCGTACTCTTTCCGTTGTCTCACGGCTGAAGGTGGTTTCTCCGCATGAATGGAGCATGTTGACAGTGAAAAAGATGCAATGCCAGATGATGATATTTTGATGATTTACAACATCTTCTCATACTCTTTTTCTAAACGAGAAAGAAACGTTGAAACTCGCACAATTTCTACATCTTCATAACGTTTGAATGGAAAATGTTTGATATTCTTTGTCACCAAAAAGTTTGCTTTTCCAGTAATAGCCGTTTCGAGGAAAATATCATCGCTCGGATCTTTGCATACATCCAGTTTTTCCGAAATGGGAACAATTTTTGCAACATCTGCTAGTCCTTTGAGAAAAGATTCTGCTTTGTCTCTAGGAACTATTGGATGTTTCAGTAATATTTGGGAGTATTCCTCATAAATTGGTTTTGAAATTAAAAGTACGAATTGACCATTCAGCCATCGATCAACGATTTTTGCAGGCGCTCCTAAAGGGTTTCCAAGACCTGGAACAAGAACGTTCGTGTCTAAAACGGCTTTTATGGTCATCTTGATATTTTTATTTATGGTACTTTACTTTTCTATACTCGCGTATGCGTTGATCCATATCTTTCTCGTCAAAACCGCCGTGCGCTTCCACTTCCCGTCGAATTTGCTGTACAACTTCCTTGAGTTGTTCGCGCTTTTCAGCATAAGTATCCACATAAAATTCCAAAGCCTCATTGCATACCGCTGACATATTCCCATCAAACTTCTGTTGAGCTATTTCTTTGATCGATTCGGACAATCGAGGTGTCAGTTGTAAAATAACGTCAACCATAGGATTCCTCGTAATAATGATTGAGTAACGGATTACTTTTTTAATCTAAGTGTCAGTTTAGCAGAAAAACCGCATGAATTAATGGAGATTCTGATTATTTAAGCGATGGACTATCGATCAATTCGAAACCAAATAACTCAACGTGCCACTCCGCAACGCCGCCCGATCGCCGGTAAAGGGCATGAGGATCACATGGAATTGATAGGTGTGCCCGTCCTGCGGGCCATCGGCGAAATCAGTGCCGATACGGAACTGGCGGTTCGGTGTCCACCAGAAATAGTTCGTGTTGCCGTCATAGGTTTGGCCGAGATAGGTGAAATCGCCGCCATCCACGCTGACCAAAATGTGATATTCATTTACCGTGGATGGATCGCGCCCGAAATTCCAAGCGACCTGGATGGCGCGTGATGTGGATGCATCGGTATCGGAGCCGGTTTGCCCTTGCGGGGCGAGATCGTTGCCGCCGAGGATATCGTCGAAGATCACGATTTGGTTTGGATTGAGATTCGGCAGTTCCGGTTTCGCCAAGGAGATGGCATTGCCGCCTTCGAGGTTGAAGCCGACGGGGGCGGAGGTGTCGAAGAGATCATCCGGCCCGAGAGTGCCGTCGATGCGCACCACGCGGAAAGTATAGGCCGAGTTAAAATCAGGCCCGTTGGCGAAATCGGCGTTAACCAGCGTATTATCCGCGTTCCAATCGAAGCTTGTAGCGGTTCCGCTGGCGGTGCGGCCGAGAAACTTGGCACCGCCGAGGCCTTTGCGGACGTAAATGTGCCAGTCGGTGGCGCTGCCTTGGCTGGCGGTCCAGGCGATGGTGAGGTTGCGGTTGTCGACCGGGTCGAAGTCGGTTTGGCCGGTGAGATCGCCGGTGGTGTCACCAGGATTGTCGTAGATGAAAACGGTTTGGTCACCGCTTGCGGGTGTGGCAGTTGGACCAGCCGGTTGAGTGGTCGGAGTAGGCGTCGGGGTGGACTGCATGGAGGGTTCCGTAATGTCCACCGTTTCTTCTGCGCCTGTTGTGCGGTAACGGACAACGCCACTGATCGCCGCTTGTGAACTGCCGGTTCCGAGATTCACTTTGTAAGAAAGCGTAATGGGAGAGGATGGTACCATCAGCCAGGTGAATTCCAATGTTCCGCTTTCGCCTTGGCTCGGAGAAATCGCGGCCCCGCCCGAAAGCATGGTATCAAACGTCCAACCCGCCGGAATGATTTCCTGCATACCTAAAGCGGTTAGATTACCGCCATGTGAAATCGTGACTGTTATAACTGCGGTTGAACCATCCACCGCCCGGACGCGCGTGGCGGAAACATCGGCTGCTCGTGGATAAACCGAAGAGCGCGACACCTTCCCGCTGGTTGACGCTTTGCCCGGTGCGAAACCGTCTTCTCCATTCGCATCGGTGTGATAACCGCCGGAATTGTAGAATTGAATGAGACGCAATAATTCGGATTGATTGATTTCCCAATCCTGCGGGTTGTAATCGCTGCTATGCGGAGAGCAGGAATGATTGGTGCCTGTCCCAGGCGCATAACCGTCTTCCGTCGTGGTATTGGCAGCGGCGCATTGATAGCCACCGGAATTGTAGAATTGGATGAGACGCAATAACTCGGATTGTGAGATTTCATAATTCTGATCCGTATCGGCGCTGTGGTGAGTTGAAGGAGTGACTTCGATCGAGAAGGGGACTTCTTGTTCCGCACCGGTGCGGCGATATCGAACTACACCGGAGATGGTTTTGGTTTCTGTTTCGCTGGCAGGTATATTCAACTTTACTCCTAAATTGACCGGTGAAGCCTGGACGGTGATCCAGGAGAATTCGAGGGGGGCGGAACTGCCGGCTGCAGGCGCTACGGCGGGATTGCCGCTTGTGACGCTTGAGAATGTCCAGCCGGAAGGGAGAGAAGTAAACGCAACACCCATTGCAGTAAGTGTTTCTGTGTACTGAATTGATATTTGTGTTGTTGCTTTTCCGCCAGGTACATATTTGTCACTAGTAGTGGTTACAATTAGATCATCCGAAGGTGGGGAAGTAGGGGTTACTGGCGGAGTTATGGGCGTATTCGTTGGAGGAGACAGAGTTGAAGTAGGTGTTGGTGTTGGATCATCAGTAACAACTTGCCGGAGTGCCCATTTTACTGCGCGATAAGTGATTGTGTCAGCGTATTCTCCATAAAATGATCCTGGCATTTCCAGAGGTTGATAAATAACAACACCTTTTCCATATTGCCAGAGGGCAAGTGCTGGAGAATTGTCATTAGCGAATCGTGTGATGACGATGGCGCCGTCTTTTTCTACAGTTGAATGGCGATTGAAATCTGTTCCCTCTCGTGAAAAATTATCCGGTAAACCTTGTAATATTTCAGCTACTACAGGATTACTCCGGTCTTCTGCAACGACTGAGGAGCCGTAGTTCATGTTACTAACAATTTCACAGGGCAATGAATCTGAAAATTTTATATCGCTCCAAAAATTCAAAACTAGTATTTTTCCATCGTGATATACGGCATTTTCGATGGCCTGAGCCGTGGAAGGGCTAAATGTATCATCGCCCCCGACACAAATAATATCAATATTCGGTGCGATGTATTCATTTAGCCGCGAGTCGAACTTTGCACCATTCCAACACGGGATATTGACAACAGTTTCAAATTCATCGGAATGTTCTTGAAGATCGAGATAGCTGGTTTCGCAGTAGAAGGCTACTTGGTGTTGTACAGTTGTTTGCACTAATACAATTTCGAGTACGCGCCATATATAAATACCATTGCCATGACCATTATAATTGTTTGGATTTCTGCCGACAATAGTAAATTTAAAATCATGCTCACCTTTCGTTAGATATGTTGTACCTATTTCTTCATCAAAAGTATCAGTTCCAGGATCGGCAAACTGATCAACAACATTGCCGACCATTTCTCCATCGACTTCCAATTCTCCGATAGCATGATCCAAGTTATAATTCCAATTGCCTTTAATTATATACCTTCCATCTTCTGGAACATTGATATTGATTGAAAGTGAATCCCCTTCTCCGCTTCCAACAAAAATTCCACGACTTTGATCTCCTCCCCACCAACGTCCGCCTGAAAGTTCAACACTTTGTTCATCAATCGGATAACGATATTCATTGGTCGGTGGAACAATTCCCTTCCAAACCTTGATATCGTCGAACCAACATAAATCATCACCTGAATGAAGACAGATATGCGTATACTCGAAAATGTGATCGTTATCAATATCTGCTTGTTCTAAAAATTCATCATTAAAATAATATTTAACTAATTTGTTTACAAAATCGAATAATATTCTTACAGTATACCATTGATTTGTATAATTTTCGTATCCAGGTTTAGCTATGATTGTTCTTTCCGTACCACGATAGGATATACCTCCTACTTCAACATGTTGGTCTTCTATGTGGGGATGATTTGGCAAAAATAAATGCATTGTATAGGGAGAATGAAGACCCCATGTACCTTGATTTGGATCACTTAATGTAATGAAAGCACCACGATAATGCCCTCCAGAGTAGAGACCTGAAGCCATGATACGAGCTTCGATTGTCACTTGGTCATAATAAGGTGTCAATAGCCGGGTACCTTTGACCCCCCTGGAGTCGGTTAGGTGTGACCC
>CAYPPG010000047.1:0-63403 GCA_964412555.1 uncultured bacterium
TCGAATTCCCGAAAGCACGTTGTCCAATTTACCATATACCCATCACCATGTTATGGATGAAGATGATCTTCATATATTCATCCAGCAAAATAGATTGAATCACTTACACGTCGGTGAACAGGAATGCCTTTGTCTCTGCAAACGATTAGGAATTGATCTGATATTGACGGATGATCTTGCCGTTCGAAAAGTCGCTAAACAGATGTGCATTACTCCTGTTGGCTCCCTTGGTATTATTGTAAAAGCGTATCAACTCGGGCTGATCTCTTTTGAAAAGTCTGAGAGATTATTAAGGGATTTGGATGATATAAGCAGTTTATATATAACCGATAGTATTGTTGAGATGGCTATTGAGCAATTATACGAATTCAAGCTGAAGAAAGAATCATTTTACGAGTAATTTGAATTCCGCTTCCAACAGAATGAAATTTTTAATGAATATTAAAATACATTTCATATCCCTGGCATCGGTGTCTCCATCCACTTCAAATTAAACGCGTAGTGATTCCAACTGGTGATCAAGTGAATTACCCCGTCTCGTGTCTGGCAAATCGATAAATACCCGCACGGCTCCGCACTGCTGCGGCTCATGGTAAAAGTTCGGCCATCGGTCGTCTTGACTTCATGCTCCGGCTTATCATCTGTAATGAGCCGGATGACTGGCCAGGTTTCCCCTTCATCATACGAAAGCGCGGCAAACATGCCTTTGATTTCCCGTGTAATTCCTTCGGCATCCGTGACGTGAACCGGTACGCTGGAGCTGTTCGCAAACGAAATAAATAAAATCGGACCTTCCTGCAGGCGAATCAACACCAATCGCTGTCCACCCCCGATGGGGGGAAAGATACTAGGTGAATATTCCCAACTTTTTCCCATATCTTCGGAAATGCTTTTCGGCATATGGCCTTCGATTGTGTCGCCGCGCCCGAAGGCCATCAAGCGGCCGTCTTTCAACTGCATGACAGCGGCATGAATGCCGGCGATGGTGCCGCCCGGATCGTTCCAGGTCGCGCCGTTATCCCTGCTGATATGGATCGCGGTTCCGCCGTTTCCGCTTGGTGTCGCGTCACAAGGGAGTATGATAAAACCTTCTTGAGTGCGAAAAACAGATTCAACGCATTGATTACGCCGCTGATGTTCCGGCATGATCAACTGCGCTTTCGACCACGTGACTCCGTTGTCGGTGGACGTACGCATGATAATGGCCAACGGTCCCCACGTTGCCGCGGTCGAAAGTCCGGCGAAGTGATACAGGGTCCGAACGCCGTCAAACCACATTGCCGGGCAGTGATCATTCCGGTCGGGAACATCCCAGAAGGGGGAAGCCGGTTCCCATTCATCCGCTCCATACCGTAGCCGGCTGGCGGCGAGTCCCAATTCACGTCCCCGTTCTGTTACCGTCGTATACCATACCGCCAACAGATCGCCATTCGGGCATTCGACGATTCCCGGATCGTGATTATGGTTGGAAAATAACGGACCGAATGAATCATCCGGAATTTTTACGTAATTACGCGGGCCGCGAAAATAGGGCGTATTGGCATCGGGGCCTCTTGCAATATCTTCTGGGATCTCTTGCTTTACTTTTTTCTGATATTGTTCCGGCAACATAGGTGATAAAGGTTGAGTCGTGGACATTTCACCCAACACCACGCGGAATCCGATATACCAACTTTCATCTTCCGGCGCCGAACCGATGCGGTTGGCGGATCGAAGATAGTACGCCACCGTTCCATGGCTTCCTCCGCGCGTGACTTTAAAATCTCCTTCCGCCCGACCAACCGGATCGACGGACTCGTTTTCCACATAGGGCCCGTACCAGTCAGAACACCACTCTTCCACATTGCCATGCATATCGAATAATCCCCATGGATTCGGTGTCGTTTTCCCTACATGTAAAGGCACCACTTCCTCCCGGTTGCGGCTTCGTTCGGGACAGGGGTACCAACTATTATCTGGATTCTTGATCAATTCATCCGGTAACGTCTCCCCAGTCGAATACGGCGTCACCGTTCCTGCACGGCAGGCGTACTCCCATTCCGCTTCGGTCGGCAGACGGTATGGTAATCCTTCTTTTTCCGACAACCATTCACAAAACGCATTCGCATCATGCCAATCCACAAAAACCACGGCTTCGTCATTGTCGATCGAAAAGCCTTTCTTGCCGCGAATATGCATATGCAACGGATCGAATTGTTCGTACTGGCGATTGGTCACTTCGCATACACTCATCATGAACGGCTTGCTGATTGTCACCGGATGCGCAGGAAACTCATCATAATCCCCCTTCCTCGGCAACCAAATTTCCCGCCCCCCATGTTCCCGTGCATCAAGAATATTCTCATGCAAGTCACTCCCGTTCGAACCCATGGTAAACGATCCTGCTTCGATCCGCACGAATTTCATGCCCAATGAATTCGTGAAGGTTTTTTCCTGGGGGATTTCATAGGAAAATCCAGTCGAGATAGTAATCACTAAAATAATCACAACACAAGATAGTTTTTGTTTCATATTCAATTCCTCCAGATTTTCTTTTACAAAACAGTAAGATAGTAGCCTATTCAGTCCGATCCAATTTCTGAATGATCCGTGTCGTCACCCGTTTCACATACTCATACTCATCCTCCCGTGCCTTTTTAATAATTTCATAAGCAGGGCGCGCCTCTTCCCCCATATCTTCCAACCCACACGCCGCATAATGCCGGACAATTTCATTGTCCGAATGTTGCAGTTCATCCGCTAGCACTTTTCGGGCGTCCTCGATCATTCCCATCTCCGCGACCGCTCGAGCCGCAGCCACTCGAACCGAAGCGGAAGGATCACTTAACGATTTCTGAAGCAATTTTTTCGCGTCTTTTCCTTCTTCTCCTAATTTTGACAATTCCATGGCCGCCACGTATCGCACTGTTGAACGATCATCTTGTAGGGCCTTCATCAATGGGTCACATGCCGGTTCACCTTTTTCCGCCAGTCCGTACATCTCTCGTAAATCCTTCACCATCTGTTGGTTTTTCTTATCCTGTAGAATCGCCCAATAACTATCGTAGTGTTTGGAGAGTTCCGCCAACAGCGGTTCCGGAATCTGCCCCAAGTCTTTTGTCCGGTCCATCCATTTGGTCAATTCGTTTCGGAACGTTTTCAACTTCGATCGATGTTCCGCCGATTCGGTGAGATTGTTCATCTCATACGGATCGTTTTTCAAATCATACAATTCTTCACTCGGACGTGTTGGCAGAAATGGACGCGCCTGCGTAGGCGTGAGTTTTCCTTTTTCATACAACTCCCGCATGGTTTTCATGATCTGCTTGCCGTCTTTATAGCGGTTTGGCTGTGCATGGGGGCGGTCCGGATAGTAATTACGAATATATTTAAACTGCTCACTTCGCACACATCGGATTCGTTCGACTGTTTCGTCGCAACGGTCGCGCGCTGAAAAAATATACTCTCTCGGCTCCGATTCGTCGCCGAATAAAAACCGCCCCTGCAGATGCTCCGGAACAGGCAGCCCTGCCAGTTCAAAAGAGGTAAAGGGAATATCGATATGCTCCGTGAGATTCCCGATAACCGTCCCCGCTTCGATTCCTGGCCCTCTTACAATCAACGGAATATGAATGCCGCCTTCATAGAGGAACTGTTTGTCACGAACATGACTGATTCCATGATCGGTCCAGAAAAAGATGATGGTGTTGTCCAAATCTCCGTCCTGCTCCAACCGATCCAATATTTGTCCGACTTCAATGTCCGTTTGAATGACGGAATTCAAATAGTTAGCCCAATCTTCTCGCAGAACCGGATGATCGGGGTAATAGGGTGGTAATTTTACCTCAGCCGGATCGACCGGATTGGGAACTTTCGCGCCTCGATTTTTCCCCCCACGCAACTGCAGTTGTGCAAAGAACGGCTGCCCCGGTTCACGATCGAACCAGTCGTTCCCATCATAGACGTTGGGGTCGAACACAAAATTATAATCGGTTTTTCCCTTCTGAGTTTTCTTTTGCGGATTTGTTGGGATCATTCTTCCGTTCGAGGTATAGTAACCTGCATGTTGGAAATAATCCGGTATGAGACGAATATGTTCTGGTAGATGGATTTTCTCTTCATGGCGAGAAGACCGATGGTTATGCGCCCCGATTGTGGTTTGATACATTCCCGTCACCATCGCCGAACGGCTTGGAGAGCAAACAGGACAAGTGATAAACGCCTGCGTAAAATGTGCTCCTTCACGAGCCAACCGATCGATATTGGGGGTTTCGATTGTCGTTTCTCCGTAACAACTCATATTAGGTGACATATCCTCTACACAAATCCAGAGAATATTTGGTTTTTGTTTCATTGATGCGGTTCCATAAAGGGATAAGGAAGCCATAGTCGATAAACCACATCCTACCCTTTTCATAAAATCTCGGCGTGTATAATGGCATGAGTTATTTTGTTTCATAAATTCCACCTCATATAGGTAACGCCGGCATCTTGCCGGCATGATGATTCACATCACTCCAATGATAGTGCTGCTTATACAGTCATTGTGACAAGTCTACAGTCTTTACCATGTCGCTCTCTTCTAGTATGCAGGAATTCTGACCAAAAAGAAAGCGAAACATCTTCTTCGAGAGGCTTTGATTCAAAGGATTTCATGATAAAGTGATTTGGCATTGGTCTTTAGACTAGAGCGTACTAAAAGTAGTCATGCGATAAAAAACGATCAATTTTTTTTTGTTCGTTTGGATACCATATCAGTTGAGCGAGTATAACATTGACTTTTTTCTCGACTATTTTCATTCAAAAATTGCTATATCAAGTGATTGTTGTCATACTGGGAATCATTCTTGCCCGGAATGTCAATCGGATTGAGGATCGATCCCTCTCCGCCGCTTGCCTCTTCGTGTTCCTGTTCTTCACTTTATTTTTGCAGGCATTGGGACAAAACCCTCGTGAGGCTCAGTTTAGTTTCACGTTTTTCTTCTATATTTTTCATACAGCAGCACTCTATTTCCTCGTTTCCGGACTTCTTCGTTCTATCGGTTTTCAAACGCAAGCCCGCCACCTTTTCTTAATTTGTATCATCCTTGGCGGACAAATCAATTTGAAATATATCTCCCCTCTTCTCGGCGCTCCCGCCGAAGCCGTTCAAACGATCAATACATTGATTTTTTATCAACTTCTTTTGATCGCCAGTTTGGGAATCTACCTCTGTGCCAAACAAGATAAATTCTTGTTGAATGTAATACAACTTGCCAAAACACCGCTGATTTATGCGGCGATTCTTGGTTTATTATTGGTCAAATTTTCAGATTCTCTGACGTACAATTTTCTCGAGGCGGTCGATTCTCTCCGCGATGTCACCGACCCACTCGCTCTTCTGATCTTTGGAGTGATCATCGGGCGGTATATCTACTTTTTCGAAGTCAAGGAATATACGGGCATGATTCCCGGTATTTTTCTCTGCGTGATTTTCAAACTCCTCATCTCCCCCGCCCTGGCGACTCTCATTGTCATTCTCATGGGGATCGATCAACCCATTTTACAGCGAGGCTTGATCCTTTCCGCAGGAGCGCCGACCGGCATTTTTGCCGCCATCCTTGTCAGCTATTATGGAACGTCCCAAGACAAACGCTTTGCCCTCGTCTGTGTGTTGTTTACCTCGATCCTCAGCCTGCTGACAATTCCGGGACTCTTATGGATACTCAACCGCTGGTTCCCAATCGTGTGAAACGTATAACAGGATAATGATGAAAACATAACACCTCCTCTGGGTGTTATAAACAAACAACATTCCTTTCTCCTCATCCTTCGGGAGAGATAAGGGGGCTATCTCAGTTACATACGCGGAAAAACCGGCAGGATGCTTGCTTTTTTTACAGATATCTACAGGAATATAGGATTAGAGGGAGGGGAAAAGTATAATAAAAAGTACAACTCAAAAAACAGAAATCAAGTTGGAAACTAAAAATTCATGATATCCGATTCTTTCTCCTTCAAAATCTCATCGATCTTATCGGTATATTTGTCGGTTGTTTTCTGAACGTCATCCAGAAGATTTTTCGCTTGGTCTTCAGGAATTTCTCCGTCTTTTTCTGCTTTTTTGAGGGATTCATTGGTCTCCCTGCGTATCTGCCGTAAACGGATTTTCCCTTCTTCCCCGATTTTTTTGGCCAGTTTGACCAAATCTTTTCGGCGTTCTTCCGTAAGAGGAGGAATGTTCAAACGAATCAATTTTCCGTCACTATTGGGAGTGAGATTCAAATCCGATGTTTGAATGGCACGAACGATATCATCGATGGTGTTCTTGTCCCAGGGTTGAATCACAAGCAGACGAGCTTCGGGAACACTGATATTTGCCAACTGACGAACAGGAGTTTTTGTGCCGTACGCTTCGACCAAAACTCCATCCAACAAAGCCGGCGAGGCACGTCCTGTTCGTAATTGCAGCAATTCCCGGCGTGTATTATCAAGCGCATCTTCCATTTCCAATTCAAGTTCTTCAATGAGTTCACTAGACATGATTTCAACATCCTCGTTAAAAATTTGAGTTACAATGCAAATCGTCACTCGCACGATCCGGCGATAATCGATAAGCGCAATTAAATCAACAATGATAAAAGATCATACCATTCCTTTTCACATTTTCAATCTCGAATGGTAGTTCCAACCGGTTCACCCAGCAATGCACGTGTAATGGCTTCCGGTTGTGTCATATCGAATACGACGATTGGAATCCCTTTCTCCATACAAAGAGAAATTGCGGTCGAATCCATCACTTTTAAACTTTTATGCAATACTTCGCTATAGGTTAATTCGGTATACCGTGTCGCTTTTGGGTCAAGGACAGGATCTGCGGAGTATACGCCGTCCACTTTTGTGGCTTTATAAATCATTTCCGCTTCGATTTCCAATGCACGCAATACCGCTGCAGTATCGGTGGTGAAGAATGGATTTCCCGTTCCTCCCGCGAAAATAACCACTCGCCCTTTTTCGATATGCCGAATTGCCCGGCGCCGGATGTAGGGTTCTGCAAGTTCCTCCATATGGATAGCGGTTTGGACACGGGTATCGACACCGGCTTGTTCGAGAGAACCTTGAAATGCCAATGCATTGATGATTGTAGCCAGCATTCCCATATAATGGGCAGTGGGTTCTTCGATAAACTTCACCACAAGGGAACCGCCGCGCCAGATATTTCCACCGCCGACGATAATTGATAATTCGACCCCCTGTTTATGCGCTACGGCTATTTGATTGGAGACTTGTTCTAACGTAGGAAAATGAATCCCATGCCGTTGCTCACCGGCAAGGGCTTCACCACTGATCTTGAGGACTACACGACGTTTTTTGTTGGTCACTTTTCTAGCTTCTATTGGAGCGCGGGCATCTTGTCCGCATCGTACATCGCGTGTAATAACAATAGAATAAAAAAGGGCAGGTAATAAACCTGCCCTTATTCCTGCTTATTCTTCGCCGAGTTGATAACGAGTAAATCGGCGAATTTGAATGTTTTCTCCGATTTTGCCGATAAACTCTTTCAAATAATCTTCGACAGTTGTGTTCATGTCTTTGATAAAAGGTTGCTCAATCAGACAAACTTGTGAATAAAATTTGTCGATACGACCTTCCACAATCTTTTGGATCACGTTCTCCGGCTTGCCGGATTCTTTCGCTTGATTGGTCAGCACTTCTTTTTCCGCTTCGATAACCTCATTTGGAACACTTTCCCGATCCAGATAAGGAGGATTCGAAGCGGCTATATGCATCGCGATATCTTTGCAGAAACTCAGAAACGACTCATTGCGAGCAACAAAATCCGTTTCACAGTTGATTTCCACCAACACTCCGATTTTATTGCCGGGGTGAATGTATGAAAACACTGCTCCTTCTTTCGTTGCCCGGCCGCTCCGTTTCTGCGCATCGGCGATTCCTTTCTCCCGTAGAAATTTGATGGCTTTTTCGAAGTCACCCTCACATTCGGCGAGTGCTTTTTTGCAGTCCATCATTCCTACGCCGGTTTTCTCGCGAAGTTTTTTCACATCCGCTGCTGAAATATTTACCATCGGTGTCACCCTCTATTTTAAATTGTTCTTATTATGATTCCGAACCTATATGTGTCTCAGGCTTCTTCTCTGTTCACTTCTTCACTGACAGAAGTTTCGACGGGTGTTTCTTCTTCTACCGGTCTTTCCGGTTCTGTTCCCTCAGTTTGAGGAGTCGGCTCGGAAGCGACTGCCTCGGAAGATGTTACTGTCTCTGAGGATTCCGGCTTTTCTTCTGTCATCGCCTGAGCTTCCATGCTTTCTTCTTCCGCTTCTTCGCCTTCGGAAGCAGCCATCTTACCTTCAATCACCGAGTCGGCAATACGCTGGGTCAAAAGCCGGACTGCACGGATGGCGTCATCATTGCCAGGAATTACATAATCGATGAAATCCGGGTCACAGTTTGTATCCACAATCGCGACCACCGGAATCCCCAATTTGTTTGCTTCCTGCACAGCGATATGTTCTTTGCGCGTATCCGTGATAAAGATTGCGCTGGGTAACTGATCCATCTCACGGATCCCGGACAAGTTCTTTTGAAGCTTATCCCGGGATTTTGCCATCATCATTTTTTCCTTTTTCTTCAAATGCTTGATGGATTCTTCATCGTTGAGTTTTGAGTCAAAATCTTCGAGTTTTTTGATACTTTGCCGAATCGTATCGAAATTTGTCAGCATGCCACCCAGCCAGCGCTGATTCACAAAAAACATTCCACAGCGCTTCGCTTCCTCTTTGACTGTGTCTTGAGCCTGTTTTTTGGTTCCGACAAAGAGAATCGTTCCTCCGTCGGACGCTACCTCTTTTACATACCGGCAGGCTTCCTTCAACAAACGCACGGTCTTTTTCAAGTCGATAATATAGATCCCGTTGCGCTGGCCAAAAATATACTTGGCCATTTTCGGATTCCATCGACGGGTTTGATGCCCGAAGTGGACGCCGGATTCCAGGAGTTGTTTCATACTTACTGTCGTCAAAATACGTTCTCCTTTTGTACCGCATAAGCGGTAAGATGTTCTGTGTATTGAAGTTAGAAATCTGTGATTGAATATACACAGAGTCTTTAATTATTAGCACCGAATCACAATAATTCAAGGCGAAGGTTCTTCGTCTTCTGAATGAAAAGGGGGGCTTGCCCTAACAGGTTTCAAGAACGTATAAAGTTGGATATTCTATCTTTGTATCAGAATGTGGGGTAGAAATTTTTATGATATCTTCCCTTCATATAAATCCGAAACGGGAAAACAAAGCTCGTAATCATTCCAAACCAGATGAAAAATACTTCTTCTTGATTTCTTCTTTCTGAATTTTCCGTGTGGCTGTCTTCGGCATTTCGTCGATAAACGTAAATTCTTCTGGTACTTTATATTCGGCCAAATGTTCACGGCAATATTTTCGGAGTTCCGACACCGTGACTTTATCCTTTACCTCATCCTGCAAAACGAGAAAGGCATGGGGGATTTCCGTGCGTAATTTATTCGGTTCACCAACGACAGCGGCTTCGAGTACGCCAGGATGGCGGAGTAAGATTTCTTCGATTTCACGGGGATATATATTTTCCCCTCCACAAACAATTACATCTTTCAACCGTCCGACGATTTGCAGATAACCATCCTCGTCTTTTACCGCCATGTCTCCGGTGCGGAACCAACCGTCTTCGAAGAAGGCTTCTTGCGTCATTACAGAATTCTTATAGTAGCCCATCATGACGTTGTCACCGCGGACACACAGTTCCCCGATTACTCCGTTCCCGAGAGTTTTACCATTTTCATCTCGCACATCGACTTCAATGCCAGGCAACGGTGTACCGATGGTACCCATTCGATTTTGCCCCGGCCGGTTTGTCGCGACTACAGGTGAAGTTTCCGTTAAACCGTATCCCTCCAGCAATTCATGGTCGAATTTTTTCACAAAGGCCTTGGCAACATCCTGTGGCAGCGGCCCGCCTCCTGAAACCAAGTGTCGAATTTTGTGATTTTTCGCGTTTTCTTTTGGCGTAAAATGTGTAATCATGTAAATCATCGGCGGTACGGCAACGAGAATCACATTGGGTTCCTTCATGATGACTTCGATCACTTTTTGTGGAACGAATTGGGGGAACAAAATGACCCGTGATCCTTTGAGCAACGCACCGAAGAGAATGACCGTCATCGCGAATGTATGAAATAAGGGGAGAATACAGGGAAATGTGTCATCTTCGTTGAATTGGAGTACTTTCGTAAACCCGTCATAATTGCTGTAAATATTGAGATGCGAAAGCATCACTCCTTTTGGATCGCCTGTTGTGCCCGAAGTATATAAAATCATCGAAAGATCCTCCGGATTGACCTCCGGATCCAGGTTCGATGGATTCAGGTTTCCATTTTGCAGGATTTCGGGAATCGCCATTGGCTGAATCGGCACGTTCGCCAGCTTTGCCGTCGCTTCAGCCAGTTCTTTCAGCAACGGATCGTAAAGCAGAACCGGGGTTTCGGCATGCGACAACAATGTCGCCGCCTCTTCCGGTTTCAATAAAGGATTCAGGGGAACCGCCACATGTCCGGCTCCGAGCAATCCAAACAATCCAAACGGAAAATTGATTGTATTGGGACAAAGCAACCCAACATTTTGCCGGGGAGTTGATAAGTGTTCTTTTAAATACTGGCCCACAATATTGGATTGATGTAGTAAATCTCCATAAGAAAGAAAACCGCCTTCCCATTCAAAAGCGGTTTTCCCGGAAAATCGCTCTGCAGACTGGCAAAAAGCATGGTACAATTCCATATGTTCAACCTCTTAACAAGAAAAATTTACTAGAGTTCAGAAAGTAAAACATCATCGCAAAGAATTTTCAATCGATGCAGTAGAGAAACCTATGAAAAATGAGAGGCAGGACTGTGACCAAAATTCACATGGAAAACCGTCACTTCGGGTGGGCACCATAATCGGGGTTTCGTCAAACGGCCGGAGCCGACGCCGTGCGTAGTATGGAACACTGTACCATTCATGCGCACCAAACCGGAAGCGAATTGTCTTGGCGCTGTTGTTCGAGTCACGAGAGGACCCACCAACGGCATCCGCACCTGCCCACCATGAGTATGCCCACTGAAAACCATATCCGGCTCCAATTCGGATAGTTCCTTATACCGGTCGGGAGTATGCACGAGGACAAAACAAGGGCCTGATTTTTCATACCCTTCGAACGTTTTGCGAATATCATCCCTGTATTCATACGGATCGTCTACACCCGCAATCGTGAACGGTATTCCCTCGATCCGAATTTCGACGCGCTCGTTTTGCAGAACATGAATCCCTAACTCACGCAATCCCTGAATGAGGCGTGCCACATTGTTAGCCTGTTTATGCCGTTCCCGCGGTTTTGCTCCGGTACGATGAAACAGGTCACGCACAGTTATATGAACATAATCATGATTTCCTAAAACAGCATAAATACCATGGCGTGCTTTAAGCGGCTGAAGGGCTTCCAAACAAAGATCAATGCCCGAATCGTCATCAATCAGATCACCGGTAATGAAAACCAAATCATACTGTTCTTTAGCCAAGCGATGCAAAAAACGGATTCTGGCCTGCCGTCCACTATAAAAATGAAAGTCAGATAGATGCAGAATATTCAGAGGATTCAATGAAGGCCCCTTCAAATCCACTGCTTGCCGGAGAACCCGAAATCGCCGCGGTTCAATAAACAAACCGTACGCTGCAACTCCAAGCACTGCACCTGCCGCCGTTTCGAAAAACATGAAAATCCCTCAGTAAAAGATCAGGAAGGAGAACGTCCATTTCGATTCAAACGGAACCGTTCATTGAGCGCCGAATGTCTTGACCGGACTTTTTTCACATAGGTTCTACCGGCGGGGGGGATTCCATTGTAGCGTTCTACCCGGCCCGGTCCGACATAATAGGCCGCCAGCGCCGTATCTTCATCTTCAAACATTTCGATTAGAAATCGCAAATATTGCGTTCCCCCACGGATATTTTGTTCCGGATCGAACGGATCGCTTACGGCCAACTCTTTGGCCGTCGGCGGCATCAATTGCATCAATCCCTGTGCTCCTTTCGAAGAAACCACCTTGGAACGCCAGGATGATTCCGTATCGATTAAAGCCCAAACCAGTAAGGGATCGATTTCGTTTTCATTCGCATATTGTTCAACAAAAGCAAGCCATTCGAGCGGTGGAATTCTTTCTCCTTTTTTCCGGGCTTCTTTCGCGATTGACAGTATACCGGTCGAATTTGCACGTTGTTTTGCTCTCTTATTACGGGCACGAAATGCATGGGAAGCCAATTGATCCTCCCCATACAACAAGCTTTTTCTGCGCATGGCGACGATTTCTTCCCGAACCGTCTCCCACTGTTCTTTTGTAACCCCGTATTTCTCAGCAAGCATCAAGTGCCGCTCCGCCGTTTTCAAATCGTAATGATCCAAGCGGTCCCGTGCCATCAAGAGATGAAGGCGCCCCCTCACGGATCCCCAATAGTCGTTTTCATCCGAATACCGGCGCTTTAATTCATTGATGCCGGCTTGCAAGCCTCGGCGCTGGATCAATCGTTCAATTTCATGCTTCTCCGTGGCGCGTCTTTGCTCGGCATACTGTTGTCTGATTGTTTCAATTTTTTGCAAAGCCTCTTCACTTTGTTTGCGCCAATGGGGATACACAGCCGCTTTTTTGAGATAAAATTCCGCCCGTTCGAGTTTATCCTTTTCCAACAATTGGAGTCCCAATACCAACGAACTCTCCCCCGGCGAGGAAGGAATAATTCGTTCGATTGTATCCCGCAATATAGAAATCATGCCACCGACATTTTCCACATTGACCGTGTGAGCTGTTTCAACAACAATATGCCCTTCAATGGTGACACTATTTTTCAACTTCACCACATCCAGATTCTCCCCTCCCCTTCCACTAGAAAGTTCGGGGAAGAACAACACATAACAGAAAATGGCAATAATACTTGAAAATTTAACGTTCTTCATCATTGAGATATACAGTTTTTTTGTGTTGCAGACCTCTGGTCTGCACTATAAGTTTTCATAGATAATTATAAAACGGTAATTCGAGCATCCACTCCTAACGTCTTTGCAAATACTCGCGCAAAAAACGTTCCAACGACCGATTCGTTTTTACCAAAGTATAGTCAATCCCTCGTTCAAGACAACCATTTCGATATTCATCGATGAATTGATTGACACGCTCCACATAACGTTTTTTCAACCGTTTGGGAGAAGTCAATAATGGATCATGTTGGCCTTCGAGCGCATGAAATTCAATCGTTCCATGATAAGGCAGGTCGATCTCTTCCGGAGCCATTACATGAAACAGAAGGATTTCCTGCTGCTGTTTCCGCAAAAGGGACAAACTGCGAAGAACGGAAGCCGGATCGTCGATCAAATCCGAGATCAATATTATCATTCCCCGCTTCTTGATCATCTCTCCAATCTCTGACAAGACTGAGCGGATGTCGGATTCCTCGTCCGTTATTGGTGTTTCCGCCAAACGTTCCAGCAATACGCCCCATTGATCGGAACGCTGTCGGGGAGGAATATAGGAGCGTATTTGATTGTCGAAAACGGATATACCGACGCTATCCCCCTGCATCAACATGAGATACGACAATGCAGCGGCCAACTGTTGAGCATAAGCGGCTTTCGAAATCGTCGATTCCCCGAATTGCATTGAACCACTCAGGTCTGTCAAAATCAAAGCTCGAAGATTGGTGTCTTCCTCAAACAATTTGACGTGAAATCTGTCTGTTTTCGCATAAACCCGCCAATCCACCAAACGCAGTTCATCCCCTGGATTATAGGGGCGATGCTCGTTGAATTCCACGTTTCGTCCTTGGTAATGACTATGATGTAAGCCGGAAACCGAACCTTCCACTGCCTGCCGGGCAATCAATTCCAAATGGGCAACCGACGACAATACCGCCGGATCGATTATTTTTGTATCCATATTATTTATTGTTACGTTCTCTTCCAATTTTCTGTATGTGTATTGTATCTTAATCTCCATAATTCATCAGGTTTGGAAAAATCAACTTATTCTCCTAGCATCTTTTTAAATTCCTCTTCGTTCAACATGGGAATTCCCAATTTCTCTGCCTTGTCCTTCTTTGAGCCGGGATCCTCTCCAATCACTACATAATCGGTGTTCTTGCTGACCGAGCCGGTTACTTTTCCACCGAGTTTGCGTATGAGGCCGGCGGCTTCGTTGCGCGTAAAGTCTTCCAACGATCCCGTTAGCACAACGGTTTTTCCGGTGAAGGGGGATTCCTTTTGCTCTTTTTTTTCTTCTATTTCCTGCGTAAAATCGACACCGGCTTTTTCCAGGCGTTTCAGTTCGTCTACATTTTGTTTTTTGTGAAAGAAATCATAAACACTTTGCGCGACAATCGAGCCGACTTCATGGATGTCATTCAGTTCCTCGACGGAAAGCTCGGCCAATTCCCATAGACTTTTGCGCCCCTCGACAAGAACTTCGGCCAGATGACTGCCCACATGCCGTATGCCGATGGCGAACAACTTGCGATCCAGCGGACGTTGTTTGCTCTTTTCCACACCGTCCAGAACATTTTGAGCGGATTTATCCCCCATACGCTCGATTGAGGCAAGTTGTTCGTGTTTCAAGTAATAAAGGTCGGAAAGACGGGTTACCAATTGCTGGTCAACAAGCACATTGACCAACATCTCCCCGATACCTTCAATATCCATCGCATTGCGATGAACAAAATGTTCGATTCGTTTTTTCAGCTGCTGGGGACAATTCAAGTTGATGCAGCGATAAGCCACTTCATCTTTTTCCCGCACAATTTGCTCTCCGCACGAGGGACAGATCATTTTGGGCTTGAAAGGAACTTGAGATCCATCGCGCTTGTCCTTCAGCACTCGAACAACCTGCGGAATAATTTCACCACCTTTTTGGATGGCAACGGTGTCGCCTTCACGGATATCTTTTCGTTCCACTTCATCGAAGTTATGCAAGGTGGCATGGCGAATAGTGGTGCCGGATAACAAGACCGGTTCAAGAATCGCACGCGGTGTAACGGTTCCGACACGCCCCACACTCAGTTCGATCTTTTTCAATTTCGTGATGGCTTCTTCGGCGGAAAATTTATAGGCAATCGCCCAGCGCGGACTTTTCGAGGTAAATCCGAGACGTTTTCGCTGTTCATACGAATTTACTTTGATGACAAGGCCGTCCACTTCAAATTCCAAATCATGCCGCTTTTGATCCCATTCCTCAGCTCGATGGATCACCTCACCGATGCTCTTCTCGAGGCTGACACCCGGAACGATTCGTAATCCCCATTCTTTCAACGTTTGCAACAATGGGTAATCCTCTTCATACTCCATCCCTTCGATTTCACCGATAGTATGAACAAATAAGTCCAAGGGACGCTTCGCGACTAGAGAGGGATCGAGCAATTTCAAAGTTCCGGCTGTTGCGTTTCGTGGATTGGCAAAAGTGGATTCCCCCTTTTCTTCCCGTTCCTTGTTCATCTGCAAGAATCCTTCGCGCGGCATGTATATTTCCCCCCGAACATCGAGGCGGGCAGGAAGTGAATCACCCAACAGGCGTAAAGGGAGCGAATTGATCGTACGAACGTTTTGAGTAACGTCGTCTCCATTCTGCCCATCCCCTCGAGTCACAGCCCGCAGGAAAACGCCTTCCTCATAAATCAAGGAAATCGCAACCCCATCCACCTTCGGCTGCACCACATATTCCGGCTTCTTGCCATTCAATCCTCTGACGACACGATTGTGATATTCGCGCAACTCATCTTCAGAATAAGTGTTACTGATGGAGAGCATCGGGACACGGTGCTTGGCCGTTTCAAATTCTTCAAGCGGTTTTCCTCCTACTCGTTGGGTCGGAGAATCCGATGTAATCAGTTCCGGATGCTCCTTTTCGAGTTTTTCCAACTCCTCCATGAGTAAATCGAATTCCCGGTCAGATATTTCCGGCTGGGCGAGAACATAATACAGATAATTATGGCGACGAATTTCATCGCGTAGTTGTTGAATCCGTTCTTCGATATTCTTGGCCATATCGATATCCTTTTTGGGGGGAATCGCACAGTTTACTTGTATATTACTGTTGAAAGGACATTCCTCAAACCGTCTCTTTTGAACGGTATTTCCAATGCAAACAAAGCATGACAAGAAACTGAATCAAAGCCACCATCAATAAAGGATAATCCCGTATAAGGATAAAGGGGATGAGTGTAGGTGCGTAACTTTGGGGATAACAATAAAGGATAATCGAAATGCAAGTAGCAACAAGAATCAGAGGGGATTTTTTGTTTTTTTCAACACTGATACACGCACCGAGCATCAACGGTAATAATAAACGAATATGCGCGGCTGTCCAAACCGTTGCGGAAAAAAGAATTGAGGTCGAAACAAACAGCGAGGCGTTTATGGCAATGCTGCGTCCATGAAATTTGGCTAAATTTTTTCTGCACAAAAAAGTAGCCATACTATACATAATCAAAAGAAACAATCGAAAGAAAGGGTATACAATTTCGAATTGAGGCGCAAAGCGGCGTATACAAGCCAAGACGGACTGATTGTCAATATAAAAATCGGAGTAGGATGTCAGCGGAGGAAGAATATACCACATAAAGTATAATTGAGAGTCAATTCCTATGATCGGTGTCAGAAGGATGACAATCGACAGGCCGGTTAGGAAAATTGGGATCAGGATTCGAAAACGAAGAGAGGCAAAAAGGGAAATAAGATAGGGAGCCGGCCAAAGCTTAATCAAAACCCCAGTCGCATAGGCTGTTCCGATCTTCCAAGCGGATTTTCCATGAATCGTCAACAGAACTATTGTCAAAAACAAAAGAAAAAGCAAGCCTTCGATTTGAAGTGAATTCAATAACAAGCGAGTGGGATAAGGCAAAAAGACAAGAAGATGGATTAAAATATCAACGATCAAAGCACGAGGATACAATCGCCGGCGCAGGCGAAGCAATAGAAGATCGATTCCAATAAGAGCCGTTATAGCCAAAATGGTATAAAGGAATTTCGCTGTCTCTTTCTCGAGAAAAATCAAGGGATAAATCAAGCCGGCCAAATAGGGAGGGTAAAGGTACCAGGAAGGGACTTCCGGCCGCCATAAACCGGCGTTTTCGTTATAATAAATGTTTTTCCCTTCCTGCAGACGTGTGCTTGCTTGAAAATAGTAATCAAAATCGGTAAAGCGAATCGAAGCGATTTCAGGCGCTTGCCAGAAAGTCCAAGCCACCAGGAGCACAAAAAGTGCTTGAATGGCATATTGTTCGTTGCTCGAAGAATGTTTCATCTCTGAAACTATCGAGACCCCCCAAACTAATTTTTATATAAACAAGTCCTCAAGCCATAGCCAAGTCTATCAACTCGATTATAATATTTTATTTAACGCAGGAAACGAGTCTGTATTACAAAGTGTTCGCTTTTGAAGACAAAGCACAAAACACCGAAGGGGAGAATTTTGAATTCGCGCTCCTTTTTCGCTAAAATAACCGGAAGCGATTTCTTTCACGTAGTGTGAAATATGCCGAGTGACAATGAATATATATGAAAAATATTTTGAAAATTATACATGTCCGAAATGCCGTGGGCGATCGTGCACAACGAGTGAAGTCTCTCTATCCAGCCTACCGAAAAAACTGATTATGGGAAAAAACAATCAACATTTTTTACTTGTCACTTGCACGCTTTGTGGGTATACGGAAATGTTCAATATGGAAGTGTTGGCCAATGTCAAAGAAAAAATCCCGGTGAAGCAGCCCTCTCCCGCAATTGAAAAGATGGAATGACACTTTAGCGCTTGATGTGTTCGTCCCGCCGGGAACGCCGTCCATCCGTCAGAGCCGATTTAATTTTATTGGTGATCTTTTGACGGCTGGAATGTTGAATATACGCAATTTCTTCCGCCAGTGTCGCTAAGGCACTTTGATAAATCTCCGTTTCCGCTTTCGCTAGTTCGACCAGTTTCTCTTTGTAGAATAATGTTTTCACAATATTGATGATGGCTTCGGTGTTATGTTGTTTAATGTCTTCCTTTGCTTGGTCGGGTAGGATTCCGTACGTTTCATAGGATTCCCGTTGATCGTCCGGTACACGAATCGGTTCTCGGAAAAAGGCAAAGAGTTTCTCGATCTCTTCTTCCGTCAGAAGCGGCCGCAGTCCGCCGGCATGAGCGAAGGAAAAAGGTACCATCACTTTGACATCCCCGGACTGCAATACATAATACTGCTGTTCTTCGCCATCGAGCTGCATGCGTCGAACAGCCTTGATTTTACAAATCCCAAGACCTGCTTTCACGACGATATCACCGACACTGAAATTCATCTTTCATTTCAACCATTTCAACACTTTAGGGTTAGATACACAGACTGCCCGGATTATCCGGGCAGTCATGCGCTTTTCGTTCTTTACAACGTTCACTCATCACTCTATATGCGAAATCAATTCAAATCCTATCCTTCATAACTATATCTGTTATCGGGGAAGATTTTTAGATAGACTCCGTGATTAGAGGAAAACATCCACCACTTACGCCGTTTCCACCTGATCTTCGAAAACAAGCAACGGATCCGAACCTTCGGCAATTACTTCTTTGGTGATGATGCATTTACTCACACCAGACATTGACGGAATATCATACATGATATCCAACATAGATTTTTCAAGGATCGCCCGAAGTCCCCTCGCTCCAGTCTTTCTCTCCATCGCCCGTTTGGCGACTTCTTCGAGAGCGTCGGTGGAAAATTCCAATTTGACATTTTCCAGTTCAAATAGTTTTTGGTATTGTTTGCAGAAAGCGCTTTTCGGTTCGGTCAAGATTTTCTTCAAGGCTTCCAATCCCAATTCTTCGAGAGAAGTGATACAAGCGAACCGGCCTACAAATTCGGGAATAAGACCAAATTTGAGCAAATCTTCCGGTTCGACGAGATTCAGCATGTTATTCTCGTCGATCGCGACGACACCTTCATTCGTCGTGTCGAAACCTATAACCCGTTTGCCGATTCTTCTCTCGATAATCTTGTCCAGCCCGACGAACGCCCCTCCACAAAGAAAAAGAATATCCGTGGTATTCACTTGAATAAATTCTTGATGGGGGTGTTTCCGTCCTCCTTGCGGCGGAACATTGCAGACCGTTCCTTCAATGATTTTCAATAATGCCTGCTGTACCCCTTCGCCGGAAACGTCACGAGTAATGGATACATTCTGCGTAGTTCGGGCGATCTTGTCGATTTCATCGATATAAATAATACCTTTTTCCGCTTTTTCGACATTGTACCCGGTCACCATCAATAACTTGAGAATAATATTTTCGACATCTTCTCCCACATATCCGGCTTCCGTCAATGTTGTCGCATCGACGATCGTGAACGGAACATTGAGTATCTTTGCCAATGTTTGGGCGATATATGTTTTGCCGGAACCGGTGGGTCCCAACATCAAGATATTGCTTTTCTGCAATTCAACATCGTTATTGATGGCCTCATGATACCGAATCCGCTTGAAGTGATTATGAACAGCAACAGACACTGTTCGTTTGGTCTTTTCCTGACCGATGACGTATTGATCGAGTGCTTCTTTGATTTCTTTCGGTTTCAAAAATTCGCGCAGTTCGACTTCGATTTCTTCATCGAGTACGCTATTACATAACAAGACGCATTCATTACAAATATAAGCAGGTTGCGAGGTGTGTTTCTGAGGAGGACCCGCTATCAATTTCTTCACTTCGTCTTGATGTTTCCCGCAGAACGAGCAGTATAATGGCTTGTTCTTGCTGGTATAATCCATTGGAATCCTCTCTTCTTGTTTTTTTGAGTTCGAATTTGCTTCACTCCCCATTTTATTGTATAGGGATTTTACAACATAGTATACATCAATCTACTCGGATTCATCGTCTTTTTGTTCTTCTTTTTGATCCTGAGCATTCTCACCGGGTTTGATGGGCAGAAAGATCGAATCGACCAAACCGTATTCTTTCGCCTCCTCAGGCGACATGAAAAAATCACGATCGGAATCTTTTTCAATCTTCTCGATCGGTTGATTGGTATGGAATGCCATAATTTCATTCAGGCGTTTTTTCAGGTTCAAAATTTCACGCGCCCGAATTTCAATATCGGATGCTTGGCCCTGAAATCCTCCCATCGGTTGGTGAATCATAATTCGTGCATTCGGTAGAGCGTGACGTTTCCCTGATGCCCCTGCACATAAGAGCACTGCCGCCATACTCGCCGCCAATCCCATACAGGTAGTCGCCACTGCAGGACGGACATATTGAATCGTGTCGTAGATCGCCAAACCGGCACTGACCGATCCACCGGGACTGTTAATGTAGAGTTGTATATCTTTTTCCGGGTCTTCGGCCTGCAAAAATAACAATTGCGCAATCACGAGATTTGCCATGTGATCCTCGATGGGATCACCAATAAAGATAATTCGATCTTTTAAAAGTCTTGAGTAGATATCATAGGCGCGTTCGCCCCTATTCGTCTGCTCCACTACCATCGGTATCAATACCACTTTGATTCTCCTCCGATTCTTGTGTGCTATCCGTTACTTCTTCCTGCGATGGCTCACTGCCTTTTACCATCCGCTTTTGCAGTTCATCGAGAACTTTCTGCTCAAGCGCCTCTTGGCGGAAAAACTCCGTCAGTCCCTCGGCTTCCAATCGTCTCATAAAAGACCCGGGATCGGTATTGTATTGTAATGCAACTTGTTGAATGTGACGGGAAAACTCTTCATCCGTGACCTCGATATTCTCCTCTTTCCCGATCTTTTGCAGAAGGATTGACATTTTCACATCCCCTACCGCTCTTTGCCGGTTCCGTTCCAAATGCTGTTCGTCTCGCTGGACAAGAGAATCCAAAGAGGATCCCATTCGCTGCAACTCACGATCTTGAGTTGCATTGATATAATTATATCGGTTTTCTACCATGCTGGGGGGAACCTCGATCGGATTTCGTTCTAAAAGTTTTTCCCGAATGGACTGATAGATTTGATCCTGCTTTTCATATTCTTTTCTTTGCTTCAAATTATTCCGAATCGTATCTTTCAATTCATCCAGGGTCTCATATTCTCCTAGATCTTTTGCAAATTCATCGTCCAGATCCGGCAATTTCCGTTCCCGAATTTGCTTGACTTTGACGTTGAACACTCCCTCTTTTCCTCGTTTCTCTTCAAGCGAGTGTTCTTCAGGAATCGTAAGCCGGATTTCTTTCTCCTCATCCGTTTTCATCCCGATGAGTTCTTCTTCAAAACCTTTTATATATTGGCCGGTACCGATTTGAACCACTATTTCATCATGGGTCGCTTCTTCAAACGGTTCGCCGTCGACTGTGGCGTCGCAGGAAATTGTTACATGATCCCCATGTGCCACCGGGCGATCATCGATGGTGGCAAACATTGCATTCTCTTCACGCTGCCGGTTCAACACATCGATGACTTCACTTTCCGTCACTTCATTGGAAGGCGGCTCGACCTCAATATCTTTGTATTCCACCGATTCCGGTTCCGGTCTGTACTCGAATTTCACTTCGAAGACAATCGGTTTCGATTCTTCCGGTTGGTCTTGAACCGCCTCGCCCTCCGGTTCTTCATTCAGTTCTTTGATGTCAGGAGATGCAATCGGATTCAAATCCAATTCCTCCGTCGCTTTTTTGAATGCCTCGTTCATTGCCTTTTGGACGGCCTCTTTCTTCAATTCTTTACCATAGCGCATCTTGGCAATCGTTCGAGGGACTTTTCCTTTTCGAAATCCCGGAACAGCGGCATTCTCCATAAATTCCTTATACACATCATCCAATTCCTTGTCGATGTCATCTGTCGGGATTTCAATCTTTAATGTTTTTGTACAGGTGTCTGTTTCTTGTTGTTCCAGGATTTTCAAGATTCTACCGCTCCTCGTTCTATAGTCATTTCCATCAATAATGTTGCCATAATCTTCAACCAACGTTATCGCTCAAAATCGCCAACTCCAGTATACGCAATCCATTGATGACTGCCTTCCGGTATATGATTTTCTCACAACTTATTTTTCGATCTGAGCTGATATTTCCCTTGTGCCAAAAGGCGTTGGCTACGATTCCTTCATTATTCTGTTTTATCTTGATTACAAGAAATATGAATTGAAGATTAATCTAAAATTTTAACCTATCTTTTCGGTTCATCAATGTCAAGAATCCTTTTACGCTTGCTTTCCTTTAAACACTCCTGGTAAGCATTCAGCAATGTTTCCACCCCATGTTCCCACGTAAAATGATTCAGTGCTCGTTTACGTGCTCTTTCCCCATCTTGCTTTTTCCGGTTCGGATCCTCTAAATATGCTAAGATTCCTTCAGCCAGTGATTCGACACTACCCGCTTTCACCGTGATTCCGCCCCCTTTTATCATCCATGGTGCTTCTCCGACATCAGTCGCCACGATCGGTTTTCCGGCTGCCATATATTCGGCGATTTTCAGCGGGCTTTTTGCTCGTGTCGCTTTCGATTCATCGAAACAAGCCACACAAAGGTCCGCGGCATTGACGACAGCGGGAATCCGTTCTGCTTCAATGTAGCCGGGGATAAACAACGCTTCACGCGCTTCCGATTGTTGGGCTTGATCCCGTACATCTTTCAATTGCTCTCCTCCCCCAATGAGTAGGAATTGGCAATTCGGCATTTTCTTGAGAACCAATGGAGCCGCTTCAAGCAATCGATTGGCATACGCGGCGCCTTCCATTTGACCGATGTACAGAACAGTTTGCTTGTTTGGATCCAATCCGAATTGGGAATATATCTCTCGATTCACAGGAGAAGGGAGAAAGCGAGTGCAATCAGCACCTACCGGCAAATGCCACATTCGTTCCGATGGAAATCCGAAAGCCAATGCACGATCGCGAATCGCTTGGCTTGAATAGGTGATTGTTGTGGCAAAATGTGGTAAATTATTTTCATAAACGGCCAGTTGGAGTCGTGAAAAAAAGCGTTTTTCGACTTTTTGGGCAATGGCAGTCTCATCGTCATCCCAATCGTAATGGAGGGGTATTTGCAACATCCGGCATATCCATAAAAGGGGAAGTGCTGTGGCAGCAAATGATTTTTGCAGATGGACAAGATCACATTCGCTCGCAAGACGGTAAAGTACTCTTCCATTTCGAAATACATGGAATTGCCGAGGGAATAAATCATAGACAGGGGGATCGTCCTCCCTCAGTTGCCGAAGCGGCGGATGATCGGGTTTCTCCTTTCGGGGCAGGTGACAGAGAAATACTCTCCACCCCTGTCTTGTAAGTCCACGCGCCAATTGAAGTATCCGGATTGTCCAAGGATCAAAACGGAGATCATGCGGATGAACCATTAAAACTGTTTTCATACGAGTTGATCAATCAACTTTCTTGATATACTTCCAGAGAGATAGGATCTCCGATTCCAAGTCCGGTTGTCACGGCTGCATTCCCTTTACTTACAGCGATTTCCAAGCGATCAAATCCTCCGAAAACGGCGACTAATTCTCCCGGCTTTTTCTCACCGAACGCATTCGATATCCCATGAATCTTATTGGCTGGCAAATAAATGACAATATCGTCGCACTGGCATCCGTTTTTTTCACACCATCTTTGAAAGGTCGAAAATTCAAGATTGGTAATCAGATTTCCAAAACGGTCAATGTAACGCACATAGGATTCAATGGATTCGTTAGTGATTTTCAATGGTTTAAAAGTGGGAAGAATAACCGGATCGTCAATTTCATTACCGATTTCCGCAATTGGCACTCCCCGCGCCAAATGCGCTGTTACGGGAGAAAAAATGTCCCGCCCATGAAACGTATTGCTGATTTTTTCAAGCCATAACTCCCGATTTGTGGCCGAAATGATCCGTTTGGGATTATCCGTATCCAATAATGGACTCAGCAAGCCATTATCCGGCGCAACAAATATGTGTCCTTGTGTTTCCAGAATCAGAATGCGGCGCTCTGTTCCGACTCCTGGATCGGCTACACACAAATGAATCGATCCTTGTGGAAAATATCCATGAGACCAATTGATAAGAAATCCGGCGGCGGAAACCGCAAAGGGGGGTAAATCATGGGTAATATCAATGATCTGTGCATTCGGTACAATTTGTAACATCACCCCTTTCATAAGTCCAATAAAACCGTCCGCTGTGCCAAAATCCGTCAATAACGTAATAATCGGCCGATGGCTCATTATTTTACTCCTTCAAATATATAAGGTATTTTCATTCAATTTCACACTTCCGCAACATCCTACCAAGATTAGATTTGTTCTCTCATCCAACAACAGCAATGCTGTTTTCAAACCGTAATACCATGTTCCAGCAATCGCACATTTTCAGCGGCAACAGGGAATGTCATGACAAATTGCGTTCCGTGCCCAGTATCACTATGAACCGATATCGTGCCGTTATGCTCCCGGATAATCCGATCCACGATCATCAATCCCAATCCGGTTCCCCGGGGTTTGGTCGTGAAATAAGGCTCGAAAATATGAGGAATATCTTCAGGATCGATCCCCTTGCCCGAATCTTCGAAAACAAGGGTGACATTCCCTTCCTTGCAAATCATCCGAATACACACTTCCCGCTCTTTCTCTTCCGTTTCATCCTCATCATCTTTATTGATTGCTTCAATGGCATTGCGTAAAAGATTGATAAATGCTTGTTTGAGTTGGGTTTCATCCGCTTCGATATAAGGCCAATCCCCCTCTTCGATCAACGATACCGCTATATTGTTTTCGGTAAATTCAGGTTCCATCAGGCGTAAAGTATCCGTCACCAAAGAATAAAGGCCGATGAGACGCATTTCAGGCTGAGACGGTTTGATTGCGCTCAAAAAGCGATTGATCACATCATTGAGTCTTTTAATTTCATTCGAGAAAATCTCAAGAACTTCGTTCACATCCGTATCCTCGATGCCTTTCTTCTTTAAATGACGCTGAAGCAGCTGCAGGTGAATAGAGAGGGAATTTAACGGATTGCGGATTTCATGAGACATTCCAGCACTCAATGTCGTCAGTGCCGCCAATTTTTCAGCTTCGCGCAATTTTTGATCTCGTTTTTTATTTTCCGTTTCATTCTGGAACAGGAACACCGTTCCAAAACGCTTACCTTTGATTTCAAGGGGAACCATACTTACCACTAAAAATTGGGGACGATCATACTGTCTGAGTTTAAATTCATGAGAATGAATCGGCTCCTTACTGTGAATTCCTTCCTGGCAAAGTTGTAACAAACCGTCGTGATTCAAAAACTGGGATAATTGTACATCAGGGGTATTGGTTCCGTCTCCTAATCCTAGAATTTCCCGTGCCGATTTGTTGATATAAACCACTTTTTCTTCGACATCGCTGACGATCATTCCTTCGAGAACACTGTCGAGCAGTGCCATCATCAGATCCCGCTCATTGGCGATTTCTTTTAAATAATCGACGATCTGTTCCTTGTCGATTTTTTCCGCCCGATCCAGTAAGCGATGTAAAAAGCCACTTTTCATAGCTCACCCATTCCTATCGATATCATGAATTCTGTTCTTCCGGTTGGAAGTATTCTTCGTTTCCTGCTACTATTCATATTATCTTATAACATTACGATTCATACGTTAGTGAAAGATGAGTAAAGTTCTCAATGCAATTGTCATAGGCGTCGGCTCGCTGGGGAAACACCATGCGAGGATATATGCGGGTCACGAAAATATCAAACTAGTAGCCGTCGTAGATACGGATCCGCTTGTTCGTGATCGTACGGCAAACGAATGGAACTGCAAGGGTGTAACCTCTATCGAAGAGATAGAAGAAACGATCGATCTTGCCAGTATCGTTGTGCCAACGGCTGATCATTTTCCTATTGCCTCACAGTTAATCGAGCGTGGGATTCCGATACTCGTGGAAAAACCCGTAACGATGACCGTCGAAGAGGGAGAACAACTTGTCGATCTGTCTCAAAAAAGGGGCGTGATCCTGCAAGTTGGGCATATCGAGCGGTTTAACGCCGGTGTAATGGAATTAGGAAAACACCTAAATAATCCATTGTTCATAGAATCTCATCGGCTGGGTCCCCCGACACCGCGAGTGAAAGATGTCGGGGTAGTCCTCGATCTTATGATCCACGATTTGGACTTGATTCTCTCGCTTGTGCAATCGGATATTACGGCGATCGATGCTGTGGGGGTACCGATTTTGACACCTCAAGAAGATATCGCGAACGCGCGTCTTCGATTTGCTTCCAACTGCATCGCCAATGTCACGGTCAGTCGTGTTACTCCCGAACGGCAGCGAAAAATACGTTTTTTTCAGCAAGATACCTACCTATCACTCGATTACCTACAACCCGATCTACAAATTTATAGAAAAACCACAAAAGAAAACGGTTCGATATCCATCCAACATGAACAGCCGAAGTTGCACCATCACGAACCGTTAGCCGCTGAAATCGATTCATTCATCCAGTGCGTTCTCCAAGAGCAATCTCCGATTGTGAGCGGAGAAGACGGAGTTCGCGCCTTAAAACTTGCTCAACTCATTACCGAACAGGTTCAACAAGTCACCGATCAATTCCTGCAAGAAGGAGAATATCGAGACGATCATCCATCAAGTCACTCATAATACCTTTTGATGATTCGTGAATTCTTACCGGTCATACCGGTTCATTCGAATGATTCTCCAGGAGATGAACATTGACAAACGAGAACTGGTTCCGTCTTGGCCCTTCAAAATCAGAATATTTGCGGTCGAATCTCAAACACTTTCAAAAACGTTTCCCCGAACAGATCGAAAATATCCATAATTCTTCCGCCAAACTCGATTCCTATGAATTTTTAGCAATCGAAGGCCGGTGTTATGCGTGCCGTACTCACGACAGCGATAACATTCTTCTTTTATACAATCCCAGAACACTTCTCCAGAATCACAACCGCTCAATCGAGAGTGCTCAGAAATTTTTTCAGCGCGGCGTTTCTCTTATGATCATTGCCGGTTCCGGATTAGGCTACCTTGCTCATTCTCTTGAAAGAAACATTCAAAAGGATGTTTCGAAAGGATTGGTTTTAGTAGAGAATCGTCCGGAACTGATCCTCGCTCAATTTTGCCTTTACGATTGCGAGCGTTTATTGAATTCACCACAACTGTTTTGGGCAGTGGGGGAAGCATTATATTCGGTCATGGAATCATTGTTCAAACGGGAAAGTCTTTATCAATTGAATATTCAACAAATCGTTTCTGTGCCTGAACGGTCATTGACAAAAGAGGAACGTATTCTTTATGGAAAACTACCGCAATGGTACTCATCCACCCGTAAGTACTACCTTCATTCCTTTCAGGAAAAACGCGAACGCTTTGATCGACGCATGAAAGAACCGCCTGACCTCAATACCGGCCGCATCTGGGGTATCACTCATCCGGACGCTTACGCGCACACACCGCTGCTTCGATCTTTGATGTCAGGATTCGAACAGCAAGGCTGGTCGAAGCACATCCTAGAAATCAAGGACGGATTTTCCGCTCGATTCCGTGTCATCGAACATCTCGTCGACACTGCACCGGATGCCATTCTGGTCTGCAATACACCCTCAGAGCAATTTATCAATCGTTCGATTCACCGCCCCCGGATTGTATGGTTCCTGGACGATCCCCGTCACTATAATAATGAAACTTTTGCCGAAAGTTTTATGAAACAAGATCACATTTTTTATATCGACCGAACTTACGGATCGTTATTACAGAAAACTCATGCCGGTTCCCATCATTTCCTGCCTGCCACATCTTCTTTCACCTCCCCAGGAACCTCCATAAAAGAACTCGCCGCTCCCATTCTTTTCGTAGGTTCTTACGACAATACATCTTTTTATCGCGATTACGCCCTCAAAACCGAATGGGAGGAAACCGCCGCTCTCTTAGAAGCCCTAATCCAACAACCTACAATCCCCACCCACGAGCTCATGGAGCAATTCAAAATCAAAGAAGCGATATATCGAAAAATCCAAATCATCGCTAACGATTTTGTAAAAACCATCCAACGCACTTTCTATTCAGATACTCACCGTCTCGAGTATTTTCTCTACAATTTGGCCAATAGTTTCAAGCGAGAAAAATATGTCCGTGCATTGCTCGATCAAGGAATCGTTGTGTATGGCCCCGAATCTTGGCGAGAAGTACTTGGTGAAAAATACAAAAATCAATTCAAAGGCTGGATGTCTCCTAAAAAATTAGCCGATGCCTATGCCTCTGCCACTATTTGTCTTAACATTCATAGCCTTCAATGTCCCACCTGCTTCAATCCGCGCGATTTCGACATTCTGGCCACGAAGGGATGTTTATTGAGTGATTGGGTAGCGGATATGGAAGAAGAAATTCTAAAACCGGACCGCGATTTGATTTCTTTCCGAAACGAAAAAGAACTAGTTCAAAAAATAGAAACGCTTTTGCAAGAACACGACTTGCGGCATGAAATTTCGGAAACCGGATACCGGACTTTTCATCAAAGACACACTCCCGCTCACCGTGCCAGCAAAATCTTGGAATTGATTCGTTAAGAAGATAACACTTATACAGGTTTCGTTTTTGCAGCCTCATGCTACTGTACTATCTCATGATGAGATTTCAGCGTAAATGGATTCTTTTACTCTTCACGGTCGTGATATTCGTGATCCTCTTCCTCAGCGTCGATTTTACCGCTGCTATGGAGACAGTTCGTCAAGCGAATCCATTCTTTTTTCTTTTTGCCTGCCTAATTACTTTTCTTTTTCCGTTTTGGTGTGCCGTGCGCTGGAACTTGATTGTCCTGAATCTAGGCGTTCGATTGGGAATATGGGAAAGTTTTAAGATTATTATGGCCGCCTGGCCGGTGGGAGCGATCACCCCGGCAAAATCAGGGGATTTGATCAAAGTCTTGTTTTTAAAAAAGGTCCTCCCCTATTCAAAAACCACGGGCGTGATCCTCGCTGAGCGTTTGGTGGATGTCATCGCCTTATGCTGCTATGCCGTCATATGGGGAGTGATCTATGATTTCGAGACGGCTGCAATGCTGGCCGGTGGATTGTTACTAGGAGTTCTGCTCTTCTTGATTATCGCAGCATCGCCGCTTATCGACCGTTTTCCTTTGAAATGGCGATCTCTTGCCTTGAATCTATTCGAAGCGACAAAAAGGATGGTTCTGCATAAGATGACTTTTTTGTTCATTTTGATAATTACTTTTCTGAATTGGTTCTGCACTTTTTTGCAGACATGGCTCTGTTATAAAGCCTTTCACGTCGACGTTCCCTTATTTTATATCATGGCGGCTTTACCCATTGCGATCTTCATCGGATTGATCCCCGTGACATTATCCGGAATGGGAACACGCGATTCCGCTGTTATCTTTTTATTTCAACAGTACGCAAGATATGAGATCAATCTGGCTGTCGGTATCTTATATTCAATTTTCGGGTACTGGTTTCTTTCCATTCTGGGTATTCCCTTCATGCGTGCTGCCTTGGGTGGTTCAATAGGCGGAATCAAAGGAGAAGATTTGCATAAAAAGATATTCCAAGGGGATGCGAATTCGGAATCAGGAAACCTTCTTCCATAAATCAAATTCGTACAAAAAAAGCGCTGCTCATTTCATGAATCATTTCTCTCGAATAAGTTGGCGAAATTAATAACCATTTACCCTCTCAAGAGTTCAATCAGAATCAAGAAAAAAATGAAAATTTATCATTGACGAGTGAATCGCTTTCGAGTATTCTACTCTTTCAATAAATTTGTTGATGGTGAAAAATTTATCCAAGGAGTGAAACGAATGGCCACTCATTTAGAAGCATGGGTTGAAGAACAAGCAAAGCTCGCACAGCCGGATCGGATTCATTGGTGTGATGGTTCGGAAGAAGAGGCTCGAAAGATCGTTGAAGCCGGTATTCATGAAGAAAAAATCGAAGGACAACCGGTTTTTCAAGAATTGAACCATGATCTTTGGCCGAAAGCCTACTATCACAAAAGTCATCCGACCGACGTTGCCCGAACCGAGCATTTGACCTTCGTTTGTCACCCCGATAAGGACACCGCCGGTCCTAACAATAACTGGATGGATCCAAATGAAGCCAAGAAGAAGTTAACCGAAATTTCAAGAGGCTGCATGAAAGGGAAAACAATGTATGTCCTGCCGTATATGATGGGACATCCTGATTCTCCCTATGCCAAAGCCTGCGTCCAATTGACCGATATATCCTATGTCGCCGTCAGTATGCGCATCATGACTCGTATGAGTAAGACGGTTATAGATAAAATCGGCAATAGAGACGATTTTGTCAAAGGATTCCATTCGGTAAGCGATTTTGATCCGGAAAAGCGCTTCATTATGCATTTCCCGGATGATCATTTGGTTTGGAGTGTCGGTTCCGGCTATGGCGGAAACGCACTGCTCGGGAAAAAATGCTTTTCCCTTCGCATCGCATCCTGGCTAGGGTACAACGAAGGCTGGTTGGCGGAGCACATGGTGATCATGGGGATCGAGGATCCGCAGGGCAAAGTCACGTACATCGCCGCAGCATTCCCCAGTGCCTGCGGAAAAACCAACCTGGCTATGCTGCAATCTGCACTTCCGGGATATAAAGTCTGGACGTTGGGAGATGACATTGCCTGGTTGAACGTGGGCCCGGACGGCCGTTTATGGGCGATCAATCCGGAAACCGGATTTTTCGGCGTGGCTCCCGGAACCTCGCAAAAAACCAATCCCAACATGATGACGACATTGAAAAACGACCAATTTTTCCCCACTCTCTTTACGAACACCGCTGTCAATCTCGATACGAACGAACCGTGGTGGGAAGGCGCAGATGCTCCTCCACCGAAAAACGCCCTCGATTGGAAAGGGAATCCCTGGTCAGCAGGCTCTGAAGGGAATGCCGCTCATCCCAATTCGCGGTTCACGGCTTCCATCTACAATTGCCCCACGCTTTCTCCGGAATTTGACAATCCGAAGGGAGTGCCAATCTCTGCGATTCTCCTTGGCGGGAAACGCTCCACATTGATTCCACTGGTAATGGAGAGTTTAAGCTGGCCGCATGGAGTCTTTTTGGGTGCCCGTGTCGGTTCGGAAACGACAGCAGCCGCGATTCACAAGGTTGGTGTGCTACGCCGTGATCCAATGGCCATGCGCCCCTTCTGCGGGTACAACATGGGTGATTATTTCCGGCATTGGTTAAACATAGGGAAAAAATTAACCAATCCGCCGAAAATATATTCGGTCAACTGGTTCCGTCTCGGAGAACAAGGAGAATTCATCTGGCCGGGATTCGGTGAAAATATCCGTGTAATGGAATGGATCATCAAACGAGCCAATAACGAAGTCGGTGTACGGGAAACTCCAATCGGTCTTTTGCCTCATTCAAAAGACATCAACATCGACGGATTGGACATGCCGAAAGAGAATCTGGAAAAACTCCTCGAAGTGAATATGGCCGACTGGCAAGAGGAAGCGGCCGGTATCGAAGAATATATGAACGGTTACGGTGACCGCTTACCGGATGAGATTCGGAAGGAAGTGGAGTATTTATTGAAGAATGCGAAGTAAGTAACGCATCATATATAATGATCATGGAACGGGGCGGCAAAAATGCCGCCCTATTTCTGATTGGAATTATTTATGCCGAGATATAGACTCTGAGGGAAAAAATCGCTCATTGTACGGATCAGGGGTTGAAAAAGCATGACCTTTTTGTCTTTTACAGGTTTTTAGTGGGTAGAAGGCAGTGTGGAAGTTTTGACGTTGTTCGCCATGGGAACAAATTCGATCTGAACCTTTTTGTTAAGGGCTGCAGCAACTCGACGTAACATGGATAGGGAATGCCCTTCGTAATCTGCGTCTTCCAGACGGGCAATCACGGTCTGTTTAGTTCCGATCAAATCGGCCAATTCCTGTTGAGTCAATCCCGCCTCTTTCCGCAAATCATAAATATTTTGCGCGATTTCGGCATTCGCTCTTTCTTCTTCGAGAAGGGCTTCCATCTCTGGTTTCCCTTCAATATATCGGCGGTGTAAAATTTCTACACCGTCCGTTGTTGGCTTTCTGTTACGCATCGTTATATCTCCTTGTAAGTGTGTCGCGCCGGGTTTTCCATAAATTTCTTTTTTCGCTCAATGGCTCGGTCGATTTCCTTCGGAGGGACTATTCTTTCTTTCGTGTTGTAAAAAAAGCAAAAAGTGAATTTCTTACGGTTCATCCGGAAGAAAATCGGCTTGTGGTAACTGCTTCCCATGACGAAAACCGAATACATTGTTGTCGTCATCGATCGAGCTTAACTCCGATTTCACAAGCTAGATTCCGTAGAAGTTCACGTATCGGCCGTTTTTTTTGGCCTGATCAAACTTTTCACGAAGATGGTCGCGGGCGTCGGTAAATGTGATAACGTCGCTACTTCGCATAGATGATTCCCCGCTTTAATTATTGTACAATATTCTGTACAGATAATTGTTGAATGTTTCTACTTATAAGTCAACGTAGATACTCAAGATCATCGTCTCGAATTATCCAATCTCTTAGCCCGAGATTCAGCCTCTCCCCTTCTCTCGACATTCGCTCCTGAGTACAAATCGAGTACAATCATTCAATTATCCATACAAAAACGAGGTTCTCATGAAACGACGACCATTTCTTAAAATTTTAGGTGCTGCTGCAGGTTCGACAGCAGTAGGAATAAATGCATCATTAGCGTCCGATTCCAGTGGAAAAAAGGTCAACGGTATGCCGTATCGCATTCTGGGGAAAACCGGCCTGCAAATTTCCAGCATTTGTTTCCCCGGCTTGGCACTGGTTCACGATACACAGGAAGACTGCAACCGAACATTGCACGAAGCCATTGAAGCGGGTGTAAATTACTTCGATAACGCTCCTGCCTATGGCAATGGCAAATGTGTCAAGAGAATGGGAATCGGGATGCAGGATATACCGCGTGACCGTTACTACTTAGCCTGCAAAACCAAAAGGCGCGACAAAGAGGGAGCACGGCAAGAACTGGAGCAATGCCTCAAGGATCTAAAAACCGATTATTTTGATGTCTATCAATTACACCACCTCCGCACGGAAGAAGATGTCGAACAGGCGTTCGGTCCGGGCGGCTGCATGGAAACCTTTTTCCAGGCAAAAAAGGAAGGCAAAATCCGCTACATCGGTTTTTCTTCCCACACCACTAAAAGCGCTTTAGCCGCCCTTCGGCAATATCCCTTTGATACGATCATGTTCCCGATCAATTTTGTCGAGTATTACACCTTTGATTTCGGGAAGGAAGTCATGGAACTGGCCAATGAACGCGGAACAGGTATTCTCGGTATGAAAGCCATGTGTGGCGGTCTGTGGCCGGAAGGCATGGAACGGACGCGGCGGTGGTGGTATCGCCCATTGGAAGATGAGAAAGATATCCAACTTGCGGTTCGATTCACTCTCTCTCATGAAGGAGTAACAGCCGCAGTTCCCCCGGGCTTTTTGGATTTGATTCCCAAAGCGATCCAGGCAGCCAAACAGTTCAGCCCCGTCAATGAGAGCGAAAAACAAACATTGGCAGCCATGGCGAAAGATCGTTTATCCGTCTTCGAACGTCAACAAATCACCCATGCCGGCAGCCTTCCTCATATCGAAGCCGATGATTATTACAAATATATGCCCTGTGCCTATGCTTAATTGCTCCTTTTGACAACCACTTCTATTATCGAGTATGATGAGACAAGATCAATCAATATGGAAAGGAATCCTTATGCAAAAATTATTTACCCTTTTTAGCGTATTTTGTTTCGTGGCAGGATTAAGCCTTGTAGCACATGCTCAATCTTGCATTGTCGAAATCGGGCCGTTTTCACAAGGAGAAACCGAATATCATCAACAATGGATTCAAGAAAAAATGGATGGCACAGAAGGGATAGCGCCGACCTTTGTGTTTGCTCCGGGCGAATATGTGATTAGCAATCCAAACGGATTACTGGTTCCGGAAGGAGCGACTCTCATCATGGAAGGTGCACGCTTTTCTCTTGCCGAGAAAATGACAGCAGATGGGCAATGTTTTCTTTTGGATCATGTCTCAAATGTTTCGTTTCGGGGCGGGGAAATCATTGGCAGCCGGGATACATGGGATCGCGGCACGAACATTGGGGGAATTCGCGTCCTGGGGGATGTCGAGTCTGTAAAGATCGCCGATATGACCTTCAAGAATCTATCCAGCAATGCTGTCGGCGTGTTTGGAGAAAGCGACGAGAAACCGATTCGAGATGTGACGCTCAAAAATGTAGTCGCGGTCAATTGCTGTAATTACTATGGTGATTATCTACAGCCCGATAGTGGCCCGGCAAAAGGCAGCGACCGCAAAGATCAAGGCACAGTGGCCTTCTATCATGTGCTCGGGTGGCTGGTGGATGGATGCCGTTTTGAAGGGTCGCAGTCCGACGGCACTCATTTTTATCACAGCCATAACGGCATCTTCGTCAACAATGTCGTGATGGACAGTAAGATGGGTGGCTACTTTATCGAAGGATGTGAGCAGGTTATAGTTTCGGAAAACCTTATCATGCGCAACGGTTCCAGGGGATGCACGATCGAACGCAACAGCCGCTACTGCACACTCACGGATAACGTCGTTTGCTTCAGCGGGCGGGAAGGACTATGGGCGCCCGATGTATTGGCCGTCGTCGTTTCGTCGAATATTTTCCGTGAAAACGGACAAAAGGACGACAAAGAGCGGGATTGCGAAATTCGTCTCGACAATACAGACCATTTTGAAACCAATACGCGGGATATTCAAATCACCGACAATATGTTCTACACGAAAGAACATCAAACAGCTGCAATTTACATCGGCCAGGATATCAAGGATATCCGGCTCGAAAACAACATGCACCGAGGTCCTGCGAAAGTAATACACAACGCATCAAAGGAATAAACATTCTAATACTCGCGTAAATAAGGATATAAAATCGATTGAATGGTCGGATCCTTGCTTTTTGCAAGCCGTTGTAAATCGTCGAACGTATCCACATCATACCACTTCGGTAAAACTTCCAGCATAGCACCCGCACGGTTGATTTTCTGAAGTGTTGTTTCGAATACCCGCGATGTCGACCAGGGTATATTGTGGAAAAGAGCGGGAAATGGGTGGGAAAGACCGATGAGATAATATCCTCCGTCATCACATGGACCAAGAACGACATCATTTTCTTTGAGATGATGAAAAGCATCATCGAGGTATTCTATCGGTAAATCGGGGCTGTCGGTTCCTATCGCAATAATGCGTGAATAAGTTTGAAAACCTTGTTCAAAACCATGGACAAGCCGATTTCCCAAATTCCCATCAGATTGGGATAAGTAATACCGATGGTCACCCAACCAGGAACGGAATTCCTTCTCTTTCTCGGCGGGGGCATAATAGACAAGGCAATCAATTCCCAATTCATTATCCAACCTCTGAAACAAATATTCGACGAAATCGTGATAAAGACCGGCGGCGTTTTCATAACCGATTTCCTGGCCCAAACGGGTTTTTACCTGTCGTGGAGTCGGATATTTCACGAATACAAGTAAGGCATTTTGCCGATGAAAATGAGTCGAATTCATATCTTTATTTAAAAATCCTTGAACAGAATCGTTTCCCTTCTACACTAAAAACGTTATCAACTCATGATAATGATTTCTACCTGACATGGATTGAGTTCCTTTGGGTAAAGCAAGCGTCCCGCTTGCCTTTTTCCTGCAAGCGAGATCCTGTTCTACCTATAAACGGAAAGAAGAACGCTAAAGAAACCATGAAAAAACAATTTGTATATACCACTATTTTTATTTGCATTATTCTGCTAAGCAATGGAACAACCCCATTTGCGCAAACCCGAGCATTCCCTCAAGCTCCTGTATTGCTATCTCCACCGAATGAAGCCTTGATTCGTTTCCCGGGAACCCAAATTCCTATACCGTTTTCCTGGGAAGCAGTGGAAGGAGCGGATTCTTACCAGATATTGATCTCGGTCGACAACCGTGATGTTGGATCGTTTGTCAGCCAAGAGACTTCGGCTGCGATTAATTTAAAATTGTCCATTTTAGAAAGCCAATCGACGGTTCGTTGGAGTGTTCGCGCTCTTCGGGGAAATGAGAAAGGCAATTACAGCGATATCTACAGTTTCAAATTCGGATTTGTCGGTACTCCGATTCCCGGCGGTCCGGTCTTGCCGACTCCCCTACCGGTTTCCACTCCTACTCCCTTACCCCCGCCACGTTTGTTGTCTCCGGAAGATCAAGCGTTCCTCGAGGGATTTTCCGTCGCGTTCGATTGGGAAAATGTTACCGGAGCGGCTTCCTATCGCTTTTCACTTTTTCAAGATAATGAACCTTTCATTCAGAAAAATATCACCGACTCGGAACATCGGGAAACGATTTTTTGGCCCAATCAGGAAGTGTTTCAATGGAATGTGCGAGCCATAGGCTCCGGTGGGCGGCTCGGTTATACCGGACGGCGCTTTTCATTCACGCTTGGCGCAGGGATATTGCCGACTCCCACGGCGGTTCCATGGGATCCGGATATCAACCGTGACGGACTACTGGATGCCGTGGATGTATATTGGTTTGCACAAACATTCGGAACCAATGCGTCCCTCCCTGATTTTGACCGTTCGGGAATTACCAACCAGCGGGATTTACTTCATTTTTTGGAAGCGTATCGTGCCTTACATCGTTAAGGAGAATTCTGTCTCGTTTTCATTCATGACTTGGACCAGCTGGGCCAAAATACTGATCGCTACTTCCGCGGGAGAATGACCTCCGATCGGCAGGCCGATGGGGGCATGGACACGATCGAGTTGCTCCTCTTGAATCCCTTCCTCTTTGAGATTCTCCCGTATGCGAAGGCACTTCATCTCACTTCCGATCATACCGATGTAACGAGCAGGAGTACTAAGCGCGTCTTTCAAAACCTGTTGGTCATTGGCATGTTGGTAAGTAACGATAACAATAAAATCGTCTTCTGTCGGTTTCAACGATTCCATCGCTTTGGGAAACGAACCATAGGTCGGTTTGACATGAGCAGGATAGAGGTCCGGCCGGGTAAATTCTTCCCGATCATCATACACTATTACTTGTATATCGATTTCTCCCGCCATGCGCGCCAATGTCTGGCCAACATGACCGGCTCCGAAAATCAGCAACCGTGGGAGTGTGCCAATTCTTTCGAGAAAAACTCGCACTTCCCCCCCGCAGATACCACCGACACTCGTAGGCTCATTTTCCCGCAATGAAATATGAACCAGCCTTGCTTCTGCCGACTGCAGCACATTTTGCGCTTCTTCGATGACTTTTTTTTCAAATCCGCCGCCGCCAATGGTTCCTTCAATGGAACCATCGGGAAAAACAATCATGCGTGTTCCGGCTTTGCGAGGTGTGGAACCATGCGATTCCACCATTGTAGCTAAAACCGCCGGTTTATTTTGGTCAAATAAAGTCTGAATTCGCTCGAAGATTCTCTCCACCATATCGATTCTCCGTGTACATTTTTTTAGCCAATCAAGCCTACTCATCAATCAATATTGTTGAACATTGTCTTAGATGTGCAGGATAAGCGAAGGGTGAATGGGATTCAATGGATCGTTTTATTCCAGATTCACGATTTTATCGACATCATCTTTTGTCCCAATAATTAATAGGGTTTGTCCTTCTTTGATTTCTGTTTCCGGTGTCGGAAAAATATATTCGGAATCTTCCTCGGTTCCGGCTTCGTAAATAGCAATCACATTGATGCTATATTTCGAGCGAAGTTGCAATTCAAGAAGAGAATGATTCACAAACGATTTCGGAGGCTTAATTTTCGCGGCGGCTAAATGAGAACTCAACGGGATCAAATCCAGCAGCGATTTTGCAGTAAGACGAACAGCGAGTTCACCCGCAAGATCTTCCTCTGGATAGATCAAGTCATCCGCACCGATTTCGCGAAGAATTTGACGCTCCACTTCACTGGAAGCACGGGTAATCACCTTTTTTACACCGATTTTTTTCAGTAAAACAGTGGCAAGGATATTGGCTTCAAAGGCTTCGCCGATGCATACGATGGCAACATCGACATCTTTCACATCCTGCGCTTTTAGAGCACGTTCATTGGTCGCATTCAGGCAAACGGCTGCGGTGACGTGATCTTTGATTTCATCGACTCTGTCCATATCGGAGTCAATGGCAATCACTTCCGCACCATGTTCTGAAAGCTTTTTTGCTAGACTATGCCCCAAAATACCAAGGCCAATGACTGCAAATTTCTTACTCATACTAGTTTTCCTTTTCATTCTCTCTCTACAGTGTAACAAATAAAGGACATATTATTCTGTTCTTTTATCCGACAATCACGGATTCGGCAGGATAGGAATACAATGCTTCATCCCGTTTTCTGGCCAAAGCCAGAAAAAGTGTTAAAGGCCCGACACGGCCAACAAACATGGTGACGATGATAATCACTTTTCCCAACGTCGATAACTGAGGAGTCACCCCCAGCGACAGACCGACGGTTCCAAAAGCGGAAAACGCTTCAAAAACAAGATCAAAGAAGGGCAAATCCGGTTCGGTCCATGTCAACAACACGATCGTAAAAGCGACATAATTCGCGGCAAGGCCACTGATGACAAAAGCAGACCGCACAATTTTGTCGGATAATGTGCGGCGCAATATTTCGACGTGATTTCGCCCCCTCATCATCGATTTACAAGCATGGAACAATACTCCGAAGGTAGAAACTTTGATGCCTCCGGCAGTTCCGCCCGGCGCTCCACCGATAAACATAAACATCATAAAGAGAACAAGGAGCCAAGGGGCAAGCATATGAAGTGAAATCGAATTGAAACCGGCAGTCCGAGTTGTCACCGATTGGAAAAGCCCCGCCCAGATGATTTCAGTCCAGCTGCTTTCCGACCAATCCCCCCCAAGAAGTATAAGAAGAAAACCGCCGCCGATTAGTATGAGAGACATTCTCCATACCAGCTGGGTGTGGAGACTCAACCGGTATTTTTTCGATTTCCGGTTCGTTTTGGAGAGAATAAGCCGATATGATTCATTGATTACACTGAATCCGAGTCCGCCAAGAATAATTAAAAGAATGATGGGAAGATTGATCCAAATCGAACCGGTAAAATTCTCAAGGCTATTGGAGAAAGTTGAAAAACCGGCATTGCAAAAGGCGGAGATTGAATGAAATAAAGCGGTAAAGATGGAATCCTGTACCGATAAAGTAGATCGGAATCCCAAATAGAGAGGAATAGCACCAAGGAGTTCGCATAAGAATGTTGTGGCTACAATGGCCGGCAAGATGGAAGAAACACGTCCTGCACCGTTTGTTTTTAGAATATCCTGCAATACATAGCGTCCTCTCATGCTCATCTTTTGTCCGAACGCCAATGCAAAGATACCAGCGTAAGTCATAATCCCCAGCGCCCCCAATTGAATCAAAACAAGGATTATCGTCTGCCCCGTTCGGGAAAACGCCGTAGCCGTGTCGACTACAATCAAGCCAGTCACACACACGGCGGAAGTTGCGGTAAAGAGCGCATCGATTATTGAAATATTGGGCGTGAGTGTCCCGTGCGTTGCACATGGCAAAAGAAGAGCTATAGCCCCAAGAAAAATGAGCAAAAAAAATGTGGATAAGACTGATGCAGCGGGAGACAATGATAGGAAAAATAACTTCTGACCTGCTTTTACAGCATAGGATCCCACAGCACTCACAATATAAAGGTGCAAAGCAACTCTCAAAGAATGAACCGAATCGTCAAAAAGAAAAGAGATTTTGAAAAGAAAAAGAACAAACTCAAGAACCAAGATTCCAAGGAAAAAAAATTCCACACAATGCGCACGGAAAACACGCAGTTTTCCCTTCCTTCGAATACTATCCCATCCGAGTAGAAAAATGAAAATCAAAGCGACGAGAATTTCGAGGATTTGTAGCATACTTTCCAAAAATAGCGGAAAGATAAAACCGTAATCGAGAACAAGAGTAACAACCGCAAGCAGGCAAAGCAAAGGTAAAGTCAGTCGATCCTTGTGTTCAAAAGAAACATTCATTCTCATTACACATTCGACAATCGTTTATCGCCATTGTCCATTGAAGATGGACGAATCACCACATAACCATAACAACATTTTCGAATCGAAAGGGGTATTTGTTCCGAACTCGGTTTCCGAAATCCCCATGAAAAAATAGATCTAAATTGTAAATGAAAATCAGGGAAGAGGCAGGTCTATAATACGATTCGCGATTGTTTCGAAAGCCGGTCTTTCATTGCTAACACAAGTTCGTATGAAAGAAAGGGGAGAGATTTGGTTTGACCGAGTTCTCCCTCATGTTTTAAATCTCCATGGTAATCCGAGCCGCCGGTAACGAACAATCCCAAACGCTTTGCCAATTTTGCATAGGCTTGACTGTGTTCGATGGAACAATTTCCATGATACGCTTCCACTCCATCGATGCCAATTTTGTGAAAATGGAGAATTTCATTGAGAGTATCCTCTAAACTGCCGGCTTGAAGTTGATCGGGATGAGCCAAAACGGCCAATCCTCCGGCAGCGTGGATGATTTCAATGGATTCTTCCGGAGTGTAGACTTCTTTTGGAACGTACGCTAAGGCTCCGGTTGCCAAAAATCGGTCGAATGCTTCTTGATTCGATTGAACATATCCCCTCTTGACCATGGCCTGGGCGATATGAGGGCGATTGATCACATCTCCACCAGCCAAAGCGGTCACTTCTTCCATCTCGAGAGAATAGCCGTATTGTTTCAGACGATGAAGAATTTGTGGGTTTCGCCGGTTTCGCGCATTGACGTACTCCCGCAATTTTTCTTGTAATACGGAATTGTGAATATCCGCATAATACCCCAGGATGTGTAGAGTACCGTGAGGATAAATAGCGCTGATTTCCACTCCCGGAATCACTTCTACACCGTACATCCGGCCGGCGTGTAAGGCTTCGGGAATCCCGGCGGTTGTGTCGTGGTCAGTAATGGCAACAGCGCAAAGATCGATGTGAGAAGCTTTTTCAATCAATTCGGCAGGAGTCAATGTACCGTCCGAATATCGCGTATGGACATGAAGATCGATTTTTTTTATATTCATCTATCAAATATGAAACATCGGGAAATTCAGATTTTCCTGGCGTTTGGCCAGGTCTTCGAATGATATATTGTCAATTATATTTTCGATCGCCTGCCGAACCGTTTGCCAGATTGGAGTCAGCACACAATTCCCTTGATGAGGACAATCGCGAGTATCCGTTGAGGGTACACTGCATTTGAACGGGAGCAAAGGCCCCTCAATCAAACGGATCACTTCTCCCAAGAAAATATTGCGTGGATGACGGGATAAACGATATCCTCCACCGGCGCCTCGACGGCTTTCGACCACCCCCGACCGCTTCAATTCCAATAAGATTTGGACCAAGAAGGGATGAGGGATGGATTGATCATTGGAAATCTCCTCCATCGTACGGACTTCGTCCGTATCGTATGTCTGTGCCAAATCGAGAATGGCAAGAATCGCATATTCACCTTTTGCCGATATCCTCATTGTTGTTCACCTGTGATGCCATTCCAAATTCCATTGCAATTCAGTATAATTTACAATTTTGTTTTATAAAATATCGCGTAAAAAACAACTTTCTCTTCACTAGAATTTTACACTTCAGAAGATAAATAAGAGAATTGAATCATGTCTTGTGTTCTTTTCACTTGAAATCCTGCCTTTCAACATAAATATAACATAATTGATCAAAATTGGAATATTTACAAAGGGATTCGAAAGAAATTTTTTCCATGAGACAGGATCAGGCAGCGATTGAAGGTAAAAAAGAAGGAATCTCGCCTTGATCTTCCCCTGTGCGAAAGGATTGATTACCAATACAATAAAAAATGATACATTTTTTGTAAGAATCTGTAAGGATAGCAATACATTCATTCGTATTCATTGCCATGGAAAACTATTGGAGGTAATTTATGACGGATGCCATCTTAGGGAAGAAGCCCTATTACACGATATGCATCAATATAACGGGGCGGCAATGTGTGGTTGTCGGTGGGGGAGATGTGGCCCGGCGCAAGGTGGCTTCTTTAAACGAGGCAGGGGCGAAAGTACTGGTAATCAGCCCGCAATTGGAATCAGTTTTGGAATATATGGCCTTTCAAAATGAGATTAAATGGAAAAAAGAGAAGTTTCACCCATCGGATTTGGATAACGCCTATCTTGTAGTCGCCGCAACCGATGATCGGGAAGTGAATCACAAAATTGCAGAACTTTGCAAGAAAAAGGATATTCTTTGCAATGTCGTCGATGCTCCGGAAGAGGGAAATTTTATCGTTCCCAGTACGATTGAGCGGGGTTTGCTGACGATTGCTATTTCAACCTCGGGTGTAAGCCCTTCATTGGCGTCAGGTATTCGTCAGGAATTGGAAATGGCGTATGGGGAAGAATACGGTATGTTTCTCGAACTCTGCCAGCTGCTTCGTAAGAAAGTGATCGATATGTTCCCTACCCAGCAAAGGCGTCAACAGGTTTTCGATCGAATGGTTTCTTCCCGCGCTCTTTCCCTTCTTCGAAGCGGAATGGTGGAAGAAGCTCACAAGGAGTTGGAAGAAATCATCGTGGAGGCCGCCCGCAGCAATACGGCGGAAGTGGGTGATTCATTACCGATCATCAATCATGTCAAGTAGATGGGCTTTACTATTCATCACGCTTTTTCCCGCTATAGGCATGGGTGGAGTAGCCATAAAATTTCTCAGCACATTCCATAATCGTTTCGGATAGGGTTGGATGGGGGTGGACGACTTCGGCCAAATCGCGGACCGTTGCGCCCATTTCAATGGCGAATGCGCCTTCGCTGATCATTTCACCGGCTCCTGCGCCCACGATTCCCACACCGAGAATCCGATCGGTCTCCGGTTCCACAATCAATTTCGTCAATCCATCCGGACGGTCGAAGCTAAGTGCACGTCCGGAAGCCGACCAGGGAAATTTCGCTGTCTGGATTTCAATGTTTCTTTCCTTCGCTTCATTTTCCGTCAGTCCACACCAAGCCAATTCGGGATCGGTAAAGACCACCGCCGGAACCACAACGTTTTCGAAAGAGGTAGACTCCCCAAGAATAGTATCCACGGCAACACGGGCTTCCCGTGCTGCTTTATGAGCCAACAGAGCACCGCCGACAACATCGCCGATGGCATAAATCTTGTCATCCTTGGTCTGTTGATGCACATTGGCTTCAATAAAACCCTTAGCATCCGTGGTTACTTTTGTGTTCTTCAATCCCAAATCGAAGCAATTAGGAGCACGGCCGACGGAGACCAACACACGGTCATATTCCTCATCGTAAGGATCGGAATCTTCTTGCTGCAAAGTAACTTTGATCTTTTTGCCTTTCGTGGCCATCTTCAACACTTTCGTATTCACGCGGATTTCTTTGAACATTTTTGCGGATTGATCGTGGACATATTTGACTAAATCCTTATCCGCTCCGGCTAGAATTGTTCCAAGCGCTTCCACGACAACCACGTTCGTACCGAAGGTCGCATAGACAATCCCTAATTCCATCCCGATATATCCACCACCGATAACCATCATATTTTGCGGGATTTCCTCGACTTCCAACGCTTGATCCGACGTCATAATTCGCGGATTGCCCAAATCGAAAGCGGAAGGCATAGCGGGAACAGAACCGACGGCAATAATTGCTGCGTCATATTTGATGAATTTTTGCCCTTCTTCGGTTTCCACCCGCAACGTATTGGAGTCCTCGAAATGCCCTCGGCCATGCATCACTTCGACTTTGCGGGCACCCGCTAGTTGGCGAATACCGGATGAAAGTTTATCCAAAATGGATTCTTTCCAATTCCGCATTTTATCCAAATCGATTTTGGGTTCTGTAAAGGTAACACCGCGAACTTCAGATTCTTTCGCTTCATCGATCAGTTTGGCCACGTGAAGGTAGGCTTTTGATGGAATACATCCCCGATTCAAACACACACCACCCACCCGTGGATCCTTATCGACCAGAATAACTTTTTTCCCTTTATCCGCCGCATAGAAAGCCGCGGCATATCCACCGGGACCGGCTCCGAGAACAACGATTTCCGTTTGGATTGGTTCCATGTTTTGCTTCCTTATCATTTATCCATTTTATAAGCCAATAAATATACTTCGTTGGCAGAATGCCAACTTTTCAGATACCGCCGGGACGGCGGCGTTACAATTTCACTTCGCTTTTCTCAAAATTTTCGTACGCATTCACGATTTCCGTAATGAAGCGCGCCCCATCTGCACCGTCGATCACGCGGTGATCGTAGGAAACGCACAACGGTAGCGTTGTGCGCACTTCGACTTTCTTCCCATCGAGCGAAACAGGCTTGGTGACGCCTTTTCCGATTCCTAGAATTGCGACATTGGGCTTATAGACGATCGGTGTAAAATGAGTGCCACCGATACCGCCGAGATTGGAGATCGTAAAAGAACTACCTTTCAGGTCTTCTCCGCTGAGTTTTCGGTCTCTCGCCTTTTCGGCGATTTCCTGTAATTCTTTCGAAAGATCGAATAGGCTTTTTTCATTGGCATCGCGAATCACGGGGACGATCAATCCATCGGGCGTATCAACCGCAATCCCGATATGCATATATTTTTTGTACACGATTTCCTGGGTCGTCTCATCCAAACTCGAATTGAAAATCGGATATTTTTCCAATGCCTTGCACACCACTTTGATGGCAAAAGCGGTCAAGGTCAATTTGGCACCTTGCTCTTCATAAGCGGATTTGTGTTTTTTCCGTAAAGAAAGCATGTCCGTAATATCCGCTTCATCAAGTTGATAAACATGCGGCACGGTCGTCCAAAAATCGAGAACGTTCTTGCCGATTGTTTTCCGTAAAGAAGAAAGTGGCTTTTTCTCGATTGAACCCCATTTCGAGAAATCGATCGATTGCTGCTGCGCCGTTGCAGGACGTTTTTGTGCTTCTTTCAGTTTCCCAAAGGCAACGTCCTGTAATCGTTTGATATAGGTTTTGATATCTTCCAGAACAATTCGTCCACCGCGGGCAGATCCGCGCACCCGGGTCAAATCCAATCCGATATCTTTCGCCAGTTTACGAATTGTGGGAGACGCCGGAGGCGGATAACCGCTACGCGATTCATATTGATATCCTAAAATGGGATCGACAGTGGATACATCCAAAGAATCTAATTTATATCCTTGTTCTTGAACCGGCGCCGGTCGTTCCGGTTTTTCTTCGGCCTCTTCTTCGGTTTTTTCTTCGGGTTTCTCTTTTGCTTCTTCCTCTTTTCCATCTGTGGAGAGGGAAGCAATCACCTGACCGACGGTAACCGTATCGCCTTCATTGACGTGAATCTTTTTCACGACACCGGCTTCCGTCGAGGGAATCGGTGCCGTCGCCTTCTCGTTCTCGATCTCGATGATCGTTTGATCTTTGTCGACCTGATCGCCTTCCTCTACGAGAACGGAAACCACGGTACCGGAATCCGCTCCCTCCGCCAAACGTGGTAATCGTATGTCCATCAGGGTTCCCCTTTGTTTTCTTGAAAATATTGTGGTGCAGACCTCTGGTCTGCACCACAATTACAGTACATGCCGCCGGGACGGCGGCGTTCCGTTTACAAAATCTCCGGAAACGCTTTTTCCGGATCGAAATCCAAATCGTTGATCGCTTGAGCGACCATCTTGCGATCCATTTTTGCCTTTTCGGCTAATTGGTAAAGTGTCGCGATCACTGTTGATTCCGCATCGATTTCGAAGAAACGGCGGAGATTTTTGCGGGTATCGCTTCGTCCGAATCCGTCGGTTCCGAGAGTCATCAATCCGCCCGGCACCCAGGGAGCGATTTGTTCGGGGACTATTTTCATGTAGTCGGAAACGGCAATGAATACCCCTTCTTCATTTTCCAGGATTGTTTCGAGATATGATTTTTTCGGCTCTTCGTTTGGATGCAACATATTCCAACGGCGTACTTTCAACGCTTCGGAGCGTAGACTTTTATAACTTGTCGCACTCCAAACGTCAGCAGAAACATCATATTTTTCAGCCAGAATCCGTTGGGCTTCGAGTGCCATATTCATGATTGGTCCGCTGCTAAAAATATGCGCTTTGTGTTTGCCGCTCTCACCGGCTTTGAATTTATAGAGTCCTTTCAAGATTCCCTCTTCGGCGTTTTCCGGCATTTCGGGCTGGGGATAATTTTCATTGTATAGAGTTAAATAGTAAAAGATTTCTTCCCCTTCCTTATACATCCGCCGAAGCCCGTCCTGCAGGATAACTGCTATTTCATAGGCAAAAGCAGGATCGTAAGCCAATAAATTCGGAATCGTGCTGGCGAGAAGGTGGCTGTGACCATCCTGGTGCTGCAAACCTTCCCCGTTCAAGGTAGTTCTGCCTGCTGTTCCCCCTAATAGAAATCCTTTCGTTCGGCTGTCACCGGCCAACCACATCAAATCGCCGACGCGTTGAAATCCGAACATCGAATAGTAAGTGAACATGGGGATCATATTGATTCCCAAATTGGAATAAGCCGTACCGGCTGCCACAAAGGAAGACATTGAACCGGCTTCCGTGATTCCCTCTTCCAGTATTTGGCCGTCTTTGGCTTCCTGATAAAACAGGAGGGTTTCTTTGTCGACTGGCTCATATAGTTGCCCGCGTGAAGAATAAATACCATACTGGCGGAATAGGGCATCCATGCCGAAAGTACGTGCCTCATCCGGGATAATGGGGACGATATGCTTACCAATATCCTTGTTTCTCAAAAGTTTTGTCAAGATACGAACATAGGCCATCGTTGTGGATATTTCTTGATCGGGAGATCCTTTGAGAAAGTCGGCGAAATAATCCATTTCCGGAACGTTCAACGGTTCCGCCTTCGGATTACGTTTCGGAAGATACCCCCCCAATTCCTTCCGACGTTCCATGAGATATTGAATTTCCGGACTATCTTTTTCCGGCCGGTAAAACGGTGTTTCGACAACGTCTTCGTCGCTCAGCGGGATATCGAAGCGAGCGCGGAATTCGCGCAACTCTTTTTCGTTCAGTTTTTTCTGTTGGTGGGTAATGTTTCGGCCTTCACCCGCTTCTCCCAAGCCATAGCCTTTCACAGTTTTGGCGAGAATAACGGTTGGCTGTCCTTGGTGTTCAACCGCGGCTTTATAAGCGGCATAGACTTTTTTAGGATCATGGCCGCCGCGCATTAATTTGCGGATTTCATCGTCGGTAAGATGATTGACCAGTTCCAACAATTGCGGATATTTGCTGAAAAAGTGTTTACGAGTATAACTTCCCGGTTCGACAGAATATTTTTGATAATCGCCGTCAACCGCTTCATCCATTCGCTTGATCAATAGACCGCTTTTATCTGCTTCAAAGAGGGGATCCCAGTTCGAACCCCAGATGACTTTGATGACATTCCACCCGGCACCACGGAAAATCGACTCCAATTCCTGGATGATTTTGGTATTCCCTCGAACAGGACCGTCGAGACGCTGCAAGTTGCAATTCACGACCCAGATTAAATTATCCAGTTTCTCGCGAGCGGCCAGCGTAAGGGAGCCTAATGTTTCGGGTTCATCGGTTTCGCCGTCCCCAACGAAGCACCAGACATTCGGTTCTTCCCCCTTTAGTAATCCCCGATGCTGCAAATACCGTATAAAACGCGCGTGATAGATGGAAGTAATCGGTCCAAGTCCCATCGAAACCGTCGGGAATTGCCAAAAATCGGGCATGAGATAGGGATGAGGATAAGAAGAAAGTCCGCCGCCTTCCTGCAATTCCTGGCGAAAATTATGCAAATGGGTGGCTTCGAGGCGGTGTTCTAAAAATGCCCGAGCGTAAGGGCCAGGGGTTCCGTGGCCTTGAAAATACACCAAATCCGCCAATCGGTCTCCGTCTCCGCCGCGGAAAAAATGGTTTTGGCCGACTTCACAGAGCGTAGCCGAGGAAGCATAAGTCGAGATATGGCCACCAAGACCCGCATGTATCCGGTTTGCCTGTACAACCATGGCCATAGCGTTCCATCGAACCATGCTTTTGATCCGGCGCTCAATTTGCCGGTCTCCCGGATACGGAGGTTCCTCTTCAGGCGGGATTGTATTGACATAAGGTGAACTCACGGGAATGGGCACATCGGTTCCGTCTTTGCGCAGTCGCCGGGCAACGGAATTCAAGAAAAAAGAGGAACGATAGGGTTCCTCGTCCTCCAAAGAATGTCCTACCACATGCTCCAGTGAGTCGTAAAAGTTTTCATGATCTGTTTTTTTATTCATGTTTCCCTCATCATATGCGTAAAAAACGGTTCACACAAACACGTTGTTATTGCACCTGTTCTCTTGATATTGACGGCTGCGAAATGAATGCAAGAATCAACACCGGTGTAAAATATTCATAGTGTAGCCGGAAAAATTGATTTGAGAATGAAATATCTCGATTTGACCTTTACTGATCCTTATGCCAATGTGGCTTGTGACGAAGCATTGTTGAATGTATGCGAAAGCGGATTCGATCACTCGATATTGCGCTTTTGGGAATCCGATCAATATTTTGTTGTACTCGGAATTTCCAATAAAATCAACCAGGAGGCCGACCTTGCCGCTTGCACACGTGATAAGATTCCGGTCCTGCGCCGTTGCAGCGGTGGGGGCACCGTTCTTCAAGGTCCCGGCTGTTTTAATTATTCGCTGATTTTAAAAATAGAAGATTATCCACAAATCAAAAATATACAAGATACTCACAAATTTGTTCTTGAACAACACAGGCAAGCGTTTCAACCGTATGTTCAAGGGGAAATCCGCCATCTGGGCATTTGCGACCTAGCGATCAATCGATTGAAATTTTCCGGCAACGCTCAGCGGAGGAAAAAACGTTTTGTTCTGTATCATGGAACTTTGTTATTGGATTTCGACTTACATTTGATCCGGAAATACCTTCGAATGCCGGAGGATCAACCGGAGTACCGGAACAAACGTTCACATCAGGATTTTTTGATCAATTTGTCTATTCCGGCTGATATAGTCAAGCAGATATTGCTGGAAACCTGGGGAAGTACCGAAGTTTTTCGGGAAATCCCCCATTCTCTTATTGATGAATTGATCGAGACAAAATATGCCACCAACAATTGGACATACAAGTTTTAAATTTCTTTCATATCCATCCAAAATTATCTGAAGGATTCTTCGAACAAAATAATACCACTTCTCTTTTCCCTACAAATTTACTTGATTCATCCAAGAAAAATCTATAGAATGACGAAGGAATTGATAAACCGAAAGGGGATATGGAATGAGAAAGAATGCCTTTACCCTGATTGAACTCCTTATTGTCGTCGCTATCATCGGTGTGCTTGCCGCCATCGCGGTTCCTAATTTTATCAATGCTCGTGTACGTGCGATGGTCGCCAAGGTAGAGGGGGAATTCAAGACGATGGCCAATGCGCTCGAAATGTACAAAATGGATCGAGGTAAATATCCCCCCTTCGTCGATCCATCTGGGGTGAATATCAATCCGGTCAACCGGCGATTGATCCCTTTGACCACACCGGTTGCCTATTTGGCGGCGGTCCCGCAAGATCCGTTTCTGGAAGCTCGGTATGGGGAACGGGTCGTTCCTGGCCAGCATGAAGCGTATGTGACGTATGATTATGTCGATGCATGGACGATTATTCATAATGCCAAGCGTGCTGTTGTCGGTTCAAGCCTTCGTTGTTGTGAATGGCAGATATCCAGTGCGGGTCCTGATTACGATGCCGACACATACGGAACCGCTCCAACCTGGGACGCTACCAATGGTCTGACCAGCCGGGGAGATATGATCAAACTGGGGCCGCCGACTTCGTTTCCCTGTGATCCTAGTTTGATTGGGATTTAAAATATTCTTCCCTTCTTGCACATGCTAGACAATTAAGAATCTAATTTTTGCAAACAGGCTCGAAGGACTGTGTCGGGAGATAATTCATTCATACACTTCACATGCTCACACCGTTTCTGAAAACAGGGGCCGCACTCCACTGTAACAGACAATGAAGCCGCAGACGGATCATACGGCCCCGTCAATTTCGGATTGGTTGGACCGAACAAAGCCACCGTTTTGGTTCCCACTGCGGAGGCTAAATGCATCGGTGCAGAATCGTTCCCAACAAACAAATCGGATTCTTCGAGCAAGGCTCCCAACTCCAAAATCGAAATTTTGCCACACAAATTCAGAGACGGATTTTTCATTCGACTTACCATTTCGTCCACGATTTCAACTTCATCCGGCGCCCCGGATAAAACGATGTTCGCTCCATTCTGCTCAATCAAACGATCCGCCAATTGGGCATAATGATGGGGCGGCCAACATTTTGTATTCCATCTTGCGGTGGGACAAATGGTGATCAACGGGCGTTGAGCGGATAATTCCGATAACAATTCATGGATATGTTCCCGATGTGTCTCTGTGATCGGAATCGGGAAGGAGACTGTTTCCAAGCGTGGAGCTCCAAGTGCTTCGCAGAGCGAAACATAACGTTCGACGGCGTGCATCGAGTGAGTTGGAATATCGAAGGTTTCCGTATAAAAATATATTGAACCTTCCCGCCCGCTTCGATAACCAATCCTTCTTGGAGAACCGGTCATGCAAGACAACAAAGCGGATCGAAATAGGCATTGAAAGTCGATGACCGTATCGAAACGCGGAGTTCTCATTTCACGAAGCAGTAAAGGAATTTGCCGCCATAAAAATTTCCGCCGGTCGATGGTGATAACATGATCGATAAGTGGATGGTTCATGACAATTTCTGCATTGTTTTTAAAAATCAGCCATGTGATCCGGATCGAGTGAAAACGGGTTTTCAAAATCGGCAACACGCTCGTCGCTTGAATAACATCTCCCAATGCCGAAGGTTTGATAATCAAGATGTTTTTCATGGATCTTTTCTTTCTTCTAAGTCTCCACGATGCATTGAAATTCGACTACACTATCTTCGATAAACGTTCTTTCGGGAACAGAACACATTATCCCATGGCAAAACATGAAATCACGAACACCCAATCTTCAACCTGTGATACGCGCATTGGTGCAGGATGCGCAAAACAGCCGTGCTCGGTTGCGTAAACTGGAACAACATTCTCTTATTCTGAAAATTTTGATCGGCGTGATCGTTCTCCTTTTTTTCATTTTCTTTTGGCTTCAACTCTCTTCCGATAAAATCATTACGGCCAAACAATATATCGTTATCGATCAAAAGGGGAACTACCGATGCATTCTCGGTCCGTCCGGATTAACCATTCTCGATGATTCGATGAAGAAAAGAGCCTCTTTTTTGATTCGGCCGGAGGGGAATCCCGTCATGTCCTTGTTTGACGAAAAGGAAGCATTACGCTTACAATTTAGTTTGGACGAGAAAGGAAAACCCCAGGTCGTTTCCTATGAAGAGCAGCCCGATATGCAGTTATCCGATATCACACCTTCCAACGAAGATGAAGATGTGATGCCCCCTCAACCAACCGCTACAATTAAGGCGGCTACAGAAACCCTCTCTCCAACCAAATCCCCTTTATCGGCAACGGATACTATCCGAGAAAGTACTACCATGCAATAAACGATTCATGGATTCTCTTCGCCGTCGAATATCTTTTTCATAACATTTCCAACCGATCCGGCACCTTTTTTGATTAGCGAAGCGCCAGTGTCAACGACATTCAAGGGAAGTTTCAAGACTGCAAGAGTTCGATTCATCAAATTCCGGCCTAAGATTTGAGATATCCCCGTTCCGAAATTGAAAGTCGGATCTCTAAATTCACCTTCCAATTTGTTGTTGCGAAACGCAATCGTTCCTTGATTGTCTTTCATGCCATTCAACGCAGAGATGGCAGTTCGAGTATCAATCTGAGCCGGCCATTTGGATTCTGCAGTAGAAAAAACAGGCTGATCCAAATACATATCGAATGTGCTCTCCACATGATCAAATCGGATATCCAAAATACCATTCAGCCGGAAACCGCTTTTTTCCAATCCAACAGGCAGATAGCCGCGAAAATAGGATTGATACGCCATCATATCTTGAATAGACAAAGACATCGTTGCGTTTAGATTGAGAGGATTCCATGTCGGTATGACTTTTCCATAAATACTAAATCGGCCCTGGCCGGGGGCAGCAATCTTTGCATTGAGATTCACGGGTACCCACGGATTTTGTTGTCCTCTTCCGATCTGTAAATCTTTGTAATCGAGATTCAGTGATTCCAATCGATGCGAGATGGGTTGGACGAGCTGCTTATCGGTGATTTTCAAAGTAGCGTTTGTCATGAGAAATTTGTCAATCCGATACATGGACTCCGCCGTTGACGGAACAACGCGTGAAGGAGACCGTCCCAACTTGTCAGAAATGGCAATCCAATCGGCCACTGTTTTTGTCAATTCCAATCCATCGGGCAATAAATCACTTTCCGCCTGAAAACGATCCAGTTGTATCAATTTGATGTGTTTCCATCCTCCTGCATATTGTTCAATCAACAACGAAGGGATTTCGAAAACAAGATTTTCCTCACTTAGATCAAATACTTTTAATTGATTGATAAGAATTGTGTGACTCGGGGAATGAAAAAAGAGATCCGTCATTGCCGCCTTCTGTTCCGGACGGCGGTTGGAATGAAGAAACACCATGGCATCATTAAACGTCACATTTTCTATCTTCTCAGCGTGTTCACCCATTACCCGAGCCATTTTTTCTTTTTCCGGAATAAAGGATTGTAAAATATTACGAATTTGTTGGATGGTTCGTGCAACATTCAGGTTCCCTTCTCCATCCTCTCGGATGTCGATTTGCAATCCACTCATTTTCATTTCTTTCACGGCCAAGGTTCGTTGGTTGACACCGGAAAAAACTAGGCGGGGAAGATTGAACACAGTGCGTCCGTCTTCTTCAATCCGCACATCCGTTACCGTGAGAAGATCCTTGTTTTCCTGAAATTCCAACGTTTCAAAATGAATGCGAATTGCTCCGGCAGTTGCGTTGTCGACATTTTTTGGAGCGACGTTGATCGTTACCGATTTCAACAGGAGTGAATTCACTCGATTGGGTAGCGTTTCATCCGACTGCCTCTTTGGGGAAATGATGGAACCAATTTCACGATACACACGCATCCACGCATGATACGTGTCACTGAAATCATATCGATTCACATCAATTTCCTTTCCTTGTACTTCAATATTCGACGCAGTCAGATTCAATTTTTCTTCCTCTTGATGTAGAACATTTTCCATATCCAATTTCTCGATATTCAAAAGAGAAGGAGAATCGGGACGAAGAACAACATCCAATTTCTCGATCAAAATACTGTCTTCTTCAGTATCATAATGAAATCGATCCATCAAGACGGTTGAAGAGTGATCCATTGCCGTGTTATCGTCATGCAAATTCAAACGAGCATTTTGAATGGAGATTTCCGGAAATTTGGGAGGTTTTCTTTTCTCCATGGAGGGGGAGACGTCATTGGTTATGGAACCAACAGCAGGTCTTTCTTTTTTCTCAGCAACGGTAGAGAGTGTTCTCGAGGTGGCCGATTCAATTGGGGTTGCACTCTGAACCGCGGGCGTATTGGAAACGGCCGTAGATTTCGATCCAACTCCGGCAGGGGAGGCGGAGTTGGGATCCTTGGCAAGCGCCAACTGCCGTTTTCGGTTGTCGGGAACAAACCGTTGAATGACACGTGCCCAGTTCAAGTCTCCTTTCGGCAATCGTCGCAATTCGATCCCTGTGTTTCTTGATTGAAAATGGGTTATTTCCACGATACCGCGGATCATTTTGGGGAAATTCACTCCCAAGCCAAACGATGCGGCATCGGCAAGAAAGATGCTCGGTTTCGAATTTATGTCATACAATTGCGGTTTTTGTATTACGATTTCTCCTGAAAATAAGGACAAATCCGAATCGTGAAAATCAATGCCAAGCCCATACATGGAATTCAATTGGGAGATCGCAATGGAAGTGACCAGAGATTCATAATACAAAAAACCAATCGCGATAAAGAGAATTATGAAAATCGAAAGATATATAACAATTTTTTTTCTCATACTACTCAACCTTAAAAATGGAAAGAACCGTTTCACGTATTTGACAGAGAGATCATACACCATACCTCTTACCGGAGAATGAAACGGCTAGAAGACCATCCTTAGAAAAATTCTTTTTCTATTCTTTTTTTTCTGATGTAGAATTGACACTGTTCTTTCTCTATATACTATCGTGAATTCAAAAAAAGAAACTACACTTTTTTGGGATAGGCATGTATCCAATCGATTTCGAGAAGGAAAGGTCCTGCTTGTTTTTCCGATATCAGGAAACCGAATGTTCGTATTTGATCCGTGGCTACGGGAGGCACGTCTTTCAGGATACGTCCCCGAAACGTGGGAATGAATGATGAAAAAGGAATGGTTACCATGATCCATTCTTCCTTCCGGGTTTCGAAGGAAGATTGATAGAGTACTCCGTCGAATTGGGGATCGGTCTTGATGCATAATTTATAACGCTTTCCATCGCCACGAATCCGCATTCGGATTCCTTCATAGGAACTCAAATCATATAGAACTACAGAAGAACGAACGGACGCGAATCCGCCATTGTTTTCAAGGGAGACCACTCCTGAAAACCGGGCAATCCCCCCTTTTCCCACCACAAAACGGCTGTCGGATACACCGCCCATCACCGTATCGTTGATCGGGCGCCATTCTTTTTGTTTTTCTGTTTTTGTGAAATCAAATAAGGTGAATTCCTTGTTTTCTGCAGACATAACATCCCCTCCAATGAAAAAAGCGGCAATGATCACGCCGTAGATAATCGCTGAACATTTTCGAATCATTATAATTTCCCTCATGTTTGTTGAATAAGATTGACGGACACCTGTTTATAGAATACTTCCCCCTCTTCAAACAAGACTCCGAGAATTGTAATTCTATTCACTCCCATACTATTATACACTTGTGGAAGATCGTCTATGGTAGTCAGAATGGTAAAATCAGCCATGACCAAAGAGAAATCATAAGGGGTGGTCACAAACGATCATGAAAATGCTATCATTGTATGATTCATTTTAGCGCTGGCGAGAACGCCTACTCGAATAGCACATCGTTTCATCTAGGCTATTACGTTAAAGGAGCAAGACTATGTCCATTTCAAGACGTTCATTTCTCGGAGGCCTTGCCATAGGAACAGCCGGTCTCACAATGCCGCAGGTTTTATTGTCAGCAGAGAGCGAAAAACGCCCGAACATTCTCTTCATCCTTGTCGACGACCAGCGTAACGACACATTGGGATGCGCCGGTCATCCGATTCTCAAAACACCGGTAATCGACAGTTTGGCGGAAAAGGGTGTGCGCTTCCGGAATGCATTTGTCACCACGTCCATCTGCGCCGCCAGCCGCGCGTCCCTTTTTACCGGTTTGCATGAGCGCACGCATGGTTTCACCTTCGGTACCCCTCCGATCTCGGCTGAGCATGCGGGGAGCAGTTATCCCGCCTTACTCCGTCAAGCCGGGTATCGAACCGGTTTCATCGGCAAATTCGGAGTCAGCGTTGCCGAGGGCATGAAATCCGAGATGTTCCATTTCTTCAAGCCGCTGGGGCGCAATCCGTATTTCCATAAACAAAAAGACGGCAGTTTGCGTCACGAAACGGAACTGGCCGGTGATCATGCCATTGAGTTCTTGCAAAGCAATCCGGATCAGCAACCGTTTTGCTTGTCGGTCAGTTTCAATGCCGTCCATGCGGAGGACAGCGACAAAGAAGACCATTATCCCTGGCCGAAAGCCGTCGACGGGATGTACGACGATGTCGATATCCCTCCGCCACGACTTTCCGATCCTGATATCTTTGAATCGCAGCCAGAGTTTTTGAAAGAATCATTAAATCGCCAACGGTATTACTGGCGGTGGGACACTCAGGAGAAATACCAGAAGAACATGCGTGCTTATTTCCGTATGATCAGCGGTGTCGATCGGGTCATCGGCCGAATTCGGGCTGAACTGAAAAAACAAGGGCTTGATGAAAAAACAGTCATCATTTATACCGGAGATAATGGGTATTATATGGGTGACCGGGGTTTCGCCGGCAAGTGGTCGCATTATGAGCAATCCTTGCGCGTTCCTCTCATCATTTACGATCCGCGTCTTCCGAAAGAGCGGCGCGGTGTCGTACTCGATCCCATGGCGCTGAACATCGATATTACTTCTACCATGCTGGATTTGGCCGGTGTGTCGATCCCCTCACACTATCAAGGCCAAAGTCTAGTTCCATTAGCCAATGGTGCGCCGGTCCTTACTTGGCGGGAGGATTTCTTCTGTGAGCATCTGATGGACCATAAAGCCATTCCCAAATGGGAAGGCATTCGTGAACGGTGGTATGTATATGCCCGATATTTCGAGCAGGAACCGGCTTATGAGTTTTTGCATGATCTTAAGATCGATCCGGATCAGCGGATGAACTTAGCGGGCGATCCGGCGTATGCGTCGGTCCTGGTTTCCATGCGGAAGCGGTGTGATGAGTTGAAGGAGAAGTATAGAAAGCCGTGAAATTGAAGGGCAAGCGAGACGCTTGTTCTACCCTATTCCATTTACTTTTTTTCAATTGAGATTGAATGCAACTCGATTGTTCCTTGAAATCCACCCAGATTCTCCACCGTCAACCGAATGAAATTCTTTCCGGACTGTAATTCCAAAGAGATTGTATACGGCTTGGGCTGGGCCGATTTGATCCAGATTTTCTCCACCGGCAATCCGTTGGCGACGATTTCGATTTCCGGAATATCCACCCCTTCCGCTTGGCCGGATAATTCCAGGGTTAATTCATACAGGCCGCTTGATTCCGTGTACATATTGAGCAAGGTTTGATAGACGGGGCGGGGTACTTGATCGGTGGGGTAAAAGCAATCCGCTATGGGGATTTTGCCTTGATCCGCGGGAAGTGGTTGGTTCTTCCAAAGTGCATCAAGATAGTGTGCACAACGATCTTCAGGGATAGATTGTAAATATATATCGAGATGGGTATTTGCTTTTTCCAAATCGCTGGAATTTTCAAATGCCTTCGCCAAGATAAAATGGCAGCGGGGGTTTTCGCAAACCGGCAACTGACGAATTTCTTTCCATTGTTCATCATTCAGCGCTTTTTCTGTATATCGTAAAAACAAATACCAATCATCCGAAGCGGGGACCGGTTGCTTGGTCAGCCAATAACAACGCCCCCGACCATACAATGCTTCCAGGAGAATCAATCCGTTTCCATACTCGAATACGCCGTTGTAGGCGCGAATTGCTTCGGAGTAGCGTTCAAGACGCTGCAAAGTATCCCCAAGACTCAGGTGTGGCTGCCCCAAAGAAAAACCAGGATCTTGCTCGATCACTTTTTTGTACATTCCCACTGCGAGTTCGAGCTCATCCGTTGCGCCAAGCACAAAATAGGCGTTGGCGATAGCCAGCCGGTGCTGAACCACCTGCGCTTCATGCCGCTTCAAGCCTTTTTCATCATATAATCGTTGATAGAAGCGCTCGCCTTTGCGAAATGTTTCCACTGCCTCGAATAGTTTTCCATCCCGCACCAATTTCAAGCCGTTCGCATAAGCGGCATCGGGCTGCATTTCTTCAATGCCCAGCAAGTAGCGTGGATCTGATGCGAGAAACGCGAACAGGGAAAGCGCTCCAACTAGAACAACAAACCAGATGATGAGAATGATTTTATTCATGACTAATATCTGTAATGCACTCAGCTCTTTTCCTGTTTTTTAAATTCATACAAAAAGAAGCAATCGATAAGATCAATCAAACGTTTCGATGCGAAGATCCTTGAAGCGAATGTGGCTGTTTCGGCTGTGCATTTGTAATGAGATGTGGCCTGGCCGGTCTTCCGTTTCGTGGTATTCGGCAATCGGTTTTCCATTCACCAATACCAGGGAGTAATTTCCTTTGCAGACAATCTGCATCAAAAACCATTGGCCGTTCTTGGATAGGAGCGTTTCGGCAGGGGTATGGTTGTAGATACTGCCGGTCATATTTTTCGCACCTTTGACATTATATATTTGCGCCTCATAACCGCGGTCCCCGAGTTTGTTCCAGCGGTAAAAGATTCCACCATTTGAATTTTCGCTTGCGTTGACATACGCCCACAAATGGAAATCTTTGTACTCTTTTTCAGTGATCGCATAACCGTTGCCGTCACGGGCTACCAATTCCCCGTTCTCGACACTCCATTTCGCCTCGCCGATGATGTTCCATCCGCTCAAGTCTTCACCGTTGAAAAGAGATGTCCATCTTGATTCCGAATTGCCTCCCAAATCTTTGACGCGAATGGTGCGAAACCATGCCTTGCCGCCATGATCTTGAATGCCGAGATAACCGCATCGGTTTCGCCATCGCAGGCGGATATCGTCTTCGCAGTTGACATCCTGGACCACAGTGCCGTTCAGTGTCACTTTCAGATGTGGCCAGTTGCAATAGAGTTCCAGTTCGTTCCATTCACCTGCCGGTTTGGAGGCATCCACTTTGGGAGGATAAACACCGTACAGTGCCCCAGCATGCCATGTCTTCGGTTCCTGGCCGTGGCTGTCAAAAATTTGGATTTCGCCGCCAATCCGGGATAGGCGGCCATGTTCCGGCGCATGAAAAAAGATTCCGCTATTGGTTTTGGGTGCGAGTTTGTACTCTAACCGAAGAATAAAATTTTCATACTTTTTTTCAGAACGCAGATAGTGACCTTTATTTGGAGTTAATATGATGCAACCGTCTTCAACGGAAAACGCCTTCGGATTGGCTGTGGGTGTCCAGCCGGTTAAATCCTCGCCATTGAAGAGTAATTCAAATCCTGATTTTTCTTCCTGTTTTGTCAACTCGTTGATTCCAGCGTTAGCGGGAAAGGAAAAAACAATTATGGCTGCAATGGCTGGAAAAAGAAAACAAATTCGTTTTGTGATTCCATCAATAAACATATTCAAAGAATTCCTCCGATTGTCAAAATTGTGTATCTCTTTTCATTGTGTACACAATGAGCTTCGAATGCAATCCTGATAGTCTCGGTAATAGGATGATCGTCTCTCGCTTTGACATTGGTGTTGATTGTTTATAGGATAGGAAAATGTAATGCCACCGTCTCGGCGGCACGAATAAGAGCCGGCAGGATACCGGTGTTACATCTGATTTAGTACAATGGATAAGTGTGGTTGCATACGTTCGTTGTAAGATGCGGGCAAGATGCCCGCGCTCCAACAATGAAAAGAGGTTATTTATGATTTTTCATTTGGATGAGAAAGAGAAGTGGCAGCCTGTGGTTAATCGACTGCGGAACGAAGGGAAAAAAATATCAACCACGAATGGCACATTTGATATCATTCACATCGGCCATATTCGTTTGATTCGTGAAGCGAAAGAGCAGGGGGATTTTCTGATCCTCGGGCTAAACAGCGATCAATCCGTGAAGCAATATAAAAGCGAAAAGCGGCCGATCGTTCATCAAGAAGAACGCGCGGCGATCATGGAGGCGATTCGTTATATCGACATGATCTTGATTTTCGACGAGCCGGAGAGTTTGCGTTTCGTCCGCGAAGTCAAACCGGATGTGCACGTCAAAGATTCGACTTACGGGTACGATCTCATCGAAGCGCCCATCGTGAATAGTTACGGTGGGAAAATCTATCTCGTTCAAAAAGATGATCATTCCACCACGAATATCATCGAAAAAATACTCGACGTTTATCAGGATGAAAAATAAACCCAACCATTCCCAAAAACTACCTGAAATAAAAACCAAAACTCCTGTTCCGCGCCGTATCGGAACTTCCAAAGCGATTCTATTCGGAACGATTGCCTGCTTGCTGTGTGTTTTAGCAGTCTTCACGGCACTGGAATTGACCTTTCGATCGATTTACGAGCGGGCAGAGTCTCTCGACTGGCTTCGTTTTCATCCGACCCGGCTGTATATCAACAATCCGGATCGGCCGAAAGTATATTGGAATACGGAATGGAATGTCAATTCGCAGGGATTGCGCGGACCGGAACTCGGCCCTAAATCCAAACCGCGGATTTACTGCCTGGGTGATTCGAGCACATTCGGGTATCGCGCATCGTATGCTGAATGTTATCCCGGCCGTTTAAATAGATTGCTGAAGGAATATGAAACGATCAATGGGGGGACGTTCGGATATACGAGTTTTCAGGGATTGAAGCAGTTCGAGGAACTTAAACCACAGATCAAGCCCGATATCGTCACTATCGCATTCGGCTTCAATGATCGCCGTTATGTCGTGCGTCCGGATTTGATTGACAGTGAAGAGACTTTTACTACACTCTATCAGCGATACAGCCTGCATATGTTTCTCAGTCATAGCCGGTTTTATCAAGTCTTGATGCACACGCGAATGGAAAACCGGCTGCGCAAACATCCGCCGATCACGACGCTTGTTCCGCGAGTCGACACACTTCAGTACCGCAAGAATATCGAAACAATCATCACGCAATGTCAGAAAGAGAATATCAAAGTCATACTGATTGGAATCGGAGACCATCCGGAAATGTTTCGGATCGTGAACGAAGGGGCGTTGGCGCTCGAAAAGGGGGAAAGAGAAAAAGCCATTGTACTTTTCCAAAGGGTGCGGGAAGGAAGATTTTCCGAAGACGCGCAAGTGATTGCAACGTATTTGCAAACGATCGCGTTACAAGCGATGGGAAATTTCGAAGAAGCGGATGCCAGGCAGTTCGATTATCCGCATTATTATCATTTTCCCGGTGTCAATCCGATTCGCACTGCGCACAGTTATTTTCGAGCGCTCAAGGAGTTAGGAAAGACCTATGATTTACCGGTGATTTTTTATCTGGATTTGATTAAGGATGATCCTAAATATTATATTGACGAGTGTCACCCATCAATCGAAGGGTATCGCATTTTGGCAGAAACAATCGCAGAAACAATCAAGTCCTATGATTAGTGATTTTCGTTGGATAGGAAAGAGGAAAAAGGGGATACGGTATTTGTGTATCCCCTTTTTGAATTTGTTGGTTTAATAAATCATGAAATCATGTACAGATGTTCCGCCAAAATCAGCGCCCACATCTGCAGCCGCTCCGGAGGCGACTGTGTACGGCGGACCGGCGAAAGGATCATTCGGATTGATCGATGGATTGTCGAAAGTCACAGTGGATTCGGTTCCCTGAATGTCAACATTGGGAAGTTTGGCATCTTCTTCCACAATCACGTTATTGCCGTCAAAGACATTGTTCGAACCGGTTACAGTCAGGTTTTGAATGAGACCGTCGTCGATTGCATCATCCGATTCAAAAAAACTTCCGCTGGCATCATCGGCAGTGAGTACAGCGACATTGGAATTTTGGAAAATACAATTATCGACGGTAGCGGTACGTGCCCGGCCGGCACTGTCCACGAAGCGAATCACGACAGGATTGTCGACAAAGGTGCAGCCTTCGATGGTCACCGGCGGATCGGTGCCGTCATTGCGGATGCGAATCGCTGCGGCACTGGAACTGAATCCGAACGTGCCATCAAGCAGATCGGAATCTATATTATCGACAAAGAGAGAATTCGTCACCGTCAGTTCCGGAGTAAAGCCGGATCGGCCTACTGTTTCCACCGCTCCTGCATCGGCCCCCTCATCACCCGGTTGCTTCATGTTATTGTGAAAAATTGAAGACTCGACTAGAAACGTTCCTTTGCCGGAAGCTCTTAAGCCGTGGAGATTGGTGGTAAGATAGGAATTTCTTACTTCGATATTATTCGCTTGATCCCGTCCACGAATGATCATGGCCACATCATTGTTATTAAACGTGCAACCATCGAACGTGGCTTGGAAGGGCACATCTTCGAGATTCACTCCGGCGGCATCCGCATCACCTTGTGAATAGCCATGAAAGTAAATGGCGTCGACATTACCGCGTTGGTCACCCACTTGCCCGTTGAATTCGCAATTGTTGAAGGTATACGTGTTATCGACACCTTTGCCGGCGGCATCAACAGCGTTATTGAAGTTAATCAGCGCTTCACCAGGGGTGACAACATCCTGATGGGCGAAAAGAACATTGTTGAAGACGGCGTTATGAGCCTGACCATTCATTCCATATTGATCCGCATCGATGATGGAAGCTTGCAGGATTTCGATATTTTCGACCGTTAAATTTTTCCCATAAAAGGAAAGAGTTGCGATGAAATTATCGCCAATATCCTCGTTAAACACTCCATAGGCAACCGGATCGATAGTAATGGGATTAATTTTAGGACGATTGCTTGGATCGGCGCCGCGGAGAGTGAATGGGTCGCGATTTTGCGCGTCGATCTCATCCAAAAATCCGGTGGATGCTTCGTCAATCGGTGGAAGACCGCCTAATACAACTTGCTCGTCATATTCTTCACCATCGATGATTTCAACGACATCCGGTTCTCCGTCACTTAATTCTGCTGACGTGAATGAATCAATCGCCGCCTGAATGCTGGTGTAGTCTGCGCCTGATTTACCAACGGTTTTGGTTGTGGCAAACCCGGTAACAGCCACACTCAAAACAAGCATCAGAATTGAAAAATGCTTCATTATAAAAACCTCCTTACTCTTTTTTGTTTTTTCTTATTCGTGCAATAAATCACTCAATTCACACTGAAAATTTTCTATTGAATCACCTCCTTGTTGAATGATTGAATAAAATCAGGTCAAGAGATGAAACAATCTCTTGCTTCTCATAGACGTCTATACAACACTGCGAAAGATCATTATGAAGTGAAAAATTCATCTTTGCAAGTGAACTTTTATTTTTTTGCCGTAGAATTATCATCAAATGAAAGAAGTATAGGAATCTACAAAATTACCATGAAACAAGTAAAAGTATTGTATCGAATCCGCTGTACAGCGGAAGAAGTAGAACAAGCAAGCCGGGATATTGCTTTCGAACAAACCGTCGAAGTACCGGAAGCGTTAGTGACATCAACAGCGATCCTTGAAGAGGTAGTGGGAAAAGTACACTCAATCGAACCGGTACCCGAGCAACCGAATCAATTTCAAGTTGTGATTGATTACAATCTTGATTTGACCGTTTATCAGCTTCCACAGTTTTTGAACCTAGTTTATGGCAACATCTCGATCAAAAACAATATACATCTATACGAGCCTCATGTAAAATAGACCATAGATGCAAGCTAAATCTTCAAAATATACTTTTTCCAGCAAATGCAGCCTCTCGACTGCATGAATTGCTCAATTGAACTCTTTTTTACAAATTTGCAGACAAACCACACCTTTTCATCTTGAAAAAAGGTCATCCCGGCACGAGTCGGGCACGACCGGAAACAATTCACCGGCAAGAATAACACCGTCTGGATCGCTGCCCGGACTGCGGCGGCCCGTTACAGCAGTGCAACGGTAAACAAA
>CAYPPG010000048.1:0-63371 GCA_964412555.1 uncultured bacterium
CCAATCCCGGACTTAGCAATGGCTGCTTAGTATACGGAAAAAATTTACACTCATCCTAAATAATCCAATAAGGTTGGCAGGACATCGACATTGCTCATCAATTCTTGATAGACTTGTCCTCCTTCGAACATCGTTCCCGGTTGATAGACAACAAAGGGAATAGAAAATCCTTCTTTTCGAACCGACCATTTCGCTCCGGGGTAGGGAATGCCGTGCTCGGATGTAAAAATAACCAATGTGTTTTCCGCGATATCACTGGATTCCAAGGCATCGAGGATTTCTCCTACGCGTTCGTCGAAAAACCGGATCGTTGCCTGAAAACCGGCGAGGTCTTCGCGCATGACCGGCGTATCTTTCAAATACGGGGGCACAAATAATCCTTTGCTGGTGTCTTTCCCATGCGTGAATGGGCGGTGCACTTCGGTGAATCCGACTTTGGCGAAAAAGGGGCGGTTTCCTTGCTTCGCTTGGGAAATTACGTCTTGTGCAGCTTTCACACTTTCTTTTGCATCCCTCTTTTTCGAAAGTACTTTTTCATACCCCAGCCTCGCCGGATCGGGATGGATATGATTGAAACCGATCAAAATTGTTTCGTATCCCGCACCCCGCAAATATTGCGCCGTATGGATTTCGTCCTCATTCAAACTCCACCACCATGGCGCATGGGTGAGTCCCATCAATCCGTTCGACTGGGGATAGCGGCCGGTATGCAGACTTCCCCGCCCCGGCGAACAGACGGCGGAGGTGGAAAAGAAATTATGAAACCGAATTCCCTTTTGCGCTAAACGATCCAGGTTTTCGGTATGCACTGTCTCCACGCCGTAGCAGCCGACATGTTGGCCGATATCGTGGCAGGTGATCATGATAATGTTTGGCCGGTTTTTTGTGGACGCACCGAATCCGTTTTTTGCGATCATCGATGCGGCTACCGTGCTCGCTGATGTTTTGATAAAATCTCGTCGCTTCATGATATTTGGTTCTCCTGTATAAATAATTAACGTTACAAATCTCACACTTATGAGAATAGAGAGTATCCAAGCCAGGGCAGACGTTGCTTGCCCTGAGTACCCAGTTCCCCTCTTACTGTTTTTCCACCCTTGGGGAAACAGAAGTGGGCTTGGCATGGTCTTCATAACCATAGAATAGATCAGGAATGGATTTTACCATACAGTTTGATCCTGCCATCCAGGCCAATTCGGATTCAGACAATTTTATAAGCAGTAAGAAAACAAAGCTCCTTTGGAGTGTTCGAAAAGAAGGTTAAAATAAAAAAGTAAGTCACAAGATCGATGAGGCAAACCATGAACAAGAAAAATCTGGGAGACTTGGGCTTGAAATTGTCGTTGTGGCCTTGGTTTCTTTTTGTTTTCTTTATAGCGTTTCGGCCTGGCTGAGGTTCGATTTTGGCATCCCTGGGCGGGATCGGAATTGCAGTCATTACCCCTATCGCATTTATCGTGAATGTTGTTGCCGCATTCAAAGATGCTCAGAAATCCGATGCCTGGATTGGACTGGCTGTGAGCGGTGCGGCGATGGTGTTCTTTTTTGGATTTCCGCTTCTTTCCATGTTTTTCTGTTAGATATAAGTTGATTCCATTCTGGTTGAGACGTATTCTTTCCCCTGATTGAAAATTCGTATCATTAGAGCGATCATTTCCATTGGATAAGGAGTTGAATCATGAAGTGGGAGTATAAATCGATTAAATTGGCCACACAGGGATTTCTTGGCGGAAGGTTGGATGAAGAGCGCTTTGATATGTTCATGAACAGTCTCGGACAGCAAGGGTGGGAACTGGTAACGGCGTTCGATACCAATCAGGCTTATGGGCAAACACGCGACGTAATTGCCGTATTTAAACGTCCATCGGAAACGGAATAATCGAGGAATTTACATGCTGACCGACAATATTCTCAACATCATCGGCAATACACCGCTTATTCAACTAAAGGGAGAGCGCATATACGCAAAAGCGGAATTCTTGAATCCCGGGGGAAGTATTAAAGATCGCGTTGCACTGGCGATGCTGGAAGGAGCGGAACGCGATGGCCGGCTGCGGCCGGATTCGATCATTGTCGAGCCGACTTCCGGAAATACCGGTATCGGTATCGCGCTGGTCGGACGGTTAAAAGGATATCGGGTCCGAATTGTCATGCCGGAAAATATGAGCGAAGAGCGGAAAAAGTTGATAAAAACATTAGGCGCAGAACTGATCCTGACCTCCGCGGAGAAAAATATAGGTGGAGCGGTAGAGCATGTGCGGCAAATGGCTGAAGAGGATTCGCGGGTTTATGTTCCTCAACAGTTCGAGAATCCGGATAATCCCCGCGTTCATTACGAAGAAACGGCGCATGAATTGTGGCGCCAGATGACCGGGGACATCGATTGTTTCGTGGCCGGTGTGGGAAGCGGTGGAACACTGCAAGGAGTCGGAACTTTTCTGAAGGAGCATAAACCAAAGGTTAATATCGTCGCTGTCGAACCGAAGAATGTGTCCGCTTTATTGGGACACGAACCTGGTCTTCATCAAATACAAGGGATCGGAGATGGATTTATTCCCGAGATTCTCGATGTTTCTTTGGTGGATGATGTTATCGAAGTGACGGATGAGGATGCCATCGAGACGACCCGCCAGCTTGGGCGAGACCTTGGTTTGTTGGTGGGTATTTCTTCAGGAGCCAACGTTTGGGCGGCCAGGCAGCTGCTTTCAAAATGCACCGGAAATATCGCAACTATCCTTCCCGATCGGGCCGAACGGTATTTCAGTACGGCTTTGCTGTAAGTGAATTGACCGGCTTTTTGGATTAATCCATATACCGTTTGCGGTAACAGTCGAGAGCTTCCCTACATATCGCCGCTTCCGTCGTGCCTTCCAAGGCGGTGATTTTTTTGAGAAATTCCATTTGATCGGATGCGTAGGAAACGGATTTCGTATGCATTTTTTCTTTTTGAACCGTCATGATGTTGGATGTATCGTCCTGGGAAGCTTTGTATAATGCGGAACGGGCACATCGAAACAAATCCAAACGGTTATCCGCATCGTGCGGAAAATTGGAAACACCCCCGAATAACTTGATGGGAATGCGCTTTCTGCCGGTAATCGATTTGACCATACCTTCAAATCGTCTACTGATTTCTTCTCCTGCCTTCATTGCTTGCTCGGTTTCCGCTGTGGGAATCAGGACGATGAATTCATTTCGTTCGGCGCAGTCCAGATACACGAGATCGGGGGTTTGCTCCATCAAAATTGCCAAGAATCCCCCGATGATTTTCCGGATTGTTTTTTCGTCAAGGGTGTCAAATATTTTTGCAAACGGCTGGATTTGGAATAGTATGAGTGAAATCGGGATATTCTGGTCGGCGGCGGAAGGCAGCAACCGGTCAATGACCCGATACGTCTCATCGTGGCTTGGAGGTTGCATGGCAGAATGTACGATGTCGCTTAATTCTCTGGATTGAACGAGTAAATTGCCCATGTTTTCAATCGAGTTCGTTGAGTGGATATTGATTTGCCTAATAGGAAGTTCAACTTCTACAACCAATTATCGGTAGGAATATCTCAACATTAATAGGAGAGATGAATTTTCATATTGTTTTACGAATGACTTATACGCCCACAGCATTTTTTATACTTTTTCCCACTTCCGCAGGGGCAGGGATCATTGCGGCCGACTTTCTGGCGGGATGATGCAATCATTTGTTCGGTCATCTGCCGGCGGTACTCTTCTTCCTCTTTACGTTGCCGTTCTGTCCATTGTTCCGCTATTTGCCGGAGGTCGGCGTCTGCGTGTTCAAAAAACATCATATAGGATTGGCAAAAATGATTCGATCCATTGTCGGCAGGATCACGAATGCGGTCTTTTGTGCATCCCCCCCAGCAATGGTGCAGCCATTTGCAGGATGGGCATTCCGGCGGCAATTCTTTTTTCCAGCATCCGAACTCGGTTTGGCGTGGGCTGTTGAGCATATCGATGATTTTGTCATCCATAAGGTTCCCGAGTTTCCAGTCTGGTTCCACGAAAAAATCACAGGAATAGATGTCTCCATTATGTTCGACGACTACGTAACAGCCGCATTCTTGGAGCAATGTGCATTCCGGTGGTGGCATGTTCACATAGGTATGAAAGACGGAATCGAAATAGCGCACGGAGGTGGTTGGAAGTTCACCGTCAAAATCGGCTTTCCAACAGTCGAAAATATCGCATAAAAATTGGCCGTATTGTTCGGCGGTAACGGAAAACGGAGCGGCTTTGGCCGGATCATGGGGATCGGGTTCGACACAGGGAATGAATTGCATGAATTCAAAACCGAGTTCTTTATGGAAATTGTATATTTCCTGCGCAAACTGAGCGGAATAATCATTGACTACCACAAGCGCATTGACTGCCACTCCTTGATCCAGCATTCGCTTAGCGGCATCGTTGACTTTTGACCAGCTGGGACCGCCCCCCTTTGTAAATCGGTAGTGGTCATGTATGTGGGCAGGACCGTCTAGAGATAATCCAACTAAAAAAGAGTAATCGTTGAACAATTTAATCCAATCCTCATTGATCAACATTCCATTGGTTTGGATGCCGTTGCCGACAGATTGACCACTGCGCCCGTATTTCTGTTGACATTCAACCGCTTTACGGAAGAAATCCACCCCCATCAAAGTCGGTTCACCCCCTTGCCACCCGAAGGAGAGATTCTGATCACCGTCATGCATCATTTGCTTGACCATTTCTTCCATCACTTCTTCGGACATGCGGTGCTTTTTCGATTCCGGATACAGTTCGGATTTCTCGAGATAAAAACAATACGCACAATCCAGATTACAATCCGCGCTGGTCGGTTTCACAAGAATGGACTGCAGCGGTTTTCGTCTATTCGGTTGAAGGATGGGGAGTTCCATAACGTTCCTTTTCTTTCATGCCGCCGGGACGGCGGCGTTACATTTCCTTACTTATAGATTTGTACTCCTAAGGTGGAAAAGGTTCAAGACAATCGGAAACACCAAAGGGATATTGGGAAAATAATATTCAAATATGGAGTAAGGTATGGTAAAATAAATAGGGTTCATGTATGAATCCATGAGATATAGAGCGTATGTTGATCGAAAGGCATAGGGCATATTATCATGCGTTTTCTGTTTGGAATGCTTTCCTTCATTTGGTTCGCCTTTGTTTGGGAGTGTTATCTTGCGCTCAGCTGGGAAAAACCGTTGCCGATACCCTGGCACATAGAACAGAATCTGCAAAATACATCGGAGGAATTCATCGATAAGTCGATCATGTATGCAGAAGTTCGTCTTCAATCCGAAGAAGTGGATAGTATCCAACGAGCGCATACACATGATGCATTAGCCATTCAATATTGGATGAAAGCCTATCAGCAAGATTCGCGAAAAACACAAATCGCATATTTGAAACTCGCATTGCAGCAAGCCTTGTCGGCATTGTCTATCATGCCCGAAAAACCGGCATTTATCTATCGGTCGGCGGATTCCTACCATCAACTTCATCAATATGAAAAAGCGCTGGTTCTTTATGAAAAAGCGCTGAAATTTGATCCGGAAAACCCTCTTGTCCGCCGGCGATATTATGAATTATTGGATGATATGGGTCAAAACGGAGATGAAGTCAAAGATCCGGATTTATAAACCTGGAACATTGTGATACATTCCTCCTCTGTAATATACAACTGTGTCAGCTGAACACCATTGGGAATGGAAAAGAGAAAATCCATGATGATCTGGATCTTTTTTGCTGTTGTTATTGCCGGTTCCTTGATCGCTCAATATACCATAAGCGCATTTGTCGTCGTTTATGGAGGAGCGCTTGGGATTCAAGCAGGAAACATTTCGCTCTATCCACCCTGGTTAGTAGAATTGCATATTTCTTTTTTCTGGTATTCATGGGTGTTCAGTGCATTAAACCGCCGGTTGTTCGATATTACGAAAAAGAATACCTACAAATGGGATGTAAAAAGTTATGTGGGGAAACTCTTTTTCGCCTATCTTGTCATATCGAATACGCTACGTTTCGCTTTGGGATTCGATATCCTTATTTCTTACCTTATTACTCTATTGGTTGTCATTGTCATTCCTTTGTATTTGGCATTTCTCTTTCATCCGGTGATGGAAAGACATGAAGCCAAATCGCGTATCACCGGCAAAGAGATGAAAGAAATCGCGTTGAAAAATCCTCTGGCCTGTCAATTCATGGCTCATTATCCACAAAGCAAAACATACATCTTTGAAAATCAAAACAAACATGATATCGGTACCTGTATCCTGCTTTTTCGCAGGGAACGGGAGGAGAGGAACGAGATATGGGAGGATATTCTGCTGGAAATACCCATCGATATGAAAAAGAAAGAGCCGTTGAACGGATCAGAGAAATTTCATCGCTATATTTTTAGCCATGCTGAAGAAGGAAGTTGTGTTTTGGAACTATCTCCTGAAGGGATTCTCGAACGCGATGTCATCGATAAGCCATTGGAGAAATTTGACTTAGATCGCTTCGATTCTTTGTTTGCGCGATTTCCTCCGCTTCAGGAGATTCCGCTGCCCATTGCGGTCAGCGGTGAATCCTATGAGGTTGTTGAAAACGAATCATGACGGATACACAAGGAAAATGGGAACAACGATGGCATCCACTGTGGAGAGAGTGGGTTGTATATGCTGCGCATCGGAATTTTCGTCCGTGGAGCGGCGAGGGCGTGCCTTCTGCTTTGACTGCTCAGTCATATGATCCGGATTGTTACTTGTGTCCTGGGAACGCACGAATTCATGGGAATCGAAATCCGGATTATGAGGATGTCTTTATTTTCGACAACGACCATCCGGTTGTTGGGATGACGGCTCCGGATATTCTGCCGGATGAACGGGTTAACCATAATGGTCTTTATGTACGCAGGCCGGCACACGGTATTGCTCGTGTCGTTTGCTATGATCCAAGGCATAATGTGACATTGGCCGAAGTCCCATGCTCAAAAGTGACAAAAGTATTCATTGCTTGGCGGGAGCAGATGCGGGAATTCCATTCTCGGCCGGAGATTCAATTTGTGTTGATTTTTGAAAACAAAGGGGAAATTGTCGGCGTTTCCAATCCCCATCCTCATTGCCAGATCTATGCGGTGAATTTTGTCTTTTCTCTCGTGGAGCGGGAACTGGCTGCTTCGGCGGATTATACCAAAAATACGGGTGAAAATTTATTCGCATCCGTCATTCAGGCGGAACAAAACGATGGAATTCGTATTCTATCTGAAAATGAACAAGCCATTGCTTTCGTTCCTTTTTTTGCCCGGTATGCCTATGAAGTTTTGGTGTTTCCAAAAACTCGTCATGCTACATTAAGAACCATGAACGATGAAGAACTTCATGGTCTGGCAGATGTGTTTCAGCAAGTCATTCGCCGCTACGATTTGCTATTCGGGATGAGTTTCCCCTATGTGATGTCCATCTTGCAGGCGCCGGTGGATGAAGGGGATTATTTGGACTATCATTTGCATCTCTTGCTTCAACCGCCGTTACGGCTGCCGGGATTGAAGAAATTTCTAGCCGGCCCCGAAATCGGGGGTGGGAATTTCATGGCGGATACGACTCCGGAAGAAAAAGCGCAGGAGCTTCGGAATGTGGATTTAACCAACTATCTGGAACGTGAGTAGAGCATGGATCATAAAAAGGTAAAAGATATTCTATGCAACGCCGGTATGCTGGTTAGCGCACGATTGTTTAATTCGCTGCAAAGCCAATCCATGACGGAAAGAACAAAAGTACATTCCGAATCTGCAGACGATACGATCTATCAGATCGACCGGGATGTCGAAGATATTTTGATCCCGGAATTGGAATCGAATGCGGAGGCGGTAGGTGGAATCGTACTGATTGCCGAGGGAATCGAAGAGAATGGTGGAATTGTTTTCCCTAAAGGGATGAATTCAGAACAAGCGTCTTTGCGGATCATGATCGATCCGATCGATGGTACGCGGGGGCTTATGTATGATAAGCGTTCCGCTTTTTTTCTAGCCGGAGCGGCTTGCAATCGTGGAAATGATACTTTTCTCAAAGATATTGAAGTCGCTGTCATGGTCGAATTACCGACCTCCCGCAGCCGATTGAGTGATACCGTTTGGGCGATTCGCGGTAAGGGAGTAGAGGCTTATACACGAGATTTGGTAACCGGTGAGAAAGCGCCGCGTCCGGTTGCTCCTTCGAGAGCAAAGAGCATACTGGGTGGCTTTGCGCAAATCAGCCGTTTTTTTCCACCGGGGAGGCATATCCTTGCTGAAATTGAAGAGAAAATGATTGCCGAACTTTTTCCTGACGCACCGGCGGGGCGTGCAATTCTTTTCGAAGATCAATATATTTCGACGGGCGGCCAGTTGTTTGAAATGTTGACAGGTCGGGATCGCTTCATCGCTGATTTGCGGGGAGGATTATACCGGAAACTGAGTCAAGAAGGATATACCTCCGGATTGATTTGTCATCCCTATGATGTATGTGCACATATGATTGGAGATGAAGCGGGAATGATCATCACGGATGGGGAAGGAAAGCCTCTCGATGCTCCTTTCGATACAACATCACCTGTAGATTGGATTGCGTATGCCAATCCGAACATTCAAGTGGAAATCGAACCGGTTTTGCACAGGCTCATAAAAGAATACGGTTTTTACGAGTAGAAGAGTTATCCCCGCCTGTTATGCAAGCGAGGACGCTTGTTCTACCCGCGATGGATTGATTGGGAATATGAAGATACGATCAACTACTGCTATCAAAGAATATTTCGGCAAAAAACGAACTCTTTTCGCCGCATCTGCACCGGGCCGTCTGGATGTCATGGGAGGAATTGCGGATTATTCCGGTTCCTTGGTGTTACAAATGCCTATCCGAGAACGAACAACGGCAATTGTAAGCGAAAGAGAAGACGGCATCATTCGAGTTCACAGCGATGCGGCGGAGAATATGGGACTCCCAGAGGAAGTGTGCATTGAGTGCGATCCATTGATGAAAGCCGGCAATGACCGTAATTATAGTAAGACTCGAAAGATGGTAGAAAAACTCCCCGGTGGTGAATGGGCGGCTTATGTGATTGGCTGTTTTTTAGTGTTATCCCGCGAAAAGAGCGCGAAAATTCATGGCGCCGATGTATGGATTGAATCCCATGTACCGATTGGAAAAGGCGTTTCTTCCTCTGCGGCGATCGAAGTGGCGGTTATGACGGCGTTGGACGCACTGTACAAACTCAAGCTCCGAAAATCGGAGTTGCCGATTTTGGCTCAAAAAGTCGAGAATTTGATTGTCGGAGCGCCTTGTGGATTGATGGATCAGTTGGCCTGTTATTTGGGAGAAGAAGGGCGGCTGCTTCCGATTTTGTGCCAACCCGATCAAGTTTCTGAAACCTTGCCCATTCCAGAAGATATTCATTTTGTTGGAATCGACAGCGGAGTACGACATGCGGTCAGTGGCGCTTCCTATACGGATGTGCGAATTGCCGCGTTTATGGGGTATTCCATCATTGCCCAAAACGAAGGAATCCAACAGAAAGATTTGAAATATGCGAAAGAATCGCATGATTATTCCAATTTACCGTTTTCCGGATATGTAGCGAACATTTCTCCTTCTCAATTCGAAACCCGTTATCGCGAAATATTGCCGGAACAGTTAAATGGACGCCGATTTCTTGAATCTTACGGTGAGACGATCGATCCCGTCACGACAATTAAAAAACAATCGATATATAGGATACGAGATTGTACCGTTCATCCGGTTTATGAGAATCGGCGGGTTGGGAATTTCCGCTTATTGCTTCAATCGTTGGGATATCTGGAAAAAAAGAATCGGAAACGAGAGGATTATTTGGTTGCGTTGGGAGAGTATATGTTTCAGTCTCACGCCAGTTATTCGAGGTGCGGACTCGGAAATAACGTGACAGATGAATTGGTGGAATCCATCCGTCAGAGTGGAGCGGCATCCGGTGTCTATGGAGCCAAGATTACGGGCGGGGGAAGCGGCGGGACGGTTTGTGTGCTTTGTAAAGGGAAAAAAGGGATTGCCACCGCAAAAACAATTGCGCGGAAAAATGCACAAAAATACGGAATAGAACCGATTTTTTTTGTGGGAAGCGGAAATGGTGCTCAGCTGACAGGTGTTCAGATCATGGAAATTTGAGGTATAATTGGCAAGCGGCAATTGAGCCGGTTTTTTTTTTGTACAAAGTAGATTGTCAGACCGGAATATTGAGAGACGACTGCTCTTTGATGGTGAGTGAGAAGAAACGATGGACAATCGGCTTTTTCTGAACCAAACAGGAGTGGCAGTCGTATAAGGGTTTGAAGCAGGTGCATTGACAGTAAACTATCCCGAAGATAAAGTTTACGGTCTACCTGTTCTTTCTGCCCGTAGTTTCGGACAGGCGACACTTCTTTTATTATTTTCCCATAAGGAGTCAATAGGACTATGCAGAGGGTACCGCTTTGGAAAATTGTTGTGATTGTTGTTGTCATCCTTTTTTCCCTCTGGATGCTTTCCCCTACACTGCAATTTTATTCGTATAGCCCTTTAGTGCAAAATTCCGGTGAGACGCCGGAAATGGCGCAGATACAGGAGCGGATTCAAGAAAATCCGCCGAATGTGATTGAATTGACCAATCGTTTAAAAGAATTAAAAGAAGATTTCAGCGAAATGCGTGAAGACAGTATTCGCTTAGGTCTTGACCTCCAAGGTGGGGTGCATTTGGTCATCGAAGTCGATCATGAACGGTTCCTCGAAAATTTGCGGGAGAAAAATCCGGATATTACTGAAGAAGAAGAACAGTATGCGCTGGATATGGTGCTCGATAGCGCGGCGGCCGTGATTGAGAATCGTGTCAATCAATGGGGAGTCGCCGAATCCGCTATCGTCAAGCAGCCTCCCTACCGTTTGGTGCTCGAATTACCGGGATTCAGTGATCCGCAGCAAGTGCAAGAGCTGGTTCAAGCCGAAGCCGAGCTGCGCTTTCATCTCACAACCAATCAGGAACGCCAACGGTTGGGTGAATTGATTCCCGCCATCGATGCTGTGATTCCAGAAGATTTTGAAAATTTGTTAGGGGGGACAGATCCCTACCGGGGGGCGGTTGTCATCCAATATCCGGAAGATGTGGATATTGTCCAAGATATACTCCAACGTCCCAAAGTCCAAAGTATTATCGATCGTGATTTGACCTTCAAATGGGGGGAGGTGCGGCAACCTACAGGGGATTACGATTATGAATATCGCATGCTGTACCTATTGAAAAAGCAGGAAGAATTGACCGGCGCGAATCTGCAAGACGCTTGGATGTATTTAAATCAACAAAATCAACCTGTCGTTTCTTTGACCTTCGATTCGACCGGAGCGCGGATTTTCCGCCGCGTGACGCGGGATAATCTTCATGAATACCTCGCCGTCGTTCTCAATGAAGTCGTGTATGCCGCTCCGGAAATCATCACTGAAATTCGCGACGGCCGGGCCGAGATTACGGGGATCAATGACATTACCGAAGCGCGGCAAATTTCCGTCATTCTCCGTGCCGGTGCCTTGCCGGCTCCGATGACGATTGCGGAAAGCCGGGTTGTTGGACCTTCACTCGGGCGGGACTCTATTCGCCAAGGATTAATGGGCGGAATCTTCGGCGGTATTGTCGTTCTGATATTTATGATTGTTTATTATGCAATGGCGGGTATCGTCGCCGATTTTTGTGTTTTGTTCAGTTTGTTCCTGCTTGTCGCCGGTATGGCCATGTTCAAAGCGACTTTGACGCTTCCGGGTATCGCCGGGATCGTCTTGATGATCGGTATGGCTGTCGATGCGAACGTTCTGATCTTCGAGCGTCTTCGGGAAGAAATGCACAGCAAGAAATCCAAGTCCGTCCAGTTGATTTTGGATAAAGCGTATGGACGGGCGTTCATGACCATTTTCGATGCGAACATTACGACGTTGATCACCGCGTTGGTTCTCTTTCAATTCGGGACCGGGCCGATCAAAGGCTTTGCCGTAACTCTTTCGCTTGGGATTCTGGTTTCGATGTTTGCTGCGATTTTCGTCTCACGAGTCATTTATGATACGATGGTGGCGAATGGAATGAAACAATTGTCCGTCGGAACGATGCGATTTTTCAGCACTCCAAATTATGACTTCTTCAAAAATCCTAAGTTCTATATGAGCATTACAACGCTCTTTGGGGTCATTGGATTTCTCTATCTCTCGGTGTTTTGGAATTCGTTTAAAGGGATTGATTTTGCCGGTGGCGCGGAAATCAACATTCAGTTTGAAGAAATGGTGGAAGCCGAACCGTCAACACAATTGGCCGAAGGAGAAGTTCCTCAAATCCAAGTACAATTCGACGAACCGGTTATGATCCAGGAAGTGCGGGAGGGATTAGGCTCGATTGGATTTAGTGACGTGTTGATCAAAGATATTGCGGATTCTCAAAATCAATTGATGATTCGAGTTCAAGAAAATATTGGAGAAACTCCCGCGATTTTGGAAGAACGGTTGAAAGAGGCATTGCCCAATAGACAGATTTCCATCGTGAATTGGTCTCTCGTGCGGCAACTGGATGAAAAAGTTCCTGTCCAATCCGTGCGTGATGGCTTGGCCAATGCTGGTTTAGCAGATACTGTCATCCAAGAAGTGTTGGGTGAAAAGAATCAAATGCTGGTTCGTGTTCGTGAAGGTGTTGTCAGCAGCCCCGCCGAGCTTGAAGCCAAAGTGCACGAAGCCTTGCCGGATCGATCGTTTACGGTGCTGGGAACCGATATCGTCGGAGAAAAAGTCGGCAGCGAATTGCTGTTGAAAGGCTTATACTGCATTCTCTTTTCCAGTATCGGTATTTTGATGTACATCACGGTCCGCTTTGAATTCCGTTTCGCCCTGGCGGCTGTGGCTGCGCTGTTCCACGACTTGCTCTTTACCCTCGCGGTGTTGGCGTTCACAGGAACCGAATTCAATTTGCCCATCATTGCCGCTTTGCTGACAGTGCTCGGGTATTCGCTGAATGATACCATCGTTGTGTTTGACCGAATCCGTGAAAACTATAGTTCCGCCTTGTTGAACTTTAAGGAAATCGTCAATCAAAGTATCAACCAAACCCTGACACGAACGGTGAACACGTCTGTGACAACCTTATTCGTGATCCTATGTCTCCATATCATTGGGGGAGCGGTCATTCATGATTTTGCGTTCACCTTGATGATCGGTATTGTCATTGGTACCTATTCCTCTATCTTCGTCGCTAGTCCCATCTTGCTGTTGATGGGCAAAGAAAGTTTTCAACCGACACCTGCCAAGCAAACGAAAACCGCTCCGGCGTCTTAAGCCGCCATTCTCTCAAGTATGAAAGAAGGGTAGGGGGGAGGCTGGGAAATGGATTATTGAATCTTTTGTGCACCTACCAATTGGTAAGTTATCTTTAGAAGTCTATGAAATTGTTGCTTGGCTTAAATCAATCCAGTAGAGCGGGAGGCTTTTGAGGGGGCGGAAATCAGGATCTGTGGTCACAAAAAGTTCGCATTTATACTTAGCAGCAAAAGCGACATGAATGGCATCCAACGCTTTGAGTTTTTCGAACTGTATAATCTTCAATCCATCTTCAAGAAGATTTAGGAAATTGGGTAATAATTTTGTTTTTGCAAACAGATTGTGGTATACCGAAACGAGTGCGTGGTCATTCTCTCGGTAGGGTTTATAGAGGATCTCCATCATAACTGCTTGGGAAATACAGAAATCCCAGCCATCCTGTCTTAACTTTTCTAATTGCATTTCAATCATGGCTTGATATGGAGGTAAGCCTTCAACATATGCAATCCATATTGATGTATCCACATAGGCGAACATGACTACTGTCCTCTCAACTCATGCAAATCACGTATTATTTCTTCATAGCTTCTCCGTCGAATAGCAAGTGACTTTGATTGTTTGACGATGGCTTTAATGGCTTCCCAATCTGTTTCATTCGCATCTTCGGAATCTTCTTGTATGGGTAACGATAAAACGATCTTTTCTCCCCGCCACTGAGGATCGTTCACTTTTACGAAACCATTTTCATCCACTTCGGCTTGGACGATCATTGGTCTTTCTCCTTTTTGCATCCTTCATGAACATCATGAGTGTGTTCGACTTCATTATACTACAGGTCTGGAATTGAGCATAGAATAATGATCGGTTTCCTTCGCACTCCTATATCGGCCGCCTTGCCCCTTGCTACTCATTTTGAATAGTCTACTATCGAATTGTGTTAGCCGTCTTAGTCTTAAAATATATAAATAAAATGATAGAGAATTATCATGTTCTGTAAAACAATCATGAAACGCAGACAATTTCTATCTCATTCACTTGTTATGGCCGGTGGATTGGGAACTCTTGGATTCTCCAAATCTTTTGTAGCTGTTTCGAAACCGGATGGAAAACTACCGGTGGTCGATATTTCCGATGAGAAGAGCCGCCATGTCATTATTGCCGCGGGGACTGAAGAGATTTATCAAGGGCATCCGACTACCTTGTTGATGCCGGATGGGAAAACCATGTTGGCCGTTTGGTGTATCAATCACGGCGGCCATGCCGGTCCCATGGCGCGAAGCCGCGACGGCGGTTTGACGTGGGAGAGGCTGGACGACCGGTTGCCGAAAGGATTTATCAAGCACGAGAATTGCCCAAGCATCTACCGGTTAGTGGATTCCCAGGGGAAAGAAAGAATCTATGTATTTTCGGCACGCCCGCTTATGCCCAGTATTGTGAGTGAAGACGGCGGCGAGACCTGGAAAGAGAAGGAACCATTAGGATTTCCTTGTGTGATGACATTCAGTAGCGTCGTTCGGTTGAAGGACAAGAGTTCTATCGGTTTGTATCATATACGTGAAAATGATACGTTGTATGTGATGCAAACGCGAACGAAGGATGGCGGCCTGACATGGTCCGAGCCGCAGATGATCGCCGATGTCGAGGGGAAGGATCCTTGCGAGCCGTACGGTTTCCGTTCTCCGGACGGAAAAGAACTGTGCTGCCTAATGCGGGAAAATACGCATAAAGGGCGCAGCCTGGTAATGTTTTCTCAAGACGAAGGGGACAGTTGGAGCCAGCCGGTCGATACGTCCTGGGGACTCACGGGCGATCGTCATATGGGGGTGTACACGAAAGACGGGCGATATGTCATTGCGTTTCGGGATCGGGCGCTGGAAAGTCCCACCTATGGGCATTTCGTCGCATGGGTCGGGACGTATGAGGATATTCGGAAGAGCAAGCCGGGGCAGTACCGCATCAAACTGCTGCACAGTTACGCCGGAGCGGATTGCGGGTATCCGGGAATGGAACTGCTTCCGGATGGAACGATTGTCGCCACGACATACATCAAATATTGGCCGGATGAACGGAAGCATTCCGTGGTCAGCACTCGATTCACCATCGACGAGATGGATGACGCTTTGTTAGGCTGAAGACTGAAGGAATCATACTTGGGGACGGAAAGAATCCGTCCCCGGCGTTTGAATCGTGTTAAACTTGTTTGGGCATGACAAACGGTTCGCGGTAGTCGCGGGTGAGCATTTCGTTGGCTTCTTCATCGCCAATGTAACGCTGTGTTTCCGGATCGAACTCCAAGGAACGGCCGAGGCGGTATGAGGTATTCGCCGTGTGAATCAGAGCGCAGCTGTAGTGGCCTTCTTGAATCGGTCCACGGAGGATCGAGGGATCGTTGGCCCGGATCGCGTCGATGAAATTCTGGTAGTGGCTTATGTTGGCATACCCCTCGCTTTGGCTAGACGGTCCCGGTTCGCGTTTTCGGCCCATATAGGTTTTGAAAAAGCCGTTTCCCATGACCATGTATCCTTCCGAGCCATAGAAGATATTGCCGATGTTGTTGCCGGGGGGATTGCCGAAGTCGCCTTCATAATTCGTAATCCAATGCCGTACCTCGAATTGGAGAATCTTTTTCTTGTCTCCGCCTCCCTTTGGATTGGGGAATTCATAAATCGCAGTTAAATCGTTCGGGGTTTCTTGATCGTCATCGAACATGAAATGTCCGCCGCAGGCATTGATGTGGGTGGGAAGAGTGACGTCCAATCCCCAGCGGGCAATATCGATTTCATGGACGCCTTGGTTGCCGATGTCGCCGTTGCCGTAATCCCAATTCCAATGCCAGTTGTAGTGAAAGCGGTTGCGGGAGAAGGGGCGTTCGGGAGCGGGGCCAAGCCAGATATCGTAATGGACACCGGCAGGTATCGGTTCATTCGGTGTGTGGCCGATGGAATCCCGCCATTTGTAGCACATGCCTTTGGCTTTATAAACTTCGCCTAGACCGCCCTTTCGCATGAACTCCATCCCTTTTTGATACGCTTCGGAACTGCGGCTTTCTGTGCCGTGGTGGACGATGCGGTTATATTTTTTCGCGGCCGCGATGAGTTGTTGGCCTTCGAAAATATTGTGGCAGCACGGCTTTTCGACATGGGCGTGTTTACCGGCCTGGCAAGCCCAGACGCCGACCAAGGCATGCCAATGATTGGGGGTGGCGATACTGACAGCGTCAATGGTGTTATTCTCTAAAAGTTTGCGAATGTCGTAATAGGTTTTGGGGATTGGATAGCCGTTGGTTTTGAACCATTCGAGCCGTTCCGGATACAAATTTTCATCGATATCGCAGATGGCCGCGACCTCGACGTTTTTTAACTTCGGGTAGCTTTTGATATGGCTGTGGAAGCCGTGGCTGCGGATTCCGACAACCGCGATGCGGACGCGGTCGTTGGCGCCGGCCCAGGTTTGATTGGTACCCCAAACACGGAGCGCCGTTCCGGTGGCGAGAGTTGTGTTTACCGTATTTTTCATGAATGTTCGTCGAGAGGTGGTTTGTTTTGAATTCATTGGATTTCCCCTTTTCATGTTTATCGATTAATAAAAAAACTTCAGCGTGGTGTCGGAGCCGGCTGCGGTGTTCCGCGCGTGGCTTTGCCGTGCAGGACGCCTTCGTTATCGAACCACAACGGATCGATACAGATAAACCGGTTCCACGCTTCGGTATCGTCCTTTTGTTGATGATACACCGACCACAAGCGATTTTCACCGTCTTTGATCACGCAGCCGTGACCGGGACCGAGCGCTCCGTTCCCGCGGTGAACAATCGGATTGTTTTCGTATTTTGTAAAAGGCCCTGTCGGTTGTTCCGCCGTGGCGTAGCCGATCGCATAATTCAGTGACGACGCGCCGGTGCCGGAGTACAGCAAATAATAGGTATTCTTGTGTTTCAGCATCCAAGGACCTTCGGTGACCGCGCCGCTTTTCATTTCCCATGGTTCGGTGGGTTTGATGATTTCGATCGGTTCGCCTTCTTTTTGCAACGGATTTATCATACGCTGCACGTGAATCCGGAAACCGGGCAGTTGCACATAATACAAATAAAATTGTCCGTCATCATCTAGAAACATGTGCGCGTCGATCGCGTTTTCATAAAGTGATTTTTGATCGACGAATGTACTATCCGGCCGGTCGGCTACGGCCACTCCGATTCGCTTATTCACTGTGTAATACAAATAGAAGTTGCCGTCTTCGGGATTGTGGAAGACATCGGGCGCCCACACATTTGTGTCGCCGGGTTCGAACACTTTTTTGCCTTTTGTCCAATTGACCAAATCGGTGGAGGTATACACATGATAACTCCGGTTGTCGCCGGTGGGATATAAATAGTATTTCCCCTCATCATAAATAACAGAGGGATCGGCCGGGCCGATCTCGTCGATTATCGGATTGGTATAGGTTTCTGCGGCGCTTGCGCCGAAAACGCCAAGATAAAGGATGCACAACATCGATACGAGTATGGAAATGATTTTCATCGATTCATTCTCCTTTTGAGGAATTCTGCTAAGGGTAAACGCTTGCCTGTATTGTGACAGGACCGAGGAGTCCCGACTCCAAGAGTTGCCATTCATCGCGGATTGTGATGTTCGTTTTGGTATAACGTTCTTTCACGGGTAGATCGCGGTCGCCAACAAGGCGGTTGCGCCAGGAGTTGATGACGACCACTTGCAGGATGTTTTCTCCCGGTTGAAGATATTGTTTTGTATCCACACGGAACGGTGGAGTCCAGACTGTTCCCAATGACTTACCGTTTAATTGCACTCTAGCAATTCCAACATCCACAACGTTGCCGAGATCGATGAAATATTTTTCTGTTTTTGAATCTTTCGGCTGGAAGTGAAATTTTTTCGTGTATGTCGCTTTACCGGAATAGTATTGAATTCCTCTTTCCGGTCTTTCTGTCCAGCTGACCAATTTTTCAAAAGTGATATTTTCCGGTCCGCCCCATTTGGGATCAAACGAAACCTGCCAGGGACCTTTCAAGGTTTTGGCGGTCGTAAAATCGGGATCATTCGATTTCTTTGATCCCACTTCAGTGTTTATTTCTTTCCGGAAAACGACAAAGAGTGACCCGTATGGTGAGAATTGGAGGGGGATCGTTGTTTGGCTTTTCGTTTGTTGAAATGCTCTTGCAGAGCGAATTTCACCGGTGAGAGGATCCCATAATTCCGGCTGCTTGCCGGTGACTCGGAAACGGCATGTCCGCGATTGTGTTTCTGCAGTCTGATTGCAGAGGAAATAGACATCGGCATCTTCAATCGTGTAATGGATATAGTCGAATCCTTCTGCATCGTTTACGATCTCACAATCCGGTTTGATTCCGTCTTCGATTAAAACTTGTCGTGCTGTTTTCCCCCAGATCAAGCGTCCTTTTCCCACTTTTCTCATGCCGGAAGAGGAAGGGGATTCTCCCCATAACCTGTTCGATAATGTTTCGAATTCATCCCAGCTGGCAGGATAATTGACAAGGCTGACAAACCGTTCCGCTTTAGGGCCGATGATCGTAGCCCCGGCATGCAAGAGTTCTTCGACTTTTTGTAGTGCAGCCAGCGATAATACTTTGTGATCGGGAAGAACGAGGACACGATATGCAACACCACCGGGAACGGTGAGTTTCCCATTTTTCACTTTTAACTTCAACAGAATATCTTCATTCGTGACGTCATAATCGAAACCAGGTAGCACCTGTGCCGGATCGGCTTCCTTGAGTTGAACCAGATTGGGGACGTGATCGCCGTAATAATAAAGAGCATCCGCGACAATGGAACCTTGCTGCAAGAGAAACTGGCATCGGCTGAGGTAAGTGACAAATGGATCGGCATATTCCCACCATGTCACATTTGGATTGAAATGGGTGCCGGCAAAATACTCTTGGCCCGGTATTCCCGTCTCTTTTGGTGAGCAGGTGAAAGTATGAACGAAGACCATATTCAAACCGGAGCAGGCTTCATGATCGAAACTCGGTTTTTGCGATTTCCATAAAACATCGTCCCAATGCGGACCGATGGAGGTGAACGCTTCCGCTCCCACATATTTTTTCCCGTAGATGTGTGCCACGGATGAGGATTGTTTTACAAAAAATCGGTTTTGCGGTGTGGGGCGATGGGGGGAGGGAACCCAGAATTCTCCCATGACCAGATCGTTGTGGCTGAGATTTTTAATTGCATCAAAGGGACCGGCGTGTGGTCCACCGGCTTCGGGATGAATTCCCATGCCATGTTGATGAGCGAGTTCGGCGAAGCGTTTATAGTTGTTCTCCGCAACACACGCGCCGATTGTCTTGCGAAAATCGGCCAGGAAAGCGTTTGTTTTTTCTCTGCTTTCAACAATTCTCCCGGAAAAAACAGGGAGATAGGGGAGGATGTCATAACCGCAGCGCTCTTGAAATTCCTGTGGGAAATACTGGGTCCAATTCGCGCCTCCACATTCCCAACTATCGGTATGCAGATAGCGGAGCGTTTTTCCGGTATGAGGGCCGATATCTTCCAACAGTGGATCGACAACTTGGTTCCAATAGATATCAAGTGCGGCAGTATCCATATAATCAAGCACTAACCCGCTCCAGTCGGCGCTGTATGTCGAGACATGACCGCCATTCAAAGTATAGCCGAATCGGAGGATCACCCAGCGGCCGGATGGAACGTCCCACTGCAGGGTGGAATCCTTCGTCAATCGATCTGTCAGATCGACGACATCTTTTAGATATACTTCTTCCTCACCTTCGGTACTTGGTCCACTGTCGAGTAGGAAACGGCAGTCGGGAGCCGAACCTCCGAGTTCACGGAACACGGCTTTTTCACGCAGGTTTTGAATGGGAGGATGATCGGTTGTTTCTTTCAAGGGGAAAGCCAACACGGCGATGTCTTTATAAAAATCATTCCGTTTCTTTGGCTCGGGTAGTTCTGCATGGAACGAGTGCGGTCCTTCGACTTTCACTTCGGACCATGTCAGCATTTTGGCGGCGATGTCGGGTGTAACATTTGGACCGCCAAGATTCCAACCGCTTTGAATACTGAGGCTCAGTTCCAATCCCAGCCGGTGCGCTTCTTGAATCGCATGCTGAAAGAGTTGCCGCCATTCCGGAGTCAGGAATGTTGGACCGGCAGGGACTTGTTGATTTCCCCGTTGATTCGCGCCGCCCGCATCGAAGATCAGTGCGCCGCTGAATCCTTTTACTTTCATCTCTTCGAGGTCGCTTGTGATGGCTTCTTTTGTCACATTGCCGTTGAGCCACCACCAAAAACAGCGAATACCAGCACTTTGTGGAGGATGGCGGAATCCTTCTTCCAAGTCTACTGCGGTAAGGGAGGGGATCGGAAACATGAGCAGCAATAAACCAAAAGATAAAAGAACAGGGAGTCGAGTGGAAAAAGAAATAGAAGAAACGAGAAACATGTTCATTGCGAAATACGAACCTTCCTTTGGAATGGTGGGTTTTACGTTGTTCAACCCACCCTACGAGCTAAAAACGGGGTAGACACATAGGTCTACCCCTACATAACGTAGGGGCAATCCTGCGTGATTGCCCGATGTTGCATCATGCCTACCATCACAAATGCCATGGATAGCGCATGGGTTGTGATAACTTATCTGCGGCTTCTTGATCATTCAGAAACGTTTCTTTTTCGGGATCGAACGTTAGTTCACGTTCCAATCGAATGGCGATATCGCTGACGTGGCAAATGGTATCGCCCTGGACGGAAACGTTGATTTCACTAAGGGATGGTTTGCGGCTGCGGACGGATTGCAGGAAATTCGAAACATGTTTATGCGTGGAATTCGTATGTTCATCAGAATCTTCGGGGAAAGCGGCGTTTTCCAGGAGACTTTTCGGGTGAGTATTGATTTTACCGCGCCGGACGTAGATCCAGCCGTCCTCGCCTTCGAAGGCGGTGCCGTGTCCGCATTCATCTTCGTAACGGGTTTTCCATTCATCCGGATAGGGATTGCCGGTGAAGCGCATGTTCATCCCGCTTCCGAATTGTAGCATGGCGTCCCAATTCAATGCGGTATCAGCGACGCCCTCGGTCGGGAATTTTCCACTGCCTTTGATTGTCCACGGACCTTGGAACTTGTCCGGTGCACCCCAGAGAGCGATATCTACCGGATGGATTCCCCAACCGGCAATAAATCCAAGCGCATAATCGGAAATAAACCACCAGAGCGCATTGGATGCACGATCTTTCGTATACTGTTTGACAGGTGCAGGACCAAGCCAAAAATCATAATCCAACCATTCCGGAACAGGCACAGGTGTTGGATCGCCGCCTGCGCTGCTTCCGGGTGACCAGACATTGATGGTGTGCACATCCCCGATTTTGCCCTCGCGGACCAACTGGCAGGCCAGTTGAAATTTGGAATCGGATCGTTGTTGAGTGCCGAACTGGAAGATGTGCTGATGATCATGGACGGCTTTGCGCAAAGCAATATCTTCTTCGAGAGTGAGTCCCATCGGTTTTTCGCAATAGACGTCTTTTCCGGAACGGACGGCGGCAAGAGAAGCGAGCACATGCCAATGATCACAAGTGGCCACCAGGCAGGCATCGATGTCGTCACGAGCGACGAGTTCGCGAAAGTCCGAATAGGATTTGCATTTTTCGTCTTCGTAATACGTATTGACGAGATTCCGTTTTGCTTTCAACACGTTGCTTTTTACATCGCATACAGCGACGACACGGGCCGATTCGTCAGCGAGAAATCCGTTCATTACGGCGGTGCCGCGGTCCCCGACGCCGATGCAGCCGACTTGGATGCGGTCATTGGCCGCCGGTTGTTTTTCGCGTCCGAGCGCTCCGGCTGGGACGAAAAATAACGAAGCCGGTAGAGCCACGGCGGATTTAAGAAATGTACGGCGATTGCTTTGATGTCGTTTCATTGGTTCGCTCCCCTATCGATTTGTAAAGTTTGGTTCAATCTTTATGAATTTATAGCATGAAAAAACTGCTCGATGCATTCTACAAGTGATGGTACTTGTTTTTCGTTACACGATCAAGAAAAATAGTTGAACTCCCCCCCTTTGCATAAACCTGCTAAAATTGAAATGACAACAACACTCAATTGAGGATTGGTATGAACATCATTCGTGAAGATTTTGAGGATGTGGTTCTATTGAAGCTGCAGGGAGATTTGGGGAAGCCGGAAGCGGAATCTCTTCAAAGCCAATTGGAAAAAATGATTTCTGACGGACGCTCCCGTTTTGTGTTGGATATGGAGGAAGTGAAGTTTATCGACAGTTTCTCGATCATGATGCTGTTGAGAATGAATCGTGAAGCGCTTGGGAATGGCGGCGCTATCAAATTATTACGGCCACGTTCCGTTGTAAAACGTTTTTTAGATATCGGGAAAGTATTGACTCTATTCGATCGGTTCGAAACAACTCTCGATGCGGTGCGGTCATTCAAAGCAACGGTCAAACCGCATGCCGCTCAAAAATCCAAGCCTGTCCATCGGCTGGATCACGTTGGTAAGAGACAACAAGCCGTTATGTTGCGATTGTTGGAGATGCTTCAAGAAAAGGGAGTTCTCGAATCCCAAGAATTCAACACAGAACTCAATCGTTCAACACAACTTGTCTTTGATATTTTTCGCAAGGAATTGGAACATTGAACGGTAGATTCAACCTTGCATGTGGCTCTCCACTCAGGGAGTGTTAAAGGATGAAACTTTATTAGACAAAAGGAATGAGGAAATGACAGAAGTGCCAGTTGATACGAATCCGTGCCGTGTACGTTTTGCTCCCAGCCCAACCGGCAATCCCCATGTCGGCAATTTCCGCACGGCACTGTACAATTATTTGTATGCCCGCCATATGAAAGGACAGTTTTTGCTTCGGATCGAAGATACCGATCGGGAACGTTCCCGCAAGGAATATGAAGAAGCACTACTCGAGAGTTTGCAATGGATGGGTTTGGAGTGGGATGAACCACCCTATTATCAGAGTGCGCATCTCGAAAAGCATCGTGCGAATGCCAACCGCCTGTTGGCGGAGGGAAAAGCCTATCGCTGCCGCTGCACTTCCGAGGAATTGGAGGAACGGCGCAAAGCTCAGATGGATGCGGGACAAAATCCGATGTATGACGGGAGGTGCCGTGAAAAAAACTATCCCGATGATGGAACTCCTTTCTGTGTTCGTCTCAAAACACCGCGCGAGGGCATGACCACGATCAGCGATCCCGTCCGTGGGGACATCGTAATTCAAAACACAGAACTCGACGATCTGATCATTCTGCGTACAGACGGATCGCCGACATATAACTTCGCTGTCGTTGTGGATGATCATGACATGGGAATCACGCATGTCATTCGGGGAGACGATCATTTGCGCAACACTGCCCGGCAGGTATTGATTTATCAGTTGCTCAATTATCCGCTTCCTGAATTCGCTCATCTGCCTCAAATCTTGGGACAAGACAAATCCCGTCTTTCCAAGCGGCATGGGGCGACCGGAGTGTTGGAATACAGGGAGCAAGGGTATCTTCCTGAAGCGTTAATGAATTATCTTGCCCGGCTTGGCTGGGGACACGGCGACCAAGAGTTTTTTACCCCAAGTGAGCTGATTGAACTGTTTTCTTTGGAGAATATCAACAAATCCGCTGCAGTGTTTGATCCCCAAAAACTGATTTGGTTGAACGGAGAACATATCCGCGCTATGGATGTGGAAACCTTGACGGATCGATTCATCGAATATGTCCACTATCGCGGTTACATGGACAAGAATTTTTGCACCGATCCGAACAATCGGGAATTTTTCAAAAAGATTGTGAATTGTACACAGGTCCGAGCTAAGACGCTCGATGAAATTTATGAAAAAGTCGGTTTTCTATTCACGGATGAAGTGACGTATCCGGAAAAAGAGAGTAAAAAGTTCTTTACTCCTGAGGTTATGGCTGGATTACAGGATTTGGCAAATTTTGCATCTCAAAGACAAGAGAATCCACCTACACATGAAGAGTGGGAGACAGAGTTTGGACAGATATTGGAAGCCTGTGGATTAAAAATGAAAGTCTTGGCTCAGGCTGTTCGCCTCGCACTTACCGGTTCTACCGTCACACCTCCGATTTTCGATGTGATCGATCTTCTCGGTCTTGAAAAAGTCGAGCAACGTTTACAGAAAGCGATTGAACATTTTCCGCCTGCTTCATGATTTCCCTTTGGCTTGCACTTTTTTCCAAGTGTCTTTCAACGCTACTGTTCGGTTGAACACAGGATGTTCCGGCGTGCTGTCCGGATCTTTACAGTAATAACCTAAGCGTTCGAATTGGCATTGGAAACCATTTTCGGCATTGGCGAGAGCCGGTTCGAAGCAGCAATTTTCGAGTACTTTCAATGATTCCGGATTGATATTCGATTTCCAATCCTGTCCTTCTTGCCCATCGAATGGATTCTCTTTGGTGAAGAGGTAGTCATAGGAACGCACTTCACCTTTCGCGGCATGTTTGGCGGATACCCAATGAAGTGTGGCTTTCACTTTGCGGCCGTCCGGGGAATCTCCCCCCCGTGTTTCAGGATCATAAGTACAATGGATTTCAACAATTTCACCATTCTCGTCTTTGATCACCTCCTGGCAGGTGATGAAATAGGCGTACCGCAGGCGTACTTCCCGTTCCGGCGCCAGGCGGAAAAATTTCCGAGGGGGATTTTCCATGAAATCGTCTCTTTCAATGTACAATTCTCGAGAAAAGGGAACTTTGCGTGTGCCGGCGGCCGGATCTTCGGGATTGTTGATGGCTTCGAGTTCTTCTTCTTGATCGTCCGGATAGTTCGTAATGACGACCTTCAGCGGATTTTGTACTGCCATGACACGCGGGGCGACTTTATTTAAATGTTCACGCAGGCAGTGCTCCAACTGTTGGATTTCTACAATTCCTTCACTTTTGCTAATCCCGATTCGTTTGCAAAAGGTGCGAATCGATTCGGGTGTGTATCCGCGCCGCCGCATTCCTTTCAGGGTGGGCAGGCGGGGATCGTCCCAGCCGGCAACATAACCTTCTTCGATTAGTTGTCTCAGATAGCGCTTACTCAACACCGTATATGTCATGTGCAAGCGTCCAAATTCGATTTGTCGGGAAGGAAAGATTTCCAACTGCTCGATAAACCAATCATACAATGGCCGATGATTTTCGAAGCCGACATCGCAGATGGAGTGTGTAATTTGCTCGATTGAATCTGACTGGCCGTGCGTCCAATCGTACATGGGATAAATACACCATTTGTTTCCCTGTCGATAATGTTCGGCGCGCATGATGCGATACATGACCGGATCGCGCATGTTCAGATTCGGATGCGCCATATCGATTTTTGCCCGTAGCGTTCGTGATCCGTCCGGGAATTCGCCGTTTTTCATCCGCTCGAACAAATCGAGGTTTTCCTCGACGGAGCGGTTACGGTAAGGGCTGTCTTTTCCTGGTGGAGTTACCCGATTGCCGTGTTCGTCGAATTGCTGAGTGCCGCGGTATTCACGGATTTCATCATCGTTCAGGTCGCAGACATACGCTTTGCCTTTTCGGATCAATTGTTTTGCCCATTCGTAGAGTTGATCGAAATAATCGGATGCGAAAAAGAGCCGGTCTTCCCAATCGAAACCGAGCCAACGCACGTCTTCTTGAATCGATTCGGCATATTCCATTTTTTCTTTCAAAGGATTGGTATCGTCAAAGCGAAGATTGCATTTTCCGTTAAAATCTTGCGCGATTCCGAAAGAAATAGACATGGCCTTTGCATGGCCGATATGAAGATAGCCGTTCGGTTCCGGTGGAAATCGGGTATGCACATGATCGAACTTGCCGGTGCGAAGGTCTTCTTTGATCGCTTCGCGGATGAAATCGGTTGCTTGATAACTTTCGTTTTCGGGCATATAGTCACTCCATTTATAAGAGAAATAATTTTTTTGATGTATTATACCAACGCGAGTGGGAAACGTGGGTGCCTGCGTCCCTTATTTCCCAACTTCAGTTGCTTTATATTTTGAAAGGAATTCCTTGGCCACTTTCTGTGTTTTCGGACTGGCACAATCCACTTGCTTTTCAACAAATGCCAGAATCTTCTTTTTTTGTTTGCTTGTATCGAAAATTTCTTCAAACGATTGAATCACATCGGCTTTCAATAAATCGATTCGTTCCGGATCCCGTTTCGTTTGATCGACATCGAGCAGGATTTGAATGATGAGTTTTTGCAAAATATCTTTATCGGACAAAGCCATTTGAGATACACGTTCTAAATCGAAATCCTGTTTTTGGAATAAGAATTTCTCAATATCTTCCATGATTTTTTATCCTTTTTCTGGGCAAGTATACCATAGGGAAAAATCATTCGAAAGCATCAGTGTCAAGTATTTTCTGCGTTGAGAAAGATTGCCACCGCCCTGAATTGTAAAATCCGGGTCGAATTTGATCCTGCCCCTCCCGAAGTGAAGTCCTGCGTTAGAGCGATTGATTGTATCTCAATATTGATTGAAATATAATTTCAAAAATGGTTTTCAATTATTTTGGGAAGAGGAAGTCCATAAGGGACTCGCTCGGGAACCGGATGTAGTGACTGTTTTTTTGTTACCTTATAGGGAATCAATAAGGAGAAAGCCGGCAGGATGCCGGCGCTACATTTACTGAATTGAATCATTCCGGATGTTGGTTATACTAATATGAACCTAAAAATCATCGATACGAATCTATGCACTATGGGGATAATATGGATGGAAAACTGATCGCAGTTGAAGGATTGGACGGTTCCGGCAAATCGACACAGATTTATCTGTTGAAGCGATGGCTGGAACTGACGAAAATCAAGGTGTTTTTTACGGAATGGAACTCGTCTTTGGTCGTGAAAAAAGCCACAAAGCGTGGGAAAAAAAGCAATCTGTTGACACCGACAACCTTCAGTCTGATTCATTGCACCGATTTTGCCGATCGATATGAGCGTCAAATTTTACCGCTTCTCCATGCCGGATATATTGTTTTGTGTGACCGATATATCTATACCGCTTTTGCGCGCGATGCCGTTCGGGGCTGTGACCGGGGGTGGTTGCGCAATATGTATAATTTTGCCGTAAAACCGGATATTACTTTTTTCTTCAAGGTTCCACTCGAGATTGCCTTGGGGCGAATCCTCGGCGGCCGTCCTCAGCTAAAATATCATGAAGCCGGAATGGATTTGAATCTCTCGAACGATCCGTATGAAAGTTTTTCCATGTTCCAGGAACGAATCAACAATGAATATCTCAACATGGTGGATGAATTCAACTTTGTCGTTGTCGATGGCTCGAAGCCGATTCCGGAACTGCAAGATGCTGTAAGAAAAGCCGTTTCCGAGACCATCGATCTGACCTCGTATCGAAGGAGGACGAAGTGATGAGAAATGTCCACTCAGTGGAAAAGAAATTTTTCGGAACCGGACTTCCCGATGTGAACTGTGAGGAATTAACCGGCCGGTTAATTGTCATCGAGGGGGCGGACGGTTCGGGACGCTCGACACAGATTTCGATGTTAAAGGATTTCCTGGAAGCGCGGGGCTATGCGACGGTGAATGTCGGGCTTCGCCGTTCAACATTGGTGAGCCGGGAATTGGAGGAAGCGAAACAGGGGAATATTCTCGGCAAGCGGACGTTCAGTTTATTCTATGCAACGGATTTCGCCGATCAGTTGGAAAATCAAATTATCCCGGCGTTGCGGGCTGGTTTTGTTGTTTTGGCGGACCGCTACATTTATACTTTGATGGCTCGGACAGTGGTGAGGAATTTGGAACGGGAATGGGTGGAATCGTTGTATGGGATTGCTCTCGTTCCCGATGCGGTTTACTATTTGCGGGTGAGTCCACGGAATTTAGTGGAGCGCAATTTTCAAAAACATATTGCACTGGATTATTGGGAATCGGGAATGGATATTGGCTTATCCCAGGATATGTTTGAAAGTTTTTTGAAATATCAACGTTTGATCCAGGCGGAATTCCGGAAGATGCAAGTCAAATATGGATTTGATGTCATCGACGGCAACCGGTCGATCAAAGTGGTTGCCAACGATCTTCAAAAACGGATTTCCGCTTTTTTAATGAATGAATGAAGAAGGGAGTATTGCAGCGTGACCGATCAAAATCCAATGGATGAACGTGTGGTGATTGGTGTGGATTTGGGAGGGACGAAGATCCTTGCCGCCGTGGTGACCGAATCGGGAGATATTCTCAGCCGGGCGAAAAAGAAAACCAAACCGGAGAAGGAACCGGAAGAAATCCTGGCGCGAGTCGCCTCTTGCTGCCGTGACGCGGCGGAAGAAGCCGGCGTGGCGATGGATACAATTCAGGCGATTGGGATCGGTTCCCCCGGTCCCCTTGATCCGGAAAAAGGAATTGTCATCGAGACGCCGAATATCAATTTGACCAACGCCCCGGTAAAAAGTTTTCTGGAAGAGGAATTGAAGATTCCTGTGTTCTTGGATAACGATGTGAATGTGGGAACGTTGGGAGAATTGGTCTATGGAGCAGGGAAGGGAAAGAAGCATGTGGTCGGCATTTTTATGGGAACCGGGATCGGGGGCGGTGTAGTGGTCGATGGAAAACTATTGCATGGATACAGCTATAACGCGGGTGAACTGGGCCATATGAAACTGAAAGCCGGTGGAGCGGAATGCGGATGCGGGCAAAAAGGATGCCTGGAAGCATACGCCAGCAAAACCGCCATGATCAAACGTATTCAGAAATCTATCGATGGTGGAAAAAAGACGATCTTAACCAAACTGATTGGGGATAACTGGTCGAAATTGACCAGCAAAGTATTTCGCCAAGCGGTGGAAGAAAACGATGAGTTGGTGCTAAAGGTGGTTCATCGCGCGGCAAAATATACCGGTATCGGCGTTGGCAGTCTCTTGAATATTCTCAGCCCCGAAATGGTTATCATTGGCGGCGGGATCGTAGAAGCGTTGGGAGAACATGTATTGAGTATCATTCGTAAACATGCGGAAAAAAACGCATTTCCCATTACTTTTCAGGGAGTGGAAATCGTACCGGCGGCGCTTGGGGATGATTCCGGTATTTTGGGGGCCGCCGCGTTGGCATGGAGGAGTTTATCTCCTCATGAATAATGATATCGATCGTTCAACCGTGTAAACCATCACATTTTTTTACGTTCCGATCCTTTTTTCCTTACATTTCCTGCCTTTTATGGTATTCTATCTTACATAAACTTTTTATGTTTCTTTTCGATTTTTGATTATAGGATCAAAAATCGAAGAATGACGACCGGAGTGAAATAACTCGATATTGAGTTTTTGTGTGTGTGGGGGTCGAGCGTTTCCCCGTACATCAATCAAGCAAGCGAGGCGTTCTCTTTCCCCAATAGAAATCCGATCTATGTCGGGTAAAAAAAAAGTTGTCATGCGTAAGTATATGAGAATTCCTGTCATGAAAATGAACCGCTTATTTGAGGGACCTTATGTTATTCCAAAATCGGAATGGAAACGGCGCTTTGGAAAGAAGCGACTCGAGCGCAAGGAATCGATTGGATAATTTATATGAAATAAAATTGAAAGACGCACAGAATTTTATGCTTCAATTGGATCACGATCCGGCTCATTCCGTTCAAGTGAGCCGAATTGCAGTTGAAATGTTCGATCAACTTGAACGGTTGCATGGTTGTGGCGAAGAAGAAAGAATGCTGCTCGAGTGCGCCGCGCTTCTTCACGATATCGGATGGGCGATCTCGGGAAAAGGACATCATAAGCATTCCATGGCGTTGATTCTTCAATCCGATTTACCCTCGTTTGATGAAAGAGAAAAACAGATTACAGCGAATGTCGCACGCTATCACCGGAAAGCGTTGCCGAAGAAGAAGCATAGTGAATTTGCCTTGTTGCCTGCTTCAGAACAGGAACTCATTTGTAAACTGGCTGCTTTTGTTCGGCTTGCCGATGGATTGGATCGATCTCATACCGGAAACATTCGAAAACTGGAGTGTTCCTTTGACGAAGTTTCCTGCAATATCAAATTGGAATCGCGGCGCTCGTGTAAGGAAGAAATCTTGGCTATTCAAAAGAAGAAAAATCTATTTGAGAAAACGTACAGTAGGAAATTGAAAGCTGAGAGAAAAAAGATCAGTGATTCCATTCCATTTTTAGTAAATGTTTGATCTTATAGTTTTAATTTTCCCTGAATTTTGAGGACGATGTAGATCGCTGCTGTAAATAGGGTTAGAGCAATCAAGCGAATTAAATTTCCAAAACTATGGGGATTATGGCGTCGTTGCATATTGTCCGATCCTTTACGATAAATTGACGATCAATTGCACTTCCCCGCGGGTGATTCGCAGCTCCTCTGCGATTTTTTCCATGGACCAGCCACGATGATACAACTCGATGATCCGTTCACGATCTTTGTGACGGCTGGATTTCTGTTTGGAGGAAAGCGGAACTACACGTGTACCGACGTCTTCAGGATTCGCCGGAATGGCCGGTTCTTCCATTTCTTTGAGTTTGTTTTCCAGACGGTCGCACAAAATGCGAAGCGTTTCGCTTTGCAATCGCATTTTGGAGAGTTGTGATTCGGTGTAATCCTCCACATTGCTAACCAGTTCGGTCAGCGATTTTTGTAAGTGGTGTAAATCCTGTACCGTCAAGGTTTCCGGCTCGGGCGGATTGGATTGGATTTCACGTTCCAAATACCGAATGCGGTTCTTCAACTGCAAGAACCAAAGCAAGAAGACAATACAGATCACAGAAAGTAATACGTCGATAAGCGACATAACCCTCAACTCATCTATAAAAAACAGATATTCAGATAAAGATCAAATTTCGATATCCAAGAATCTCCCATGAACGCCATCGCTGAGACGTTTTTTCGGAGTTTCTTCTTCTTCCATTTTGGCAGCTCGCTTGCGCGGAAATTTCCGGCCGCTATCCCCCCGTCCGGTATCTTCTTCGTTGATCTGCTCTTTTTCAGATTCCTCTTTGGTTTCTTGAACGGTCGTCTGTTCTTCGATAATTTCCTCTTCCAGCGATTTTGTCATCGTCACAGGAATAAAGCGGGCCTGTTGGTTTTGTGATTCCTGCATTTGCTGCATATGAGGCATATTGGCAATTGGATTTTGGAAGTCGGCAATTCGCATCCTGAACCTCCTTTTCCCTTTGGGGAGGACATCAAACTGTTTTTATTCGCTTTTAAACGAACATATCCTGCTGCCAGGAAGCCAATTTCCCTCTCAACCTCAACATGGCTTTTGTATGCAGCTGGCAAACACGTGATTCGGTAACCCCTAATACTTCTCCGATTTCCCGGAGAGTTAATTCATCATTGTAATACATAATGACAACCAATCGTTCTTTTTCCGGCAATCCTTCGATTGCTTGGGTCAACAATTCGACGATTTCTTCCTGCTGAATGGTGTCACGCGGGTCTTCTATTTTTCTCGATGGAGTGACATCGGCGCGCGACGTGGTTCCATCGTCGGAAATTTGGAGAATTTCATCCAGCGAGAGTAAAGCGGCCCGGCTGGCATGATTGATGAGTTCTTGAAGGTCACCCGCTTCGATCTCGAGTTTTGCGGCCAATTCAAGTTCATTTGCCGGCCGCAAGTATTCGTTTTCCAACTCGGCAAATGCATTTTGTAATTTATTGACCTGTTGCCGCAAAGAGCGGGGAATCCAATCGACGGAACGCAACTCGTCGATAATCGCTCCTTTGATACGCGGGATGGCATAGGTAATGAATTTGACTTCACGGCTTAAGTCATACCCGTCAATCGCAGCGAGGAGACCCATGACTCCACAAGAATACAGGTCATCATAATCCAGTACTTCACTTTCGACGTGCGATACTGTTAACATCCGGTTTATAACGTATTTAACCAAGTGAATATATTTTTCCGCTATTTTTTCGCGCGCCTCGAGCGAACCGGTCTTCGAAAATTCAAACCAGAGGCGTTTTTCTTCCTCTTCCGATATTTTTTCCGTGATAGCGTTATAATAGCGCATAAAACATCTACTGTTTCACTTCGGTTCCCACCGTTTTTATCCAAACAATCCGGATGTTATTCTTCGTCGTAATTCTCGCCTTCCGTCGGAATATTCCTCTGCGCTTCGACTTTCACTTGCTGGATGTTGTTTTCCCGTAGGATTTGAATAATTCGTTCATTGACAACTTGTCCTGCCCGCACAAGTAAAGCGCCGTCTTTGCTTTGAATGGCGTCGATTATTTTCATACCGGGGCTGAGTTCGGATACATTGATCGGCATGGCGAGTTTCTGAGGACCTTGTGTTTTCAAGTCTTCAATTCGTTGTCTCGCTTCTTCCCGGTAACTTTCGATCAACGGTTTTTCAACAGTTTTTTCATACATGTACCCTAATCCGACACCCATCAACCCAAAAAGAATAATAGCCAAAATCGAATTCTGGAAGACAACATAAAAATTCAATCCTTGTCCTGCCAAAGTCGCTAAACAGACAACCAGGAATCCCGTGAACGCGGTCAAAGAGAAAATCTGTTTTTTGACTTTCGCTATGTCTTTGTATAATTTGCGCTTATCCATCTATTTTCGTTGTATAAACAAAATCCAAAAGCTGTTCACGATTAGGTTATGGGTAAAGCGTGGCGAATTACAAGTATTTTACAAATAGAACAATAAATTTAAAGTTACATCATGGATTATTCATACGATTCTTTCAGAAAACCGCTTAAAAAGGAATCTTCGGATCAAAACCCTTCTCTCGTAGTATACCACACGTTGAAATGAGAAACAATAAGCGAATTTTCATAGAGTTAGGAAAATTGGCTTGAAGTTCGATCTTAGGGATAGGGATTCTCAGGAATCTATTTCTTTTTGTCTATCGGAGTCTCATGGTTGATTATGTAATAATAGAAAGACACAAGCATTGTTTTTAGCATCCGGCCACATCAATATGGATTTTATCTCTCGGAATGATATCTTGGATTCGTCCGTTATGTAATGCGATTGTTTTCTCTGCTTCTTCGCGGGTCATATTGCAAAAGTGCATGACGAGAGCTGTTTTTAGGCGGCAGCCGGCGCGTTGCATCAAGTCATCCGCTTCTTCGTAGCTCATGCCGGAAAGCATGTGAATGATCCTGCGGGATCGGACGTCCAATTTGTTACAGGTAGCATTTAGGTCGACCATCAAGTTTTGGAACACTTTCCCGATACGGATCATGGATGCTGTGGTAATCATATTGAGCACTAATTTCGTAGCGGTACCGGCTTTCATACGGGTGGAACCGGTTATAATTTCCGGACCGACTTCCAAACAGATGGTTACATCGGCTTCCGACACACTGTCCGGGTTTGGATTGCAAGTGATAAAGAGAGTTTTGGCTTTCCGGCGGCGCGCTTCTTGAAGGGCGCCGATGACGAACGGAGTTGTACTCGAGGAAGCGATTCCGCAGACGACATCCTTTTCATCGACATGGCGATCGCGGATTTCTGCCGCGCCGTTTTCCGGAAAGTCTTCCGCTTTTTCAACTGCTCTGCGGAGGGCAAGCCAGCCACCTGCGATAATGCCTTGGACCATTTCGGGTTCCACACCGAAAGTCGGTGGGCATTCGGAGGCGTCGAGTACTCCGAGACGACCACTGGTTCCGGCCCCGACATAGACAAGGCGGCCACCGCTTTGAAAAGCCTTTGTAACCAATTCAACTGCTTGCTCGATTTGTGGGAGTTGCGAGTCCACGGCTCGGCAGGCATTGTAATCCTCATTGTGCATGACTTCGAGTATTTCTCGCGTAGACATGACATCGATATTCATGGAATCCGGATTCCGCTGCTCGGTAAGGAACGTCGCCATTTTTTCGGGGGTTAGAGTCATTTTTTTCCGCCTGTGCCAATACTTTCATGAATCAGTGGGCAGCCAGATCAATGTGCCAGTCTGGTCTGGTAGAAAACGGTATACTGCAAAGGTATACTTCGCTTCACTTTGCGGCTCACTGAAACAAGTGTCTTTTATGATTCAACGACAGCGACAAAGAAATAAGTATTTCCATACTTGTTTAGGACGTCAAGTGTCGGCCTAGTAAGAAACATCTTTGATATCAGTATCGTTGGAAACTATCCAGCAAGAGATAGAATAACTCTGAAACAGCGTGGAATGAGGTACAAGTGAACGATCCGAGTGTGCAACATAGTTCTGTTCCGTGGTCAGAGCGGGATGTTTGGTTAGGGGTGGAAGTCTTTGGAGTTTGGCTGCTGGGAGCGGTGGGATTTGTTCTGTTGATCCGCTCGCAGGAATGGGAAATGAACGTCGGTGTTTTTGCAACCCTTTGGGAATTTTTGTTGATTGTGCCGACGTGGTGGTTCACGATAAAAAAGTACAAAGTGGATTGGAGCACCTTAGGGCTAAGACGATTTGGGATCAAAACGCTGGGAATTGGTTTTGGATTGTTGGTGCTTTCCTTCGCTTTCAATATGGCATATGGATTGATTCTTTCCCTATTCGATCTTCAACCCCAATTGGATTGGGGCAGGATATTTGATGAGTTATCCTCGCCATGGATTTTATTCGTGGGCGGTGTTGTGGTGGCGCCTGTAGTTGAAGAATTGTTCTTTCGGGGATTTGTATTCGCAGGACTGCGTCAACGGATGGGGTGGGAACGGGCCGGAGTGATTAGCGCCGGGTTGTTTGCGTTGGTGCATTTACAACCATTGCAGATAATCCCGATTTTTATATTGGGTTTGATTTTTGCGTATTTATATCATCGTAGCGAGTCGATTTGGCCGGCGGTGTTGATGCATGTGGTGACGAATGGGCTGGGATTAGGTGTAGCGTATTTTGAGACCCAGTTAAATGTATAAGTTATTAGTTATGAAAATCCGTAATGCACCGCATTCAATGTTCATTCCACTACAACTCAACTTCCGGAATATCTTCAGGCAAGATGCGCTCAAGGTGAATGATGAGTTGTGGAATATGTTTCGTGGCTACATTCCATAAAATTTCGTATTCTAGATCATCGTATTCGTGAATAAGTATATTACGTTGGGAGATAATTTTGTTCCACGGGATCTCCGGGTGCTCTGCTTGAAATAGTTTGGATACTCGGTTTGCCGCTTCTCCAATAATTTCTATTTGTCGTTCAATAGCGCTTTTCCGCATTCGATCGTGAAGGAATTGATGATAGGTTTGGTCCGCAGAAAATTCCTGGACCAATTTTGCCGCTGTCAACATATCCCATACATAGGCAAGGTCATTTTTCTTTCGCGACATAGATCAGCCTCCGGTTTTGAGCGATTTCATGGCGAATAAAAGGATTCCGGACTCCTTCTGCAGAAACCATATCCACTTTCTGGCCGAATAACGTTTCTAATTCCTCTATCATATCCAGCCATTCATACAAGCCGATGCCTGTATAATCTGACAATTTAATCAATACATCCACATCGCTATCCGGTCCGAAATCGTCACGAAGAACCGAGCCGAACAGATAGAATTCCTTTACTTTCCATTTATCACAGAAGGCTTTGATTTTTTCTCTATGGATAGCGATTCGTGGTTCCATAAAAAATTATATACCTCTATTTCAAGAAAAGAATGATCAAGGGCCGGTTTTGATTATATCCCCAAAACTCATCAATCCGTTGCTCGACGAATATTGCACGAAGCGGATCGGTTCGCCGCTGCCGGGGTTGACCCGCCATTGCATATCCGGACCGATGGATGCGAGCAGGAACTGAATAGCCCTCGATGCTTTTCGTTCTTCCAGAAAAACAGCCCAGTAGGAGTTCGTCCATCCGCTGTGGGGGGTGTTATGAACGTACCAATAAGGAGGTGTGTTCAAACCGGCGAAATAGCGGCTCCCACCGTCATCTCGTTGTTCGTGCAGACGGAAGACATCGGGAGGGATCCTGGATACATAAGCGATGGGAGTTGTCAGAGCGAGGGGACAGTAACCAAGGCTTTGGCCGGGACCACGCGAATCGGTAGCGTCGAGGGGAAATCCGTTGTTGTCCACTTGATACATCTGAACGGCAGTGACCAGCCCGGTCATATCGGATTCGGCGCGGGCTACTTTTGCTCGCAATTGCGCGTTGAGAAAATTGGGCACGGCGATGGCTGCCAAAATCCCGATGATGGCAACGACAATCAGCAATTCGATTAGGGTGAATGCCTTCCTTTTGGAATCCGTTTTTTTCATGATCGCTTTCCGTATTCGTTGAATAGAATGATTCAATCAATGTTTCAAAAGATAGGATAGATTCAGTTTCCTATAAAACAAAGTATTGTTTTGTTCATATTCGTGAATACTATTTATTGGAATGATTATAAGATGGAGAATGGAACTGTAAGAAAGAGAAAAGAAAGTACTAATAACAATTTAATTCCCTTTCCTAATTTCCGGCTTCGCTCAGCCGTTCGTTCTTCCGGAATTTCACGATAGATATCGGTGATATTTTGAGAGTGATGTTGCAAGCGGCGAAGAAATTCCTGGGCGGAAAGTATATCGTTTTGCTTGAGTTGCAGACGTTTGCACCAACGCTGATCGATGAGGAGATTCCATTCTTGTTTCGAAGTAGGGGCTTGGGGGCGATAGGATGTATCGATGGTATCGTCGCAAGTTCCATCGATGTTGTGTATGCACGGCTTGCAGATATCATCCGCTCCTAGTTCGATAATAAGAGAAATATTGGGAGTATCGATAATTTTTGCGGCAACGGAATGTTGCGCATGGCCATAGGGATGGGGGGAAAAAGTGAGTTTCCCATCGCCTACAGCCGTTACGATGTCGATGAAATGGTGAGGTTTGATGCGGATTCCGTTGGATCCGTTCATGTCATTTGTTTTGTTTTTCTTTCAGAATAGCATGGGCATGGCGGGACTGGTGGCCGCGAAGGTCGTTTTCGTATTCCCGCAGTATTTTCTCTCCGAGTCCCTGGTAATCTCCACAGCGATATAAAGCGCGGGCAAGGATCAATTCGCGCAGCGATTCATACCGTTCCTGCCGCTTCGCGGATTCTAGATCGGTGGCGGCATAGCCGGTTATCCCCGGTTTCTTGAGCAACTCGGCAAGCGGTCTCGCCGCTTTCGGATCCCCTATGGCCTCCAGGGCGAGTGCGACGGCGCGGTGGTGTGAGAATACACTTTTAGCATCCAGTTGCTCCAGTTTTTCAAGAATCGGTTCCAATCCGTGCGGATCGCGAGTGCGTCCCAGGGCAATAATCAAGTCATCGAGGGGACTTTGCCGTCTGCCGTAAAGATTGCCTTTCTCATCCCACCCTCGTGACTCAATAGCTTGAATGATTGTTTCACTACCGGTTCCGTCACCCATCATACCGAGAATGTGGGCATAGATACCCTTGTTCTCTTCTTTTTGGGTTGAACGATAGGCATCGTGAAGTAAGGGGAGTGAATCATCCGGTTGAGAAAGGATGATAGAAATCGGATCGAATTCCGGTGGTGGGATACGTTCACCGCTGATATCCTGCTCTTCTTTTAAATCGAGAATGACGTTTTGCACCGCCTCGGCAACTTTTTCTTTTGAAACGGGGAAAGAATCTTTATCCGTTAAGACGCTTTCGGGGAGATTGCCTTTTTCAACCAATTGTTGTTGGAGTTTCTTGATATCGATATTGCGTGTGCTTTGGTTGTTCAAAGCGGCCATGGAAGCGGCGATTCCCATTGCATAGCCTTGGTTTTGGATATCGGGCTGCATCCGTAGGAACGGCATCGCGTCACGGTGGGCGCTGATCCCAAGACCGATAACCAGAATTCCGTCCAATCCTTTTGGCAGCATACAACGGTAGGGTGTATAGGTAGGGAAATCGCGACGGTCCGGTGGCTTGAGCATCACGACCGGGTGAACGGTGAAACCATGCGTATCGAAGTTGCTGCTGGAAAGATTGACCGTGTCGGGAAAAGTACGATGTGTGAAAATATCCAACGGTGTTTGGATATAATCACCAACGATGCGCCGGCGTTCGCGAGTATCGATTAATTGTCCGAGATCGTATGCGCCTTTGAATTTTTCACGGGCAACGACGAAAGTGCGCCAGGTGTCGATCAAATCGGACTCATCAGTATAAGTATAATCCGTATTGGTATAGTAGGCGCCCGGTTGATGTGGGGGCATGCCGGTTCCTTGCAGCGCTGCATGTTCGGCATCGGTGAACATATACTCCGCTCCGGCGGCGATGGCGATATCGGAACTGCCGGTCGCGTCGATGGCAACTTCACAGAGCACGACACCGCGCCCTTGTGGAGTGGCGACGATAACACCTTTGACTTTCCCATCTTCGACAAATGCTCCGCAGCCAAGAACGCCGAACCAGATATCCGCTCCAGCTTTGCGCAGTTCTTGCCGGAACCATTCCATTTTGTGCTCGATATTCCAACCCCGCCGTTGTTGATATTCCGGACCGCCGATATCTTCGACTCCCTGATCGATTTCCGCGGTAAATCCTTCGCGGTACCCATGATAATAAATCCCGATCAAGCCGAGGGTGCCGACGCCTCCGAGACCGTGCAGGTATTCGAGAACCAACGTTTTCGCGCCTTGACGGGCTGCGGAGATTCCGGCGGGTGCGCCACCGGTTCCTCCTCCGACGACAATGACATCATATTTACCCAGAACGGGAAGGGCGCGTTTTTCAGCATGGATTGTGGGCGGATTTTCCACAATCGGCCGGGTACCGGTCAACAATTCGCTGGTGTCGCCGGTGATATCCGTGTCTGCTTCAATTTTAGGAAGATAAATGTTTTCGGGATCGGATATACTTTGTGCTTCTTTGGCTGCCGCTTTTCCGATTCGTTCTCCGACTTTGATGAACGCTAAAGGGCGAAGAAGTTTTTCAGCTGCTTCGCGGAAAATACCGGCGCATCCGTTGAGAATATAGAGCCGGTCTTGATTTGCCGGTCGAAAAACATCGAGATCGATTTTCTCCGCTCCCGGCCACGAGGAAAGAGTTCTTTTGGCTTTCATCGGATCGGGGGGAATTTGGAACAACTCTTCCGAATCATCAACCTGGCCGGGGTGCCATGTTCGGTCCCGGGCGATCTGTTCAGCCCGGGCGAACGAAGCAAAGGAAGCGTCCGGCATCGGAATTTCAAGCGTGTATTCAATCGCTTTGTGTTCGACGGATTTTGCATTGTCCATATTGGAGTAGATGCCGGTCGGCATGGTTCGAGCTTGAAGTCCCTCGTGGATTTCTCCGCCGATTACAACTCTTTTGAATGTTTGAGTTCCCGAGGGATAGGGGTGGAAATCCGCTCCGGCGAGCCGTGCAATTTCCGAACGAGGCATGGCATCGATGATCACTTTGGCTTTGACCGCCTGCCGGCCCGAACGGTTGACCATGACAATGCCGGCTGGCTTGCCTTCTTTATCGCGCAGGACATCGGTGGCATAACAGCTGTAGAGAAATTTGACATCTGCATCCAGGAGTGATTGGTCGAGAGTGTATTTAATTTGCATTGGCATGGGTGCGATGCGGGGAGAGGATGAATCCTTTTTTTCTCTTTTATATTCGGCTCCAATCAGCTCACCATCAATACTGTCTGCCCCAAAATTCGGCGCATAGGCGTTGTTGATGTGGATGTGTTGATAGTTGATTGAGGATTCGACGCGAATTTCTCCGATCAGCATGCGTTCCACGCTCGGTTCTTTCTTGATGGAGAATTTAACGTATCTGGCTTTCTTTTTGATTGGTGCAAATAAATCGATGGCGGAACCACTGTATCGGCGTTTGTTGTTTTGAATCGTTACGGCTTGTTTCCAATTTTCTTTGTCATTACTGATGGAGACTACTACATGGTCGATCTCGTAGTTTCTGGGGCTATGGAATGCCATGATACGGACCATTTCAAATGGTTTCACTTCACCTAAATCGGCGACGATGTTGACATCGTCATTGAATTGGACACTTTCATTGACCGGCTCGTTCCATTGTCCATTGGACAACATGGAAGGGGGTTGAGTGTCTTTATGCACACCTTGGGATGGCTGGTCTGCTTCATAAGTCAAAGGAATGTTATCCCCGCCGGTGGGAACCAAGGGAGGGTGCTTGAACAATTCGCGTGTAAACGGGGTCGAGGGGATCTCATCCGGTTCGAGCCAAAGTCGATAGGTGGCACAAAGATCTTCACCAAGATACGGGCGGGGAGCGGCTAGAAATACATCGGCTCCATGGCGTGCGGCTTCGACGGCTGCGGCGACACCGGCGGATGAGCCTCCGACAACCACGACATCGACATCGTAGGCAACCGGGATTTTCCGTGGAGATTCATTCACGGATTGAGCGTATACGATTGCGGGAATTAGTAATGCGAGAAAGTAGCTTATTATGATTTTTGAATTCATAGTTACTCCAGTAAAGAAGACAATAGTGATATATTCAGGACATGAACTATGTCTTACTCTTCAATGTAGTGTGAGTGAGAGGTTTTGAAAAGTAGAGGCTGACCTACTTCTCATATTTCTTAGGAACCTTTACAATTTAAAAGACGTTTTGAATTGATGTAAAGGATCAATCTAAGCGTCTAAAAAATTTGTTTGTGGAGGAAGATCATGATGAGAAATTTGGCAGTAGTCGTATTTAGCTTTGTATCGGTCTGTGCTTTTGCACAGACACCGGCGTTCACGTATGTAACGGAATTTGAGATGGATCCTCAGTATGGACCGTGCTTGGCCATTGCGGCAGATAGTCATGGAGGGATTTATTTCACCCAGTTTTCTTCGCCCGATCCGAACATGACCGCGTGTTTGTATGTTGCTGATCCGTTCAATGTGGAATCGGTTGACGACTTCATTCTCGTTGATGACGCCATTGCGGATACCGATGTTCCGGCGGGACGCGGGATGCACGGATTGACCGTGGATAGTCAAGGATATGTCTATATCGCTTTAGAAAGTGGAGCCAACAACACCGCGACAATCCGCAAATTAAGCCCCGCTCCTGAATTCGCTTTGGTGGAAGATTTCGGTGGTGGTGTGGTCTGGCCGGAAAAACGGTATACCGGTCTGGATATGATGACGGACGACATTCTTATTGCGATCACATGGACCGATGTGGATTTTTGGGATGCGAATGATCCGTTCCAACCGTTTCTGCAATCGATTTCCGGTGGAGAAACCTATCAACGGGATTGTGCCTACAATCCAAATAACGGCGATATCTATCTTTCCCGTAACCGCGACTTGGGAACGACTCCAATCAATTCGGCTAGTATTGTGCGAGGTGACGGTCCGGATAATTTGGACAGTTATACCGAAATTGAATTGGACTTTATCCCGCAAGGAGGAATGGGTGGACAGTATGGGGGGCATCCTCAAAAAATTGAATACGATCCGGTAAACGATTTGATTATTATCCCGGATTATTCGGGAGATCAGAATACGATGGCTTTTTATGATCCTGCCGATACATCGCAGCCGGTAGTGACTGTTGACGGATCGGAATCGCCGAATGGACCTTTTTCGACACCGACAGACGCCGTAGCCTATACAAACGCGGATGGGGAAACCTATGTGTTTATGACCACTTGGACGGAAAACCGAATCATGGTTTATCAACTGGGTGAAGCGACGGATGTGTATGGATGGGATTTATATTGATTGATCTGGTGAGAAATATAGAATTATGCTTGAAAACTCCCTTCGAAATTTCGGAGGGAGTTTTTTTTGATTTTCTTATTCAATCAATAGATACCGTTAAATCGTCAACGATCAAAGTTGATTCGGCTCCTTTTCCACCACGACTTTCTTCTTGGTTCTTTTTTGGCTTTGTTGAAGGAGGATTCCGACAAAGCATAGAGGCAGAAAAAGAATCGGTATATTGACGGTTGTCGCGATCATGTACGCGCCAATGCAAGCCGTCAAAGCAATGATAATGTGTTTTTGAGTATAGATAAACAGTGCGGCGATGATGAGAGCCAAAACGGCCGGCCATAAATTCCCCAGCGTGTTCTCGATCGGCTCCAAAACGTTCAACCACGTAAACAACTGTTCCACATATTCCCGCTGTTGCGTATCATACAGCAAATAGATGATGCCGGAAAAAACGCCGAGAAACGCGATTGCCATATAAACACGGCGGGCCAGAAATATACCGACAATCCCCAACACACAGGCAAAGAGATGAGGCGCATACGGATGCTGGGGAATGAATTTCATCCATTCCGGATTCAACTTCGGGATTAAATCCGTCAACAATTGAAAAAAACTGAATCCGAACAAAGCCCCTAAACAAAATCCGACAGCGTTGATTCCAAACCGGAATAGAGTCCATCCAAAAGCAAAAAGACCTAATCCGACGGCAAGGCGTATAAAAAATTCTGGATTGTAATTCATGGTAAATCGTAAGCCGATAATTTTTCCAAGATTTGAGTGATTTCCGTGTCAGCGGGATTCAGTGAAGCCGCTGCTCTGAAACATTCCACCGCTCCGGCTTCATCTCCGAGATGCAGCCGCGCATGGCCGAGAAGTTTTTGGGCTTCGAAGTGATCCGGAGTCAATTCGAGACATTTCTGCAAATGAGGAACCGCTTCTTCATAGCGCTCTTCTCTTACAATAATATACCCGCGTACCAGCGAAATTTCAGGCGCATTCGGATTGCAGGCGATCGCCCGTTTCAGAAATTCTTTCACTTTAGCCCGATCCCCCTGATCGTATGCCAGCCGTCCGAGATGAGCATATGGCCGGGAGTCATTACGATCATTACGAAGAGCACGGACAAAATATTTCTTTGCCTGTTCATTTTCTCCGATCATTTGGCACGAAACTCCCATTTCGATCAGGGCTTCTTGAAATTCATCATCCCGCTCCAGGGCTTGAGACAAGTAGTGGATCGCTTCTTCGTATCGCCCCATTCGGTTGGATGCCAATCCTACATTATATAAAACCATCAAATCGGGGGAGTGATCTTTTGTGAACAACAGCAAAACATCCCGTGCACGCTTGAATAATCCTTTTTTCGCAAATGCCAGCCCCAAAAGCATTGACGCCTCCCGTTTGACTCCCGGACGGTCCTTCAAATCCAGCAAACGGATAATGGCCTGGTCAAAATGGCCGGATGTATAGAGACCGGCTGCTTCGACAAGATCCTCGCGGGCCTCTTCCTGCGGTGTTCGCTCTCTCTTCACTTCCGACGGATGTTCCAAAGCACGGATCACGGAATTGAATCCTCGTTTTGCCGGTTCATAATCCGAATCCATTTCCAACGCAATTTCATAATATTCCTGCGCCTTGGCCAATTTTTTTTGTTTCCGGAGAATATCGCCGGCAAGCGAATAAAACGGAACGTATTCCGGAAGCAGTTTGATCCCTTTTTCGGCCATGGAGAGAGCTTTGCGAAGCCGGTTTTTATTTTTGTGATAATAATGTATCAACTCGGTTCGCGCAATAGGATCATGTTTGTTCATACGAAGGGCTTTTTTCAGCATCCGTACCCCCCGTCTTTCCAAACCGGCCTTGATCAGCGTCTTTCCAAATGCGCATCGGACTTCGATATCGTTGGGCAGTAGGGTCAGGAGTTTCTCATAGATGGAAATGGCGTCATCATACCGTTCCATCTCTTCATAAATGCGGCTGATGAGAAAATAGGCGTCCGGATAGTCGGGGTACTGAATGAGGGCTTTTTTGAGGGAAATGAGAGCCTGTTCGTAATGGCCACCGGCAAAAAATTCCAACCCGCGCTTGTAGTGTTGGATGTATGCATGTTTATCGGCCATTGACGTTCAACATCGGCAGGAGGTTGACCGGTTTCGACGACTGCCCCCGTTTCGCTGCAATATAATGTGGGCGATACTGGATTTGAACCAGTGGCCTCCAGTTTGTGATACTGGCGCTCTAACCAACTGAGCTAATCGCCCATTTTTACCTTATTATCCTGTTGTTCGAAGAGAAGTCAAGACGTATTTCATTTCTTGTGCGGGATTCTGTGGCAAAAATGGGAGTATTGGGGGGGAGCCGAACTACGAAACTTTTTGCAATTTTCCTTCCTTTTCAGAGGATTGAATTCGTTGGAGAGTTTTCCAATGCGTCCAGAATCGCTCGCGTGAGCTGTCTTTTTTATCGGAAAGATCGTGGCCGCAGGCGATGAGAAGTGAGTCGACTTCAGGGGGAGTGAATTCCTCACCGGCTTTCATCAGTTCGTGAGCGAGATTTTCAGGAGAGATGATGGATTTGAATTCACCGGAAACCGGTTTTCCCGGCGATTTTCCCTTTTCCGCACATTCGTCAAGATACTGATCGACCGCTTCATGAAACATGCGTTCCAATTCATCGACCGTCACACCATCAAAGCAAATCATATCCTTGGTACATAAAACCTGCCCATAAAAAACCGAATCCTCACCGCTATAAAAGATTGACGCCTGATAGCCTTTATATTTCATTGTGTTGTTCATCGCTCAACCTCCTGTTGTCTCAAGAAAATTTCTCAATTTTTCCACAACCCATCTTTTTACCTCTTTTCCAGGATGAGGAGTATAGTAGACCGATCGATTTTTTCCATAAAGTGATGGATCAAATGACTTGACCCATCTACGAAACCCATCTACGAAACTATAATCAGTTTGGGATGTGGTCACGGATCCCACCATCGCCAACCATTTCCTTTATAATGAATTGGAGGGTGATGATGGGTTTCATTATCATTCAACACACACTACAGGTTTGTTTGTAAGGCTCCTCGTACTGAGTCGGGCTAAGAAGTAGAGAATCGTAAATAGGATTAGATTGGATGGAAAAAGATAAAAATGCTCACTTATGTATTTCATATTTTTTCTCTTATATTTATGCTTTAATATTGTAGCCATTCAGTAATTCCTGTTTCAGAATCAACAATCTTTATTTTGGAAATATTTGGTATCCCATCAATAAATCCGTGAGGTGTTACTTTTATGGTCCAAATTTCGTCTGTTTCTACGTTTCTCCAGTCTAAAGTATCTTCAATTGATAAAGTTGGCCCATGTATAATCTTTTTGCCAGTGTTTGAAGACCATTCATATGTATATGTTACTTGAATACCATTCGGATCGACACTTGGTTCAGTTAATTTATAAGTTATGACAAAGTTTCCAGAGGGTGATTTAGGTGGCAAAATAGTTATTGGAGAGGGAGAAGGAACGATAGTTTTATTAAGAATTGGCTTTGAAGTAGGTATTGGAGTAGAATCATTATACGTTAACAGTGATGTCATTACGTTTTTCCATATGTATAAATCTTCAGTTTCATTTGATATACCCATCATATAATTTAAGTCTGGTGAAAAAGTTAAAGAATTTACAGGGGATATTTGATGTATTGTTTTAATCAACTTATTTTGTTTAATGTCCCATAATATTAATCCTTGATTATGGCTTGAGATTAACAATATGCTACTTTTTGGGAAAAATTCTATGCATGTTGTTGCTATTCCCGATAAATTTTCAATATAATCTTCTTCCATATTAAATAAATCACAGTAAAAATACCATCCTTTGTTGCGATCAGCCCAAGCAAAAAGTTTGGAATCAGATGAAAAAGTTATAAATGATATATATCTAGAATTTTCTAATGGTACAATCTTCCTATTTTCAAGATCATAAAGTATAAGACGGATATTTCTAAGTAATGCCATAAATTTTTCATCTGATGAAATGGCAAAGTCGAAAATATTTTGATACGCATTATCAAGAATAATTTTTATTTCATTTTCATTCATATTTATTTGTATTATGTCATATAGATCGTTAGTGAAAATAGATGAATCATCCTGTGAAAATTCAGCAAAACCTATCTCATTAAATCTTGATTTATAAACATAATTAAAATTAAAAAGCATTTTAGCAGTATTTATGTTCCAGACATTTAAATGATAATTAAAAATTAAATTTTTTATATAATGTAATGTCAAAACTTTTGATCCATCATGAGATACATCAAATTGAGATACATTATAGTTATCAATTAAATAAAGCAGTTCACCGGAGTCCATGTCCCATATTTTTAAACAATTTTCAGGATTGTCATGTAATGTTAGTAATATTGAATCATCAGGCGTAATATCAATTTCTGAAATATCAGCAATATCAGACAACTGGGTAAATGTTTCTTTCTTTTCGCCTGATTCAATATTAAATATTTCGACTGTATTTTCGTTAGAAAGAATAACTATATCTTGATTGTTGGATAAAAAAAGAGCCTGTTTTGGAGAACTATTCTCAAAAACACGATAAACATTATCTTCAGACAATGGTGCAGGAAAAGGTGTTGATGTATAAGTTGGCGTATTGGTAGATGTGGGAGTATTACTTGGAGTAAGAGTAAAAGTTGGAGTCATAGTGGGAGTAGGCAAATTTGCCAGATGACTTATAATACGAAAACCTATAGTACGATTCTTGATGTTGTTTTCAATTTCAGAGCGGAAAGCTGATTGTAAATATGATGGAGCACTGTTAAAACTACCTCCACGTATTATAAATGAATTACACATTTCCCAGACATTTCCACTCATATCATACAAATCCCATTTATTAGGTAATTTTAAACCAACTTGATGTGAAACACCTCCAGAATTATTAACATACCAAGCACAATTATCAATCATAGAAAGTGAAGAATCTTCACCCCAATAAAAGCGTGTGGTTGTGATTGATCTACATGCATATTCCCATTCTTCCTCGTGAGGTAAACGAAAACCATTAGAATCAGCGATTAAAAAATTATTTCCATCGTATGCTGCTTCAATACCAACTATTTTACTTAATTTTTTGCAAAAATGAATACATTCACCATAAGTTACGGTTTCGACAGGGTTGGATAAATTTTCGTTATTATACGATGGATTATATCCCATTATAGACATCCATTGATCTTGGGTAATTTCATATTTGCTCATATAAAATGATTTTGCAATATCAACAACACGTTGTTCTTCAGTTTTATTATGCCCTTGCTCATTTTCTGGAAATCCCATTGTAAAAGTTCCAGAAGGAATTAAAACCATTTCCAAAGCTAATGCTCTATTATCAACATTAGGAAGAGATATAGTCGTTACGGGTGGTAATTGAGCCGCTACACTATAAAGAAGAAAGAAATTAGACAATAAATATAAGATAAGAAAATTTATAACAACATTTATAGTATTCATATGGTAACTCCAAAAAATATTTTATAATATAAATTGATGTCATTGGTGTACTGCAATTTCGCTTTGAACCCACCCTACGAAACTTCAATTTTCAACTAAGTTTAGGACACTTTCTATCCAATTTTGATGGGTTGAAAAAGCACAACCCATCCTACAAAGCTACAACCTTTATCATGTAATAAAAGGCAATGTTTCATTATCATTCATTCTCAATCCTACAAGATAAAAACATAGTTATGTTGTGTATCTTGACCAGTGCTTTAACATTGAATCTAGGCGCGCCAATAGATCATCATATGTGATTATATCGATAACATTCTTGTACTTGCGCTTTATCACTTCAAAATCTTGACGCTGATCTTCTGAAAGTTCTTTCTCCCGCCCCATAATTATTATAGCGCCAGGATTGGTGATCCTTATGGCGAAGCCTTCACCCAATTGATCACGATAATGAGATGTAAGTTTTTCTTCCCCCTTTTTTCCCCACTTATTGAGGTAGAAAATATACTTCTCTATCTGCATAACGGTGCCTGACAGGTCACGAAGCGGAATATAATTGTCACGATACGTCCGATCAGTCACTATGCATTTATCAAACGGTTTCTTAATTTCGATGATATCCGTATTGCCCATGTCATCTACTAGTAGAAAATCAATGCTTCTGTCTTTCTTATTATAAGTATCTCGAACAGGGGCTTCTTTGAAGACATGGATATATTTTGGGTATAGAAGAAGAATTATTTGAAGAATCTCTTCTTGCCACTGTCGTTCAGAATAAGAAACTTCTGCTGCTAGCATACTTTGTAGCTTGGATAGCAGCAGGCTGTATTTTTCGATCTCGGCATTGGCAACGAGTCGATATGTATTTGTACCTTCAATGCTCGTTCTACGATTCATGTATTTGTGGTATTTTTTTTCATAATCTTCTTTTGTATCTATATATGAAGAAATGACTGCACAAACACGAGCAGATGCATATCTAGTTAATTCATACGAATTTGGGAATTTCTGCAGAAGTTCCGAGAATGCATTTTCTGGGATTGCTGTTTCTTCTGGACCGCCAATTCGTATTGTTGCACCCGTAATACTTTCTAACCTAGAAAATATTGATATATTACGCTCTGCAATAAATGTTTTAGATGTAATTTCTACGCTTTCATGAATAAAGAGATCATGGTTAATCGAAAGTACATTTTTTGGCAGCCTATAATACTCACCATCCTTTTTTGCGATTTCGAACAACACGGGAGCTTCTTCTTCAGGATCTTCCTCGGATATTAGTTCATTTGAACTTAAGGTAAATGTTCTTCTCAATGTAACAGATGTGCCCGTAGATAGTTCCGAATATATCCAGTTTGCCCCCCCCATTTCACCACTATAGGAAAGTAATAGGCGATCATCTTCTTTGAGAAAGTCCAACATCCTTCAATATACTCCTATGACCTATAATGGTGCGACTCCATCCGTACTGGGTCCATTTACAGCCGGTTGTTCGGCTTCATCCATTACCTCTAGCATTAGCGCAACAGCATCAGTTTGAGAATGCCTGCCAAACTCATCATCTGGAATATGGGGCCTCTCCTGAATGCGGTTGGCCTTCCTGATCGCGGCATTGATTAATACCAGCACTCCACAGATAACTCGTATGTACTTCTTCCTCGGGGGAAGAGACTCATGCCAATAGTCTGTTTGTAGTTCGCTGCATCGGTTCGCGATCACAGACGTAGTGAAGTCGATAGGATCGATGGAATGTGCGAATTCATTACGGATACGCCGAATGAGATTGATGTCTCGATGCGTCGGTTTTGATATTAGGCCCATCAGATACGCTAAGTCAGCCTTCGCCGACAAAGTTGCGAGTGGTCTGTTTCCAGTGAGCATGCCTGAAAGTAGATTTTTGTCCTCAACAAGCACTGCTTGCAAGAGAGATTCGAGCCGTGCCTCAATATGAGATGCTGCCAGAAGGGCGCACCCCCGGTCAGTCTCTTCGTCAAGTCTCGCATGAAAGGAAAGAAGTTCCTTCAGGGGAATTGTCTTTATAAACTCTTTGAACTCGTTTTGGAAACTCATTGCTTTTCCGCCTAACAATTCATTCAATGGTTTTAATATTCTAAGATATATTGTCTCAAATGTCAAGATAGATTCGCATGATTATTCTCCATATTCTAGCCATTTTTTATGAAAAATCGGATCAGAAATTGATCCAAATCGATTCTGAGCAATGGACAAATCATTGCGTTTCTCCGTCTGAGCGAAGGGATTTCTTCCTGAAATAAAATTGCATCATCCCCCCAATAGACGCCATAATGAAAGCGGGACGCCGTTTTGACTGGCTCAAATCCGGGATCGGCTAGTTCGACCGGTTTTCAGTGTGTTACTGGACGTGAGCCACCGGCACCGCTTCCATTTTCTCTGGCTCTCTCGCACCTGATGCGATGTCGTGAACGGTGTGAAGGATATCGGACGAGTAGTAGCGATTCCCACACACGCCGCAGACGCCGATGGTTATGTCCTCCAATATGATGAATCCACTCTTGTGCTTGAATGCTTCCCGCTCCATGGTTCTTGGTTGAACAGTTCTCTCGCAATATTCGCATTGGTATCCGTACATATATATTGTAGTATTTTCCGAGGCCTTCGATCTATCGATACTTATCCACGAAGTGATGGGTCAAACTTCGCGATCCATCCTACGAAACTATCGTTTGTTGGTGGTTTCCTTTTCCATGAGAAAGAGAAATGATCACTGCATTATACAGGAAACGGTTGTATACTACTCGTACGAGAGAATCGAGGACCTATCAGAGAAAGATTGTGTATAATGGATCGTCATCGAATCAACCGTATTCTCCAGGACCATCGGAAAGAGCTGAATGAATTGGGAATTCGTTCTTTGGCTGTGTTCGGATCGACGGTGCGGGGAGAAGCGGACGAAAATAGCGACGTAGATATTTTAGTCGAATTCAACCGTTCCATCGGGCTTCTTCATTTTTCGAAGGTTCGATTGCGCCTTGAGGAGCTGCTTGGCCAATCCGTTGACCTTGTTTCCCGAACTGCTCTCATCGATGAACTTAAAGAGGATATCTTGGCAGAGGCAGTCAATGTCTTCTAAATCCCGCAAATGGAAATTTCGAATTCAGCATATCTTGCAGGCTATTGATAAAATCCAATCTTGTACTACCGGACTCTCGTACGCAGAGTTCGAAGAGGATTGGATCGTTATTGACGCTGTACAGATGAACCTGCTTGTAATCGGAGAAGCGGCCCGACACATCCCTGATTTTATCATTCAAGCCTATCCTGAAATCCCTTGGGTGGAAATGAGGGGATTGAGAAACGTGTTGGCACACGAATACGACCGTGTCGATTTTGATATTATTTGGAGGGTGATTCAAGAGGAATTACCACCCCTTGTTCCAAAACTGCGTCAGGTTTTCGAAGATGGGGTGGAGTAATGGACGAAAGCCGAATTCATGGAGTGCTGCGCTTCGCTTTGCGCCCTATACATCTTCTGGATTAAGAACTTGGAATTCTATCATCTAAAAATTCAACAATTACTTATCTCTTGTCAGCAGCTTTTTCGTATAGACCAATACGGTTGAAACAATTACCGCATCCACAGATTGTCCTCGCCCTGTCTCTACCCGCATGACGACGACTTATGTAAAATAATCGTGGATATTGGTAACGGATTTTCGAATACATTTGGTCTTGTCAGTACGCAATAGTATTCACGTAATATTTGATCGCTTATCCATAATTCCGTTCCACGGTTATTGGATTCCGCAATGGTTTTCAGGGCTATTTCGTGTAACGGTGATTCCGCCATAGCCGCATAAATTAACACATTGGTATCAAGAAATACTTTCTTAGCGTCCCCATTCATCGTAGATATCCTCTCTCCTTAAAGAGAGATTATCCGGCCAACTCACTCCATGATGCACGGGGAATTCTATTAGCGGACGCTTCGTGCCGTTTCCCATTTCCTTTTGTATTTCCATGACGAGCACGGCTTGATGAACACCGGCGGGAACATCGTTCGGAAGTTGGGCGGTTAAGACTCCATTCGAGTCAATTGTGACTTTCGTTTCGATTGTTCTCATGATTACATCCGTAACATTGATTATCAACAGTATCGTAGGATAAGTCCCATTTTTCAACCCATCGATTTATTCCAGAAAGTGATGGGGCAAACGGTGCGACCCATTCTACGAAACCAATAAGTATGGGGCTTCACCTTTGCCCCCTCAAGATTTCCCTTCCGGCGAGGTTCGGATTTTTAAGCGTGTTCTTTTACAAGTGCGCGGCGCACAGCATCCGGTTCCTGGTCGATCACAAAAAGAAAGTTTTTCGCCGCACCGGCCGGCACACGCCGCCCCTGCTCCCAATCTTGAATTGTGCGTACACTTACGCCGAAATAATCAGCGAAAACGCTTTGGCTCATATTCAACTTTTTGCGAATGCGCCGAACATCGATTTCTTCCGGGATATGAACGACAGAAGCAGTCTTCTCGCCTTTTGCAAAGGCAATGGCTTCTTCCATCCCCTTCATCATGCTTTCACCTAATTCGCTCATTTCTTTTTACTCCTGTATATCTGAATGAGGGTACTGGCCAAGGACTTCATAACATTCTTTTCTGCATCGGAGATACTCTCTTTCTGGTTTTTCTCGTAGATGGTGATGAGAAAGACCGGAATATCAACGCCGCTAAAGAACGTGATCACTCTGTATCCGCCACTTTTCCCTTTCCCTTTACCGGCAATTCTTATTTTCCGCATCCCGCCAGTACCGGAAATTTCATCACCCGCATCCGGATTGGAGGCAATCAGATCAATAATCGCTTCGCGGTCTTCATCTGACAGCCCCAGTTTTCTGGCGCGTTTTATAAATTCCGGTAGCTCTACAACCGCCTGCATCCTAAATTCCTATTATACGGCAATGCCGTAGTTTCGTCAATGTTTTGTGAAATTTCAAGCATAGGGCTTATAGTTGTAGGATGGGCCGCGTTTTTTAATCCTTCGATTTTTTTCAAGAAATGATGGGTCAAACGACGCGACCCATCCTACGGAACATGCGGTCAGCCTTTGCGGGTGTGGTACCTCGTGCCACTTACGTCAAAGGCTGGCTGGCGCCTTGCCTTTGGCAGCTGCACCCGGAAATGTCTTAGGGTACGTCAGAAGCCACGTCCTTGTCCGATGGAATGTCTTGTTCGGTCTTTTTCATTCTCAGAACCATGGCCTTTTGACTAATTTCTTCTACGGTTAAATTCTCAAATAAACCGTCTCGCCACTTCGTATAGTCAAATGGTTCTTGCTGAATGAGAGCGATAAATCTCTCTGCTTCCACCAAGCCGAGTGATTCCGTTAAAACTTGAAGTCCTTTCACTTTTATTTCTGTATTCGTCATCATTTTTTAAGTCTCCTTAAAAAAATGACTGATCCCACCTTCCGCAAGACTACTGGTTACCAAGAAATTCCTTATCCTTGGATAATTGACGACGAAGATACTCTTTTATTGCTTCAAAGAAATTAGCCGCTTTACTTTGGATTTCCTCTGTTTCATCTACTGAGGGTATTTTCGAAATACGATAATCTTATTCTTGACGAATTTCGAAAACGGAATGAAAATCTTTTGAAAATCTTTCGAAAAGACTCCCTTTCGCACGAATTCCTTATCAAAGGCGGCTAACACACCTGTATGCTTGGAGGTGGATATACCAGATTGCAATAGAAGTGCTAAAACTGCATAAAACATGGCGTAATAAGATCGATTAATAATGCTCTGAAGGCTGCCATTGCCCTCGACTAGACACTGCATGTTCCGAAGTACCATTTCAGCCTGTTCCAGCCTGTATTCGATAAGGGTGATGATCGCCTCGTCCTTTTTCATAGGGGGATTCCTTCGGACATGACCGTTTGTACAAATGGAGAATACCGTTCCGGCCCGTTTTCCCATTCGTCTCGTGTAAAAACAACGGGAGTGATCACAATGCCATGCTCAAAACCGGCTTCCCATGCGCACTCACTGACTTGTTTTCTATCATCCATGGTGTAGGAATCCGGCAAAACGACAACAACATCCATATCGGATTCAGGATCGGCATCCCCACGCGCCCTCGAACGTCGAGAGCACCATATCCGCCAGCGATTCGAGATTCACTTCCATCCGCGGGGAATAGTTCTTGACGATGTCCTCCAATTTTTCGGTGATTTTCTCCCGCCAAAAGCGCATGGAATCCACCACGACATTCATCACCTCCCCCTGCAGCACCCCGGCTTGATAACAATAGGATGCATAAAGACACCCCGGATAAGGTTCATCCAAACAGCGCATTTCTTCAATAAAGAACCCGACTAATATCAGAAATTGCTGTAATGGATCACGGCTGAGACCCTCGGCACGCTGCAAATACTTTTCAAAATGTTCACGATCCATTTGCGCATACCGCTCCACCACTGCAAACGCCAATTCCTCTTTACTCTTAAAATGATAGAAAAATGCGCCTTTTGTAATCCCGCTTTCATGCAGAACATGATCGATGGAGGTTCCGGAAAAACTTCGATCCAAAAACAATCGTTGGCTCACATCGAGAATTTTTTTTCGTGTCGTGCTTCCGTCTTTAGGCATTGCTATCCCCCCAATTTTCTTTTACTTAACAATTATAACCGACCGGTTGTTATAGAAAAGAGAAGTTCAAAGTTGATAAAATTGATCAAATTTTGAAAGATTTTTTGAAATTTTGGATAGTTACCCCTTGTCGAATGCAAAGTTATGGGTAATTTATACCAACTAGTTTGTATAAATAAAATATTCACGGAGGTAAAAAAACAATGTGTAACTAATGCATGTCCCAAACATTCACGATGCCGCAAACCGAGGATAGCCAAAAAAATGCTTTTGCCGAGAAAATGCTCGGCATTCTCAATTCGGGCACGGCTGCACTGATGATGTCGGTCGGGCACCGAACCGGCCTATTCGACACTATGGCCACTCTATCACCGCATACCAGCCAGGAAATCGCGAAATATGCAAATTTGAACGAACGCTATGTGCGCGAATGGCTGGGCGCAATGGTCACCAGTGGAATCGTGGATTACAACAATGATGAGAACACATATTCACTACCGGAATCACACGCCGCCATGCTGACCCGCGCCCATGAAGCGGATAATCTCGCGACGATCGCACAATATGTCGGTCTGTTGGGAACGGTGGAAGATCAAATTGTCGATTGTTTTCAAAACGGCGGTGGTGTCCCTTATTCCGCATACCCACGCTTTCAAACCGTCATGGCCGATGACAGTGGCCAGTCGGTTCGATCCTCACTGATGGAACATATCCTTCCACTCATGCCCGGGATGAAAGAACGCCTACATGCCGGTTTCTCCCGCCCAAGGCGGAGCCGGTCTCGGAGCCGCTTGGGGCACTGAGTTGGCTCAATCAATGCTCCAAGAAGCCGGCTTTACATCGGTCGAGATTCAGCGCCTCCCGCATGATATTCAAAATTGTTACTACATCATCCGTAAGTAATTTCTTGATAAAAAATACAAAGGGGTGGTTGATAAAAGAATCAACCACCCTTCTTGAATACAATATTTATAATTATGCCCATGCCCGCTTACGGTTTTGCGCTTCGTCGATACAGCGTTTCGCCATAATGGCATCTTCCGCAACCTGAAAATCGAACATCCCCAAACAAATGAAATCGGCTCCATTTTCAAATGCCTTTTGAATACCTTCTTTTGCCGGAATCGCGCCGGCCGCCAAGACCTTGAAGGCGATCCAGGGCACATCGACATCCTGCATAAACTCAATCGTCTCCTCATAATCCTGGCAGAACATATTGTCGTGGTAAAACGCATGATCGTCCGATTCTTTTTGATACATCTCCAGAGGACGCCGATTTTCCTTGGGATGCGCCGACCAGTATTGATCATGATGAAGAGTCTTCATATAAAAATCGGGTTTCAGGCCTTCTTGGACACAGAATTTGATGGGTTCTAACTTATGGGCGCAGATCCCGATGGGGATATCGTATTTTTTGAGGATTTCATAGGCTTTGATGATGTTGTCCTGTTTTTTCTGGAAATACCAGATATCACTCGCTCCTCCCCACAAATAGGCGGCGGAGGCTCCCAGTTCGAGGTGCTCGACCAGTAATCGTTCATACTGATTGACATCCTGGGTAATGACATCGGCAAGCCAGACCATTTTGCCGCCCCAATCATTCCAATAGTTGGCCAATTGGAAGCGTTTGAAATTATGATTTTTCAACACGATCGAATTGATACCGTATTCTTCACATTTTTGCAAGGTTTGAAACACGCGCTCTTCCGTATTGTAATGGGTGGCCAATGCGCGGACATAATCCAAATCGCGTGCATGCATATTCATGCTGATGAGATTGCTGCCGCAGATGATCCGTCCTAGAGTCAGGTCTCCTATCTTTCCTGTTGGCATTGTGTTTTGATTGGTTTCTTTGTCACTGTTTGAGGTATTTTCATGCCGGCTGTATGCGGAAGTCGTGATGAGTGTCGGAGCCATACAAATCGCGCCGGCTTTCGCCGCCGATTGTTTGACGAATTGCCGCCGGTTTGGTTTTGTGGTCTGGCTGGTATTCAGATTGGATGCGGATTTTTTCATTGAGACACCTCCGGTTGAAATCGATCCAGGATCAAATGACGTTTTTCTCTTGGCAACTATAGGACAGGTATCTCAATTTTCAATGAACGTGGCGTTCTATTTTTTCTTCATGATTTTGTAGACGCAGGCGTGTTGGTTGTTGATCAGGTGTTCGGCGCGTTCGATGGGACAATCGAACAATTCTTTGAACAATTCCAATTCAAGTCGACAGACTTCCGGAAATTCTTTGGCGACGGAAAAGATGGGGCAATTGTGTTCTTTCAAGATCAATTCGCCGTTTTGCACTTCGAATTCCGCCATATATCCTTCTTTTTCACGTAATTCGGCCAACACCCGCACTTTTTCTTCCGGGGATAAGCCTTCCATTTGCGGCAGATATTCTTTGATCAGTTTTTCGCGCCGCAGTTGGAGGATTTCATTGATTTTTTGGCGGCCTTCCATCTCTTCCAGGCTTTTTAACAGGCCGAGTACCAGGGAGACATAATTTTGGGGAAAGTATTTCTCCGATTCCGTTGATAAAGTGTAATACAGAGTGGGCCGTCCTGCTTTTTGCCGGACGAATTCGGAGATGACCATCCCATCTTTTTCCATCGCAATCAAGTGTTGCCGAGCTCCCATGGGTGTAATGCCGAGTGCTTCTCCCACCTGTCGCGCCGTCATGCGTCCCTTTTTTTTCAATAGCTCCAGTATTTCCATACGAGCCGGGCGTTCCCGTTTCAATTGAGTATTTTCTGCTGCCATTTTTGCTCCACCCCGAAATTATCTTTTCTATCCATTATACAAAAAATGTACACAATATAAAGGCAAAACTTTGTAAACGGAGGGTTTTTATGGGGAAATGATACCGCGGTAACAATATGGGTGGAAAAGTCGATAAAATGTGCAGTCATGCACCTTTATATAGAACGGTTTCTTGTTCTATCATTATACGGTGGTTGTTGGGTGTTAGGTTGTGGGTTTTGGCCTTACTCCCCGGTTTTATTTGGTGGGTACGATGGATGTTTTTGTTTGGTAATTTGTGCGTATCCGCAAAGGCAGACCTGACGTCTTGCCCTTGCGACCCGAGATAGTGCACATTTGCAAGGGTAGAACTGACGTCTTGTCCTTGCTAGCCGGTAAGGCAGATCAACGGGTAGACACATGGGTCTACCCCTACATAGCGTGGGGGCAAACCGGTGTGATTGCCCGATATTGCGGTCGATTATTATTTGGATTCTAATAGAATATACAAGGTAAACGATGCTTGAATTTGATGCTTGGCAACGGTCCGAAACAGTAAAACATTTCATCAACTGGTGTCTTCCTGATCCTGATGGTTGTCTTTTGGATATCGGGGGTTATCCGGGGCGCATGCGTGCTTTGCTGCCGCAGCACCGATGGGTTATTTGTGATCCGCTGGCCGATGCGCCGGGGGATCAGTTGCGTGGAAGTGCGGCGGCTTTGCCCTTCGGTGACGGTGCGTTCGATATGGCCGTTTCTCTCGACGTGTTAGAGCATATTCCTCCTGAAAAACGCTTCGCGGCCGTCGAAGAAATGGTGCGCGTTTCCCGTTTGGGAGTGATCATCAGTTTCCCTTATCAGCATTCGCTTGTCGAAGCGGCTGAGCGCAGCGTATGTGATGCTTATTCCCTGCTCAATCAAGGCAAAGACCATCCCTGGTTGACCGAACACGCTCAGCATCTCCTACCGAATTATGAAGAAATTGCAGAGCATTTATCGTCGTTTGGGGGACAAGTGGGGATTTTCGATGTCGGAGCGATCGACCGCTGGGTGTATCTGCAAATGCTGGATCTGCTCCTCGAAGCGATCCCCGGCAGCTTCGATATGGCAAAGGAGTTGGACCGGTACTATCAGGAAAAACTGTATATTTACGAATTTAAACCGCTCTCTTACCGCAAAATCCTGCTGCATCTGTTTGAAGAAGAGGAACCGCTTTCTCTCAAACTTGTGGAACCGGTACCGGAAGAAGAGATGGCGGCGGATATCGATTTTTACCGGGAAGTGACGTTTGGTTTGTTAGGCTTGTTAGTTCGAGAGCCGGAACCCGAAGAGGAGCCTGAGCCAGAACCGGAAGTACCGGAAGCAGAGGAAATAGTGGAAGAGGCGGAAGAAGCGGTTCCGGAAAAAGCACAAGCCGAAGAAGAAGCGCAGCCGGAAGAAGAAGTGACGGAAGAAAAGGAACCCGAGAGCGATAAGGAAAAAGGTGAGGAAGAGGGGCGAATTCAGGAAGAGGTGACAGAATCCACGGTGGAAGAAAAGCGCCGTGTTTCGCCGCCCTATGAGACCGATCCGGTTCCGGAATATGTCGCTCGGTTGGAGCACAGTTTGGAATTGTGGGAGGAGACATATGCCGCCGCTTTGCGCGAAATGACCAATGCGCTCGAATGGCGGGACCGGCTCGAGCAGCGGCCGGACTTCAAAATCTATAAACGGCTTATGCGGATCATGGGGAAGAAAATCGAGCCGTGATGCCTACTCAATCCTATTTTGTTTTTGCATATAAAAAAAAGGTGCGGATGGATAAAAAGACAGCTGAATGGCTTAGTCAATCGGATTACGATATGGATACCGCCGATTTTATGTATCAGGGGGGAAGATATTTTTATGCCGTTTTTATGTGTCATATGTCTATCGAAAAAGCGTTGAAAGGACTTTACTATGAAAAACGACGTGAAATTCCGCCTAAGGTTCACAATCTGCTTTATTTACTGAATAAGATCGGCATTAGACCACCAACAGAAGTGGGAAAAATGATTGTTCGGTTGAATGAAGCGAATATCGCGACACGATATCCGGAAGAATTAAGCCAATTGCAAAAAGCCTATACCGAGACCGTAGTCAAAGAAATTCTGAGTGGTGGTAAAGAGGTCATTCAATGGATAAAAATGCAGTTTTAAAAATCCTTGGAGAATTTCAGAGTATTTTGGATGCCAAAGGGATCAAACCTTCGAAAGTGATTCTGTATGGCTCTTATGCCAATGAGAATTATACGGAAGCCAGCGATATAGATGTGGTGATTGTCTCGGATGATTTTGCCGGCATGGATTACTGGCAACGGATCGAGGTTCTGACGGAGGCGATTTATGAGATATTCGAGCCGATTGAAGCAGTGGCGATGACTCCGGAGGAATGGGAGAAGGGGGATTCATTTGTTTGTGATTATGCGGGAGGGGGAGAAGTGCTGGGTGGTGGGTCGTAAATAGCAGGGGATTAACATCCCCGGTTTCCAGCTGTCATCCCTCATTTAAAAATGCGATTGAAATAGCTTTGATCATTCTTTGATTGAACATTAAAATATGGATATTCAGGAACAAGAGATCTATCTGTATAAAAAGAAAAGTGGCATCTCGCCGTTCAAGAAATAGTTTTGTAAATTCACAGATATAAAAGCTAAAATACAGGCACGATTGAACCGGCTGCGAATAGGAAATTTTGGTGATTGCAAGCCGATCGAAGGCGGAGTATTTGAATTGAAAATCGATTATGGTCCTGGGTATCGCATTTATATTGGCCGATACAAAAAAGAAGTGGTGATTTTGTTATGTGGTGGAGATAAGAGTTCACAGCGTGATGATATACGTCAGGCGCTTATGTACTGGAAGGAGTATCAAGAAGAACATGCCGGTTGAACAGTATAAAGATTTTCTTTATAAACAACTTCAAGATCCGGAATATGCGGCTGAATATTTGAATGCCTGCCTTGAAGAATCACCGGACGTGTTTCTTCTGGGTTTGAAAGACGTGGTCGAGTCTTGCGGGGGAATTTCCGTCATTTCAGAGCGCAGTCAAATCAACTATGAGACTCTTTGCAAACTGTTATCCAAAAACGGAAATCCCAAAATGTCGAATCTCCAATCGATATTGGATGCGGTTGGATTTCGGTTGAGGGTGGGGGTGAAGTCGAGTTGATTGATACGAAATATCACCGGAGATTGACATCCCCGGTGATCTGCTGTCATTCCTGTGGGATTCAATGTTGTTCAGCCCGTGAGGGCGGCAGGAGGTAGACGAAGGTATGAATCCACGGCATATCTTTAGTTCTCAGTTTTAGAAAAGGGGATCATCAATTCTTGCCCAACCTTTAATGAATCATCTGTGTTCATACGGTTTACATTCATCAATTCATCGATCGAAACGGCAAATTTTTCTGCAATCTGATGTAGAGTATCACCCTGTTGAACGGTATAGCCAGAAAACACTTTACGATTTGTTTCCTCTGTCCCTTTTTTTTGGATAATTACATGACCGAATCTGACCACATATTCCAAACCATGGGAAGGAAGAACCGTTTCCAAGAACTCCCGAATTGTCGGACTTTGAAGACTGAATGTGACTTTCGTGTTTGCCACATCTTTGCCGAGAACGAATCGCATATCCGTTTCAGCGTTTAGAATACTCATAATTCCAGAAAGAGAAATTCCATTGGCTTCCACTGGCCCTTCGATCCGTTTGTCCAAACCAAGAGCAGGAGGAGCAATTGCCGGTACGAATTCTTTTTTGTAGTTTTCTTGTTTCAACAAGGTAATGGGACCGGTATGCCCAATGCGGACGATGCCGGAATCCAACACGATATAATCCAGAAAGTATGCCGGTAGAACAAGATCCAATATATCAGCGAGAGTGGGATTCATGAAAGAAAAACTGAGTTGTATATCCGCTATGCCTTGGTCCAAGACATATTGCAGACCGGTTTCCGCTTGAAGGATGGAGAAGATTTCGGCAATATTGACTTGAGTGCACTCGATTGGTCCTTTGATTGTTTGATACAGATCGACCTTCGGGTTTTGTTCTGGAGATTTGCGGAGAAACGAGTTGGCGATGTTAATCGTTGTCGGTGGTGCAAGAAAGATCGTTCCGCCGGATACAACAAGGTAGTCCAGCCTTGCGCGAGTCATGAGAAAATAAAGAATTTGGCGGACTGTAGGTTGTTCAAATGTTGCGCTGACTTCTATGTCGGAAAGGTGGGAATCGAGTTGAAAATTTAGGCCGCATTTCTCGTGAAGGAAATCGAGGATGTCTTTGATTTTTTTCTTTTCGAAATTCACTTTTTCTTCGATTCGTTGATCCAATTCGGAAGGTGAGGTGGTTGAAATAGAAGCCGATTTCAATTTCTGTATGTTTTTTTGAAGGGGGGATAATCGATTCTGATCTCCGATGCGGACCGCGCCGTTGCCGAGGATGAGATAATCGAGACCGTAGGCAGGTAAGACGGCATCCAAGACTTGTTTCACGGTGGGATTGTTCAAGTGAAATGTAACTTGCCTCTTGATATCGATATCCAGTATGTATTGCATACCGCTTTGCTCGGCGAGAATTTGAATGATTTCTTTACTATCAATCCCACTGGCTTCCACTGGCCCATCAATCCGGAAATTCAGTTGTGCTTCTGTCGCTGGAGGAGGAAGCAGGGAATAGGATAATTCCTTTTTCGAGCCGCTTTTATCAGCAGCCTCTTCATTACTCACCGGTATGGAATTCACGTTCCAGAATGGGATCATCATCAATAGCAAGAATGCGATTGCGAAATAAGTCGTTTTGTATATTGGTTTTTGGTTGTTCATGGTAATTCTCCTGAGTCGATTCGCGAATGCGAATTTTGGTTCGGCCAATGCGGGGCCGGCATACAAGAATGCCGGTTCGGATATCCGTTCCGCCACATCGAGTAGGAGGCGGCTGTAATCGAGAGATCGATTCGGATAGTGTTTCAATACCACGTCATCGCAACTATTTTCGCTTTCCATCCCGATCCACTTGTTCAATCGATGGACGAGTGGATTCCACCACATTACGGTCACGATTGTGTTTCGCAGCCAATTGATCCAATGATCGTTACGGCGAATGTGCGCCAATTCGTGACAGAGGAGCATTCTTCGCTGTACATCATTCATGTGTGTGGTTTCCGGGGACAAAAGTATTGCAGGCCGGAACAATCCCACGACCAGCGGGCTGTGCAGGCTGTTTGATACGAACACATTCACTTTCCCGGATATATCCAATTCATTCCCGATTGTATGGGCAAGCCGGGTTAGTTCTTCTTGATACAGTGCGGCATGTTTCATATTGTGAATCATTACAACATTTCGAGTCGTGCGTATCACATACAAAAGCAAGCCAATTGACCACACGAGAAACAATGTTTCCATCCACCCGAATACTTTCCAAAACGAAGCGGTTTTCTTGGGTGTTCGGTCTATTTTCGTTGGTACTGTTTGCGTTGAACTGGCTTCGACATTCTGCAATGGAATCGTTGAAGCCGGTTTATGATCAGGGAAGCGTTCCACGGCAGAGGGAGGAACCGGCGCTGTTTCAACCATCGACGGGGTATGAGGGAGTACAGGCAGGGAGATCCCTACAGACCAGGGGACAGCGAATTTCAACAAAACCACCATACAAATGACATGTTTCCATTTTGCCGGCCATGCCCGCATCCAATAGAAGCCGATCAGGAGGATAAGAAACGCGATTCCTCCTTGGAGTAAAACCGTTTGATTCCATTGCCACCAGATCGCGGATAGGTCGCTGAACCAGTTCGTCTGAGACATCGCGGGGGTCTCCTATCGCTTTTGTTTTTGAGAAATCTCGTCGAGCATGGCTTTCAGCTGTTCGATTTCATTCTGTTTGAGTTTCTTCGTATCCACAAGCGTCGCGAACACCGGAATGGGATCGTTGTCGAAGTACTTATGTAATAACGTGCGGACTGCTTGTTTGCGTACTTGTTCCGGTTTCACTTGGGGGGAAAAAAGGAACGATTTTCCCTGTCCGCTTTTTTCATGGCCTACCGTGCCTTTGGCTTCCATGCGTTGCAGGGTGGTAATGACGGTTGAATAGGCCACTTCGTCGTGCCGGGGTAATTTTTCCCGAACCTGCTTCGCCGTCAACGGTCCATTTTCCCATAGGATTCGTAGAATGTCCATTTCCGCACTCGACACCCGATATTTTTTCATCTGTTGATCACCGCCTTTCTTTGTAGTATTTTGTCTCGTTTCCTGAGGGACTGTCTTTCTGTCCGGTCAGGGGAGCCTTGGAGATTATAATATCGCACATTGTAAATATTGTCAAGGGTAAATATTTCGTGTTGTCGATTTATGAGAAGGATGAGGTGAATTTTCAGAGGATTCGTGGGAAAGTATTGTTTTTTGTCCGGATGGGGTGTTGGTGGTTTGTGGTATAAAAGTGATTTTACTGATTCATTTTGCATCACTGACGCTAAATACAACAAAAAATGCAATATATACCATGCCTAATCATAAAATACAGTTCCTATCATTGAACATAAAAAAAATCAAAAAAACACTTGACAAAAAGTTGTCTCTTGTTCTATAGTAAATGTATCATTCTT
>CAYPPG010000049.1:0-62718 GCA_964412555.1 uncultured bacterium
ACGGGTCACACCTAACCGACTCCAGGGGGGTCAAAGGTACCCGGCTATTGACAAAAGCAAACCTGGAATATCCGAATCATTAGGAAGTGAGACAAACAGACCATATGATGGATGCTGTAACAGTATTTCAGATGAAATTCAAAACGGGACTTTTTACCGGGCCGTCATTTACTCGTAACATCATCAACCTCATTAAAAAATAAGGTGAAAAAGTAATGAGAAAAATAATCCATAACCATTGAAATTTTACATGAATTACCTTTAAAATAGAATACATACTTCCAATAAAAATCGTTAAGAAGGTACCAATTGCAATATGCGGTCCAATACGATCACCTAGAAAGGTAAAAGGTATTAAAATTTTGTGAAACAGCCAGTGGTGATCAATGAAACGATTTTTGTATATTGTATAAGGAAGAGCTTTAAATTGATAGTCGGAATTGATTCCTAACAGTTGACTATAACGCCAATGAAAATAACCATCATGCCCCACAAATGATGGTAAAATAGCATGAAAAGCTGAAAAATATACAAAAGAACCTAAAAATGGTATAATACGATTAATTGTATTCATGTGTAAGATTCTCATAATATCTTTATTATACTTCAGAAACTTACCACGAATAACGTCCAGTATAGTCATACCAAACGCATCCATCGCTATACAAACCATTCGTCGGATTAAACCACTTCTCCATATCTCCATATAAGTTGGACTGGTTAGAAGGGCCCTTACTTCCAACATACCATCCTTTTTCAGCAGTTTTTTCACGACTGATTGAATAGGGAAGGTTCCTAAACTGTTTTAAGATGTTTACATAACCTGTAGCGATTTTGTAATTATAATATTCCGAATCAAGGGGTGTTTCATTCCATTTATCCCATGGACTTGTTGGGTTTTCATGTAGATAGGGAATCGGAGTCGTTAAAATACGCCAAGTATTATGCCTCCAAAAAGTGGAAGTTAAACCGGCTCCTTTTATTTCTGCAACTTCATTATTTGGACCAGAAGGGATTAAATGGTAAACCAGAATATGGGGAACCATTCCATCATTATAATCCATAAAAAGACGATGCATCGCATCCCCAGTCACCTTCAAATCCCCAATCACTTCAGCATATTGAGCACGCAATACCGCTTTCTGAAACACTGGAACCGCAATCATTGATAAAATCCCGATAATCGCAACCACAATGAGCAGCTCAATCAAAGTGAATGAATTTTTAACCATTATCCTAAAATTTTATACCATTTTATTTTCTAGTTGATGGTTTATGTAAATGCAATAATTATGCCAGTAATTATTATTTATATAACCTATTCAAGTTATTAGAGTTATGAAAATGCCCGCCCAACAGTACTTTCATGAAACGCACAACCATTCGCTTATTCAATCGAAACAACACAGGCGCAAATCCACTAAGTTATGTAGATTCAATAGGATAGAATGATAAAGCCACGCGCACGGTTGTTCACCAAGGCGAATAACGATACGCATCATAGATTGAATTTCTTGATCGTTTTCTGAATATACCGCTTGGACATCCCGGATTTTTCGGCAAGAAGTGATGTATTGCGTCCATATCGTTCAATCAATTTTGAAAAATACAGAGACGTACAACTCTTTACATATTCATTGTAAGGGAGATCCAATAGTTCTTGAAATTCATCTGTTGCCGAATGTTCATCCAACATGACATGATCATGGGAACCTTGGATGAATTTACCAATCTCTTCCAGCGTGATCTCCTCCCTGGATTGAAGAGGAACACATCGGATGAGCACGTTTTTCAATTCACGCACATTGCCGGGCCAAGAATTTTGTTTCAATTTCTCCATTGCCTGTGGAGAGAATCGTGTTTTTTCTGTGTCATTCAGTTCGTCCAGAAGATATTCAATCAACGGTGGAATATCTTCTATTCGTTCCCGCAATGGAGGAATTGTGATCTCGAAGGGATTGATTCGATGGTATAAATCCCTACGGAATTGTCCGGTATCGACCAGTTGCCTGAGGGGTTGGTTCGTGGCGAAGATGATCCGGCGGATGTAAAGCGGCTCTCCTTTGTTGGAGCCGAGGCGATAAACGGCGAAATCATCCAATACCTTCAGTAATTTTGATTGAAGAGGCGTTGGAAGATCACCGATCTCATCAAGAAAAAGCGTCCCGCCGTTGGCTTTTTGGAATAAGCCCTGTTCGTTGGTTTCCGCTCCGGTATAGGCTCCCTTCCGATGACCGAAAAGGATATTTTCCATCAGGTCGGATGGAATCGCTGAGCAATTGACGGAGATAAAGGGTTCCTTTTCTGTCGCATCACACAATTTGTGAATTCAGCTGGCAAACGCTCCTTTTCCACTACCGGTTTCACCCAGAAGGAGAACAATGAGCGGAGTGGAAGAACACGATACCATTCGATCAATAGATTGATGAATTTCCACCATGGATGGAGATATACCGACAAACATTTTCCTACCTTTCTTCAAAGAAAAGAGTCATTTTCACACAATACCCAACGAGTAGAAAAAAATCAGTATGTCCCCGAAACGAAATTTGTAATCCATATTGCTTTCGCGATCAATATATCATGTTAATTTTTTTATGTCAAGTTTGTACAAATTTTCCTTTGTATATTTATGATACAAGATTAGAACGTATAATTATCTTTTAAAACTAGCATCCATTATGCAGACACTCCCCCATTGTAAAACCTATAGTAAGCAGGCAGGATTGTCTGTACCATACTTTTTCATTTTTACCATTTTCTTTCCGGATTCCACGACTATCATAATCCATAAAAAAATAATTTTGGGGACGATGGATGTGTGGGCGTTTTACCCTGATAACCAATGCACAGTTATTGAGCCGGATTTTGCAGTTGAATCGGACACCGGAAGTGGAAGCGCGGTATAATATTGCGCCTACCCAGCCAGTGGCTGCGGTTCGCGTTTTTTCGGAATCGGGAGAGCGGGAGATGGATTTGCTGCGCTGGGGATTGATTCCGTTTTGGGCGAAGGATGAAAAAATCGGGACGCGAATGATCAATGCCAAGGCGGAAACCGTTTTCGACAAACCGGCGTTCCGGCTTGCAGCGCGGCGGCGGCGCTGTTTGATTCCTGCGGATGGATTCTATGAATGGCAGAAGAAAGGCAAGGAAAAATTTCCTTTCTATATCCATATGAAAGATGAAAAACCTTTTTGTTTCGCCGGACTCTGGGAACAGTGGAACAGCGGCAGTAAAGAGGCTATCGAATCGTGCACCATTTTGACAACCGATGCCAACGACCTCGTCCAACCATTGCATAACCGGATGCCGGTCATCGTTCCTTCCGACAACTACGATCTCTGGCTTGATCCGGAGATCGAAGAACAGGACAAAGTGGCTCCGCTTTTATCTCCGTATCCATCCGCCCCCATGACGGCTTATCGCGTCAACCAGGAAGTCAACAATGCCGCCTTTGACGATCCGAAGTGTATTCAAGAACTCGAAGCGGATGGGAACTCTCAACCTCAACTCTTTTGAACCGTACCGGTATCTTCCATCACCACGCCGAGGATTTCACAATCCCGGCTGGTGAACAAAATATGTTGATCCTGCAAGCGAATGGCCAGTTGAGGTCCTTCGTATGCGCGCAAAGACACTTCTTGGCCTCCAACCGTAAGCCGTTCTGTTTCGGGAGCGATGGTTACAGGATCCATCAGTTTCGATTCGGAACGTTCTACTTTGATGACCGGTCCCAATAGTTCACAGTCCCGCCCGGTGATATACACATCGTTGTTCGAGGTTCGAATGACAAGAGGGGCGCCGCTATAGGTTCCGAGGTAATAGGCAAAGCCGTCGATCAGTACTGTTCTGGAATGAGTGTCGGATAATCCATTTTCGTTTGTCATGATATCGTTTCTCTCTGTGCAGACAGAATGTCCACACCACAATCGTTGAGTGTTTGTGGGTGTCGTTGAAAAATAAAAACAGAATTCTAGCGGCTCAAGGAGCAATTGTCACGGAAAAATTGTTAAATTCAACAGGCGAGCACGAGGGTGATTTATGCGCCTTCGATATGTATCAGATTGCGCTTGCCGTCTTTCCAACCGAAGCTAATGACCTGTCCCACACGATCTCCGATTTTGTATTCGCGATGATAAGTTTTGTGCAGATGGCCGTGAATGATTGTCTCGACACCGGAGGCAATGACTTGTTCATACGCTTTGTGCGGAACTTCCAAAGTCTTTTCACTTTTTTCCGCTACGATCATTTTGCTGGCATCGGACATTTTTTGAGCGGCGCGAGAACGGAGTTTTTCGGGCAAATGATCCGCCATATAGCGCATGAGACGTGAACGTATACCGGTCTTATAGATCTGATAAGCCCAATCGTTCCAACAAAGTTCATCTCCATGCCCTAAATAAACAACTTTTCCTCCGATTTCGGTGATCGTAGGATTGTGCAAAACGTCGATCCATGGTTCTTCGTCGAAATAATGAGAGGCGAGAAAATCACGATTGCCTTCGATGAAAAAGAGTTGAATGCCTTCTTGTGCCCATTTTTTCATCTGAGTTAAGAAAGCCGTATAGTGTTCCTCGATGAATGTCGACTCGTTGATCCAGAAATGAAAAGTATCTCCGAGAAAAAAAATCCGGTAGGTATTCGAAGGAATCTCACTGAGTAAACGCGAAATTTCCGCGCTCTCTCCACCAGGATGGTGAAGATCAGCGATAAATACATTCTGTTTTGAGGTGTTCATTATTCCTCTTAGCAACAGTATAAATGTAACGCCATAGTCCCGGTGATATCCATGCTAAAGCCGGGGAAAAATGCAAATTCGCCCAAGTCAAAGATGTGAGTAGAGATGCGCTCGCACTGGCCTATTGAAAAAAGAGCGGGAATTTCTTCCCGCTCTTTTGGCCGACAATATTGAATGAGAATTAAGCAGTATGTGACAAGGAGGAGCGGTTCAGTACATACCGCCCATGCCTCCCCCCATCATACCGCCCCCCATCATACCGCCTCCCATGCCTCCCCCCATCATGCCGCCTCCCATGCCTCCCCCCATCATGCCGCCGCCGCCTCCGCCGCCCATGTAGCCAAAACTACCGCCAGCACCGGAGGTTTCGAGCCGCCGGCGGCGTGCTTCTTCAACACGTTGGATTTTTTCTTGCAATTGTTGTTGATAAATTTGTAACTTCTCATAGACCAACTGCCGTTTTAGAGCACGTTTGCGGGCACGGTAATAGATTCTCATATTGGCGGAACGCGGGCGAGTCCATCCCAGATATTCCGCCACTGTCATTTGATCCGATCCTTCAAAATCCAATCCTAGTTCGTTGACCGGAATTTCGGCAAGGGTTCCCATATCGGCAAGAGCTTGGCCGGCCGAAGCCATACGATATTGATAATCCAATATTTTATTGATTTCTTCGCGGCTAAGAGTTTCCATGCGAAAGGACGGTGAACTTTGCTTACGGAATAATTCGGTATATTCATCAAAACTTTCCTGCATTCGATCCAGTAGCGCTTCGCAGAAATCGACCATTTTTTGATATTCCGGATTGGAAGAGGCCGCTTGCTGATACTGAGTGAGAGCAAGTTGGATCTGACGGTTTCGCAATGACAAAAATGCATTATTCGCCAATGCGAGTGACTGGTCGAACGATCCTCCTCCGACAGCTCCTTCCGCTTCCGTATTGATATTTTGTTCTTGAGGCAGCGCCAATCCTTGACCACCGCCCTGTTGTGTAACTTGGGCATATACAAAATTGGCGGAAATCAATCCTAAACAAAGTGTCAAGAATAATTTCGTGAATCGCATTTTTTTTCTCCTCACATCAGATAGTTTTGAAGTAGTGTTGGGATTCCGGACAATCACTTTTTGCGAAACGATTTTTTCTATCTATAGACTCGTTGCTTTCACAAGCAGCATATCTCTATTTATAATAAAGGATAGCAATTTTTTTTCCTATTCGTCAAGAACCTACGAATTTTCTTCCGGAAAAAACGAGTATATGTAACCGAAAAACCGGTTTTCTCCTCGTCAAAAGATGAAAAAGGATTTTTTTTCGGTTTTCAGCCATTTATGAATCGTCCTTCTCATATTATAACCCCTAAGAAAAACAACGACAGGTGTTATTGTACGGGATATATTATCTTTTCTACCCAAACCATGAAAGTAGTGGGTTTGTACAACATGTTTCAGATTTCCTCAGCAAAATTAAACATATTATTCGATCGATTTTCCAGTAAGGTAAAAACCGATTTATTGCAGCAATATTATGGAGAGAATCATCCATTGATTCGGCAACGGGCAGATTTGTGTTTGGAGATTCTGAAAAATTTTCAGGCATCTTTCCCTTATAACGAACATGTTTGGCTGGTGAGAGTTCCGGCTCGTGTCAATTTAATGGGGGTGCATATCGATCATCGGGGTGGATGGTGCAATTATGTACCAATCGCTCGGGAATCGTTTTTTTGCTTTTCGGCACGAGATGACGACAAGATAGTCGCCAAGAATATCTCTTCTGATTTTTCCGATTGTGAGTTCTCCATTGCGCAGGAGCTTCCAAGTTCTCTTCGTGGAGATTGGATGAAATTCATTGGAAACGTGCAATTGGAACGCGGACATTGGGGGAATTATTTAAAAGCAGGAATATTGAAGCTGCAAGACACCTTCGCAGCCCATCGGTTTCGGGGAATGAATATCATGGTTGGTGGAGATATTCCCTCCAAATCGGGTTTATCTTCTTCCTCCTCCATCGTTGTTGGGGCGGCGTTGGCGTTGGCGATCCGAAATGAATTATCCGTCACGAAGGAAGAATTGGTGGAATTGTGCGGGGAAGGAGAGTGGTACGTGGGCACACGGGGAGGGGCCGGCGATCATTCCGCCATGCTGCTGGGACAATTCGGATCAATCACTCATACGGGATTCAAGCCGCTCTCATTTCGTTATGTTCCGTTTCCGGTAGGATACGATGTCATTCTTTGCTCAAGTGGAATCGAGGCTTCGAAATCAACCAATGCGCGGGAAATATTCAACACCCGGATTGCATCGTATGAAATCGCGTATCTCCTTTACTGGTACAACAATCCAGCACATCGGGAGAAATTGAGTTTGCTTCGTGACATCTCGCCGGAACATTTACAACTAAACCTCGCTGAATTTTATTCCTCACTGATGAAGGTTCCCCCCTATGCGACCATCGAAAAACTGTATGCAGATTATCCGGATTTGGGGGACGAGTTCAATCGCGTGTATTCCATTTATGGAGAACCATCGGGAGAATTGCCTTTGCGGGAAGTACTCTTATTTGGCGTTGGTGAATGTGATCGGGCAAAGAAATTCCCGGAATTTTTGGATCGTAAAGAAATTGAAACCGCCGGAGAATTGATGTATATCTCTCATGATGGAGATCGGGTTTCTCAATGGGATGGCAATCTTCGTAAGGATTTTAGGAGTCCCTTTGACGATGCGTATCTATCCAACCTTGCTCGGGCTGCAGAAAAGAATCCCAATGATATTCGGTTGTCTCCCGCTTTTATCCCCGGAGGCTATCGGTGCAGTTTGCCGGAGTTGGACCGATTGGTGGATCGGTGTAAGAATATCGGCGGAGTCATAGGGGCGGGATTGACCGGCGCGGGTTTGGGCGGAGCTATTTTAGTTTTGGTACGCTCCGAGGATTCCGAATCCGTTGTCGCTGACTTGAGTAGTCTAGTCAGCACTTGGACAAAACAGGACACGTTGATTGAAGTGTGCCGGCTGGCTGCAGGAGCATCTTGTATCACGTTGCCCGGAGAGTAAAAAAAAGCTGGGTAGGAGACCCAGCAACAATGGGGAGGTAAACAAACTTTTTTTTAGGGTAGAACAGGCGTCCTCGCCTACACCGTATAACACCCGAAGAAATAAACATTATCTGTGAAGTCAATTCGCCAAAAGATTAGACATTTTGGTGATAACCGCCGGTCTTCGTAGTTTACCCATTGCCTGTGCTTCGATTCTTCGCACACCTTCCGCACTCATCCCTAATTTTTGGCCAACCTTGCGAAGACTTAATTTTTTCCCCCCATCCTGCAATCCATAGCGATGGACAAGCACTTCCCGTTCCCGGGAATTGAGTACCTGCATGGCATTGGACAGACGGGTTTCCGCTTCAAGAAGCCAGACATCCTCTCGAGCGTCTGGATGACGGTTGTCGACCAATACTTTTTCCAGACCGGGAGTCTCTTCGTCTTCACCCTGAAGGTTTTGGAAAGTGATATACACTTCAGCCAATTCGTCCACTTTATGGGGAGCAATGCCGAATTCTCTGCCAGTTTCCTCGGAAGTGGGTTTACGTCCATGCTGCATTTCGAATTGCTGTTCATAGGCCTTCACTTTTCGAATGATATCCAATTTGTTGATCGGCAAATTGACTTGGCGTGATTTCTGCTCGATGGCCCGTTGGATAAAAAGGCGAATCCACCAAGAAGCGTATGTAATGAGTCTACAGGATTGATTCAGGTCGAATTTTTCCAATCCTTCGATCAGTCCGAGTGTTCCTTCCTGAATCAAATCGGATAGGTTCATTCCTTGATTGCGATAATTCAAAGCCAGTTTAACGACGAAGCGGATGTTGCTTTCAATCAATCGCCGCCGCGCGACAATATCGCCGTTTTTGAATTGACGAAGTAATTTTCGTTCCTCTTCGGCAGTAAGCGGTTCCGTCGGCATATCGGCATTCACGCATCTATTTATCGTTGTGAAATCCATTTTTTTACTCCCTCTTTCCGAGGCACTTGTAACTTTCGTTATCCCTTAATACAAGGACTGTGCCAGAAGTGTGATTTCTTTACAAGAAGAGGTAAAGAAAACAAAATTCTTCATAACTTATTCATTTCTTTCACCTTACAGAACAGTCGAAAGACATGCTGTTTTTTTGGTTTCTTCATTAAAAAAGGTTGTATGATGGTAATGTGCGGTGTTGTGCTGAGTGGAATAGTTCACAGGTGTGAAGGATAGTGCGCGGTGTAGATCATGAGAAATGAATATTCCATTCACTTCTCTTGTCCGTCTTCAATGTAATGTCTGAATCTGGATTGGCCAGGATGGGAGGATTTCCAGGATGGTGTTTATGAATGTTTTTCATTTCGATTTATAAAAATGGATTTTGGTTACTGTTCGCTCGTTAAAAATCGCGTGCCTATCAATTCCTGTTTATCTATGAATCCTGTTTATACTGATTCAAAGAAATAAGAATTCATTCCTATTAATGCAGACAATCATGATCGAGAAAAAATCGATCATGTTCCTAATGAAAGTGAGCCTTGACGAATAGTGAGAAGCGAGAAAAATATGTTTAACATTACGCATCAAAAAGTGAATCTTTTCAAATCGAAAAAGAGTAAAAAATTCATCCGGAGCAACGGATAAACCCATCTTGAGTACGGTGGATTTTGCATTGTAGAAGATATTCAGATTGCGGAATTTACTGTAAATCAAAAATTGTAAGATATGTCGAGATAGCTCGGTTTGATCGAGAACGCCCGTTTGTGGTTTAGGAGATCAGGAGTTTTAACACCGTTCCCGGTATTTTCCCTTGCTGTTACACATACAGATTATAACTCTTCTTATTTGTATACGAATCCAGTAAAATTCCAAAATATTTATTACTGTTTATGGGAGCGTAAAATGGAAAACACAAAATCATCTACAGATCATTTGATCAATCCGATGACCTTAAAGGGTTTTCGGGATTACTTGCCGGATGAGATGATTTCCAGAAATCAAGTCATTGAGAAAATTCGAAAAGTGTATGAAAAATACGGATTCCACCCTATTGATACGCCGATTTTAGAATATCTTGTTACTTTGATTGGAACGGCGGGGGAAGAAACCAATAAACAAATGTTTCGGCTGGAAAGTCCGGAGCGCGAACCGATCGCCATGCGCTTCGATTTGACGGTTCCGTTTGCGCGTATCATTGCACAATATCCTGAGAAAATCAAATTACCCTTTCGCCGCTACCATATCGGGCCGGTCTTTCGTGCCGACAAGCCTGGTCCTGGCCGATATCGTCAATTCACTCAATTTGACATCGATGCGGCCGGTTCAGATTCATTGGCAGTGGATGCGGAAATTGTGGCCGCAATGTGTGAAACATTACAATCATTGGGATTGCAGAATGACGAAAATGCCGGGACGGACCAACTTGAATACCAAGTTCGGATCAACAATCGCAAGTTGGTTGATGCGATGCTGGAAGGATGTGGTATTCTAGATCCGGAAGTCCATAAACATATTCTTCGAGTCATCGACAAACTGTTGAAAATTGGTTTGAAAAACGTCGAAAAAGAATTAGGAGAAGGCCGTGTCGACGAATCCGGCGATCCCATTTCAGGAGTGGGATTGGGGAACACGGAAATTCAACAAATCCTTGACTTTATTTCCATTGAAGGAAAAACCCGTCAAGAAATCGTATCTGTCTTGGAAACGAAACTACCGGATTCCGAACTCAGCCGAGCCGCCTTGACGGAAATGAAAGAATTGAAAGAGTATCTCGACAGTCTTGATGTAGGAGAAGCAGAAGCCGTATTCGATCCGACATTGACGAGAGGATTGGATTACTATACCGGCCCGGTTTTTGAAGCGTATTTACCTTTTGCTCCGGAATTCGGTTCCGTTATGGGAGGTGGGCGATTCGATCAATTAGCCGAACGGTTTTTGGATGGAAAAATCGCCGCAACCGGGGCTTCCATTGGGTTGGATCGTCTTATGTCCGCTTTAACGGAAACGGGAAAAATCACGACTATACCGACGACAACAAAAGTGATTGTTTTGACCATGGCCGATGTGCCAATTTCCGAATTGATGAGTGTGGCGAAGGAACTCCGAAATGTTGATATCCCGACTGAAATCTATCTGGGAGAATCGAAAACCAGTATGCGAGATCAACTGTCTTACGCGAATTTTAAAGAAATTCCTTTAGCGGTCATTATCGGGCCGGATGAACTCAAAACGGGCAAGGCCTCTGTGAAAAATCTGGTCATTGGCAAAGAAAAAAGAAGTGACATCGAAGATCGAAGTGCATATGTAAAAGCGGGAAAGACAGGACAAGTAACCGTGGAGCGTAATGAATTGGTTTCAACGATTCGCCAAATGTTGGGGAATCATATCGAGCAGTGAATCTTCCTTAAAAAGTAATATCAAGACTTGTTCTCCACACTAAAATCTCCCCCTTTCAAACAAATAGACAAAATGCAAATGAGAACTTCCCGATAACATCAATATCTCCCCCATCAATTCCCTTTCATCGATCAAAATCTTGGTCTACTTTGAATAAACAAGAGCCTCGAGAAAAAGAAAGGATTCCGTTTCATGCTGCGTTTTATTCATACAACCATCGTTCGTTATTGCGTTCTTTTTACAATATTTTTTCTATCTTCCTGCCTGGATACGTTTTCCGGCAATGGGAACGGCTATTATCCTCCTCCCGAATCCAAAGGCGGTTGGAGGAAGAACACCGATCCCGCCTTTATTCGATCCTTGAATATCGATCCGACCAAGTTGGAGGAATTCGGGCAATACAATCTTTCCGTTCCGAACAGCAATTGGATGCCCTATGCACAATACAAAGGCATTCTGGTCATCAAAAACGGGTGGATCATCGGAGAATGGTATAACACGCCGGAAGCGAAATCGTTTATGACTTATTTATCATCCAATGGGAAAGCCTTTGCGACTATCGCTTTCGAGATCATGAAAAAGGATAGTGACAATGGCCGGATCGATATGGATATTGACGAACAGAGCAAGGTGTATCGGGAAAAGTGGCTGCCCCAGGGATTTCCGTTGTCTGATGCGCGTAAAAACCAAATTACTTTCGAGCAGATATTCCGCCATACATCCGGATTGTGTCCGGAACGAACCGCTTCGGGTGAGGGAGTGGAGAAAGGAAGAAACCGTTGGACGGATTATGTGGATTGGATTGTCGGTCATGACGAGAAATGGCCATCCACTGCGACATTGTATTTCCCACCCGGCCATGTTGAAGAATATGACGGCAGGCAAACCTCCGGCAGTCATACTTTTGCTTATTCCAGCGTGGGATATGGCCATATTGGTTTGGTTTTACAAAATATTTATGGCAAACCCGCTCGCGAGTTTTTGTGGGAAAGGCTGTTAGCACCTCTCGGTTTCAGCGGTTTTGATTTTCATGCTCCTCCCAATGAGGAGATCAAATGGTTCAGCGCAGGCGGCTTGCGAATTACTCCACGTGATTATGCGCGGTTTGCTTATTTTCTGTTACGGAATGGCAAATGGAACAATCAGCAGATTGTGCCTACCGAATGGATTCAGCGATTCCGGACGGTTCCTTACTATCCCAATATCCGCTCGAACATCGACGGCGTATTCGGTGAGCAATACCCGAAAGATATGTTCCGCATCGCCGGCTCCGGTTTGAATTGGGCTTTCATGATTCCGTCTCACGATCTGATCGCCATCCGCACCGGCCGTGCGAATAATGGGATATGGGATGAGGTGGAAACATGAGGTGGAAACAGAATTCCTGCAAAAACTCTCTGCATCCCTCAAATCCCACAATCCCTAAAGGGTGATAGAAATCAGCTGGTTGTCTATATCACTCGTTCATTGAAGTGATTTTCAACTTATGATATTGTTATTATGGGAAATTATTTCTACCCGATATGGCAAGAGCCTTTTTTGGGTAAAGCAAGCGTCTCGCTTGCCCTCTTTATGCAGGCGGGACGCCTGCTCTACCCACGAACAGAAACACGATCAATGGAGGAAAGACCGGAGATCAGGAGGTAAACAATGGTTCAAAAACAAACGAAAACGTCACGACGATCCTTTTTACAAAAATCCACATTCGCTGCTGTCGGCATGCAAGCAATCAGTGCCCCGGCAGTACTTTCCGCAAGAAGTCCGAATGAAACTGTCAACCTCGGATTCATCGGTGTCGGAAACCGTGGCTCCCAACTGCTTGCCAGTTTCATGAAAAATGACGATATGAAAGTCGGCGCTCTCTGCGATGTCTATGAACCGTATATCGAACGTGTCCGAGAAAATGTCGACAAAATCCTGCTCGAAACCCTCGGTGGCCGTATTCCGAAAATGGGGGAAAAATTCGGCTATGATGTCCCCCGCTATACCGATTTCCGCAAAGTCTTGGAACAAAAAGATCTGGACGCCGTCGTTATCGCCACCCCGGATCATTGGCACGCCATCCAAACGATTCAAGCTTGCGAAGCAGGGAAAGACGTGTATGTGGAAAAACCTTTGACCATCACCATCGTCGAAGGGCGCAAAATGGTCGAAGCGGTCCGGCGAACCAATCGCGTTTGCCAGGTCGGACTCCATAGACGTTCGTCCAAAATGTACAGCAAAACGCACGACATGGTTCAAAATGGTAAAATTGGGAACGTAAGTGTCGCCCGCGCTTATCGTATTAGCAATATGTATCCTAACGGAATCGGAGATTACCCGGACACCAAACCTCCGAAAGGATTCGATTGGGATCTATGGCTCGGTCCCCGCAATAAGAGAGACTATCAAGACAACATCTCGCCGTATAAATTCCGCTGGTGGCAGAATTATTCTTCCCAAGTCGGCAATTGGGGCGTGCACTATTTCGACACCATCCGCTGGGTGCTCGATGAGTTGGCGCCGGTGTCCGTTTCCGCACATGGGGGCAAATTCGCACTCGATGACGATCGAACCATCCCCGATACGATGGAAGTCATCCTCGAACTGCCCTCCGCGCTTCTCGTCTTCGGGGTCTATGAAGCCAGCGGCGGCACAGCGTTGGAATACGGGGAAATCGAATTCAGGGGAACTCTGGGGAATCTCTACACGGCTCCGGAGGGACGAGGATACAAGATTATCCCCTCGCGAGGCGGCCAATTCCAGGATTCCGATCCGAAAATCAAACCGGAAGAAGGGGGCCGGATGGACAAGGATTTAACCGATCAGCACACCCGCAATTTTCTCGATTGCGTGAAATCACGCGAAAAGTGCAACTGCGATATCGAAACCGGTCACCGTTCCACGACTTTTGCCCATCTCGCGAACATTGCCTTGGCGACGAAAAGCCGAATCGATTGGGATGCGGAGAAAGAACATATAACCAATAACGATGAAGCGAACGAATTATTACATTACGAATATCGAAAACCCTGGTCTTTATGAGAGAGATCAGCATAGAGGACACCAAGGATTTAAAGTATTGTGGTGCAGACCTCTGGTCTGCGCAGAATATGTGCTGACAGAATGTCCGCACCACAAAAAATAAGAAAAAAAGTGAGCGAGTGGAGATCGATACGGGCATGAAAGATGGGGAATGTTTTCATCGATAAATCGTTAACAGTAAGCAGGACGATGCCTCCACTTGCTCACTCTAAAAAAAGGAGACCATCATGGAAGACGTTATTCAACACCCATCAATCAATAACCATTCATCGGATGATACGATGCCATCATTGACAAAATGGCAAATCGTTCTTCTGATACTCGCTTCAATGCCGCTTCTTATTCCTTTCTTTTTAGCCATTCAACTCACGTTCTTTATGCTTCCCATCGCCGGTTTAGGGTGTTTATTTATTCCAAAGGCGAGAATTCACGGTATTTTTATTTTAGCCTCCTTCGGTTATTGGTTTGCCTTAATACCGGGTGCACCGCATGCATGGGAATCGTTGAAGCTGTGGAAAATTATAGGGGGAATCGGTCTTTTTCTTTTACCGTACATTCCTCAAAGCATTCCCGACCTGATTCTCATTCTAACTTACTTTTGGTCCATGGTTCTTGTTCCGATTGTTCTCATGGAAACGGTCTACTGGCTATCCCGCAAGCGATGTTGGAAAAGCTTGGTTACAACGCTCGCGATTCTGACAGTCATTAGCGCCGGTGCGTTGAGTTACAGCAATCAATGTGTAGATAATTTCAATAAAGCGGAAGCGTTTCTCGGTCAAACTCTTCCGGCAAAGGAACTTTTCGAGAAATGCGGCAACCCAGTGTATCAAGAACTGTATCGTGGTCCAGTCGGCAAACAGCCTCATTGGGTCTATACGAATGGAGATTTTGTCGTACCGGTCGTGATCGACGAAAACGGAATAGCGGAAGTGCACGACAGCAAATATATTTTCTTCGACTGATTGTTAAAAGAACATTCACAACTCACTACGGCCTCATCAAAGCCGAACACAAGAAAAATACAATAAGGAATACGTAAACAACATCGCGAGGAGTACCTCTACATAAAGGCCACGGAAAATGTCCCCTTGGCACCCGCGCGCCTCACTTTCTTTTGTAGGTCTCACTCATCGAAAGCACCACCTGCTTTTTCACCCTTATAAAGACAAATCCTCACGCCGCGATTCCGGTGTAACCATCAACGATTTCACTTCACCATCGCGATATACACACTCCACAACTGTCTCTCCCGGCGCACGCAGTTTAAACTCCACATCCCACTCCTCCGGCCAAGCAGGGAAAAGTAGAATACGGTCTCCATCATATTGCATCAACATGCTTTGCAGAGCGATCATGGAAACATTCCCGTGATCCTGATCCGGAATCCAGTCGAAATTCGGCCCCCAAAAAGCGGGGAACCGGCTGCCCTCATGATGCGTTGAAAAATTCTGAACGGTATAATCCTTTGCAATCTCCGTCAATCCGAGATACGCCGCTTGTACGGGATCTTGCGTCCACCCGCCCGTGCGTTTTACACGGCGTTTTTCAAAAGTGTTTCTGGCAATTTCCAAATTCGGTTTTCCCACTCCGTAAAGCCGATAGGGGAAAATCGCATACAGTTCGGGATTTTCCGAATTTCCCAACTCGTCAAATTCTTCGGCGGGGAGCTGATACGGGTTTCCTTCTTCGTCGGTTGCTTTTGGGAGTGCTGGAAGATCGGAGCGGATTTTTTTACATAAGGTATGCAGACTGTTCGGTATTTTTTCGCCAAATGCAATGAGACGATCACATACAAATTGCAGTCCGGCAACTACCGGTAATGGATTAGTCGCTTTCTGCCAGGTTTCCAATGCTTGCGAAGGTTCGATGCGTAACAATCCGTCTGCATCGCGGGAATAATGATCGTCGTAAAATCGCAAAACCGGTTCGGCTAAGGGAATCAAGTATTGATTGAGATACAAATCGTTCTGCGTGAATCGATACGCATCCAGTACGAGAGTGAGCAGTTCCAGCGCGCCATCAAAGTAATACCGGATATAGCGGTTGTCGACAAGCGAAATCGGCTTGCCTTCCCGTTCCCAGCCGTAATTGTCGATCGCATAGGCTCCCCAAAAATACATGGTTTCCGGATAAAAAGCGCCGGCATGATCAAAATAGAGGCGGGTTCGCTCCTGTGCAAAGGGCAGTGCTTCCAGATACATATCGAACAACGGATGCATCAGCCGAAAATCACCCGCCATCAACATCGGCCAATACACAAGACGGGTATTTTGGAACCAATACGGCCCGCCCCATCGGCGATAATCGGCGTCAAAGGTTTTCTCCGGATTGATACGGGTATCCACATTGAAAATCGATCCGTTGAATTTAATCGGCGAACCGCCTCTCCCCGCGCAAGCGCTGATGAACCGCTGCAGCGCATATCCTTGGGTGACAATTTCCGCCGCTTGTTTATCTTTATCCGATTTCACATGGATATAACTGCGATCCCAAAACTCTTTCCACCATTCCCGATGCCGCTCGAATGCTTCCTTCAGATTTTCGGATTGTATCTTTTTGACATTTTCGTCCAGACGTTTTAACCATTCATCAGCCGTATCGGTTTGTTCCGTAAGCACATACATACTGACGCGATGATTTTTACTCAATTTTGAAGAACAGATGGTAGCCGAATTCTTTTTTACGAAATTGTTTCCGGAGATCAAACCGCCGAATGTTCGATGCAGTAAAGGATCTTTCAATTTTGAAACCAACGGCTCCAACCCTTGATGTTTCAACGTCAAAGGCCAAATGGATCGTTCATTGCGGTGATACCAAACAACATCATTACCGGAACGATCGACCACCTTGTCCGGAGTGACAATGACCGGAAAAGGAGCTTGAGCCAAACCGTAAGCGCTATGCATTTCATCCTTGTCTTTCAATTCACGCGGTTGTTTTCGCCAATTCTCGAGTGAGACGCTGACTTCATAGGGGCGTTCCCCCTTTATCTCGACCTGAATAACTGGATTGTTGGCATCCACCCAGACTCTTAAATCCGCTTTCTCTCCAGATTTCCCAGCAAGGATGTGAATCGAACCACTTTTCAAGTCCAATGTTTGTTGAAATGCGGTGGAATTTTCAAACGGATTCGGCGTGAGTTGGACGCGAATCCGCCCCAATTTCAACAAACGGGCGTTCTCACTCCAAGCATCGGTTTTACCGATGTAAAAGAATAAATCCCCCTTCTCCTCCACCCAAAGATTGATGCCGATACCTCCATTCCCAAGCGGCATCGATCCGGATGAATCCTTACTCGGCGTATCCCACCGAATTGAGTATGAATCCGCAAAAAATTCATTCGCTACACCTTCCTGTACAAAAAAAACACAACCAATCGTCAAAAGCATAAATACGATTTTAGTTTTCACTTTCCTAGCCCAATCCTTTCTAGTATTCAACATATACTCTTCATTTTTTGTCTGAATCAGGATGCCCAGGATGCAAGGATGAACAGGATAAGCTTTATTGATTGGCAAGCATAAATATGACGAGTGATCAGCTACCAATGACCTTTTTTTCGAATCGTTTTGAAATACTTCCATATACCCCATCCTGGAAATCATTGAATCCTGGCCAATCCAGATTCAGACATATTAATTCATTTCCCCCCTACGGATAACAGCCGTGAATCAACGCCGTTTTTACACAATCCTCACCCTCTGCGCCATATTAGCGCAGCCCCCATTAGCAAGAACACAACGTAACCTATTCAAATATATACATTTAAGCCCTCTTAACAAATCGGTATACATGTTGCTAGAATCACGAAATAGAAATCTAACGAAACGGTGGTGAAGACGATTATGTATTTGTTATTCCCCTTATTCGTCTTATTTTTCATGTTCATGACACTCTTATTGTTGGCAGGACCGCTGTTTCTTCCTTTGCTTTTTCTCGGCATCTTGTTTCTGCCGTTCATCCTGTTCTGGTTAATTGTGTTTCAATCCGTCCAGACATTGATCTTGACGCCGATCTCCTTATGGCAGACGTTTACGAATAAACAAGTGCGGCGCAACCATGCGCTGGAACATGCAACTGCGAATGTATTGGAAGAAAAATATGGTTCCTCTCGAGTCGCCGGCATGGCATTCAAAGATGGATTCAAACTCTTCGGCGATTTGCCGCATCCGTCGTTGATGGTCGAAGCGGCACGCGAAGGATTGCAACGCCTAAGAAACGGTGAAAGCCGACTTGCAATCCATCCCCGGTGTGGGACAGCGTTGGCCATTGGGCAGTTTATCTTTGCAGCATCCTTCATTTTCATAGTCTTTTTCTTACATTCGATCAGCATCATTGACATTTTATTGGCGATAGGGCTTTCGTTCTTGCTTTCCAAGCCATTAGGATTGCTGGCTCAGAAATTTTTGACAACCAGTACCGATGTAAAAGATATGAAACTCGTCGACTTGAAAGCAGACCGATGGGGACAGTTTTATTTCTTGACCGACGACACCCCGGTCTACAAATACCGGCCATTTTGGTCTTGGAGACATTTTGAAATTTAAGTAAGCATAGAAACGTTGTAATCATACCCATCTCGGTTCTTCACCGATTTGGGTTTTCCTATTGATAAAAACTTTTCAAAGAGAGGATTAGAAAGATGGCTACCGAAACTGTACAAAAACGTCAATTCCAAGCGGAAGTCCAGCAAATTCTGGACATTGTCGTTCATTCCCTGTACACACACCGCGACATTTTTGTGCGGGAATTGATCTCGAATTCTGCGGATGCGCTCGAAAAAATCCGCCATGAAAAAGTGACCAACCAAGAAGTCCACGATCCTGATTTACCGCTCGAAATCAAGATCGAAGTCGATGAAGTGGGCAACACCATTACAATCACCGATACCGGTATCGGGATGACCGAAGAGGAACTCATCGAAAACCTTGGAACCATCGCCCATTCCGGCACCAAAGAATTCTTGAAACAGTTGAAAGAAGCAAAGACCAAAGATATCGAACTCATCGGCCAATTCGGTGTCGGTTTCTATTCCTCGTTCATGGTCGCCAACGAAGTTCGAGTGTTAAGCCGATCCTATAAACCGGATGCAGTGGGAATGGAGTGGGTTTCTGACGGAAGCGGCGAATACACCCTTTCACCGGTGCAAGACCTTCCTCGGGGTACACGCATCATCCTTAAACTGCGCGACGACGCAAAAGAATTCGCCTCCAAAGACAAAATCAAACAAATCATTCAGCAGTATTCCAATTTTGTTCCCTTCCCCATTCTTCTCGACGGTGAAAAAGTCAATACCATCCAAGCCATTTGGACCCGAAACAAAAGCGATATCAAGGATGAGGAATACACGGAATTCTATAAATTCATCGCCAATGCTTATGACGAACCGCATTTTCGCCTTCATTTCAGCGCTGACGCCCCCATTCAGATCAATGCGTTATTGTTCGTGCCGAAAGACAATTTCGAAAAATTCGGCTTCGGCAGAATGGATCCGGGTGTCAACTTATACTGCCGGAAAGTCTTGATTCAACAGCACTCGGATGTCATCCTGCCCGATTGGCTTCGCTTTGTGAAAGGTGTTGTCGACAGCGAGGATCTCCCGCTCAACATTTCCCGTGAAACCATGCAAGACAACGCATTGGTCCGCAAATTGAAAAAAGTGATCACCAGCCGCTTCCTTAAATTCCTGGAAGAACAAGCCAAAAACGATCCGGACAAATACAACGAATTTTGGAAGAATTTCGGTATGATGCTGAAAGAAGGCGCATCGATGGATTTCGAATACCGCCATGACATCGCGCCACTCTTGCGCTACGATTCTTCCCACACCGAAGAGGGCAAACCGGTTTCTCTCAAGGAATACGTCGAAAGAATGAAACCGGATCAAAAATCCATCTATTACCTCAACGGCCCCAACCGCGAAGCCATCCAAAACGGCCCCTATATGGAAGCCTTCAAAAAGAACGATATCGAAGTGCTGTTCATGTATGAGCCGTATGACGATTTTGTCTTGACATCGCTCGGTGAGTTCGAAGGCAAGAAAATCGTCTCCGCCGACAGCGCCGATTTGGATCTGCCGGAAGCGAAAGAGGAGGATGAAAAAGAATCGGCCGAAGAAACGGAAAAACTGACAAAAGACGAAATCGAATCGTTGAACACCTGGATCAAATCCGTCCTGGGTGATCGCGTCGACGCCGTACGCGATTCCAAACGCCTGGTAGACAGTCCGGCCATCATCGTCAATACAGACGCCGGTTTTACGACAAACATGCAGCGGGTCATGCAAGCCGTCAATAAGGATTTCGCCGGTATCGGCAAAAAATCACTTGAAATCAACCCCAAACATCCCATTATTCGCCAATTGGATAAATTGAGAAAAGACGGAGCAAATGAGGAATTTGCGAAAATGACCGTTGAGCAAATTTTTGATAATGCTCTTGTCAACGCCGGCTTGATGACCGATCCAAGAACCATGGTCGAGCGTAATTATAAAATTATGGAAAAAGCGCTGGGTGTGTAAAAAAAACAGTTTTGTTCTCTTTTCCATAACCGTATAATGTTGTACTGAAAAGTTTCGTTTTTACTTTCCCAAAGGCCAGAAAGGAAACTTGCTCATGCGTTCAAATATCATGTTATTGATCGGATTTATTGGAATAATCGTGATCCTCGTCGGAGGAATCATACTTCTATCCTCTCTTGAACAACCAAGTCCAAATACAGAAACTTCTCCCCCGGGAATTATCAAAACCGTCACCGCACCGTCTCGCTAAAAAACGTAACGCCGTCGTTCCGGCAGCACAAACAAAAATGCCGGCAGGATGCCCGCGCTACGTGTAACGCCGCCGTCCCGGCGGCACAAACAAAAATGCCGGCAGGATGCCCGCGCTCTGTGTAACGCCGCCGTCCCGGCGGCACTTTTGAAATGCGGGCAAGATGCCCGCGCTCCGACCCCAAAAAAGAGAGCCGCATCCTGAAACACGGCTCTCTTACAATCATCATTACTTCATGGAGTCAATTAATAGAGCATAAATTGCTCGATACTCACCGGTGGTTCGGGTGGCTCTGTGTCCAGAACATAAGCCACAACCCGGTTGAACAGATCGATCCCCATGGAATTCATACCGACCAAACTTCCGGAGAAGAAAGCGATCCGAATCCCAGGTGAGACGGTGCCGTTCACTTCCGCACCTTCTTCAACGACCCACAATACTGCGGTATCTGGCTCGCCGGGAATGGTCGCTAAGACTCGTAATCCATCCGGCACACTTGTTAAATGCTGGAATCCACTTCCTGTGGAGTAAACCTCGTGGACCCCCAAATCCAATCCTTCCGTAATCGGATGAGTGTTGTCCACAATTTCCAGTTCGGTTCCACCCGAACTGCCGCGCCCGACATCCGGCTGGAAGGCATAATCGTCAAACACATAGCCCTCATAAGTAATGATGGGTACGGGACTATCGAAGTGATAATTTTGGCTGACAATGTTTCCGGAACCAACAGATCCGCTGATAAGGGCAAAATCCGCTCCCGATAAATCGCCCGGCATTTCAAAACCGGCCGCATTACCATCATCGAACCGCTGGACATCCAATCCGAATTGATTGCGTAGATGAGACGCATAGAGTTGATCACCGAGTAAGTTGTCACCGACATTCATGAAGAGGTAAGCGACTTGCCCGGTGGGATCGACGGCAGCCATACCTTCGGCAACGACGGTATCGTCTCCACTGATGTCCACAGGCGCTCGATCCGCAATTGCAAATTCTCCTTCAAACTCACCCGCGGAAAAAAGTGGACCGGTCGGCGGAGGTGGGGTCACTTCGTATTGCAAGATCAATTCCTGCCGTGTCAAACCGGTTACATCCCAGGAAATACTTCCGTCTGCATTTTCCGTCACATTTCCATCTGACGCATTCACATTGGAAACCTCGAAATTCGCAGGTGGCATCTCTTGGATGGTAACGGAGTCAGTAACCGTGCTTTTCAAAACGACTTGCACTTCCACCGTTGCGCTCGTTTCATCATTTTCCAGGAAATTATCCGAAATGGAACGTGATACAAGAAATTCGGCGTCTAAATCCAAACTTCCCAAATCCAAATTCGGATTGTTGGTGATCGCTATCCAATCCATACTGGAACTGTCTTCCCGTCCCGCAAGATACATGTAATGCTCACCCGCAGTCAATTCAAACGGGCGTGGATCTTGACTGGGATCTTCTTGTTCCACCCAATCCAATTCAAACGCTTTGGGACTTTCAACGTTCCAACGGCTGTAATCAGTACCATCCGGTGGAATATCGATATCGAAATGCCAGGAATCACTGTTACCGTCTTCTCCACGGACATTCCCGAACAGATAGTACGTCCCATCCTCCGGAACGGTAAAGGGAATTTCAATCAGATCGCCTGAACCGGCGCTGACATTGATCACAAAAATACCGCTTTCGATACGAGGATCAATAGCCAAACCAAAGGCTCCCACGTCGGCTATGTTTTCACCCTCTTCGATTTGAATTACAATCGGGAAGAAAGGATCGAATTCGAACGGCTGATCGGGTGGACCTCGAAATTCCGGTTGCAGGGGCAAGACAGACACGCCACCAATGTAGCCATCGTCGTGAATTCCATCATTGAAAGTACCCGGCCAGGCGACAGATTCCCGATTAGGAAGCGTAACATCATATGTCAAAGTCGCTTCACCGGAAAAATTGTTCAACGCCCAATCGATCGTTCCGTCACCGTTGTCCGTCACTTCCCCAGCGGACGCTTGAACATTGGAAATGGATGATCCCCTCGGAACGACTTCGTTAACCGTAGCGTTCACCGTTTCACCGTCTCGAACAGTGGCAGTAAGAGTAACCGGACTGAAAGAGGCGCCGGGTTCGAAATCTGTATCCGGCATGGAACGCATGACATTCAGCGGATATTCCTCGATGGACACATCGGAAAATTCGAAGAAACCGAATTGCCCGTCACCAGTGGCGGCCAAACCGGCATAGACAGGATCTTCAAGATAAATCACTTCACTATACAAAAGATCTTCACTACCGTCTCCGTTGATTCTGTATAGATTGACCGTGTTTCCCAACCGCTCCAGTCGGACTGATACGGTCGTATCATCCTCAGGATCACCATCAAGGATCGTTCCGCCGCCTTTTGAATAACGGATATGGGGCCAAACATTCAGATCACCTGTCATCATCAGTGATGCATGTGGAGCATCGGCGTCCAATGAATGACGCACCATCAAACCACCACGTCCGATACCACCGGCATCGAAAGGGGATGCCGTAATGGAAAAACTACCGGAAAGTTCGGAATACACGAAATGAAACTGATCGGTTAAATTATCGGTTCCGATTCCTTCTCCGACTGCATCAACGGTGTAAGTTCCATCCGAGAAATCACCAATCCCTGGGACTTCAGGCTCACCGACATCCGCTTGATCATCGAAGATCCCGATCGGCTGTGCCGCAAGTATTCCTGCACAGAACACGAGTAATACGGACCAAAGACATTGTCTCATAACATATACCTCCTACGTGAATATAATGGATTGTGAAGCAATTCCGGTATACAAAGGAGGAGCAACTCAGGGGGGATTTCCGGCTTGTGCTACAACATCTTCTTATAACCTTATCGGTTGAATTCTGTTATTCAAGAGGAGTTATCCAACGAAATAGCGATTGTTTTGTACTAAAAATCATTGAGTTTTATGTGAGTTTCACCCTTTATCACAAATGGAAATATTAAATTTTGATATTCAGAATCATCACAATACTGGTTGACAAGAAGAGTCTTTATTTTTACTATGCCTTAACGCACTAAGTTAATATGGAGGTTCTTTATGTCTAGAAATTATTTTTGGATCGGTATCTTCAGTCTATTGGTCACTTTTACCCCCTTGGTGAATGGAGATGTAAAATGGGAACGAATGTCTTCTATTGATAGAGATATTCCCATCCCAAACAACGGGGATCAACAAACCTGCTGCGTTGTCTTCGACATCGACAAGGATGGCAAGGATGATTTTATAGTCGGGGAACGGACAAAAGCCCCCGCTGTTGTCTGGTACCGCATGAAAGGAGACAAATTTGAACGGTTGATTATCGATGACGGCCTCTTGAGACCGGAAGCGGGTGGCACAGCCTGCGATGTCGATCAAGACGGTGATCTCGATCTGATCCTCGGGCAAGATGCCAGCGGGGACGATATTTGGTGGTGGGAAAATCCATATCCCAATTTCGATAAACCGTGGAAACGGCGCTATATCAAAAACGGCGGCGACAACAAACACCACGATCAAAGCTGCGCCGATTACGACGGCGATGGCAAAACGGAATTCATTTCTTGGAATCAAGGCGGCAAAAAATTATTGCTATTTGAAATCCCCGAAAATCCCAAGACCGATGAACTTTGGACACCGGAAGTAATCTACACCTGGGAAAAAGGCCGGCAATTGGAAGGATTTCCCTCCATCCCCGTCGATGTGAATGGTGACGGAACAGTCGATATCGTCGGTGGTGGACGCTGGTTCGAGCACAAAGGCAACCACCAATTCGAAGTGCATGTCATCGACGATTCCCTCCGCTTTACCCAATGCGCGGCAGGCCAACTCGTAGAAGGCGGCCGCTCGGAAATCGTTTTTTCCCCAGGTGATATGGACGGTGAAGCCAAATGGTTTGAATGGAACAATGGAAAATGGATAGCCCACACTCTCCGATTCGTGGTCCATGGCCATACTTGTGAAATCCGCGATATCGACGGCGACGGTCATCAAGACATCATGATCGGTGAAATGGGCGAACCCGGTGCGGGAGATAACGCGAAAATCTATATATGGTATGGTAATGGAAAAGGTGGACTCAAGGAAACCGTCGCACTTGAGGGACAAGGCATCCATGAAGGCTTATTTGGCGATTTCGATGGCGACAATGATTTGGATCTTTTAGTCAAGCCATATCATCACAATAGCCCTCGCATCGATATTCTCATGAATCACGGGAAAAAAACTGAGTTTGAATAAATGGGTAATTCATGTAATCGATTCGGATTCCAAAAACACGATCGATCATCATGATGGAACCGTGGCCGTCGATCTGGACAACGACGACGATCTCGATCTCATCTCCATCGGGTGGTATAACCCCAAAGTTTGGGTTTTTGAAAACTTGGCAAACGAATGATCTATTCCAATAATAACTCTTTTGAAGGAAGGAGTACAAAAATGATAAAGTGGATCTCTATTATTATTCCGCTGATTTTTTTTACTGTTTCGGTCAAAGCAGAAGAAGTCACATTGATCAAAGACGCCATCGATGAATCGGCCGGGGATGTTCCATGTTTTAAAATCAAAACTCCCATTGCTACTTATTTTCTTGAAAAAGAAGGAGCCGGCTTGTCCAGCATGATCGATAAAGACGGGAACGACTGGCTCAGTTTCAACAACCGGTCCGGCAGCGGGGCGGGTGGTGAATATCGCGGTTTTCCAAACGCCGTGCACCAGCAGAACGGCAGTTTCTTTCATCCCATGAATAGTGGAACCGATCCGTCAGAAGTGGTTGTCGATTATGAAGGAGAGAATCACGTCATCCTCATCGCCACTTCCAACAATGAAACGTGGCAGGGACGCTGGGATTTTACTCCTACTCAATGCACCTTCACGATGACACGGATGCCGGAACGTTACAAATACTGGATTCTCTACGAGGGAACTCCCGGCGGCAAATATGACGATACCGATTGGTGGATGACTTCCGCCGTCAGCGAAAAACAACCGTTGACCAAACCGTACGAAGGTGATATTCCTGCTCCGGAATGGATCGTTTTCGGCGATCCCCAAATGGAAAGAGTCATATTCTTACTGCATCATGAGGACGATGATTCCACCGACCGTTTTTATCAAATGAATAAATTGATGACGGTATTCGGTTTCGGCCGGCAAGGATTGACCAAATACCTGCAAACCGTCCCGCAAAGTTTCTCCATTGGTTTCCTGGAAACCACCGACCATGGGGCAATATCTCAGGCAATGAACGGATTGCTGAAACGGCTTTCCCACGCCTATAATGGCTATAAATGAGAGACTTTTGATTGGAGACTTTAAATGACGATTAACCCAACACGTATGATCTTCTTTTTCTGTTGCGCATTTATTTGCTTGACGATCTGTTCGTCAAGTATCGCCTCCACGGAACAATGGAGAATATTCGAAACCAAATTCACCAGTTCTAAGACCTATGACAACCCGGTTCAAGAGGTAAAGGTCAAAGTAACGTTCACATCCCCCAGCGGAAACGAACGTGCATTCCTCGCCTTCTGGAATGGGGAAAAAGAATGGATGGTTCGTTTTTCACCGGATGAGACGGGTCAGTGGAAATACCGCACATCATGCTCGGATTCCTCCGACACGGGTTTACACAATCAATCCGGAACCTTCGAGTGTGTCGCGTATGATGGGTTGAATCCTCTTTACCGTCACGGCGAACTCCGCTTTTCCGAAAACCGGCGTTATTTTGAACATGAGGATGGAACCCCCTATTTCTTCCTGGCCGATACGGTTTGGTGCGGAGCCGCACTGGCCGAATATGATCATTGGAGAGTATTTCTCGAAGACCGCGTGAAGAAAGAATTCACCGCCATCCAGTTCGTCGTCGCTCAATGGCGCATGTTTGATACGGATGTGGAAGGAAACGTCACCTTCACCGGCAAAGAAGAAATCCAAATCAATCCCGCTTATTTCCACCGGATGGACAAATTCATCGATGCCATCAATGAATACGGACTCGTTGCGGTCCCTGTAGTCTTATGGGCAATCAAAGGAGAAGAAAATCCGGGCTGGTATCTTCCCGAAGATCAGAAAATCGTATTGGCGGAATACATCACCGCCCGCTACGGCGCGCATCAAGTCATTTGGTTCCTCGGCGGCGACGGCAATTATTCCGGTGAAAGCGCTGAAACCTGGAAAAACGTAGGCCGCGCCGTTTATAACAAAGACCAACACCGTCTCGCAACCATGCACGTCCGCGGAAGAAGCTGGGTCGGCGATGAATTCCGCGGCGAACCGTGGTTCGACTTCATCAGTTATCAAAGCGGGCACGGCGACAATGAAGGAACGTTCCGCTGGCTGAATCAAGGTCCTCCGGCAGAACGATGGAACGAAGAACCCATGCTGCCGGTCATCAACACCGAACCGAATTACGAAGCGCACAACGGATACACCCATCGCCAAGTCCACAACGATCATTCCGTCCGCCGCGCATGCTATTGGAGCCTACTGGTCTCCCCCACTGCAGGTGTCACCTATGGTGGGCAAGGGATCTGGGGATGGCATACCAAAGTGCAGGCCCCTGCCGACCACATCAGCACCGGTCTCGGATCCCCCTGGTACATTGCCAAAGACCTACCCGGCGCTTTCAGCATGAAAGAGTTACATGAATTTTTCCGCTCCATCCCCTGGTGGCAACTGGAACCCGCCCAGGAACTCCTCACAGAACAACCCGGCAAAGAAGACGCTTCCCTCTTCATCGCCGCCGCCAAATCGCAAGAAAACGACCTGGCAGTAATCTATATGCCGGTCGGCCAGGAAATCCAAGTCAACACAAAAGGATTATCCGTCACAAAAGCGAAATGGTATCACCCCCGCACCGGCGGCTGGCTGGACGCGGGCAAGGTCTCAAAACCGAAACAGACCTTTAAACCGGCAGATCGGAATGATTGGGTGTTGTTGCTGCAGGATTGACCGTGAAACTTTTATCCTTTCTATAACCAAGAACTTTTGTTGCAGATTGAAGGAGACGATCAACGCTAATTCTTGATTGCGTCGTAATGATCAAAAACATCTTCCGCTTGCCTGGCACTTGCAGGATAATACTCTTCTACAAACATTTTCAGGATTTGGTGGCCATCCAGTTCGGGATTTTCCCGTAACTTTAGAAAAGCATACAAATTGATGAAATTCCCCCAGGGACGGTCGAAAATCGGATTCTTGTTTGAATTCCACATGAGACGTACACCGATTCGTGGGATCTTCTTTTCGTTGAGAAACCTGAACCGAGGCGCCCATGTTGTTCCCATATAGCAAGGAAAGTAGTTGTGTCCGGTATATTCACGCCATGCGTCAAATTCACAAATGATCCGTTCGGGAACTGCTGCAGTGAGAAACTCTTTATCCAAATCATGTTCCAAACGAAAATCCCCATCTGTATTTTTTATGGAGAAATAGACATTATCCATTACACCTTGATCCATCTGGCTGGGATTGCCGAGGTTGTCCATGCGCTGCCAGGTACGCATCTGCACCTCCATTCCGTAACGTTTAGCGACCTCGGCGGTTTTGTTGCTCAACAATCGCACCCGCTCCGGAAAATCGATGGTTTTGCATTGATCGCATTCGCAAGATAACACACTCACTTGTGTTTCATCACCGGTGATTTGCAAACCCGCCAAATCAGGAAACAAGGCACAAAATTCATTGATTTTCCCTTGATAGACATCCCAAGTAGCTTTTCGTCCCGGGCAGACAGCGGTTCCCCACGTGACAGGTCTCATGACTTTCAAAACTTCGTCGGGGAAAATAAACTGGTTGCTATGGAAATAAAGTTTGATTTTTTTTCGCTTCGCATAATCCATGACTTCACGAAGTGCACGGCGAAGTCTTTTTGCGGTTTTCCTGTGTTCATGATCTTCGGGAAAGGCTATTGAACCGATTGGTCCGATTCCTTCCACAGAAAAATCATAATTCAGCATCCCCATTTCTTCCATCTCTTTACCTCTAGCCATAGAGTAGTCACAATTTCAAGAACGTCGTCTGTATCGAATTCCATACTCCTTAGGCGTACAAATCAAGAACATTGAGTATATGATATTCATATTCCATTTATAACGCACGGCAGGGAAACCATGAATCGAGCGATTAAACGAATCTTCACATCCGTTCTCCTTTTAATCACTTTCGGCATTGCCTTGTATCTTCGTTTATACGGAATGGACTGGGCTTTGAAGGACAATACCTATTCACCGCATCCCGATGAGCGGCATTATGAATCCTGTGCCCGGGATATGCAGCCGGAATGGCTGACGGAAGAAGAACAACAACTTCCTCTGCAGGAACAAATTCAAATTTTCTACGAAAAAAACTTGAAAGTCGTTCCGGGTCAATCGAGTCCCGGCAATCCTGGTTTGAAACCGACCAACTACAATTACGGAACCTTCCCCACTCATCTGTATCTTCTCTATAAAGCCTATTTAACGCAACATACCGGGGAAACAGGCGAATGGCATTTCCTCACCTTTGCCGATCCCTTCAGCTGGATCGTTCTGTTATTCGTCTTGATTCTCGGTATCAAGATTTTTCTCGCCGTGAGCCGCGATCTGCGCAACGATCCCTACCGGCTTTCCTCTGATGCATCCAAACAGAAACGAAAAATTTCGTTCCTCATGGATGAACGCCGCCTGACGTTTCTCTTCCCTTGCCTCCTGCTGCCGCTCATCGGCTTGATGTTGACGATTTATCTCCCGCAAATCCTCAATGATTTCTCCCGATATGATCCGCGCACCAGTTCCATTCTCATTATCGGCCGGACCATGACCGCCTGGGCGGGGGCACTTACCGTTCTCGTCGTGTATCTGATTGGACGGGATGCCTTCAATCGGGCGACCGGTTTGATTGCCGCCTTCATGACGGCGGTGGCGATGCTGCATGTGCAATGCAGTCATTTCGCGACGGTCGACATCCTGTTGGGATTTTGGTGCACATTGGCCGTTTATTGTTTCCTGAAAATCAGCCAAAAACCACGGCTTATCTGGTATATTCTTGGCGCGATCTTTACCGGATTCGCTGTCGGCTCGAAATGGAGCGCGGTTACGCTTCCCGGCATTCTCTTCTTGGCGCATGCATCCGCGACATGGGGAGATGAACGTCACGGAAAACTGGAACGTTGGATACAATCGATATGGATTATCCTTTTGGCGTTGCTGCTCGCTCAGTTCTTCAAGGCCGCAAGTTCCATGAATCCACCCTTCAATCAAACACTTGCTGCATTTCGTGATTTTTATATCCATCATTGGCTGATTCTCTCTCTTGCCTTAGTGAGTCTTCTATTACTTTCGATCATCGCAGTCGTCATACGCCGTCTTCAACAAGGAAAAGACGCCAGTTTATTTAAACCAATTGTTCGAATCTACCTGCCCTGGGTCTGGTTGATCATCGCCATTCCCATTGGCTTGGCCGCCTTCATGTTCGCCGAACCGATGGCTTATTTCGACGCCGATCAATTCGCTAGAGATATCATTTATCAGGCTGGACTCAATGCAACCGGTACCATTCCCGCCGTCTTTACTCAGCAATTTTCACACACAACCCCCATTTTCTATACATTGGACAACCTGTTTTATCCTTCTTTGGATTATGTCACCGCATTCTTTGTTGTTGCAGGTTGTATTTACGCTTTCATCCGTATTTTCCTCTACCGCACGAATTCCGATTTGATCCTGGCCGCGTGGGTGATCCCCAGTTTCATCCTCTACAGCACGTTCGCCAGCAAGTTTCCCCGCTACATGCTCGCCATACTCCCCGTCATGATGGTTCTGGGAGCGCGCCTGATCTGCGATTTGGGACAATTGCAACCCACCTTTTATACTCCCGCACTCGGGCGGATGAGCATCAAATGGAAACGGATGGCAAAACGGTTTGGCATCGCCGGAGGAACAGCCGCTCTGGTGGCTGGATTGATCTACGGTTGGGCCTATATCGGAATTTATGACGAACCACATACTCTTGTCACCGCAGGGAAACTCTTACAGCCGAAGGTGCAGGAAGGAAAACGAGTCACTCAAAACAATTGGGATGAAGGCATATACGGCGTTCACGTCCAAGATCAAATCGCGATTCACAGCGATCCCAACGCCGAAAAAGACGCCGTCAACCGCGCGCAATACTTAGCGAACCAACTGGCTCAATTCGATTACATCGTGTTCACCAGCAAACGCGGCTATGGCACGACATTGCACAATCCGGAAAAATTCCCCATCACGAATCAATTCTTGAAAGCCTTATTCGCCGAACAACTCGGTTTTCGCACCGCCAAAGTAGTCACCAATCCGCCCCAATTTTTGTGGTGGGAGTTCCGCGTGGATGAAGAAGACGAAACGGCGAGGATTTACGATCACCCAAAAGTAATCATTTTCGAAAAAATCAAACCCTTCAAGACCCAGGAACTAAAACGGCTCATTTTGAATCCACCAACCTGGGTAAATCGTATAACGGAAAAAGAAATCCTTGCATTGCGTGACGGATACCCCGTATTTATGAAACACTCCGATCATCCGGCATTGAAATGGTGGTTCGTCATTCAAGTTCTGGGTACCGTCGCCTTTATTTTCCTCTTTCCCTTATGCAGCCGCCTTCCGGATCGGGGATACGGTATTTCAAAAATCGTCGGCATTGCTCTGTTCTCCTGGATTTGCTGGTTCCTGGCCTCGACGGAAATTTTAACGTTATCCCGCCTGCAGTCGCTGATTGTTCTGCTTTTGATGATTATGGCGGCCGCCTTCGTTTGGAATCGCTATAAGGATTCCATCCGCCTATTCCTTCGAGAGAAATGGCCGTTGTTACTCGGAATGGAAACACTTTATTTACTGATCTGGGCAGTATTCCTCATCACGCGCGCCTATCATCCTGCTGCGTATTGGGGTGAAAAGCCGATGAATTATTCATTCATCAACGCCACCTACCGGGCCGATACCTTCCCGCCGGAAGATCCCTGGATTTCCGGCCATACCATCAACTATTACTACTACGGCCAAGCGATCTACTCCATTATTGGGCAATTCGCCGATATCCCCCCCGAATACGCCTTCAATCTCATGGGAACAATCACCACAGCGTTAGCGGCATTAGGGATATTTACTTTAACATATGCGATTTGCCGGCGATCATGGATATCACTCTTAGCTGTATATTTCGGTGTATTTTGCAGCCATATCTATAGCTACGCCTGTCTATTGAAACATGTATATCAAGAACCAGATTTTCACTGGTTGGATTATCTCAGGGGAGTTCTGACTTCCCTAAAATTGATCTTCTATGCCATATTAACCTATCTCGGTATGGCAACCGATGCCATGATCGAGCAAGTGAAACACATCAACTTCGATGGTGTGTTCTGGCCGGCGCGCACAGATATTTTTTATGGCGCAGTCGCCAATGAGTTTCCCTATTGGACGCACCTTTTCATGGACGTTCACGCCCACCAACTGGTGATTCCGATCACATTGGCGTTTCTCACTCTCATGCTTGCTTACTTCATGCGTCCCCGCTCGGAATTCAGCAGCGGCTCGTTACCGGGATTCGTCTTCTTCCTCGCTCTCCTGATGGGATCGGTTACTTGTAGCAACACATGGGATTTACCGGCATTGCTTATCACTCTTCTCTTTATCGTCATCATTAAATTCCAGCGGGAATCGAAATGGGTGAAACCTCACTCGTCACAGTTTCAACGCTTTTCCATCGAAGGTTTTCAAGATGCACTTCGCTTCCCCATCCTTCCCATCGTGAGCGTTTTGATCCTCAGTTACCTACTCATGCTGCCCTTCCATAACAATTTCGTCTCACGCGTAACCGGTATCGGCTTCATGTCGGAGGGCAACACCCCTCTTTCGACGTATCTCAGTTTTTGGGCGCAATTTCTCATTCCGATTCTCATTGGTTTGATTTTATTCATCGCGATTCGTTCAGACGGCAAGATCTCACTGACTCGAACAATTTCCTTCACTTTACTATTCATCGTGTCACTCATCGTCGCGCTTCAAGCTACGATCTATATTCAATCGATGCTCGAACAGAATCCCGGGTATTTCCAAAGTTGGTTTTCCATCCCGCATGAAGGCGGCCCCCCCACCGATTACAGCGTAGTAGGTTTGCTTCTTCCATTCTTAATCGTATTGTTCTTTGCGTTATGGAAACGGGATCGCAAGCCGGAAGAATTCTTTGCGCTATTTATCGGATTTCTCGGCTTGGGACTCTCTCTCGGTATCGAATTTTTCCACATCAAAGAAGGATGGGCCGCACCACGGCACCGCTTCAACACTGCGTTCAAATTCAATATCCAAATTTGGCATTACTACGCCATTTTTGCGGCCCTTTGCATCGCTTATTCCTGGAAAACAATCCAAAAGATGAGTGTGGGCAAGAATGTTAAAATAGGCGGACGAGTCGCTCTGCTTGTTTTGACAATCCCTCTTCTCTTCTCCACGCTCCCCTTTACGGTTCTTGGTCCTGCCATGGTAACCTTGAATCCGGGAGCGAAAAGCCGGGACGCTCGTGGCGACATCCCCTCTCTGGACGGACTCAGCTGGCTCAAGAACGAAAGTTATGATGCCTATGCCGGTGTAAAATGGTTCAATCGCTTCGTGGAAGGTACACCTCATATTGTCGAACTGGCCAATGAATCCTATTTCGATAATTCACGCTTTTGCAGCAACACCGGACTGCCGGCGGTAATCGGATGGCCGCACCATGTCGGAGAGCGAATGCATACCGAAGAAAAAGCTCCACGGGTACGGGATGTAAACCGTATTTATCAATCGAACAACAAACAGGAAGTGCTGGAACTCTTGGGCAAATACCAAGCCGAATACCTCGTCTTCGGTGAATTGGAAATGTCCAAAAGACGTGGAGGGCGGAATGAATTGGAACCTTTTGGACCGCAATCACTAGCCCGATTCGAGCAATGGGGCGATGTTTTCCGCTTGACGTATCGTCTCGGCGATACCTCTCTTTTCAAAATCGACAAAAGCCTGAATCATGCCTATGGCATAAAAACAGAAGAAAAAGTGGAAGAAGCCAAACCACCGGCGGAACGGACTCCCGAGCAGGGAATTTCCATGTTCCGTGGCGGACCAGGCAATGGCAACGGACAATTCCGTGAGCCACGCGGCTTGACCCAAGATGCAACCGGTTATTTCTATGTGGCCGATACCTTCAACCACCGAATCCAGGTCTTCAAACCGAACGGCGACTTCGCCTGGAAAACAGGCGAACAAGGCGCTATGGAAGGCCAATTCAAAGAACCGAACGATATCACGATTGACCGAAAAACTGGAAACATCTTCGTTGCCGACACCTGGAATCATCGTGTTGTTCTTTTGGATCCGAAAGGCTCGTATGTCGGCGCGGCGGCGATTGGATTCTTCGGTCCACGCGGCATTGTCTTCCATCCGGAACGTCAACTGCTTTTCATGACCGATACCGGAAACCATCAAATTGTTGTATTGACCCCGCAAGGAAAATTGCTGCAACGCTGGGGAAAAGCGGGTGGCGGTATTGAAGAAGCGAATTTCAAAGAACCGTATGGAATTACACTGAATCCCGAAGGAAAATTGGTGATCACCGATGCGCTCAACCGCCGCGTGAAAATCTATTCCGCGGAAGGAAAACTCGAAAAATTGTGGCCGATCCAAACGTCACAAGTGGAAGCCGGGGGCATCGAATCGCGGGTAGCGTGCAGTCCCGATGGAGTGATCTATGTCACCGATCCACGAGAACCGAGCGTCCATGCCTATACCATCGACGGCGAGTTGATCGAAAAAATCAATCAAGATCTATCCGGTCAAAAATTGAACCGGCCGGGCGGCATCCAGGTCACGGAAAAAGGAAATGTGTTGATTACCGATTTGGGATTGAATCGGATTTTGCGGATCAAATAGCTATAAGTTCACTTCGTAAGTCGTAAAAGGATCTTCGCCAATGCAATTGAAGTGGTGCAACTCTCTTCCCCCCGGATAGAGCCGCCGCAATTCGTCGATCCAGCGCTGATGCCCGCGAATCAAGATAAACGACACCGGCCCCCGCCGGGTGACACGCTTTTTCAAAAATTTTTCGGGATTCAACACATTTTCACCTTTTGCTTCCGGTGCCAAAAATCGAATATTCCCGTATTTAATATAGAAATGCGCGGCAAATAGATAGTGATAGCGGTGAGGCCCCCCTTCTTGAACATAATGTGCTACCCGCGTGGAATCGTCGGTAAATTGCGGCTGTTTCATAATGTCATGAAAATACCTTTCGATCCCCATGAGGAGGAGTAACGCCGCCAAGGAATAAATAAAAATAGCGCGCAATCGGAAAGACCATCGAAATGCGCTGCTAAGTTGTTGGATCATTCCATAGAAAACAGGCGCGGCAATGAGAAGCAAAAACGGTATGGCCCCCGACAAGCGCTGATATGCGGGTGGATTGTTTGTAATGATATTCCCGGCGGTTATATTGACAGCCATCCAAAAGAGCAGTAACCATGCCACTGAATGCCCCACGCTGAAAAATAGAACCGCACACCCTGCGACAAAGAAAATCCCCGGTATCGGATCCAACATCCCCCCTTGTTTGGGATTGCTGTAAAACGGGCTTGAATCCGGCCGCGCAATCGTCCCCAAGAAACTACGCTTGACTTGTTCTTCCAGCACTTCTCCGAATGGGGTATCCGGCGGATAACTGGCGCGAATGTAGGTGCGCCCATGTTCGGAAAAAATCGAAACGGTATTCGTTCGAGAAAACGCGAATAATGGACTGACAAAATGGTTGCCGATGAATGGAGAAACAGAAACCCAAAAAGCGAGACAAAACGTGAACAATCCCATTACCGTGTGACGGAAAGAAATGGAACGGATGATCCATAGGAAGATCAATGTTAAAATTACGAGGAACGGAAGAAGTTTTGTCGCCTGGTAAGAAAGCATCCCCAAAGCACTCAGAAAACCGGCAACACAGAACGATTTTCCACTCCCTTCTTGAATTCCGCGCATGATAAAATAAAGAATGGCAACCGTGAGTAACGTGGTTTGATTGTACCCGATTCCCATCCGGCTGTAATGAACCATCGTTGAACAAGTCGCAAAGAGAAACGTCGCTAGCGCCGCAGGAACCGGCAACAACAAGCGGCGCGCCAATAAATAAAAAATAGGGATCGACGCAACCCCGATCAGTGACGTCGCCATCCGAATCCCGAATAAATTGTCTCCAAACAACCACATCACCCATGCAGGAATCAGAAAAAAGAAATTCGGTATATGATACCACCCCGGATCAAAAATATTCCAATTCCCTGAATCCCGTACTTCGATGCCGTATAACGCCACTTCCCCCTCATCGCCATGAACATCGGTAGGAATGGAAGTCAGTTGAATAAAATACAGGCAGACAGCAATCAGTACAATCACAATGATGGATGTGTTCGCCCAATACTCCGACGCCTGACTCTCGAACATCCGATCCCGCCGTGGCTCTACCTCTTCCTCATATTCTTCCTCGCTAACACTTCCGGTAGAAAAAGGCACCGCCAACCGAACCGATCCGACATGTAATTGCGTTTGCCCGCTCTCGTCGGATTTTCGTTTTCGCAAAAAATTGTAGAAAAGCGCATACAATCCAATCCCCCATGCCGCTATCGGAACATACCAAACCAGTGTATAGCCAAAGAACGGTTTATTCACTAAATAATAATATTGGCATGCAATGACCACCCCCGGCCACAACAATAAAAACAGCGTCCTTACAATGCCGAATGGATAAAAAAAGCGCTGCACCTTCTGCCGATTGATCGTTATCAATGATCGCTTCGCTTCCCGATAGGTGAACAAGGCCAATAATGCAATGGCCGTCCAAAATATCCAATTCGGAGTATATGGTTTTGCCGAAGCGGCGACGGTAAGAGTGTTCCATGCGAGGGCAATTGTCACCCCGTAAGCAAACGCATGACATACTTTTGTCAGCCAGGATCCCGATTTGGTAAAACTTCCGATTCCCCAAAACAAAAATGCCAGAATCAAGAGAAAGAAAGGATGGTTGAACTCAATTCGAGAAAACAACTCTCTCCAATCCACCGTTTTCTTTTCTTCAACCGGTGCGGCTTGAGCCGGCCCCGTGACTGTTACAGGAAATTTATTTTGAATTGCCGCAAGATATAGATTCTCATTGGGAATAAAAGCGGCGGATTGAATGTAATTCAATTGGTCCCGAATCGTGTGTAGATTTCCATTGGTTGGAATTTCCACTAATCGCTTTTTATCACCATCGGCAACAAGAACGCTGCCCGATGGATGGGAACTTAACTTGATCGGATGATCAAAGCCGGTTTTTGAGGAAACGATCCGACCGGAGCGGTCGACTTCGAGTATACGATGATGGTCAAAATCGGAAATCAATACATTTCCATTCGGGAGACGAAGCGCATCCATCGGACGTGCCAGTTCCTTGTCATACAACCAGGCGATTGTACCATCCGGCGTGAGTTCGATAATTTTGTTCGCCCGAGAATCACAAACCAGATAATTTCCGTTTGGAAGTACATCCGCATCCGTGGGGCCGGCAAATGAATAGGGGAGATTTCGCTGCTCACTATTTCTTCGGTCATAAAGAAAGACACGCTGCCCCGAGCGGGAGGTCAGCAAAAAACGGTTGGATTCCGATAGAACATCGACATCGTTCAATTCTTCGAAACGTGTCGAAAACAGCTGTTTCCCTTTCCGGTCAATAATCATGAATTCTCCCGAATGAGTACAAACGGCAAATTCACGGCCGGAAGAGAGCACCTCTACATCATTTGGAATTCCTCCAATTTTCAAAAATCCAATGATGGTCTTGGTTTGGTCAAACAGAACGATGCCATGTTGATTTGGAATTCCGTTGACAATTTGTGAAAGATCACATTGCCCTTTGATAGAGAGAAAAAGAAATAAAAGTATCCCCAAAAAACGAATACACGGATATCTGTTTTCCATAATGATCCATTATCACAATGAAAGGAGGGGCACATGGAAATGTGCCCCTACATGAAATTGTTCTCTTATTCTACTCACCGATTCATTCCGACGCTTCTTCGGTTTCTGCTTTCGTTTCTTCCTCGATCCCGACGCCCTCTTCTTCATCTTCATAACTCGGATTCAAATACTCCTCATGGTAAACGATTTTCGACTCGGAACTCACCTCGTCAATCCAAGCGGAAAATGCCATTCCCTGCATACGTTGTTCCATGTATTGTTCCATCTGTTGGGCGAAGGAGGCCGCTTGATCTTCTTCGTCTGACGGTTCGACTCGATTCAAAACTTGAACAATATAAACTCCCGTCATATTATCGCGAACCCGTTCTCTGTCTTCGTTGTATTTCATTCGATAGTTGGCAATCAGATCGGAAACCTGGCCCGGCTCCAGCGCAAAAGCCGTTTTGGTAATCGCAGGGGCGTTGCCAATTCCCGATACGGAACCGGTTTTCGAAATTGCATAGGGACCGCGATATGTAGCACCTTTCCCACCGCGATGATCTTCTTCCCCCGTATCTTCGAATTGTTGTAAATCGATGGATTGTGTAGCGGATAAGGGCTGGGAAGAAGCCAGTTCAGCCTTCATTGCTTCCAATGTTTTTTCGGCTTCTTTTCTTGCGATTTCTTCTGCGAGTACAAGGCGGTATTCTTGCTCGACATCTTCCCTGACTTCTGCCAGTTCAGGAAGATAGGAATCCTGAATCTCCAGCAGTTCGATCACATAAAAACCATCCAATTGCTGTTGCTGCTGTCGTTGGGGAGTTCGGCTGCTGGTCATCACTTCGAATTCATCCGAAATCTGTCCGATTTCGTCCATCCGAAACGCTTGCTGATTGATCTCTCGTTTGAAGCCCAATCCGGGAATCGGTTCGGATTCAGCAAAAAATTCTGTCGTCCCGCTTTCGATCTCACGCGTTGCCGCCTCTACCATAAGGGGAATCTGTTTGTCAAAAAGAGTGTTTCCAAAGGCGATGGCTTCACTTTTCGCCAGGTTTTGCGCTTCTGACTGCCGATACGCCATTTCGACTTCTCTTTGCACTTCTTCCAGCTCAGGAAGCCGGGGCGGCTCTTGCGCAAGTAGTTGAATGATATAATTCCCGGATTGCGTCTCCAACGCGCCACTGATTTCGCCTTCTTCAAGAGTGAAGGCCGTATTCATGATAGCCATCGGCCGCGGGCCGAAACCTGGGATGAATTGATCTTCCCTTCCGAACAATCCGGACACTTGCACGCTGAGACCCCGTTCTTTCGCAACGGTCGCCAAATCGAGAGATGCACTCTTGATTTGTTCAGCGTCCGATTGCGCCGCTAGGCGAGCCAACTCTTCCGCTTTCTTTTCCTTCACATCTTCGATAACATCCTGTCGCGCTTCTTCCAGCGTCATCGGCCGGCTCGGTTGATGATCGAGCTGCTCGATGAGATATAAATTCTCCGACATGGTATTTCCCGCCATCGAGATTTCCCCTTCGGAAGCGGTAAAAGCAGCGGAGGAAAAGTAAAATCGTTCCCGCCGTGAAATCCCCGGAATCTCATCGCCACGGGCAAACCAATCGGTCGTCTTGATTTCGTATTCATCCTCCACTTCTTCCAAGGAACTCAGAGAATCGGCATAGGCACGAAATTCACTGACCGCTTGTTGTTTTTGCAGAGTTTCGCGAATATCATCGCGCACGTCTTCCAGTGTATCGGTTCCCGCTTCCTTGCGATCTTCGACGAGGAGTAAATGATACCCAAATTGGGTCTTGATCGGTTCGGACATCTGGCCGAGAGGCAGTTCAAAGGCAGCTTGATCGAACTCCGGTACCATATCCCCACGATTGAAATATCCTAAATCTCCTCCATTCTCAGCACTGCCGACATCTTGGGAATATTTCTTCGCTGCTTCCGAAAAAGCCAATCCTTCTTCGATTTCTTTCCGAATTTCAAGAAGCCGATTTTTAATCTCTTCCTCTTCTTCGGCACTGATTCCAGGTGTCACGCGAAGAAGAATATGGCTGGCTTTGGCTTGTTCCCCATGTTCCCATCGGTTTTGATTGTTCTCGTAATATTCGGCGATGGCTTCCTCTGTCACAGATTGCTGTTTTGCCAAAGCGGCCAAAGGCTGGACGGCATAGCGAACTTTCACTTTTTCGGGAAGAGTAAATTGCGATGTATTGTTTTCATATTGCGCTTGGATTTCTTCGTCAGTCACCGAAACCTGATTGGTAAACGGTTCGGCAGTATAAGCCAGATAACGTACTCTCCGTTTTTCCGGAATTTCAAATTGCTGCTGATTTCGCTGAAAAAACCGTTCCAATGAATACTCGTCAACTGTCACGTTTTGCATGAAATTCGCCGGCTCAAATTTGGCGTAGGCAATGCGGCGTTGTTCCGGTACACGAAATTCTTCAATATTATTCTCAAAATAGTCTTGCAGTCCTTCTTCCGTCGGAGTCACATCCTCGACATATTTCGACGGTTCGAAGGCAAGATATTCAATGTTGACTTTTTCCTTACTCTCTCCCCCCATTCGCTCTTTATCCGTCGAGGTACGGAAAATGGATTCCTGCACCAGCGTACTGATCTTGTTTTTCGTCAATTGATCTCGCTGGCTTTCTTCATATTGCAACGGATGAATTCGATTTTGCATCAACACATTTCGATATACATCGATATTGAATTGTTTGTTTTCATCCTGAAAATACGGCTGTTGGCGGATCGACTGTGCGACTTCCTGATCCGTTGTGGCGATTCCCCATTTCTCCAATTTCTGTTCGAAAAGAGTGGCGGTAATCGCACTGCTCAACGCTTGTTGCTGGATTTCTTCCCGCGGAATCTGGCGGTCTGATCCGTACCGTTGACGCATATTTTCTTCAATGCGCGTCTGCATATTGCGCCACATCACATCCGTCACTTGCTCGCCGTTGACTTTTGCAACCCACTGATACACCGGAGGTTCGGCGCATTTTCCATACCCATACAACAAAACAAAGGATGGAATAACCAAGTACAATGTGTACTTCATAATGTTCTTCTTATGGCGATTCATCCATTCAAACATAAAACTCGAACCTCCTGGCTCTCTTCTGTTTTTTTAATGCTGTCGCGATAACGCGCGTGGCTGCAAAAGCGGCCAAACAATGTATTGTATTTATTTTTACTGTTTATACAACATCTTTTGGACAGATGATTTTTTTCTCTGAACTCGAAAAGCCGTATCACGAGAAAATGCAGGAATCTCAATCCGCAATCCCTTCTCATCCGCCTTCAACTGCAAAGGATTCGTCGTCTTCCCCGTGTACGGATTGAACTGCTCAATGTGAAACTCCCCATCCGTAAAATCAGGGAAAGTCATCGTTGTAGGTACAACCGCTTCCATTTCCCGATACCGATCCAGCGTTGCAAATTGATGCATAGAGTCATGAACCCAGACCAGTATTCGATCTCTATTTCCACGAGCGTATGCTTTTACCCGTTGGGCAAAATTTTCTACACGATAAAATTTCACCCGGAACCAGTCCAAACCGGTATTCCGAATGGAAATCTGATGCGTTCCTTCCGTGAGAGGAATCGAGATATCGCCTTCCCCCTCTATTGTATAATCATTCGGAGAAGAAGCGAATACCCGCCGAAAGACTCTCTCCTCATCGACTTGAATGATACAATTCGCTCCCGCCCGGGCAATTTTGTCAATTTGAATGCCAAATACAGCCGGCTCGGGCAAATCGAGATGGAATACCGGGTTCGGAGCGAAACCCCGATGATATTGCCCATGCACAAATTGGGAACAGCGATCCAGATTCTCGACATGTCCGTCAGAATGGATAGCAAATTCTTCCTGATCCGAAGGTCCCCATCCAAGCAGTGGTGTAAATATCAAATCCCCCAAATTTTCCGATTTCGCTTCTACTTCCACACTCAACGGAGTGAGTTTTTCACGAACCCAGTCCACATTTTCCATATATTTCGACAGATTTTGAAAATGTGGATAGAGATTATACGGTCTTACCCAACTGTCCCACCACCAAGTCATTGCGGTTCCGGAATCCCACCCATGCACGGAAGCCCATAATTGATTATGTAAAATAACACCCTCTTGATCCTCACGGTTCGGCCCTCCCGCATTATAGGAAAGTTCTCCGAAAAAATGGGGTGTTTCAGGATACTGTTCCGCCATGCGTTGAGATTTACGCATGATTTTATCGATCACATTGGTTAAATAGGCATGCGTTTGATGATAATCGAGATTCTTGATTGTATAGATTTGCGGGTATTCTCCGGCAACACTGGTTGTCTTCAAATGATCATAAGGATCAACCATATCCAAATATGCCGCCATCTCTTCATGCCAGGACTTCACATTCGAAAAATTGAAATTGGATGTCAAATTCACTTCATTCCAAAATTCCCACCCCATCAGATGAGTACTATATCCCCACCGCGCCACCAAATACCGCAATCGGTTCCGGTAATGCCGCTTGGCTTCTTCATCCGTAAAGAATTGCTCGGGAGAACTCAAGAATCCTCCGTTCGCCGTATTATAGGGATTATCATCCCAAACCGGATTCGTGGTAGACGAGTATTGTCCGTGGTGATTGATCACCCATTGGATATAAATTCCCCGTTCTTCGGCCTCTCGAAAAATCCCGTCGATCATCCGTGCATTGGTTAGGCTATATCGTTCCAATCCATAGTAATTGCGGCTGCTCGCTTTCCAGACCAACTCTGTCATTCCCCAAGGGCACATCCAGATGCGGATCCAATTGATCCCCGCAGCCTGACATTCATCCAAATACTGAATCCACTTCGACAAGGAAGGACCGCTGCCGCCACTCACCCACCCTAAATTTTCTCCCAATGGAAAATAGGATTCACCATTGTCAAAGACAAAAAATCGTGGTGAATCTTCGGCTATTCGCACAAATCCTCGATCATTTCCTTCTACAACATCAAATTCTTCGGTCAAAATACTTGCCGTATTATTAGACGTTCTTGCTGTAATTTCGCAGATATGTTTTCCTAACGTAGAGGGTGTATATCGTAATCTCCATAGACCTTCTCCATCATAAAAACACGGAACCGTGATCTTTCTTTCATCGGCAAGAGTAATTACCGCATCAACTTGGATATCTTCAGAGTAAAAGGGATTCTCATATGAAATCGAAATTTCAAAAGCCTTTTCATACATCCCATATAGGGGAATTTCTACGGAATCCCCGATTGAAGGAAAGCATTGTACAAATAGAATAATCAGAAATGGATAACAACTCATACTATTGTTTCTTTCTTTCAAAATACAAGACCTCAATCAACTCGGAAATAAAAGGGGTAGAGCATACGTTCTGCACGCTCTACTCTTGCGGCAGCACTTCCCGATAGATTTGGAGAATTTTATTCGACATCGCCTCATGGGTAAACAATTCATAAGCGCGTTTCCGGGAAGCATTGCCGAAGCGATAACGCAGCGTGGCATCGTTCAGCAATATATTCAATGCGTTCGCCAATGCCCATGGATCTTCCGGAGGGACAACGATTCCCGTTTCGTCATGTTGGTTGATGTACGATGTTCCCGTTCCCAATTCAGTGGAAACGAGTGGCAAGCCACAGGCCGACGCCTCGGCCAAAACAATACCAAATGCTTCCGAACGGTAAATCGACGGAAGGCAAAAAATATCGGAAGCGAAGTAGTAAGGAGTAACCGATTCGACTTGCCCCAAAAAGATAATCCGGTCGCTGTACGGAAGTTTCCTGGTATGCTCGATCAAATCGGGAAGCAAAGGGCCGTTTCCCACAATCAGCAACTTTCCATTCACCCGTTCCATCGCTTGGATAAGGTATTTCAATCCTTTGTAATATCGCAAGATGCCCACATATAAAATAAGCCCCATTCCGTACCGCTTGCGAATCACTTCCGCCTGCGTCTCGACTTCCGGACTGATCGTAAAACGCGACATGGGAACTCCGAAAGGAACGACCGTGCATTTCTCTTGGTATTTTTGCAGTACTTCGGACGATTCGACATAATTCGGTGAGGTGGCGATAATCCGGTCGGCTTTGCTCAAAAACGCATCGCGAAAGGGAGCGTACATTTTCAACCAGCGCTTCTGCCGAACAATATCGCTATGATAATGCACAATCACTTTCCCTTTGGGGCGCACCATGAGATGCGATAGCACTGCTGTTGGATTGGGGAGATGGTAATGGAGAATATCCGCTTTCAGTTTCTTGAGCCAATACGGAAAATAGGGTGAGACAGGAGCGGACAAAAACCGTCCCCACTCTCCCGCTTTGTAAACCGAAGTCCCTTCCACTTCGGCAAATTGGGATTTTCGATTCCGGCTGCAGATCAAGACCGACACATCTTCGCACTCGTCCCGCGTTCCCTCGATAATCCGATGAATCGCGATCTCAACCCCCCCGCAAATCGGTGGGTAATAATCTTTATAAATGTGAAGAACACGCAAAATCGTATCCTTTATTTTTTGTATACAAATTAATAACAGATGATGTTCCTCCGCCAGGACAGACCTGACGTCTTGTCCTAGCTACCCGCTATTCGTTCCTCCCGCGGTGAATAACCGGGTAGCAAGGGTAAGCGAAGTCTACCCTTGCCGGATAGCGCTTTACAGCCAGTACAGACCTGACATCGTGCCCTGGCAACCCGCTATTTGGGAAACCAATCGATACCGAATATTCATAGGCGTAAAACGATATTGTACCGGAGAAATCATAACTCACTAAGGGAAAGCAGAAAAAGCAGGCTCATTCGGTTTGGCCGCCTACCAATCGGTAAAGTTGTACTTTGGACAAAGAGGGAGTGTCATCCTTCGGTGAAGTCAGCAAACGTTCAAAAAAAATGGGATTCTCCAAAAATTTTCGATGGCCTAATTGCTGAGTGATCGGATGCGTCAATTCGTCGGGAATGTACAGATAATAGCGAATCCCGCGCGACAATAGATACTCGTGAATCTCCGGATACGGATTCCCATAGAGCGGCACTAAATCACAATCGTCGAGATGGATGATTTGTATATCCTCTCTGAAAACATGATATCGGTTGTCATGCGAGAGAATCTTTGCCCCCTCTTCCACTTCACGGTTGATATACAACCATACCGGCGCTTCCTTGGGAAAGCGAAATTTGTAATAAGTCTCGGTTTTCAATCCTGGATAGGCAAAGAAGGGTAGAGTAGGATCCCCGGTTTTTGGTCCCATGATCGAGTAAGATATGCCGGGAACAATGCCGGCAAGGATCAAAACTGCACCATAAGCGTACAGAAGCCGTGATAATTGAATGGAAGCCAAAAATCGGCCGGAAAAGATCGCCAGAATCGGGAAAATCGCGATAATATGATAAAGGTAAAACCCAGAAATGAAATATTGATAAAATAAATACAACAAGACAAGCACACCCGAAATGATAAAAAACGGCTGTTTGCGTTTCCAACCCACCAAAAGTCCCGGTATCATAATTCCCATAAACAATGGAGCGAACTGCCAAACTTCATTCAGGAATTTCGCCGGACTAACCGCAATTCGTTCCCAAACCGTATTCCCCCAATGCGCCACCCCGTTCCCATGCCGGAACCATTCGTTTTCACAAGATCGCAACACATCCAGATTGATATTTTTCCCTCCAAAAATTGTTGGGAAAAAAGCATACACCGGATTGCCGGTCACGATATAATTGCGTATATACCACGTCAGCCCCACTCCAAACCATATCAGAACCGAAGACACGATAAGCGAAATCCCTTTGCGATTCGTCATCAATCCCGAGCGTGCAAACCAGAGTCCAAGCGCAAGACACGGCCACACAATCCACCCGAGATAATTGATATGAGGGAAAATCGCAACGACGCACAATAGAGGTTGTGCGCTTCTCCAAGTTTTTTCTTGAATCAGCCAAGCCGTAAAGAGAAGAAACAGCGCAGTATACATCATGATCAAGGCATAATCGGATGCCCATACAATATAGGAGGTCACAAAGGGAATGGAACGAAAGATCAACGCCGACAATATCGCGATCAGCCGGTTTCGAAAGAGATGAAGAGATACATAATAAACGACGATGATCGTTCCAAGGCCGGCGAGCGGACAAAGAAATTGCCCGTATAAATCCGACCACTGCCCGAACATCGTTGCCGTAACGGCTTGATGAAGCGGAAACAAATGAGGATAATTGGCGCCCAATCCCAATCCCACTTGTAAACAATACAAAACCGGAAATCCACCTTGCTGAAACGTCATTTCCCCATAATGAACATAGTAAATCAGCGAATCCCAATAATCGACGGGGAAAAACAAGGCATGATAAAAGCTAAAGGCCGTCATACCGCCAAGGCAAACGAAGGCGAAATAATACAACCATTTTTCAATGGGATCTGTTGCCTGGTTCTTCTCTCCCTTGCATTCGAAAACGGCTGGACTTGCCCCATATCGAAAATGGAAAAAGGTCAAAAGAACTATCAAAACAATCAATATCGTCCAGACCGAGAACGCGTTCAACCAGAAGAATATCGCCGGAAATTCGAGTATGAATGTCGCAAGTCCGATTCCAATAAAAATACCGGCGGTTCCTTCCAAGATCCAAGGCAGGCGAACAAAAAGACAAAGGAAAAGAATTCCGAAAACTCCATGCACACAAAGCGAGAGGAGTTCAAATGCAATTGAGGAGAAAAAACGGTCGGGAAACCGAAACAGCATGTTTCCAACCGCTTCAAAGAATGAAGGGAAAACAATCGCATACAAAGGGGGATTCTGCATCCAAAAATGAATACAGCATACCCCCAGCCATATGAGTATGACGATAGAAACCACTCGAACGGCAAGGAATTGATTACGAATCGGCAAACAACTCCTTTCCGGTGATCATACGATAGGCATCGAGATAACGCTGACGGGTTTTTTGCACGATTTCATCCGGCAGATCGGGCGGCGGAGGATTGCGGTCCCATTTGATTTCATTGAGATAATCACGCACGAATTGTTTATCGAAAGCGAGTTGCGGCTTGCCCGGTTCATACTGATCCACCGCCCAAAAACGGGAGGAATCCGGCGTAAGGATTTCATCGATCAACACGATTTCATCATCAACGATTCCGAACTCAAACTTTGTATCAGCGATGATCACTCCTTTTTCCCTGGCCAGTTTCGCCGCACTCTTATATAGATCCATGCTCCGGTCCCGCATCTCGTCCGCTTCCCAGCCTCCGACGATCTTCACCATTTCATCGAACGGAATATTGATATCATGGCCTTCATGACTTTTCGTGGCGGGTGTAAAGATCGGTTCGGGCAATTCATCCGATTCACGCAGACCGGAAGGTAGGGGAACTCCGCAGACCATTTGATTTTGTTGATATTCGACCCACCCCGAACCGGCTAGGTAACCGCGCACGACACATTCCACCAGCTGGCAATCCGTCTTTTTACAGAGCATCGACCGTCCTTGTAATATTTCCGGATGGGAACAAAATGGCTCGGGGAAATCCGCGACATCGGTTGAAATGACATGATGAGGCTGTGCGGCGGATAGAGTATCGAACCAATATTTCGACATCGTCGTTAAAATTGCGCCTTTGTCCGGTATCCCCTGCGGTAGAATACAGTCGTAAGCGCTGATTCGATCGCTTGCAACCAACAACAGTTTGTCGCCGAGATCAAAGAGGTCGCGGACTTTTCCACTCCGAGTCGGTTTGATTCCTGGAATTTCGATTTTCGTAATGGCTTTGTTCACAATGGTTTCCTCTCTCATACATATTGCTTTATTGTAGGGGCGGTTCGCGAACCGCCCCTACACTGCCAGCTACCACCTATTGGGTAAAAACCTACCCCAACGGGAATAAAGAAAACATCTACCACCTTTTGAGTGAAAAACCTTACCCCAAAGGGGTTAAAGAAGACAGCCAGTGGGCAACGCCCCTGGAAATGGTCAACATCTGTAAAATTCAACCCTGAAGGGGTGGCAGAAAAAATTTTCTTTCACCCCTTCAGAGAATAATTTTTTTCTTGTCTCTACTTCACCTATCCCTCTTACAGGATGGGGATTTTGTTTGAAAATAGAAAATCTATGATGCATTGTGCAACTGAATTACGGAAGAGGAGTTCACCTCTTTTTCCAACTGGATTTCGCGCAAATGTTTCGCGGCGTTTTCCGGTGGCATTGGATTGATATAAAAGCCCGTTCCCCATTCAAATCCGGCAACATGAGTCAATTTGGGAGTGATTTCAAGATGCCAGTGAAAATAAGGCCCGTGATCCTCATGGTCGTGACAGGGAGAATTATGCAGCATGTAGTTGAATGGAGGATCATCCAATGTTTCTTTGATCCGATGGAGCGTGTGTTTCATCATGCGGGCGAAGTTGTTCACTTCATGTTTTTGTATTTCCTGAAAACACGAGGAATGCTGCTTGGGGATAATCCAAGTTTCAAACGGAAAACGTGAAGCATACGGAGCATAGGCCAAAAAATCTTCGTTTTCATCGATAATCCTCTTTTGACTTCCTTGCTCCTGTTTGATCATGTCACAATACACGCATCTCCCTTTGAATTTGAAATATTTATGCGCTCCTTCGAGTTTTTCGTTGACTCGTTTGGGAATAATAGGAAGTGAAATGATTTGTGAATGAGGATGATCCAACGAAGCTCCGGCCTCCTTCCCGTGATTTTTAAAGATCATAATGAACTGAAACCGCTTGTCTTTGGTTAAATCGAGAATCCTGTCTCGATAAGCCCAGATGATTTCTTCAATCTGCTTTATGGAATAATCAGCCATGAACAAATGATGATTCGGCGTTTCGATGACGACTTCATGATCGCCGATGCCGTTCATTTTGTCGTACATCCCCTCTCCGACGCGCTCGATATCACCTTCGCGGCTCAGTGCGGGAAATTTATTCGGCACCACACGCAACCACCATCCTGCCGGATCGTTGATATTCCCGTCACGGCTGTAAACCAGCACTTCCTTCGGCGTTTTCCCCTCATTCCCTGGACAAAAAGGGCACATTCCTTGCGTTTTTGTTTCCTTGACACAGGTGTTGACGAAATCCATTGGACGCTTTGCCCGTTCAGTAGCAATAATCACCCATCGTTCGATAACCGGATCTTTCCTCAATTCGGACATATACGGCTCCTTCACAACCAATTGCATTCACAAATGCCGGCAGCACAATGTATAAATCTTGGACTAAAAGATTGTATATTAAAGAATGGTTAGATGTAGGTCAATCGGAAGGAAATACTTCTATCTTCGGAGCACAGGCATCTTGCCCGCATCATTCAACACGTGTAACTGCAAACTACAATCAATACAGAGAAATGGGATGCCGAGTTCAATCGGCATCCCGAAATCGGAAAGTATGTGATTTTCTCACAACTCCATTATTATTTGATATTCAATCAGTAGATCATCCAAGTTGGAACATTGGTTCCACCTGTGTTTCCGGTTATGGTCACATCGTCAATGGCAAAGAAACTTGAATTGCCTCCGCCGATACCGCTGCCTTCGAAACGGACAATCACATCGGATTGACCGGCCGCTTCCGGAATAGGAATATAATATTCCATCGCATGTGATCCTTCACCGGTTTCATCCAACGCTTGGGGATCGGTCACATAGGAAAAAACATCGGAAAACGAGTTTCCACCATCTGTGCTGACCTGCACTTTGCCATTAAAACCATCGTTGGGCAAATACTCCATCCAAGCATAAAAGAATACTTCGCTATATTGGCTGCAATCAAGACTGGGTGTATCCAACGTGCAGACAATGTCTTCCGGAGCGAATTCCAAGGATTGGTAGATGGCATAGCCTTGTCCTGCCAAGCGATTTAATGTATTGCCGTCGTGTTGGGGACCTTCACCGTTAAAAAATTCGATAATATCGACGTCAATGACATTCTCGCTGCCATGGGACCAGAAATTGATTCCGCTGTCATCGGGATTGCGGGACCAATCCGCGGGGATACCGTCTTCGAACGTTTCCGGTCCTAAAATGACTTCAGAACCTTGGGGCGGGGGATCTGTGCTGATGCGAAGATTGTCAAATGCTACCCACCAATCCCAATCTTGTTCGAAGTGACGGAAACGAATGCGGACATCCGATTGTCCGGCGGCCACCTCTGAAATGTCCAAATAATACCGGCCGTATAAATCCCCCATATTACCATCCTTCCCGGGAATCGCGGGATTCGAATTTTCTGTTACCTCTCTGTCTTGGGAGAAAGTTTGTCCGACGAAACGTAAGGGAGCTACGCGTTTTTCCATGGTTACCCAATCACCATCACCGGCCTTCACATCGATAAAGAAAATCGCCGAACCGTTGTTATTGAGAACTACACTCATATCGGCGCTTAACCAAACGGATGAGGCGTTGCTGCAATCGATGGAGGGAGTGATAGCATCGTGAGATTGTCCTGAGTCGATCAATAAATTGTCTCCCTCACCACTATATTTATCAGCGTCTGAGATCAGGTATTGACCCGTCGTTGGGTGGCCATGCAGACCAGGTGGATTCATATTACGGTTATAATCGAAACTGAATTCCACCGTGATTTCAGAATCCGGATTATCCGGTGCGCCTTCAGCGGAGATAAATTCCCAACCGGTCGCCAATAGTTCATCCTCAAATTGATACGCATCGAAATCCTCAAAAAATAATTCTTGGCTAAAGGCCAATGAATTCATCAAAAGAAGACTTAAAATAATTGAGCCTGAAATGTATTTCATACTTTTTTCTCCTGTCTTTTTAGATTTTTTCGACATTCATACTATGAAAATGTGACAATAAGGGCTACACTTTGTTCCTGCCCTCAAGTCGGTTGGAGCTTCATAGGTGTGTTTTCTTGGGCCATTTTCATCTTTCATTGCGAACGGTGAAATATGAGTGTTTTTCTTTCATCACCCCCTTTCCTTTGGATTTGATTCTTGTTTTTCCAAGCCATTAATTGCAGGCCGAACCCAGTCGTTTCGTCCCCCAGTCAAGAACAATACAACCGGAGTTGTAATCACCGCCGAAGCGGAAAATATTGCCATCGGATTTGATGCCATTGGAAACATCGTAGCGGTCCATATCCGTGAAAAAGGGGAACGGATCGTGCGAGCTGTTATCGTCATCCAGATCCGGGCCATAGCTCATCAGGCTGTAGCATTGTTTTCGATAGGGTTGTTGATTATCCGCTCCGCTTCCCATTTCGTAATCCGGCCGGCCTTGAGTGGCGTAGGCGTTACTGCTACCCAAATTGGAAAAGGTGCCCCGGAGATCTCGATTGACGAAGGGATCGGATGGCAATGAAGCGATATAAGAAACGGGCGTTGTTAATTTGAACAGGCCATTTTCCCCGCCCATATAATTGTCGAGATCATGATCCCCAGGAAAACTGTTGCGATCGATCCTATAGGATTCCAAAGCGGTCGAAAGTGCTTTCATATCCGATTCGACGCGTGCGATTTTTGCACGGACCTGGGCATTCAGAAAATTGGGGACCGCGATGGCCGCCAGAATCCCGATAATCGCGACAACGATCAATAACTCGATTAAAGTAAAACTGCGGTTCGTATGCATTATTGAATATCCATCTCCTTATATGTGCACAAATTCAGCATTTGGAAAGTATTATGGCCACCCGTAACTAATTAAAGATTAAGGTAATGTTCGATTTATGTTAGGGAAAATACAAATGTTGTAGAAGAAAAAAATTGAAAGTTTGTATGTATATATATCTATAACTAGATTGCTAAAAATGAATCTCCCCCTCATGTTTTTTGATAATTTCAAAAGAATGATAATGTCATTTTATCCGTCGCAAGTTCCTGGGCAACCGAAATCAGCGAGAGTTACACCTGGATATTGCCCTTGTTGGTATGGATATCCAACACCTCCCCCACCACCAAAAACTGGCCGATATATTGTTCCTTTGCTGGCGAGACCGTTGCTGATATCGTAGGGAAGGAAGAATTCGGCTCCTCCGGCGATTTGGCCATCCTTGTCAGGACCGACGGATTTCAGGAAGAAAGCTGCCGTTCGATTGCGATTCCAATATTCAGGGGCAGCTTGGCCGATACGGCCAGCCCCTTCCACTGCGGCAGGTTCGGCGTGATATTGTCCGCAGAACCATTCCCACGTGCGGGTTTCCCCTTCGGTTTGGAAAGGATCCGTGAGATTGGTTGAAAGATAGGCGATGGGAGTGGTGATGAACTTGTGCTGCGCTTTGCAGCGGTCGGCGTGTGGTGGATAAGCATTGTTATCCAAATGATAAGCCGTGTAAGCCTCATCAATAGCCCGCAATTCCGCTTCGACACGTGCGATTTGCGCTTTCAACCGAGCGTTCAGGAAATTCGGAACCGCAATAGCAGCCAAAATTCCAATAATAGCGACAACAATCAATAATTCGATGAGTGTAAAACCACGATCCATAGTATTGTACCTCCTAACATATCAAAACTTGACAATCCCATACATTTACATGTTGATCGATTTACTGCGTTATCGTAGTAGAAATTCAGGAACAATGCAATCTATTTTTTTTGTGAATGTATTTTAGTCACTCCCCGATTCACTAGAGAATGGAATCACAGCAGCGTCATTATTTTGATAACTTTTTCTATTTAAGGTTATCGAATTCGTGTTCATGTAAGATTTGTTCGAGGGCATTGACAACATCAGGATCGAAACTTCTCCGATTTAAACGATCGATGACTTTCATAGATTTTTCATGAGCGGTGTCATGGGGATTCTCATGACTGTAACGGTCGTGCAGAAGAATATAGGCATGTGCGACAGCAATAATGCGAGAACCGAGAGGGATTTGACTGCCTTTGAGTTCGTCAGGCCGGCCGTGTCCGTTCCAGGTTTCATGAATGTGATACACAATGTCTTCCACTTCCGAATCGAGACCTAACGCTTTCACAAACTGTAAGCTCAACTGGCGTCCTTTCACTTGATGTTCTTCAATAGGAATTTTGGATTGCAGCATTCGTAACATGCCGGCATCGTGAAGAAGCGCGGCATAGGTGATATTTTGGTAATCCCGTTCATTGACATTCAGTTTGCGTGCGATTTTTTGCGTCAAATTACAGGTTTTTACTGTGACACCCGGGCTGGTGGGTTCATGAGTCTCGATCAGATTCGCGATGCTTTTTAGAACATTGACAGTGATGCTACGTTCACTCTCGTGTAGGCGGGCACTTTTGATCGCCAAAATGGCTTGTTCCGCAAAAGTCAGAAGAATTTCCCGGTCACCGGGGGTAAAATCCCGTTCGGAATCCGCTACTGTGATGACTCCTTCAATATCGTCATCGAACAACGCGACAGAGAGGTAGGATTCGGAAGGATAGGTTTCACCGATATTTTCCCATGGTTGTGATGATAAATCGTTCGGATGAAAAATATATGGATTCAGGTTTTCCGCAACCCAACCGGGCAATCCTTCCCCAAGATAGTAAATTTGTTGACCGACTTCGTTTTTATCCAATCCCAGCGTTATGCGGGGTATGAGTTTTTCTTTTTCGTTATCCATCAACATGATGGAGCACTTCCTGACCTTGAGTAATTGGCGTGTCAATTGACCGATCTTACCCATCATTTCTTTTGCGCTGATGTTGGCGGAAATAAGTCGGTGGACGACATGAATGGTGGATAGGGCTTTTCGCCGCAAATTCATGCGTTCCAAAATCAAGGCGTTATCCAGAGCGGCAGCTCCTCCGACGGAAAGCAGTTGAACCAATCGCTCACGGGCGCTGGTAATCACATCTACTTGAGCCTTTGCGGTGAGCAGGATGCCGATCATATAATTATTGCGGACAAAGGGAATGGCCATGCAGGAAATATCATCCGAAGGTTCTATGATCCGGAAATTTTTCAACGAAGACAAAAACCAATCCCGCAATGGGTCATTTTGTACCAATTCATAATACGGGGGAGTATTTTTTCGATAGGGTTCCTGATACTCGTAACGCGTTAAATGGAGATTACGGAGGCGTAATAATTCTTTGGGAAAATTACGAACAAAAGCGGGGTAAAATTCACCATCTTCGTTGATTAGTAGAATCAACCCGTTTTCCAAACCCAAGGTACTGCATAGTTCGTCGGTCAAACGTTCAAGAAGTTGGTCGAGATTGAGTACGCTGATGGTATCGGACAGAAGGTGATGAACGAGTTCCAGGTCATCATTGTTTTCAAGAGTATTTGCCAGAAGAGACAAGTATCCTTCGATGATGCGTAAGATTTGACTGAGAAGGGGTTTATCCTCTGACTTGACTTTGCAGATTCCTATTCCACCTACGAGAATACCCCGATACCGAAATTCTGTGATTCCTTGTAGGAATCCATCACAACAATCGAGAATGTGAGTGTTTTTTGTGATTTGATCACTGAAAATCGACTGGACAAGTATTTCCAGAATCCGTTTCTGCTGGGCAGGATCATCCTCCGCTGTTTTGCAAAAGGGGGTGGAATCCGAAAAAGGAAAAGGATGACGAACCATTTTTTCATCCAGCACCCACCAATGGGAGTCAGGAAGAAAAGATGCGAATCCTCGATATAAAGCAAGTATATGAGGATTCATGGCGATATCTGTAAACCGTATCGGAAAAGTCGAATAAGTATCAGCCATAAGAAGTTGCCGTATCTAAACTATTTTTCAGCGCTTGAGTCAGTTCCTTGACATAGTCTTCATCGAGTATTTTCTCTCCGGAAGGGTCAGTAACATAAAAAACAGTCGTGACGCGATTGCCTTCCTTCGTGATTCGTGCAAATTGAATGTTAATGTTTCTTCCCGAGAGATTGGCTGTAAGTTCCTGAAGAGCCCGTGGACGATTTGGCCCACGGGATTCGATCACGGTAAACCGAGTGGAAATATCGTTTAAAATTTTTATCCGAGATTCAAAACTGCTCCGTCCTAAAGCTCCGGCTCCCGGTTTTTTGGGAATGGGGGGGATTTCATTATCGGATAAAAGATAGTGAGTGATCCGGTCCCGTAATAGAAATTCCCGGGCATTGGAAATGGATGTTCCTTCTAGGCTGTCCCGGATCACAATATTGTTGACAACGACACCATCACTGCGAGTGTTCAAACGCGCCTCTTCGATTGTAAAGTTTTCAAGCAGAACCGCCGTGCAAATACGGTGAAAAAGACCGAGTTTGTCATTGCAGACCAGAATCATTTCACGGCAGCCCGGATCGAGATGAGGGGAGAAGTCGGTCATGGGTTTGATGCCGTCAAATTGCTGAATCAGAGTGAGATGCTGCCGCATGTTTTCTATGGATTGATTCAGCATATAACTCGGCGGTAGGTTGTTTAAATGATTCTTTACCAGCTCTTCGTCGAATTCCTTGGAGAGTGCTTGAATAATTTCTTCTTTTCGGGATACCTCTTGGACTTGATGGTCTTCCTCACTCATCGATTCACTGATGAATACATCCCGTGTCGTCAAAAACAGCTGCCAAAGAAGGTTGTTTTTCCATTCGTTCATCGACTCGGGAGATACGGACCGTACATCCACGTAAGTCATGAGATACATGATGTTCAAATCATCGGGGCTGTCAAACGAGTCGGAAAAATCGGCGATGGCCTTATGATCGGTAATATCAAGCCGATGCGAAGCCTGGTTCATGATGAGGTGATAGCGAACGAAGAATACAATTTTTCCCCGTTTTTCCTCTGAAATACGCATGCGCCGGCAGATGGTATCGACAAGACGCGCCCCCACTACGCAATGATCCCCATCCCGTCCTTTGCCAATGTCGTGGAACAAGACAGCTAGCCTCAGTACGTCTTTGTACTCACATTCCTCCCAAATGGAATACCGTTCTTTCGCGTATTTGTTCTTGTCTTCATCCAAATGTTCCAAATGATAGAGACAGCGAAGCGAGTGTTCATCGACGGTGTATCGATGGGCGAGGTCATAACGCACCAGAAAAATGATACTGCGCCATTCCGGAAATATGCGTTCCAGCATTTTTGTTTTGCGCATTTCATGGATCGCATTTCCAATCGGTTCCGGCATAGAAAAGAATTCGCGCAGCAAACGGGCGGTTTCTTTGTCATGGAGAAACGCTTGATCGACCAGTTCCAGATTATCACGAACCGCTTCGGCCGTTTCTTCCGCCAAATCGACACCGTATTTCGCAGCGTAAATGAACATCATCAAGAGACGTTGAGGATGATGTTCGAAGAAATGAAATGTTGTAGGAATATGAAGCTTATTCTCGCGAATAAAGAAACCATCAGGCAGATTTTTACGCGATTTCAACTTAAAAAACTTCCAGATAGGGGTTGGGGAGCATTTGTAATCAATGCGTTCGGCGAATTGCCGGATCGTCAAGGCATGGCGGTAATATTCCCGCATCATTTCTTCTTCGGCCAGGCGTCCACGGCGGTCAAGGTACCCGAGACGCGAAGAGATTTGATGCTGAATCGGAAGAGCAAGGACATCTTGCTCCCGCTTGGTGAAGAAATGCAAATCGTTTCGCAGTTGCCACAAGAATTCAATCGCTTTTTGCACTTTCACCATCATGAGGTCGTCAATCAACAGACAGCGCTTCAATTGTAGAAGATTCAATCCTCGTGCTTTGAAGAGCGAGCCGACCCATAAACCAAAATGGTAATCCCGCAAGCCGCCGGGGCTTTCTTTCAAGTTGGGTTCGGTGATGTTGATCGTAGTGCCGAATTTCGCAATTCGTTCATTGCGCTCAACGATCTTTTTCCGAATGTGATCAAAGCGGTTACGGCTCAAGATGCGCCAGAGATCGTTTTTGAATTTTTCAAACAGACGCCAATCGCCGGCCAGGAAACGGCTCTCGGACATGGCGGTTTGGCTATGCATATCAGAATTGAGGATTTCTAGAGCGTGTTTGTAACTACGGCAGCAGTGGCCGACATGAAACCCGAGATCGTAGAGGCATTGAAAAAATCCTTTGATCAAATCTGTTTCTTTTTTACTCAATTCCTGATTGTAGAGAAAAATGATATCCACATCGGATTGCGGATGTAATTCGCGCCTGCCATATCCGCCTTGCGCCAACAATAATATATGGGGAGGCAATTCATCTTGCTGAAGAATGCGCTGCAGGTAGTCGAGAAGTAGGCGAAGAATGAGTGTATCCGTCGCCTCGGTGATGGCTCGCACGATTTCGGCGGCATTTTCTTCCGTCTCATGAAGATGCTGGATGGTCTTCATGTCATTTTGATAATGGGCATAAATACCCGGTATTTCCGTTTCCGGTACGTACGCGAGAGCCATATTAGAAGTGCAAGTATCTATAGAATTTGTTTCCCTACATGGTAAGTTGGGGGGGGGAGGCGGTCAAGTCTATTTGTAAACCCTGCCGGCTCATTCCGATCTCATCAGCCAGAGTGGATACGCCTTTCACACGGGCAAGAACACGCAAAGAAGTGAGTAAAACAGCCGAATTACCATCTAAGGCGTATTCATCAAATATCTCCGATAGATACGCGTCCATCTCTTCCGGGTGATCCCGAAAGTATTGTGCTTCGATTTCATCAAGTGTCGGATATTGTCTCATATCTCTGATTTTCCTTATAATCAACCCAACATTCAACAGCACGGGCTATGTCTTTTTTCTGTGTTTTCTTATAACCGCCAACGAGTAGAACGACTAGTGTATCTCCATCCTAGGCAAAATAAATGCGATATCCCGGTCCAAAATCAAAACGCAGTTCCAATACCCCTTCTTGTCCGGTCAATTTTTTCCAATCTCCATAATTCCCTTGCTCTACGTGGCGCAGCCGGCGAAGAATTCGCCGCCTGGTTTGTGCATCTTTTAGAGCGTAGAGCCAATCTTTAACGGGAACCTTATCGTTTTTATCCTTGTAGAAAATAACTTTCTTCGATCGTGCGGCACCGGCCACTTATGGAATCCTTTACAATTGATTGTAACTCTGCAAACTATAGTTGGCAACCACTTGAAATGCAAGTTCCCTGAATAGGCTCAAGTTACGGTGACGCAGCCCATGAGGGATAATGCTTACAATCTCAAGGGTGCCAAGGGTACATTTTCCGTACCCTTGATGTTATAAGATAGAGTATCATGTCTCCGTCAGTTCGTGGGGGATTCGTCAAGGGAGTTAAACTATACACCCTTGGCACCCGCTAATAGGCGGAATTATTCCTTACCAAACCATCGTCACTGCTCAATAAAGTCCGGTAGCGGACGCATACGGCGGTTTTTTTTGGGGGGGGGGAAGGTTGTGTGGACGAGAAAATCCTGCTTTATTGCGGAAATGGGATTCTGTTTTCTCCTTTATTGGAATTTACCCGTTAATATAGTCTGGATAGTTTCTGAATTGAATCATTTCGGGGAGATGGGCAGAAAATTCTATAATGATAATTTAAATTCGAATGAGAGGGGAAAATATGATGCATTACTTCTATTTCTTTACACTTTTTCTCATCGCATTGCAGGGATTCGCACAAAGCAGCAGTACGGACTATCGGCCGGGTGAGGTGGATCCGATAGATTCACCGAAACAGCGGCTCTTGATGGGGGATGATGAAGTATGGGCAATTTTTGGAATCGGAGACCACAGAAAAGTTCATGCTGTATTCGCCGATCCGAAAAATGAGAGTCTGAAGGAATGGGAGACGGAGGAATTCGATCTTCCCCACAATCATGAAATTATTATTGGTGGTGGACATACCTACAGCCCCTCATCGATTCCAAAAGTCCAAAGTTTGGCGAGCGGTTATATTTTTATTTTGGATAATGATGATGACAAACCGTACCAACAAATTGTTCGCGGTCATTACATCACCGAGCACAAAGTGGCCATCGATGTCTACGATCCTTTTTTAGACGATGACAAGAAGCTGATTGCGCGGACTACCCTCGAATTGGATGAGGATCCACATCCCAGCGAATCCCGTTATTATGATGATATTAAAATCCAATGCGCTGATCTGGACAACGAGAAATTGGAGGATGGGGAATTGCATGATGAAATCATCGTGGCTCGAGTTTGGGAACATGAACATGAAGAATTTCGCGTTCGGATTTCTGTGCTGCAGTGGAGCGATGAAATCGATCCCCACACGCAACAGCACAAAATTAAAGAAATCGCGTCTCAGGATTTTTCGTATATGTTGGTGCAGGATTTTGATTTGGAAGTCGGTGATTTTGATGGGGATGGAAAAGCGGATATCGCGATTATTGCCGATGATCGGCTGGACGGATTTTTTTGGATACGCTATTTATGGTTGGAAGACGGGCAACTGCAGCATGGGAGTCAGAGAGAAATGATGTGGTGGCCGCAGGAATTTTCGAGCGCCGCCGGTGATGTGAATCATGACGGCATTGATGAATTGATCGTGTTTTCCAACGGAGAATTTCTTTTCTTCACGGCCGGGAAAGGCAACAATATTCGGGATGGGAAGAGACCGGTGAAAGTCGGCCAGTGTCGATTCCATTGGATTGGCAGGATTGGGATGGGGAATGGGATATCATCAATGTGAATGCCTATCCTGAATTTTATGTGGAAATGAAGGATGAAAATGAAACGGAGCAGGAAAGCGAAAGCCACGAAACCAGTGATTGGTCTATTGGTGGAAGCGCCGAATTCGACGTGGAGGTGAAAGCCGGCGTGGAGGTCGGCGATTTGGCCGAAGCGGAATTGTCGATCGGATCGAAAACATCGTTGTCGTACAACTATGATCGACATTCCGATGAATGGGAGTATGAAAAACATACGCGTCAAACATCGTTTTCCTCACAAACCAATTACAACGATGTGCTCTATTACCAATATCAATTATTCGATATCTGGCGTTATCCGGTTTACAACATGCGAACCCGGGATGAAGACAAACCGTACGCAATTATGGAATACATCATCCCCGGTCCGCTTGAAAAAAATTATGGCGGAGATAAACATCCCTGGTATCAGCCGTTCCACCAGAATCACAATCTTCTGACCTATCCGCCGAAAGACGATTCGTTTCCGTCCGATGTGGGAGAATTTACTTTTCCGAACAATGCGGGAAAAGGAACGACAGTGAAACTTTTATTGAATGAAGAAGCGGTTTATCATTTGAATGGGAATTCCACGACATTATCTCTCAATTGGACGGAGGAAAGCGGCGGCGGCTCTGAACGAACATGGAATCATACCTTATCGGAAAGTGAGGAGATCAAAATCGGTTATACCAAGAAGGTTCTTGGGAAAGAAACCGAAGTGGGAGCGCGATTTACCTTTCACAATTCCAACACGTGGGGCGGGAAGACAGTCAACAAAAACAAATCGTCAAAAACCAAAGGCTTTTCAATCGTCAAGCCAACAGGTCATTTCACAACGGATTGGGAATTTGCGTTTAAGCCGGCTGTATATTTCAGTTCGCATGGCGGTATGATGAGAGTTTCGCATGCCGTTGATTTTGATGCTTCCCGCAATGAAGGAATCAACTGGGATCGTTATTACGGTCTCCGACCCGATCCCGCATTGAATCTGCCGTACAAATTTGATCATCACAAAAGCGAATCGCATGAATATGATGTGTGGGAATTGATTGAAAGTACGGATCGCATGAGAATGGGCGGGTTTTTTATGGAATATGAAGATCTCAATCCCATTACCGGCCAACATGATGTCATCGCCGCTGGTCCTAAAGATGGAGATCGAGTGCGTTTGACGGCTCGAATTTATAATTTAAGTTTTAAAGATGTCGCTCCGTTTAAAGTGGCTTTTCAGTATGTCCTCATCGACAGCGCCTTGAAAGAAGAAGTCGGCGAACGAATCCCTATCGATGTTTATCAACTTGGCTCGACCATGCGCCCGTTGGAAATTCGTCCAGTGACCGTGGTTTGGGATACGACCGGTTTGAGTAATCCGATCGATCCCGAAACGGGTGCGGTCAATCAGAATTTGCATTATCGTTTTTATGTCATTGTCGATCCGCTCAATGAAATCGACAATGAAGTTCATGAATGGAGTAGTGAAAACGGCGACATTTTGATTCACGGCAATAATGAAGGCTACTGGCCGCAAGGCAATAATGGGGTGCGTGTGTATCCGAAGCAGGACAATCAAACCAAAACGCGTCTCAAAATCCAAACCGTTCCCGAACCGCATGAAGTCCATTTGCATGAGGAATCCGTCGCGATCAAAACGGAATCTGGCCTTCAAACCGTTAGTCCCGTTCATATCCAATACAACAAATCTTACTGGCTACGCGCTCACATTCAATCCAATTTCCCCGTTCGAGATATCAAACACATCGTGTTTCATGAAGGACATCCGCATGAAAATGGAAAAGTCATCGGTTCGGAAATCGCGTACGGTCTCGTCGGCGACGATTATGTTTGGATGGATTGGCGCCCGGACGCACCGGGCATTTACGAACTTTGGGTACAAATTTTGGAAGATTCCACCGATCCCGAACCTGGCAATCATATAGACCATCTTGTAGTCATTGTGGAGGGGGACGATACGAATATCGAGAAGTGGGAAGAACATTGAAATTAAAAATACCTGCCAAGGGTACATTTTCCGTACCCTTGCGGTCAACAGATAAGGTATCATGTTTCCGCCAGTACGGGGGGAATCCGTCAAGGGTGTTGTACTACACACCCTTGGCACTTGCTCAAAAATCCGCGATCTCATTCGATCATCACATCAATTTGACATTGTACCAATACTTTGATACACTGCCAATATGACCAATCAACATCGAGAAATCATCGCCTATCAGGGACCGTCCTTTACTATTGAGTGGTACTGCAATGAGCGCGGCAACAGTACGGCACTTGATTACTATCGCAGTTTGCCGGCCGAACGCCGGCGCAAGGTGCTTGCCTTGTTCAGACACATGGGTGATAGGGGCAAAATTTTTGATAAAACCAAGTTCCGGCACGAAGGTGATCAAGTGTACGCGTTCAAGCCCCAGAAGGACCGGTTTTTGTGTTTTTTCTTCTCGGGCAGAAAAATCATCATTACCAACGCCTTTGAGAAGAAAGCAGATAAATTGCCCAAACGGGAAAAAGAAAAGGCGCTGGCGTGTCGCGCCAATTACGAGCAGCGTGTTCGCGAGAATACCTATTATGAAAACTTCTAAACGCAAACCTATCAAACAAACTACCAAACCACAATCAACGTATGAACGGATAATGATGGATCCGGAGTTCAGAGAGCAATTTGAAATTGAGTATCAGGAGTTTGCGCTTTCCGAAATCATTTTGCAACTCATGGAAGAAGAGAAACTATCCGTGCGGGAACTGGCCAAAGCGGCCGAGGTATCACCGACCGTGATTCAGGACATCCGCTCCGGTAACCGCACGAATATTACGCTTGCCAACCTCTCTAAAATTCTCAAAGCCCTGGGCAGCCGCATCTCGATTCAAATTGGCGAGGAGTATGTGCCTTTAACATGAAAGGAGAAGGATGAAAAAATGTCTTCGCATGTGGGCGAGTTTCAGGAACTGGGCTTAAAAATAAACTGCCAGCTGGCAGATGGCCTCATGGATGCAACCTTTGACATATTTATTGATGATTTCATTGACCAGATTGAAAAGCACAACTTGCTTTTCGGCGGCGGTGGCAACCGAACCAGCTGGGGCGGCTTCATCACTTCAGCCAAACCTCGCGGATCAACCACCGAAGCAGATCAGGCTTGCATAAAAGAGTGGTTGTCTTCCCGGCCGGAAGTTGTTGAGGTTTCTGTTGGGCCGCTGGTGGACGCGTGGAAATTATAATGTACCCCAAAATTTGGACAGGCATTTAAGGTGGGAAACCTCGAAGCC